>JBGVRO010000078.1:0-2737 GCA_045128515.1 Eubacteriales bacterium | reverse complement strand
GCTCTTGCCTTGATCTCCACTAAACCTTCAGGAAGAGTAATGCTCTCAATAGGAGAGGACTTGCTGAACACAGGTACAGCTCCGTCGTATACATCCCCCTGACCGAGAATAGTCACATCATCCGGAACGGTAAAGCTTGCGTCTACGTTGCCGTAAGGAACGCTCGCAAGCACGACATTACCATCAATGGTATAATGGTAGGTGTTTCCTTCGATAACCTGAACGTCTTTGTCGGGGATTTCGATATTATCGTAATTCTCGTCAAGTGCGTCCTTCTCCACGTTGTCCTGAGTTGCCATCAAAACGATGGAGAAGTTTGTACCAATGGAAAGATTCTGATACTCGTTTCCTGCATTCTCTCTCATCTTGAGAGCGATAGTAACGGTCTTAACGCTTTCAATCTCTTCGGTACTTTCATCCTCTGCAAGAAGAGAGCCGTAAGCAGCACCATCAGGATCATCGATCATCTGACGGAGCGTTCCAACGGGAGTCAATGTTGCCAGAGAATCGCGGGTTGCAATCTGTGCGGGATCAACGAAATAAACGTCAATAACATCTGCCAACTCGGAAACTTCGCCATTGGGAGCGATTGCGAGCTTATACTTCAATGCAAGCGTGCCCACGTTAGCAATTTTGATGTGGCGAGCTTCTACGTAGCCGGGTTCCCAAAGCTCGCTATTAAATATCGCACCCTGGGAAGCATCCTTCCAATCAGCAGAAGAAGGATCTTCGGTTCCCTTTGCCCAGTACATCTCAACGTCGAGAGTACCGGTCTGAATGATGTTGTTCGCAGAGGTTACGGAGTCCGTAAACCAAGCGAACGTCGTCCCGAGAAGCATCGTAAAGCATACAAGGAGTGCAACAACACTGCTCAACAATGCTCCCTTAGTGGTTTTCAAATTCGTCATTTTGTTTTACCTCCTGTAAATTATTTTTGTTGACGAATATCTAAACGCATATTTCGTAAAGACCAAAATAAAATTATGTATCCGAGCTATTCTCGGTTTCGGCAGGCGGTGTTTCTGTCGGTGTACCACCGTTTTGCCGTTCAAGCTGTTCTTTGAGTGCTTGAAGCTCGCGGAGCATATCTTCGTTTTTCTTGCGTTCCTCGGCAATCTCTGCGCGCTCGGCTTCCATAACCGCGGTTTGCTCCTTCTTGTACTGACGGAACAATCTTATCACGTTTACGCCGTTATAGAGAATGAGCAGAAGAAAAGGAACGAGAATACAAACGATGTAGCCGGGAGTAGATTTCACGAAAGCGAAGAAATTACCAACGCCGGGGAGCTTGCCCGTATATTTACCTAATATGTACTCGGGTTCAACGACCTTTTCATCATTCGTTCCCGTGTTCGTACCGTAGGTAACGAAGCCGACAATCTTGCCCTCGTCGTTATATTTAACCTCACGGATCATATGCGTTACCGTTTCACCATAGCTGACGCTATTGGTGGAAAGGAAAGCAATTACATCACCTGCTTTAAGCTCGGCTTCCTCATTGTCGGAAAGATCTTTAATAAGAACGATATCGCCTGCATTGAAGTGGATATCCATATCCTTGTTGTTTTCCGACTTGCTCATTGAATCGGTCTGAACGATATAGAACTTTACACCGAAGATGCTACGGTCATTTCTGTCAACCGTTGTCACCGTTACAATCGTGAATATCATCATAAAAACGGTAAAGGCAATCAATAGCCAAGTAGTGACCTTTGTACCGATATTGACGAGCTTCTTTGTTTTTTCATTCATTTTTTATCACTCTCCAATATCTACGTTGCCCTGTACGGCATAGACGGTTACGCCTATTCCCGTATAGGTTTTGTTTTGATATTCGTTGCCTGCGGTTTCCTTCATACGAACAACCAAATAATAGGTTTCGCTCATTTGGTCAACCTCCAAGCGCCCCGTAAATTCTGTGAGCTTTTCAGCACCTTCAAGATTTGATGGATCTTTCGTTATCCATAATTCAAAGGCTTCTTGGAAGCTATATCTGTCGTTTGCCTCGTCCTCGCTGATGAACACGCGGAAGTTAACGGGGATATTGCCGATATTCTTTACCTCAAAGCCTTCGGTGTAGTAGGTAGCACCCGGCTCGAAGTAAATCTTATCCTTTTTTTCCTCGGTCACGAAATCGAGAACGTCACCGACAAGAGATTTATCCTCGGCATCTACAATGTCTATCTTGCATTCACCCGAAGTTACGTTTACGCCAATCTTGCCGTCATCACCGCCGCTTGTAAAGAGTGCGTATGTAAGACCTACGATGGTAGTAAGGAGAAGCAGAATGATAATAATTAAAATGATAATGGTAGTTTTCTTACGTCTTTCGCTGTCATAACTATATCCCAATGGCTTCACCTCCCGTAAATTCGTTATGAGAAAAAACAAAGCAACATAACGCTTGTTATGTATTCAAATATTGCCGTCTGCCGTAGTTGGCAAACACTTGATGTATAGATTATAGCACAAAATCTTAGATTTTGCAATAGGTTTTGCTACATATCCCTTAAAAATTTTCAAAAAATGTATTTTTTAGCATAACGATAAAGCCTTTTCGTGCTCTTTTTTCAAAATAAAAGGTGAAAAGGCTTCTTTCGCTATGCTCATTTTTGTTTTTTACTTCCAAAATCTAAACTGACAAGAAAACCTTACAACATAACAAGCGTTATGTGATAGGATCGGCGGAAGTCGGTCTTTTCTTTTATATAATTAGCCGCATATTTTCCATTTTGCG
>JBGVRO010000077.1:0-2426 GCA_045128515.1 Eubacteriales bacterium | reverse complement strand
ACTCTTTCACAAGAGCTTATAAACAGCTTTGCGGGGAAACACCTGCCACAGCCAAGCAAAAGCTTAACAAAAACAAGGTTTCTCAATACCTCTAAGTGTATTATATATATAATATTAAGTTTTGTATTTTACTGAATAGGTTGTAAAATTTAACATTTTATGCTATTGAAACAAAAATGCAGCAGAAAACTCTGCTGCATTTTTTCTTTAATTAGTCACTGCCTTCAAAACAAGCAATCAGTAAAATTCTCGATAAACAGTGCATTTTTCATCGAAATGTGCTATAATAAGTGCAAGAAAATAATCAAGAGCAATAAAAAAGCTTGCACTTAAGTTAGAGGACAGTATGTATAAGTTTCATAGAAATCAACAAATGAGTTTTACAGATTTCAATCAGCCCGCAGGGATGCAGATGGATCCTGAGAACCGCTGGGTAAAGAAGGCTGCGAGTATACCGTGGTACGACATCGAGATAAAATATGCCGCGCTGTTTCCGAGCGAGACCGGTATGCCGGCAAAACCTTTACAAACAGCTCTCGGGTCGCTGATGATCCAGAAGAAATATGATTATTCCGACCGTGAGCTTGTAGAGCAAATCAAGGAGAATGCCTACTACCAATACTTTATCGGACTTCCGGGATATTCTTATGAAGCGCCTTTTGCGCCGTCACTTTTGGTAGAGTTTCGCAAACGTCTGACAGATGACATCCTTGAAGACATCAACGAAATGATGATCCAATTCAATCTGCCTGAAAACAATGAAGACGATGATTCGGATAACAACAGTCACTCCGATGGCGGCGAGGATGCTGAAAGCAAAGAGAATGAGAAATCCGAAGCAGACAACAAAGGCACATTGATTCTTGACGCTACCTGTGCTCCTCAGAACATCTCTTACCCGCAGGACATCAATCTGCTGAACGAGGCAAGAGAAAATCTTGAATCCATCACAGACGATATCTGCTATACCTACAATTTTTACAAGCCAAGGATGTATCGCAAAAACGCGAGAAAAGATTATCTGAATTTGGCGAAATGCAAAAAGCGTACCAAGAAAAAGATCCGCAAGGCAATCAAGCAGCAGCTTCAGTATATTCGTCGAGACCTCGGCTATATCGATATGTTTGTATTAGCCAACGGAGTAGTTCTTACCGAAAAGCAAGCCAAGCGGTTAACGGTCATCAAAGAGCTGTATGAACAGCAAAAGTATATGTATGACAACAATGTTCACAGCGTCAAAGACCGCATCGTCAGTATTTCTCAGCCGTATATCCGACCCATCGTGCGCGGCAAAGCAAAAGCTCCGGTAGAATTCGGTGCAAAGCTGGATATGAGCATTGATGAAAACGGATTCGCACGGTTAGAGAGATTATCCTTTGACGCTTACAATGAAGCGGATGTGCTCATCTCGGCAATAGAGAGATACCGCAAGCGAACCGGACGCTATCCCGAAAGGGTGCTGGTCGATCAGATATACCGCAATCGGAACAACAGAGCTTTCTGCAAGAGCAAGGGTATCCGTATATCCGGTCCGGCTTTGGGGCGTCCAAAAAAAGAACCGACGCCGGAGGAACGCAAAACTGCATACAGTGATAACACGGATCGTATCGAAGTCGAGCGAGGCTTCAGCCTCGCAAAGAGATGCTGCGGCTTGGGACTCATCAGAACGAAGCTCGATACAACGACCCGTTGTTCCATTGCGCTTTCCCTACTGGTATTGAACCTCGAAAAATTAGCAAGAGGTTCTTTGCGCCGATTTTTGGGATTCCTGTACGACGTAATTTCAATGCTGCTGAAGCTGAAAAATAACCTCATAACCGTTTCGTGCGGTTAATGAGCAGAGACTAATTCAAATTGGCTCGTTCGCATTGCTAGAGATATTTATAAAGGATTATTGGATTCCATACCTAATTTCTCTTGTGCTGTCAATTCTATGGAATTTCACACTAAATCGCAGATATACTTTTAAGTCTGCGGCCAATATACCAGTAGCAATGACAAAGTTGTTTGGATTTTACTTGGTGTTTACGCCGTTATCTACATATCTTGGGAATTTAGCTGAGAGCGTTGGTGTGAACGATTTTATTATTTTAATTATAACAATGCTCGCAAACTTTGTTTTAGAATTTCTGTTCTGCAAGTTTGTTGTGTATCGTGGCAAGGAAGATACGTTGGAAAAAAGCTACACGCTATGCTAAAACGCATGAACCGGAACCGCAAAGCCGAACGTGTAGAAGTATACAAATAAAAAAACGCCCGTTGGGAGCGCAGTAAATTCTGCATTCCTAACGGGGCTTTTTTGTTTTATAATATATCTTTCTTTTTAAGTTCCTTTTTCATTTTACCGAGTGCTTTGCGGTATGTTTTGTCAGCGGTATCGGGCGATGCCAAACCGTGGTCGATGGCTATGTCAATAAAGGCTTCTT
>JBGVRO010000076.1:0-28191 GCA_045128515.1 Eubacteriales bacterium | reverse complement strand
GCTTTACGTTACAATCAAAGAAGCGGGAATTTACGCTTTTGATCTCAATGGTGATATCCTTGGCTTCGCCGGGTCGCTTTGCTCTGCCAAAGGCAGTCATACTTCTGATCATTACTTATCCTCCCCGATGACGGTTGTCTTTCTTCTCGACTTCTTCGCCAAGCTCTTAAGCTCGGCAGTGAAAGAATCTATATCCTGAAAATCTCTGTAAATAGACGCAAATCGAATGTATGCAACAATGTCGCATTCCTTAAGTCTTGTAAGAACTCTCTCTCCGATCTCCTGCGAGGTGATCTCGGTGATGATCTCGTTCATAAGCTCCTGCTCGATGGACGTTGCGATCGCATCGGCATCTACGGCGCGCTTCTGACACGCGATCTTGATTCCGCGAGCAAGCTTATGCTTGTCAAAGAACTCGCGTCTTCCGTCGCGCTTGATAACTGCAATCGGAACGGTATCAACTACCTCGTAGGTGTTAAATCTTTTGCCGCAAGAGATGCACTCACGTCTGCGCTTTATACTTGCACCGTCGTCGATAGGACGGGAATCAAGAACTCTGGAATCAGAATAACTACAAAGGGGGCATTTCATATTTTTTCGCCTTTCTAACCCATTTACATATTTTATCAGTATATTATAACATAAATATTTAAAAAAGTAAAGTATAATTTAGTAAAAAAATAGGCTCGTCGATGTGACAAGCCTAAAATTATTTTAATTTACTTTTTTTATCGATGAAATTTTACCCTTTACCCATTCGGTGAATCTCTCCATAAAACCAATCTCAAGCCCTGCGAACCACTTGAAGGTGAGAGGCCAAACGCTGCCTGCAAAGACAACGATAAGGAAGTAACGAACGGCACGAGCCACAAATTCGTTGCCGAAAAGAGCTGTGAGAGGTGCGCTGAGCCCTGACTTGATGGCAAGTACTCCGAGAAGTCCTCCAACAAGCTTAATAATCTGTGCATACCAACGAGCACCCGTCTCAAACTTAATGTACTTACGGTCAAGAATGTAAACAGGGATAAGCGCTGCGGTGCAACCAAGAAGTGTGCATGCGTTTTTAAGACCGCTTTGATAATTATGAGCATCGAGGAAGCTAACACCCGAAAGTGAAAGAACATATGCAAGGAATCCAACTGAAAGGATAACTGACGCAACAACAACTATGGGCATAAGCTTATTCATGCTTTCTTCGGTTTTAAATACGGGACGAAGCAGAAGTATAAGTCCAAGTGCAAAGAGAAGCGAAACGATTACGTCAAGAGGTGTATGAACGCCAAGGTACATTCTCGAAAATGCAACAAGAACGATCAGTACAGTGCAAAGAATAGTCTTCCACTTTTTAGGCTCAAATGCCGCGATCGAACCATAGGTTCCTGCAATATTCTGCGTATGACCCGATGGGAATGAGTAGCCTGTTGCCTCCTCGCGAGCAGACTCTACGATCTCAAAATCAGGATCAAGAACCCAAGGACGAGGAACGCGGAAAAAGAGCTTTGCAAGCTGATTAACAACCGTACCAATAAGACCTGTGATGAGAATAAAGTATCCTTCTCTCTTATTGATACACCAGAAGAAAAGGATCGCAATTACAAGGAAAAAGGTCTCCTCACCAAGGTGTGTGATCAAAGCAAAGAACCAATCAAAGAAGGGATTACGAATGCTTTGAAGAAAATGCAGAAAAGGCATACAGCCTTCAGCAAGTCGCTGAACAAAATCCATATTTTTTCTCCTTTTAAAAACAAATTTAGTCAAATATAATTAGTAAATATATGACATATATCGTCTTTATTTGACAACAGTTATTTGCATTTTTATCAAAAGTCGGCGCATTAGCAGCAGAATTAACTGACATGGATGCGCCGAATTTTGTATGAATTTTAAGTGTATTTTAAATACCGAGAAGCTTTCTTACGCAGTCAGCAATTCTCTCATCCTTGCAGTTCTGGAAGAAGTATTCCCTGAACTTTGGACCGGAAAGAGCGCCAACGGTAAGCTCTCTGTCAAGGTTCTCAAGAATGTAAACAATATCGTTATGAGTTACCTTCTTTACCTCATCAAGAATCCTCTTGTTTCTCTGCTCGGGAATTGCTCTCTCACGAGGATAACCAAGACCCCATTCGGAAACAAAAAGCTTCTCAAAAACATACTGAAGGTTAAGCTCACAGCCCCAGCCCCAGCCCTTTGCAAAAGGCATAGAGATCGCGTTGCCATTGTTAACCTGAGTAAACTGATATGCGTCTGTGGGATCAACCACGTGACCGCAAAGCACACCGGGGAAGGCATTACAAGCAAGCATAGCGCCCTCACCTGTGCCACATCCTGTGATAACAAGGTCACACGCACCGGAGTTAAGCAATACCGCAGAAAGAATACCGATCTGCACGTAGGTAAGCTGCTCCTTATCCTCTGCAGAATACATACCGTAGTTAAATACCTCATGGCCGAGAGGCTCTACAACAGAGCGAAGAGTAGACTCAATAAGAGCATTCTTAGCCGCCTGGCTATTTTCATTTATAAGAGCAATTTTCATTGAAAATCTCCTAATTTTATAATATTATTAAGTGTTATTTGCGCCAACCTGAGCGCATCGACCGACAACGAAATATCTCTCGCAAATTTGCGAGCAGAAATTCTGCAAGACAAGGCACATCGAGCGAGGGAGATGAAGCCGTAGTTACCTACGGCGATTTGACCGCAGTTATCCACAAATTCCGCACTGTTTTCGGCGAGAAGATTGTTTATATAACGAGGCATAACGAGAAACACAGGCGACGGTGTAGTTACCTACTCCGAGACGAGTATCGCAGTTATAACGAAGTTATATAAAGAATATTCCGTCGAAAATTAGGGGGTAAGACGATTAGGACCACGGAACAGGAACTCCGCCTCTTTAATAGAAAGACCGAGGAAGAGCATGGTAAGACGGTCGATACCAAGGCCGAAACCACCGTGGGGAGGACAGCCGTACTTGAAGAACTCGAGGTAGAACTTAACGTCCTCTGCAAGGCCCTTCTCCTCTGCCTGCGCCTTAAGAATATCATAACGATGCTCACGCTGTGCACCGGTGGTGATCTCAACACCGCGCCAGATAAGGTCGTAACCCTGAGGAACGCCCTGCTCATCTCTCATATGATAGAAGGCTCTTTCCTTAGCATCATAGTCGGTAATAAAGAGGAACTCGTGACCGAACATATCGCGGCAAAGCTGCTTTGTCATACGCTCTGCCTCGGTAGTAAGGTCGCCCTTAAGCTCGTCGGGAAGAGTGTAGCCATATCTTGCCTCAAGCTCTGCATATACGTCAGCAAGCTTCATTCTGGGGAAAGGAAGGCTTGGAACGATAACCTCGTACTCAGGACCATAAAGCTCAACGATCTTGTCACCGTGCTTCTCCTTAACCTGTGCAAGAGCATAGGTAAGAAGCTCCTCCTCCATCTTCATAACATCCTCAAAGGAGTCGATGTAGGAGAATTCAAGGTCAAAGCCAGTGAACTCAGTAGCATGCTTGTTGGTATAGGACTTCTCTGCTCTGAATACAGGGCCTGTCTCGAAGATTCTCTCAAGGCCGGAAGCCATAGCCATCTGCTTATAGAACTGAGGAGACTGAGCAAGGTATGCAAGTCCGTCGAAATACTTAACCTCAAAAACGTCGGAGCCGGACTCACTTGCTGCAGCGATAAGCTTGGGAGTATGGATCTCAATAAAGTTACGCTCTACAAGGAACTCACGCATAGCGTTGGTGAGTGTAGTCTGCATAGCATACATAAGCTGGTTCTTCTCACGACGGAGATCGATCCATCTGTAATCCATACGCACGTCGATATCAGAGTCATCCTTAATAGGAAGCGCGTCTGCGATAGACTCAACTCTCATAAAGGTGGGGTACATTTCCTTACCGCCCATCTTAACGTACTCGCTTGCAACAACCTCACCCTCGAAGGTTACAACCGAGTGAATGGTGAGCTTGTCAAGCATCTCGGTAAATTCAGGATGCTTTTCCTTCTCAATAGTGATCTGGAGCTTACCTGTAATGTCTCTTACAACGATAAACGCCATTGTTCTCTTGTTACGGAAGTTCTCAACGAATCCCTGTACACGGCACACGCCGGGGGTAACGTCTTTAATATAAGTTCTTTCCATTTTCTTAATCCTTTTTATGTTAAATTTTATTTATAATAGACCATATTATCTCATGATAATATTATATCATTTTATTTACTAAATTGCAATAGATTTCGATGATTTTCGTTACATTATTATATATATAATAAAGCAAAACCGCCCGTTTCATCAACGGGCGGTTTGAAATATACTATTATTTATTCTGCCAAAATTAACATTGCAGATTTACGATTTGAGTTATCAAATAAATAGTATAATTAATTCGCTAAGTCGTTATAAATTCTAACAGTTACCCAATGCTCATATCCATCAAGAACATCGGTAGTACACTTAAATGTACCTACTGCAAAGCCATTTTCATCCCACTTGCTATCAGCAACCTTAATAATTCCGGGAGTAGAAATGTTGAAATATGTGCCCTGAGCATCCTTCTGTGCATACTGCAAGAAGTTGATCAGCTCGCCATTATCATCAACAATATATCCGTCTTTATTAATGTTATATTCAGAGAATGCTTCGGGATTCGGAACTGTCCAGTTTCCATTCGAATCCTTTACTTTTACATAAAGTGTATGTTCAACCTCAGGATCTGCAGGAAGGTCCACGATTGTTTCAGCCTGTGCAACCTTTTCACCGTTACAGTAAATAGTTGCTACATATAAATCATAACCGGGAGCACAATTAGGAACAAAGGATGCATCTGCATCTTTTGCTATGTCGTAGGTGTAAGTAGTGTCAACATCGGGATCAAAAACGTGACCACATTCAGGTGCGGTACACTCACCCTCAAGAACAGCCTCGCCGTCTTTATAGTTAAGTGCCCAAGCAAAGCTGTGTCCAAGAGGAGCAAGCTCCTTGCTTTCTGTAGAAAGCTCCTTGTCACAATCGATGCAATAAATTGTTTTTACTTCACTGCCCTTATCTACACAGGTAGGATCATTTACAGTTAAACGAACCTCTGTGTTATGCTCTACGTCAACCTTCTTCACAGAAAGCTGCTCATCGCACTCTGTGCAATAAACATGCTCTTCATAGGAAGCGCCCTCAGCCAACGTATGCTTTTCGTTTTTAATAACAGTATCACCGGGGGTATGTGCAACAACAGGAATGGTTACAAACTCAAGATGCTCGCCACAAACAGAGCAAGCCTTGTATCCGCTACCGGTCTTTGTGCATGTAGCCTCTTCAATGGTAATTACTGTATCAACAGCCTTGTGTCCGGTTGCTTCGATAACAGTACTATCATACTGCTCTCCGCACTTAGTACACTCTTTGTATTTGTAGCCGTTCTCGGTGCATGTAGCCTCAACGGTCTTCCATGAACCGGTATGCTCGCAAGGCGCCTTTACAAAATGTTTACACGCAAAAATGGCGAGAACAATCAAAATGATAAACAGTAATATTCTCAAAAAGGTATAATCGTTATATTTAGCGGTTCTCATTCGATCCTCCTCGAAATAAAGTTGTAAATTCGCCCAAGATCTCCAATTTTTATCAGCAGGGCGGTCACACGGAGCAACCGCCCTACCGAATTTATTTAGTAATCATTGGAGAAAGATTACTTACTTATAAATTTTAAGCGTTTAAATTAAACAGCCTTAGCCTCGTACTTAGCTACGATCCAGTCACCACACTTGGAGCACTTGTATACGTAGTAGTTCTTCTCAGTACCCTCTACAAGTACAAGCTCTTCATCAGCGGGAGCATCATCGTGCTCGTAACCAGCATCGATCTTGAAGTTAACAACGATAGTGGTCTCCTCACCGATAGCCTCACAGCCAGCGATGGTGAAGGTGTATGCATCGTGATCCTGGTAGCAGTGACCATAGTTTACAAGGTAGCCAGCGCCGATTACCTTCTCACCAGTGGTAACATTCTCGATGCAAGCAACGGGAAGCTCAACAGCCTCAACGTGATCACATGCATCACAGGTGATGTAAGCGGTAGGAATGTAAAGAACCTGCTCGTTCTCAAGGAACATAACAGCGTTAACAACTACCTCAACCTTGCTGGTCTCGCTGTAAGCGTGGCCAAGAGCCTCAAGCTCAACCTCGATAACGATCTTGGTCTCGTTGTGAGTGTATGTAGCCTTACCTGTCTCAAGACAGTTGGGAGCAAGAGTTACTGCATAGGTGTAATCAGTCTCGTTAAGAGCGGGAAGAACGATCTTGTCGGTAACAACCTGAGAACCATACTCCTCAAGCTCACATACGGTACAAACTCTGATTGCCTCACCAGCCTCGGTAGCGGTAGGAGCTGTAACTACAGTCCACTTACCCCAATCGTGACCGGGAGCCTCGGTCTCAACGCGAGTCTCAACGCAATCAACGTGAAGAAGTTCGCCATCCTTGTAGCAAACGGTGCACTCGTTTACATAAACGGTGTCCTGCATGCAGGGAGATTCGCCGGGCTTCTTCTGTGCCTCGTGCCAACCGTTAGGATCGAAGGTGTGGTCGGGAGCCTTAACAACCTGAACGTACTCAACGAACTCGGGAGCGCTGAAGTCAGTGCCACAGCCGTTAGTACATACGGGATAGTAGAGCTTATCAGCAGAGCACTCGCACTCGATCTCTGCAGGAATAACAAGCTTCCAATCGCCATTTGCAATAGCCTCTTCGCTGAAGTCAACGAAATCGTGACGATCGTTCTTAACCTCAAACTCTACGTAGCAGTCAACGAACTTCTCTGCATCATAGAGGCTGCAGCTATACTTGTCAGCCTTCATGCAGTGACCTTCTTCTACCATGTAGAATCTGGAGTTGGAAAGAGCGGGGATCTCAACATCGAGAAGGTCGCCGCACTCACAAATAAGAACAACAGCACCGCCGTTCTCCATAGTGGGAACCTTGATGTGATCTTCGAATCTCTTGTTGTAGTTGTGGTTCTCATAACCAAATGCTGCATCACCACAGTTCTCGCAAACGTAGAGAGTTACACCAACGGTGTCCTGGGTGTGCTTAGAAAGAACGTAGGAATCCCAAGTGTGATTCTCACAGTCGGTAGCGTCAACGCCATCCTTACCGTCCTGACCATCCTGGCCATCCTTGCCCTCAGCCTTAACGCCGGTATCAACGTCGCCGATGAACCAGTTGCCGTTCTCACCGATAGTGGGAGTAAGGCCGTCAGTGCCGTTAGTGCCGGGAAGACCGGGTTCGCCCTGGTCGCCCTTGTCGCCCTTGTCACCCTTGGGACCCTGAGCGCCATCAGCGCCGTTAGCGCCATCCTTACCAGGGATACCCTGGATGCCCTGTTCGCCCTTTTCGCCCTGGGGACCGGTTGCACCAGTCTCGCCCTTACAAGCTACGAGAACAGAAACAAGCATGAAGCACATTACTAAAATTGCGATCAATTTTACAATGTTCTTGTTCATAGTAAATTTTCTCCTTTAATAAAAATAATAATTTCTTTTAGTGAAAACACATGCCTGCCCTTTGCAAAGGGTTCGGTCGGGGGCAAAAAGCCATTGGGCGAATGGTCTGAAGCGTGTTCCGACAGTCGCACTTTTGCAAAAAGACAAACTTATGCACTTTCTTGTAATGATTATACTACTTGTTGCAAAATAAGTCAATAGTTTTTTCAAAAAAAAACATACTTTTTATGAATTTTATTTATTTTTATTATATATATAGCGAATACACAATAAATTTTATTAAAAAAACGCATTTTTGAGGGACAAAAATCAGTATATGTGACACCTCTGATACAGGTTCTGTTTCACAATCAAAAACGGCAACCGTTTTACCGATTGCCGTTAGTAAGTTTTTTGTTAATTATTCCGCCTTGGGAGCAGCATCCTTCATAGAAAGGTTCTGTCTGCCCTTCTCGTCAGTACCGAGATACTTAACGCGAACGGTGTCACCTACTGCAACAACGTCCTCAACCTTCTCGGTTCTCTGCTGCTGAAGCTTGGAAATGTGAACCATACCCTCCTTACCGGGAGCATACTCAACGAATGCGCCGATAGGAATGATTCTGGTTACAGTACCCTCATAGGTCTCGCCAACCTCGGGCTCGAATACGATAGCATCGATAATAGCCTTAGCCATATACGCGCTGTCACGGTTAACTGCAGCAATGAATACAGTACCGTCGTCGTTGATATCAACCTTAGCGCCGGTATCAGCAACGATCTTCTGGATTACAGAGCCACCCTTACCGATAACCTCACGGATCTTATCGGGGTTGATAGTCATAGAGATCATCTTGGGAGCATATGCAGATACCTCTGCTCTGGGCTCAGCGATTGCAGGAAGGATAACCTTGTCAATGATCTCGTTTCTACCCTGGTGAGTAGTCTCAAGCGCCTGCTTGATGATCTCGGGAGTAAGACCGTCTACCTTAAGGTCCATCTGAATAGAAGTAATACCCTTCTTGGTACCTGCTACCTTGAAGTCCATATCGCCATAGAAGTCCTCAAGACCCTGAATGTCGATCATGGTATCCCAAGAACCGTCCTCAGCGGTGATAAGACCGCAGGAAATACCTGCAACAGGAGCCTTGATCGGAACACCTGCGTCCATAAGAGCAAGAGTAGAACCGCAAACAGAACCCTGAGAGGTAGAGCCGTTAGAGCTTACAACCTCGGATACGAGACGGATAGCATAGGGGAATTCTTCTTCCGAAGGAAGAACGGGAACGAGAGAGCGCTCAGCAAGAGCACCGTGACCAATTTCACGGCGTCCGGGAGAACGAAGAGCCTTAGCCTCACCTGTGGAGTAGCCGGGCATATTGTAGTGGTGCATATATCTCTTGCCGGTCTCCTCGTCAAGACCCTCAAGCTTCTGGCCATCGGAAAGAGTGCCAAGAGTAGCAATAGTAAGTACCTGTGTCTGACCTCTGGTAAAGAGACCCGAGCCGTGTACTCTGGGAATAAGACCAACCTCGGAAGCAAGAGGACGGATCTCGTCCATACGTCTGCCGTCAACTCTCTTCTTGTCAACAAGAAGCCAACGACGAACGATCTTCTTCTGTATCTTGTAGATAAGCTCGGGGAGAATAGTCTTGATGTCCTCATACTTCTCCTCGAAGGTAGCAACGATATCATCCATAATGGGCTGCATCTTAGCATCACGAACGTTCTTGTCGTCGGTGTCAAGTGCCTCCATTACGCGAGTTTCGCAATATGCGAAGATCTCGTCGAACATATCGTGATCAAGCTCGCCGGATGCATAAGCAAACTTAGGCTTACCAATCTCAGCAACGATCTCGTTGATGAACTTAACAACGCCCTTGCACTCCTCGTGCGCCTTCATAATAGCGTCGAACATAACCTCGTCGGAAACTTCATTCGCGCCTGCCTCGATCATAACTACCTTGCCCTCGGAAGCAGCAACGGTAAGCTCAAGATCAGAAACCTTTCTCTGTGCAGCGGTGGGGTTAACAACGATCTCGCCGTCAACAAGACCCATGAATACACCTGCGATAGGACCGTTCCAGGGAATGTCGGAAATAGAGAGAGCGATAGATGCACCGATCATAGCGGTGATCTCGGGAGAACAGTCGGGGTCAACAGACATGATGGTAAGGAGAAGAGAAATATCGTTTCTCAGATCCTTGGGGAAGAGGGGACGTACGGGACGGTCGATTACTCTACCTGCGAGAACTGCCTTCTCAGAGGGCTTGCCCTCACGCTTAAGGAAGCCGCCAGGGATCTTACCTACAGCATACATCTTCTCATCATAGTCAACCGAGAGAGGAAGGAAGTCAATTCCATCTCTGGGAGAAGCGGATGCGGTTGCAGTTGCAAGAACGGTGGTCTCACCGTACTGAACCATTGCCGCACCGTTTGCAAGACCTGCTATCTTGCCGGTCTTTACTACAAGGGGTCTGCCCGCAAGCTCGTAGCGGTACTCTTTGTAGTCGTCGAATGTTTTAATTCTTTCTACCATGTTAAAACTCCTTTTAATTTTTTTGATCGGAGCGAACATAGCACTTAAATATCCGCTAAAGCACCGTTCAGCACATATTTAACTGCTACTTTCGCATCCGAATATTGTTTTGTTGAAATAAAATGTTTTTTTCATAACAAACGGGAACGAAAAAAGATCCGTTCCCGCTTATTATATCATCCCGGGAAGTAACTGTATTACTTTCTGAGACCGAGGCTATTGATGAGCGCTCTGTATCTTTCGATATCCTTCTTTGCAAGGTATGCAAGAAGCTGCTTTCTGTGACCAACCATCTTGGAGAGGCCTCTCTGAGAGTGGAAGTCCTTGGGGTTCTTCTTCATGTGCTCGGTGAGCTCGTTGATTCTGGTTGTAAGAATAGCAACCTGAACCTCGGGAGAACCGGTATCCTGCGCGTTGATCTTGTACTGCTCAATAAGGGCAGTCTTTGTTTCCTTAGAAATCATTTGTCTTCACCTTTCTTGTAATTTATTTCCAAAAACCGAGTAAAATGCGGGTGAAAAGCACGTGCCACGCAGGGATTTTCTTCCGAACGGAGCAAGGCCATACACGTTACTCAGTTAAAGGTCGTTGGTTATTATAACACAAAAAAATGCGTTTGTAAATAGTTTTTTGAAAAAATTTTTGTGTATTTTGCTAAATTTTCACTTTTCCAATGAAAAAGAATCTTCTGAGCGATTCCTTCAGCGGTTTTACGATAGCAATAACGATAAGCATTATGCCGAGAATAGAAAAAACGGTAAGAGGAGCCACCGACCAGAAGAAGGGCGTTCTTACGTTAAAGGTGGTTCTGATATCGAATTCAAGCAGCACGGTCCACAGACCAAGAGCTATGAGCAAACCTCCAATGGTATAAAGATAACCTTTCTTTACATAACGCAGCAAAGTGGTTGCCGCAGTTGCAATAATACCGAGAGATCCTGCCACGGGGAAAGCAAAGGACATAAACCAATTTCCATCTGTTTCATAGTTAATAAACAGCAAAAGACCTATAGAAAGAGCAAAGGTCACCGGTACGAAAATCACAGGATTCGGACGCTTAAACCAATATGGCATAACGAAAGCCGTGTAGAAGATCAAAGTTCCACCCGATGCATATCCCGACCAGCTGATCTCGGATTTCCAACCAAGCTCAAGAAGAATGGGTAGAATAAGAGGCACAAGGAATATCATAGTCAATGCAAACATAAGTCCCTTGCGATTAAACTCCTCCGATTCAAACGGTATTTTAGGATAAGTATTCTCTTCAACAACGCTGATATCGGGATGATAAACGGTAGTTTCACAAAGCGGGCACATGGTTTGTCCATCCGAAAGCTTTGCTCCGCATCTAACACAATACATTATCTCTTATTCTCCTTTCCTCTTGAATTACTTTCTACTGTATGAGGTACGCCTTTCTCTTTGAGAACGGCATAAATTTCGCGTTCAAGAACAGGCTCGCTGGCATTACGCGTAACGTTAAGATACATTTTACCTCCATAGGTAAGCGACGATACGTTATACGGCGCATCAGCCTGAGAGCCGAGAACAAAGTCCATACGCTTAACGTATGCCGAATATTCTGCAGGTACGTTGACCAAACCAAGGTTTGAGAAGCTGAAGCAGCTCTTCTTTTCACCGACCGCCAAGAAAACAGCCTTCATTATTATATTCTTAATAACAAGAGGCACAGCCATGATCAGTGGATTAAGCTCGCTTGCCACGTTGGTTCTGATAATAGCGCCCATATTTTTCACGGTCATTTGTTGCTTCATCTGCGCGGCGAAGATCTGACATAGATCGTCAAACTCATAATCGCCGAGTCTTGGGTCAAAGCCCACATATGCGTAAAGGATAAAGTTACGCATTGTAATGGATGGAAACATTTTTCTCAGATTTACCGGAACGAAAATTTTAATAGGCTTATATTTTGCAGGATTATGCACTCTCGCCACCTGTATGCGCTGAGACGCCTCTGCCAGAATTGCGGACATATACACCGTAACGGTAACACCGCGTTTTTTAGCCTCGTTTTTAACAAATTCGGGATCAATTACAAAGGTGGTATTGGTACGGAAGCCGTCAACCTCGCGCTCGCCCTTTATTCTAAAGGCATCGGGGTCGTTTCTCGGAGTCGAGTACTTACCCGAATATTTAAGGAATGAATCCTCAAGCTCGCCGGGTCTCGGCTCCTCAAGTCTGTCAAGGATTCCGTTACCCGAAGGAACCTTAACACCGTATTTCTGATACAGGTATTCGGCGGTCAGGGTTTTTACGAATATAAGTCCTCCGTTGCCGTCTGTCAAGGAGTGGAAGAACTCTACGGCAAGGCGGTTTTTGTATACCAAAACTCGGAAAGCACACTTACGCAGATCGCGAGTACGGATACCGGCGAGAGGATATGGCTTGTCATCGAGTATATCGGGAGGAGAGGATATCTGTTCAAGGTAATACCAGAACATTCCCTCCTTAACCGCAACGGCAATAGACGGAAATCTGCAAATAGTGACCTCGAGAGCAACCTTCAGCGCCTCCCGATCTATTTCCTCGTTAAGAGTAGAGGACACGCGGAACATATTGCTCCAGGTCCTGCTTCTCGCAGCGGGGAATATCTTTGCCGCGTTGTCAAGGCTCATCCATGCAAGCATTTTTCTCGCAGGGATTATTTTTTTTATAAATCTGGATATTTTGTCAAAATCCCCTGCCCTCTCGGGAAGATCAAAGAACAAATAGGCGTGCCACAGACCGCTTGCGACCACAAGCTCGCTCTGGCATCCTGCCTTCAGCAGTTTTTCGTGCAAAAGAACCGCATCGTCATACATTATCTCGTCGTCACCGACGAATATAAGCGACTCGGGCATTTTTTCACAGGAATCAAACAGAGGTGATATCTTAGGATTGGATTTTACCTTAATATCATCCTCGACATCATCATTTGTGTTGGGATGCAATCTACCCTTTGTGTCGGAGGTAGCACCGTAAACGTAGCAATCGGAATAATATTTAAGTCTCTCAACCGTCATAAGAGGGTCATCCTTCTTATTTATTTCGTAAGAAGGACTGCTGAGAGTAAGATCGGTCCAGGGCGAAATGGCAACAATACCTGCAGGAATAGTTCTGCCCTTATCGCGAAGCTTCTGACAAAGCGCATAGCAGAGTCCGCCACCTGCGCTGTCACCGCAAAGTACAATGCGTGATGGCTCGTAGCCACCGGAGAGAAGATATCCGTACGCCTCCATGGCATCATCAAGTGCCGCAGGATAGGGATTCTCGGGGGCAAGTCTGTATTCAACCGCAAGGACCTTGATTCCACACTTTACGGCAAGAAGACTGCCAAAGGAATTCGCATAATCAAGATTACCGGCAACGTATCCACCACCATGGAGATAAAGCATAATTCCGTTTGAAAGCTCCTCCTTGGGAGAAAGCAGGGCGCAATTTATCTCACCGATTCTGAGTCGCTCGGTCCTCACCTGATCCTTAAAGGAGTTGCTCGCAAGCTTACCCAAGCTATCCTGGGCGCGTCTTACAGTCGACATCGACCATTTGCCTATAAAGTGCTTAAAGATGTTCAACTGCGATCTTATAAATGCGCTTTTTCCGTTCATAAGCCTACTCCTTTCGGTTGACATTATTATTCCATCTATATATTATATAATGTTTGAAATCGTTTGTCAACAATTTGTTAATTTTTATAAGTTTTGTTTAAAGTAAAAAATCGACCCGTCTGAATTAAACGAGTCGATTTTACCGTTATTTTATTAGAATTTGACCTTAATTTTTATCGTCGGATCCTGCCGCAATTTTGCGAAAATCAATAGCCTTCGGCATATTCCAACGGAATATGGTAGCCAACATTCTTATGGCAAAGATCACCGCAACGCAGGCGATAGTGCTTACCACGTCACCAAGCTTCATATCCTTCATGAGCAACTCGTGGATCAGGTAATAGACTGCTGACCCGAGGATACAAGCAACGGCATATACTCGCTTACGAAATACAAAGGGGATCTCACGAAGAATTACGTCACGGATTATACCTCCGCCTACAGCCGAGGTAAGACCCATTATTATTGAAACAAATGGACCGAGTGTTATGTAAGCAGACGTGCCGACTGCGGCAAATACGCCAAGTCCGAGTGCATCGAGCACGTTGTTGATTTTTTCAACCTTTACCTCTTCATTAACATATTTCTCTTTTAGCAAAAAAGCAACCAGAAATACTGTCAAAGCTGTCAAAACGCAAACAATTATTTCCATTTTGAGCTGTGTGAAGAATATAGGCATCATTCTGTCTATCTCATTACCTGCCATTACATCGCGTAAAATACCTCCTCCGAAGCAGGTAATTATCGAAAGAAAAAGAACACCAAAAAGGTCCATTTCCTTATCGATAGAGATCATTGCTCCTGCTGCCGCAAAGGAGATTATACCGATTATGTTGATTATATCAAGAATTATATCAAGAACCTGTTCCATAGTAGCCTCTGATAATTAGATTAGTGAAAGTAAATTCTTAAGAGCATTTCCACGGTGGCTAATAGCATTCTTTTCCGTATCGGAAATCTCTGCCACGGTGCGATTTTCACCTACCGGAAGGAATAGCGGATCATATCCAAATCCCTTTCCGCCACGAGGTGTATCAATAATACTGCCGTGCATATAGCCCTCAGCACTGACGAGCCTACCGTCGGGATAAACCAAAGCTACGGCGCAGATGAAATACGCCCTTCTGTCGCTCACGCCCTCAAGGTTTTTAAGAAGAAGAGCGTTGTTTTCGGTATCGGTAGAGTGTACCACTCCGCCGCCGGCATATCTTGCACTGATAACTCCGGGCGCACCGCCAAGAGCAGACACGCAAAGTCCGCTGTCATCGGCAAGAGCCGCACAGCCTGTTATTTCGGCAATCTCGCGCGCCTTTTTATAGGCATTTTCTGCAAAAGTCGCGCCGTCCTCAACGGTCTCGTGATCTATACCGGCCTCTGAAAGCGAAAGTATTTCATCGAATTTACCCGAAAGGATCTGCTTTATTTCGTGTATTTTATGGGCATTATTTGATGCAATAATCAGTTTCATTAGAATAAACCTACGATTTTTCCGTCATCAGTGACGTCTATTTTTTCGGCAGCGGGTATCTTGGGAAGTCCGGGCATAGTCATAATATCGCCTGTCAGGACAACGATAAAGCCTGCTCCGGCAGAAGCCTTAACCTTTTTAACGGTTATTTTAAATCCTTCGGGCGCACCGAGAAGAGTGGGATCATCCGAGAAGGAATACTGTGTCTTTGCAATACAGATCGGGCATTTATCAAAACCAAGCTCCGAGAGAGTCTTGATCTGCTCCTGTGCCTCGGGAAGGATCTCTATTCCTGCACCGCCGTATACACGGGTTGCAACAGCCTCGATCTTTTCCGAGATGGACATTTCATCGGAATAAGAGAAGCTGAAATCTCCCTTTTCCTCCTCGCAAAGACGTACGACCTCACGCGCAAGAGCCTCGCCACCGCGACCACCCTCTGCCCATACGGTAGAAAGCACCACGTTTACGTTAAGTTTCTTACATTTATTAATAATATACTCTACTTCCCTATCGGTGTCGGTGGGGAATCTGTTGATCGCCACAACGCAAGGAAGCTTATACACGCTCTTAATGTTGGAGAGGTGACGCAGAAGATTGGGAATACCTTTCTCGAGTGCATCAAGATTCTCACCGTTAAGCTCGCCTTTTGCAAGACCGCCGTGCATTTTAAGAGCGCGAATAGTTGCAACGATGACCACCGCAGATGGGGTGAGACCTGCCATACGGCACTTGATGTCGAGGAATTTTTCAGCACCGAGATCTGCGCCAAAGCCAGCCTCGGTAATAGCATAATCCGCGGTTTTCATAGCGCTTTTAGTAGCAATAACCGAATTACAGCCGTGAGCGATGTTGGCAAAGGGACCGCCGTGAACAAAAGCAGGCGTTCCTTCAAGAGTCTGAACAAGATTAGGCTTCATCGCATCCTTAAGAAGTGCGGTCATTGCGCCCTGCGCCTTAAGATCACCTGCGGTAACAGGCTTGCCGTCATAGGTGTAGCCTACGATGATACGCGCAAGTCGATTCTTAAGATCGGCAACAGAGCTTGAAAGGCAAAGCACAGCCATAATTTCAGATGCAACGGTAATATCATATCCGTCGTCACGGGGCACACCGCCGGTTCTGCCGCCAAGTCCGTCACGAACCACACGAAGCTGACGGTCGTTCATATCAACGCATCTCTTCCATGTGATTTTTTCGGGGTCAATATTTAAGGAATTACCCTGATAAATATGGTTATCAAGCATTGCGGCAAGAAGATTGTTCGCCGCACCGATTGCATGAAAATCGCCTGTAAAGTGAAGGTTAATATCCTCCATGGGAATGACCTGCGCATAGCCACCGCCTGCAGCACCGCCCTTAACACCGAAAACGGGGCCCAGCGAGGGCTCGCGGAGAGCGACTGCGACCGATTTACCGATACGGCGCATACCGTCGGCAAGGCCGATGGTAGTAGTGGTTTTTCCCTCTCCTGCAGGAGTGGGATTTATAGCTGTTACAAGCACAAGCTTGCCGTCAGGCTTGGATTCAAGGTCGGAAAGCAGAGAAAGATCAAGCTTTGCCTTACTCTTTCCGTACAGCTCTATATATTTTTCATCAATACCTGCGTCCCTTGCAATTTCAAGTATGTGCTTCGGTGTCACAGACTGAGCAATTTCAATATCCGTCATCATGGGCGATACCTCCCCTATTTTAATCTATTTTTGATTATACAATATATTTTATTCGATGTCAATAATAAAAATAAAAGGTTTTGAAAAAGAAGAAAACCGCCCTCGAATGAAGGCGGCTCAATGTTATTAAATTACTTGTTTTCCTCTACGATCCTTCTTGCAACGTAAACGCCACTTGCAGATGCGTGAGAGAGCGAGTGGGTTACACCGCTACCGTCACCGATAACGTAAAGTCCCTTGTGCTTGGTCTCAAGATGCTCGTTAAGCTCGACCTCCATATTGTAGAACTTAACCTCTACGCCATAGAGAAGAGTATCATCGTTTGCCATACCGGGAGCGATCTTATCAAGAGCATAGATCATCTCGATAATACCGTCAAGAATTCTCTTGGGAAGTACAAGGCTAAGGTCACCGGGAGTTGCAGAAAGAGTAGGAGTAACGGTGTTCTCCTCAATACGGCTGTGAGTAGAACGACGTCCACGCTCAAGGTCACCGAACCTCTGCACGATTACACCGCCGCCAAGCATGTTAGAAAGCTTTGCAATATTTTCAGCATAGCCGTTAGAATCCTTGAAGGGCTCGGAGAAATGCTTTGCAACGAGGAGCGCAAAGTTGGTGTTCTCGGTCTTCTTTGAGGGATCCTCGAAGCTGTGGCCGTTTACGGTAACGATACCGTTAGTGTTCTCGGTAACAACGATTCCGTTGGGGTTCATACAGAAGGTACGAACGCGGTCCTCAAACTTTTCGGTACGGTATACGATCTTACCCTCGTAAAGCTCGCTTGTAATATGTTCAAAAATAACTGCGGGAATCTCAACACGCACACCGATGTCAACGCGGTTGGACTTCTTATTGATGTCAAGAGCCTGACAAACGCTCTCCATCCACTTGCTTCCGCTACGTCCTACCGATACGATACAGTTAGTACCCTCGAAAGCGCCCTTCTTGGTAACAACGCGGTAGCCGTCCTCCAGCTTTTCGATGCTCTGGGCAGGAGTATTGAAGAAGAAATCAACGGCCTTGGAAAGCTTCTTATAAAGATTCTCCAGCACGATATAGTTTATATCTGTGCCAAGGTGACGAACAGATGCGTCGAGAAGCTTAAGCTTATTCTGCACACAAAGAGTCTTGAAGGACGTGCCTGCGGTGGAATACATCTTAGTTCCTTCACCGCCGTAAGCGAGGTTGATCTCGTCAACGTACTTCATAAGGTCGATAGCCGCCTTTTTGCCTATGTACTCATAAAGCGAGCCACCGAAGTCGTTGGTAATATTATATTTTCCGTCAGAGAATGCGCCTGCGCCGCCAAAGCCGGACATAATAGCACAGCTCTTGCACTTAATGCAGCTCTTTACCTTATCGCCATCAATGGGACAACGGCGCTTTTTAAGCTCGTTTCCTGCCTCGATAACGGCAACCTTAAGCTCGGGATTAAGTGTGGTAAGCTCGTAAGCCGAGAATATACCACCGGGGCCTGCACCGACAATTATAACGTCATATTTCATTTTTTCAATACCTCCGTTTTGTTGGGGTGTCATTACATACAGAAATATTTTATCACAAGTAATAGATAAAATCAAGTGCTTTTTCATATAAAATGTTTATTTTAATTAATGGAAGAAAAAATATTTTCAGAACTTTCAAAAAACTATTGACTTTTGGGATTTGGTGATTTATAATATATTGTACGATTTTGGGATCGTAGCCTAAACTGCGCCCAAATGACGTTAAAAAGGAGGATTTGCAAGTGAAACTTGACTTAAGACCCCTGCTTGCCGGTGATCGTCTGCTCGAGTTTGATTACGAGCTATCACTTGACATAGACTCCGAGGACACCGGAAGTTATCTTTCGGGCGTCGGTTTTCCTTCTCCCATGAAGGTTAGCGGTGAAATTACCAACACTGCCGGTTATATGAGGATGACCCTTACCATGTCAGTAGACTACGAGGCACAGTGTGCGCGTTGTCTCGCTCCTGTTAACGGCGAGTTTACCCTTGACCTTGAGAAAACCGTTGCACCAAGAAACCTACTCGGTGATCTTGACGAGAGCAAGCTTGATGAGTTCGCTATTATCGAGGACGGATTCCTTGATATGGACGAGCAGCTGCGCGAGCAGCTTGAAATGGAGTTCCCTATGCGTTTCTTGTGTAAGGACGATTGCAAGGGACTTTGTCACAAATGCGGCAAGAATCTTAATGAGGGTGAATGCAACTGCGATTACAAAGAGATTGATCCCAGAATGGAGCCCCTGCGTAAGCTTCTTGAGCAAATGAAAAAAGAAGAAAAATAAAAAATAATATACAGAGAATGCGTGGAGCATTATGCTCATAGCATGCTCAACTTTAGGAGGTAAACAACAATGGCAGTACCGAAGAGAAAAGTTTCTCATGCGAGAAAGATGAAGAGACGTTCCAGCGTTTGGAAGCTTGAGACCCCCACCAACATCGTAAAGTGCCCCCAGTGCGGCGAGCCTATCCTTGCATACCGTGTTTGCAAGGCTTGTGGTTTCTACAAGGGTGAGGAAATCATCGCAAAGAACGAGGCTGAGGCAAAGTAATTTTGCCCACGTCAAAAAGAACGGTGTCATAGGATGCCGTTCTTTTTCTCTCTTTTCACCCTGATTTTCTCCAAAATCTACGGTGAAGATAAAACTCAAAAAATTATTTAAAAAAATTGAAAAAAGGGGTTGACAAACTCAATTCATTCTGCTATAATATAGACCGTGACTGATGCTGGTGTGGCTCAATGGCAGAGCAGCTGATTTGTAATCAGCAGGTTGATGGTTCGACTCCGTTCACCAGCTCCATATTTTATGGGGGAATTCCCGAGCGGCCAAAGGGGGCAGACTGTAAATCTGTTGTCACTGACTTCGCTGGTCCGAATCCAGCTTCCCCCACCAATAAAAAGACACCGACTTTATGTCGGTGTTTTTTTATTGCTGCGGATCGCTTGCGATCCGGAACAGGCACTTGCTTGCAAGTGCGCTGGTTCGCATTTGAGCGAAAGCCGTCACAAGCTCGCTTGTGTAAGGCGAGCGAAAAATCTTCGCCGCAGGCGAATACCCAGCTTCCATAAAAAAGACTGCAATTTGATACAAAATTGCAGTCTTTTTTAACTAAATCCGCCTTCGCGGAATAAATCCACCCATGGTGGATGAAATCACTTCGCGATGAAATCTTGCTTCGCAAGGTTAAGGAACGGTGGATTTAATTTCATCTTAAGCCGTAGGCGGAAGATTTCATCCGAGTCTGTTTGTATTTCATCCTGCAAAGAAGGATTTAATTTAATTTTCTTACATACCACTCAATAGTATCCTTTAATTCCCTCTCAAAATCTGCCTCGGGCTGCCAGCCGAGGGCGCGAAGCTTATCGAAATTTACGGCATATTTTCTATCGTGGCCCTTTCTATCGGCTACAAAGGATATCTCGCCATCAGGATATCCCGAAAGAGTCATTATTTTTTTAATCAAATCGACGTTGGAGTAATAATTGTCCGCACCAACATTGTATATCCCGACAGTTCCCTTCCTTATTATAAGATCAATAGCGCGACAGTGATCTACAACGTAGAGCCAATCGCGGACATTTTCGCCATTACCGTAAACCGGTACAGGCTGATGCTTAACCAAGTTGCTAATAACCGTAGGAATAAGCTTCTCCGAATGCTGATAAAGCCCGTAATTGTTGGTAGAACGGCTTATGCTGACCGAAAGACTGTGGGTTCGGGCATAGGAAAGCGCAAGGAGATCTGCCGCCGCCTTGCTTGCGCTATAAGGCGAGGATGGATTAAGCATAGACTCCTCACAAAACCTATCTTCAGAATCAATGGGAAGATCACCGTAAACCTCGTCGGTAGAGATCTGATGGAAACGGCTGACACCGTAACGGACAGAAGCATCCAAAAGCACCTGCGTACCCACAACGTTGGTCTGCACAAAGCTGTGGGAATCCAAAATTGAGTTATCAACGTGAGTTTCGGCAGCAAAATTCACTACCACATCGGGCTTTTCCGCGGCAAAAATACCGTTAATAACAGCCGCATCGCATATATTTTCCTTATAAAATCTAAAACTATCGTAAGAAAGAAGCTTATCCAACGCCTCCTCATTTGCCGCATAGGTAAGGCAATCCACACCGACAACAGAGTCCTGATGATAATTTTCAAGCAAATATAATGCAAAGCTCGAGCCTATAAACCCAGCGCATCCCGTGACTAATATTTTCATCCTTTATTCCTCGCAAAGCTATTTCTATGTAAAGTATAACACAGAAAAACTGCTTTTTCAACAGATATTTTTTTCATACCTCTGTCAACTATTGACAAAATAGGTCAATAATTGTATAATTAAGTAAAATGTTTCGGAGGATCTTATGAAATACAATAGATTTATAGCACTTTTGCTTGTATTTGTAACTCTGCTTTCCTTGATATCCTGCAAGCCTGAAAAGCCGCATAACCATAACAGCCACGGTAATAACATGGATTTAGACGATCAGGATCAGGAATCAGAAGAAGAGGGCGGCGAAGGTAAAGTTACCTTCTACTATAGTGTGGTTTCCGATAAATTCCACATTGCAGACTGCTATCACCTTCGTTCTATTGAGGATAAATTCCTGAAAACATCCACAAGTGTGCCCGATCTTGTTGCTGACGGCTATTCCCCTTGTAGAGATTGCATTGTGGTTGAAGAAGAGCCGAATGAGGATGATTCCAATAAGATAACTAAGGAAGAAGCGACATTTGTTATTGGAACGGGCAACAACAAGCTTCACACCCTTGACTGCCATAATGTAAGATCTATACAAGAAAAGCATCTGGAGTACACAAACCTTACGATCGAGGAGCTTATGGAAATAGATAAATATACTCCATGTAAGGATTGTCTGCCTGATGAGGCAAAGATATACTACGAAAAACATCCCGAAAAGGATCCCAGCAATAAGGATTAATTTAATACAAAAAGAGCCTATCCGTTATTGGATAGGCTCTTTTTGTAATGTATACATTACATTTTGTCAATTACAGAGGCTCTGAGGCTATTTGCAAGGTCTGTTATTCTGTCGTCATCTCTTGCAACACCGTCACAAAAATCAGCAAAGATCTCACCCACGCGCTTTGCACAGGAATCAACCGACGAGCAGTTTCTTGTAAATGCATAGAACACCTGCTGACGCTCAGGCATCTCGCTGTAATCAATCATATTCTGACGAAGGCGAGAGTGATATCTGCGCTGCGTTTCGGGATTATCCATATCATCCTCATAGCGCTTATAAAGGCGCTCTGCCATAACGTCAATATCATCGTAGATATAAACGCCACAGGGAGAGATGTCACCCTTATTATTATAGAGAGAGGAAACACCGTTAATATCAAGAATGAGGAGAGGAATTTTGCCCTCGGATGTAATACGATCTATCTCGGAACGAGGTGTGCCGTAGAAATTACCTGCATATTCGGTATGCTCAAGAACACCTGCAGTTGCGATAAGATGACGGAACTCATCCTCGCTGATATAAATATATTCGCTGTTAAACTGATCTCCTCTGCAAGGGCGGGTCGTAACCGAGCGAACAAATTCGTATCTATCGTCAAGCTCAAGCATACGGTGCGCCACGGTAGTTTTACCAACCGCAGAGGGACCTGCAACAATCAGTACGTTCTTCATAATATTATCTCTTAGGAATGATCTTGTCTACTCCACCCATGTAAGGACGAAGAGCAACAGGGATATTTACGCTGCCGTCAGCATTAAGGTTGTTCTCAAGGAAGGCAATAAGCATTCTGGGAGGAGCAACAACGGTGTTATTAAGAGTGTGCGCAAGATAAGTGCCACTTTCACCCTTAACACGGATCTTAAGACGTCTTGCCTGAGCATCGCCAAGGTTAGAGCAAGAGCCAACCTCAAAGTACTTCTGCTGTCTGGGAGACCATGCCTCAACGTCGATAGACTTAACCTTAAGGTCTGCAAGGTCGCCCGAGCAACACTCAATAGTTCTTACGGGAATGTCGAGAGTACGGAACATATCAACGGTGTTCTTCCAAAGCTTGTCGAACCAAACGGGAGACTCCTCGGGACGGCAAACAACAACCATCTCCTGCTTCTCGAACTGGTGGATACGGTAAACGCCTCTCTCCTCGATACCGTGAGCGCCCTTCTCCTTACGGAAGCAGGGAGAGTAAGAGGTGAGAGTATAAGGAAGCTCGTTCTCGGGAACGATCTGGTCGATAAACTTACCGATCATAGAGTGCTCGGATGTACCGATGAGATAAAGGTCCTCACCCTCGATCTTATACATCATAGCCTCCATCTCTGCGAAGGACATAACGCCGGTAACTACACCTGCGCGGATCATGTAAGGGGGAATGCAATAGGTGAAGCCGCGATCGATCATAAAATCGCGTGCATAAGAAATAACTGCAGAGTGAATTCTCGCAATATCGCCCATAAGGTAATAGAAGCCGTTACCTGCAACACGTCTTGCGCTGTCAAGGTCGATACCGCAGAAGCGCTCCATAATATCAGTATGATAAGGAACCTCAAAATCGGGGGTAAGAGGCTCGCCAAAGCGCTCTACCTCAACGTTCTCGCTGTCATCCTTACCGATGGGAACGGTGGGATCGATGATATTAGGAATAATCATCATGATCTTCTGCACCTTCTCGGAAAGCTCGGCCTCCTTTGCCTCGCACTCTGCAAGCTCTGCTGCCTGCTGTGCTACAAGCTTCTTTGCCTCCTCAGCCTCCTCGAACTTCTTCTGACCCATAAGCATACCTATGGACTTGGAGATCTTGTTTCTGTTAGCACGGAGATCGTCTGCGCGCTTTTTATTCTGACGAAGCTCCTCGTCAAGTGCAATAACCTCGTCAACGAGAGGAAGCTTTGCATCCTGGAACTTCTTTCTGATGTTGTCCTTAACAACCTCAGGGTTTTCTCTTAAGAATCTAATGTCAATCATTTATATATTCTCCTTAAAGCCTATATTTTCGTATTATATATTTTACATCATATACGTCAAAAAAGCAAGACCTTTGTAAAATATTTTCGCAATATATTTATTTTATTTTTTGCATAAGGGATTGATTTTTTTGCATTTGTTTGATATAATGTAATGGTATTGTTAAAAATTTATTTATCAAGGAGAAATACAATGTTAGTTTCTGCAAAGGAAATGCTTGAAAAAGCAAAAGCAGGCCACTATGCTGTTGGCCAGTTTAATATCAATAATCTCGAGTGGACCAAGGCTATCCTTCTCACCGCGCAGGAGATGAACTCTCCCGTTATTCTCGGCGTATCCGAGGGTGCAGGCAAGTATATGTGCGGCTACAAGACCATCGTAGGTATGGTTGAGGGTATGATCGAGGGTCTCGGCATCACCGTTCCCGTAGCTCTTCACCTTGATCACGGCTCTTACGAGGGCGCACTTAAGTGCATCGAGGCAGGCTTCTCTTCCGTAATGTTTGACGGTTCTCACTACCCCATTGAGGAAAACATTGCAAAGACCAAGGAGCTTGTTGCTCTTTGTAACGAAAAGGGTATCTCCCTTGAGGCAGAGGTTGGCTCTATCGGTGGCGAAGAGGACGGCGTCGTTGGCGCAGGCGAGTGCGCAGATCCCGCAGAGTGCAAGATGATCGCTGATCTCGGAGTTACTATGCTTGCTGCAGGTATCGGTAACATTCACGGTAAGTATCCTGCAAATTGGCCCGGTCTCTCCTTCGAGACTCTTGACGCTATTCAGCAGAAGACAGGTGTAATGCCTCTCGTTCTTCACGGCGGTACAGGTATCCCTGCTGATATGATTGCAAAGGCTATCGACCTTGGTGTTTCCAAGATCAACGTTAATACCGAGTGCCAGCTTGCATTTGCTGCTGCAACCCGTACATACATTGAGGAGGGCAAGGACCTTCAGGGTAAGGGCTTTGATCCCAGAAAGCTTTTGGCTCCCGGCGTAGAGGCTATCAAGGCTACCGTTCGCGAGAAGATTCAGCTCTTCGGCTCTGCTAACAAGGCGTAAAATAGTATAAAACAAAGAAAAAGGATGAAGAAGCACGTGTTTTGTGTAACTTTATCCTTTTTTCTTTTTATGGGATATTCTCCCCTGCTCCTTCATAGGCTTGTATGAAAGATTTTATCGAAGGAGAAAATTTATGAGTGATAATTCAATTTATTCGGATATTGCAAAGAGGACGGGCGGAGATATTTACATCGGTGTTGTCGGACCTGTAAGAACAGGAAAGTCTACGTTTATACACCGTTTTCTTGACAACGTGGTAATCCCCAACATTGAGAATGAATACGACCGTCAGCGCACACTTGACGAAATGCCCCAGAGTGCATCGGGCAGAATGATTATGACGACAGAGCCGAAGTTCGTTCCCGACGATTCTGTAAGAGTGACGCTCGACGAGGGGATCGAATTCCGTGTAAAAATGGTTGACTGCGTTGGCTATCTTGTAGACGGTGCTCTTGGCGCTGAGGAAAACGGTGAGAACCGTATGGTCATAACTCCTTGGTCGGAGGAAGCTATGCCCTTCTCCGAGGCAGCGGAGCTTGGAACAAGCAAGGTTATCGGCGAGCATGCTACCATTGCTATGCTTGTCACAACCGATGGAAGTATTGCCGGAATCCCACGCGAAAGCTACATACCCGCAGAGGAGAGAGTTGCAAGAGAGCTTAAGGAGCTTGGCAAGCCCTTCGCCATTATTTTAAACTCGGCAAATCCCGACAGTGACGTGGCACATAATCTCGCCCACGAGCTTGAGGAAAAATACAACGCACCCGTTGCCCTCGTATGCTGTCCCGAGCTTGATGCAGATGATATACGAGAAATTCTTGCGTTGGTGCTGAACGAATTTCCTGTAAAGGAGCTTAGCTTTACCCTGCCCGAATGGACGCAGGTGTTGCCCGACTCTCATCCTCTGAAGGCAGGGATGATAAACGACATAAAGAGCTTTTCCGACGGTATCGAAAGGCTTGGTGATATTGAGCGTCAGCTTGGATGCGGTTATAATTTTGAGCGCGTTTCAATAAACGCAGGTGACGGCACGGCGCAGTTTAATATACCTGTATCAAACGGCGAATACTATCGAATAATAAGCGAGATTTGCGGTCTTGAGGTTATGAGCGAGAAGCAGCTGCTCTCAACCATAAAGGAGCTTGCAGAAATACGCGACAAATATATGCGCTTTGAGGATGCACTGATAGACGTTGAGGAAAAGGGATACGGTATAGTTATGCCCTCGATGAAGGACCTGAAGCTTGAGGAGCCCACTCTTGTAAAGCAGGCAAACGGCTACGGTGTTAAGGTAACCGCCCACGCAGACTCCATCCATATGATCAAAACCGGCATCAAAGCAGACCTCTGCCCTGTTATCGGCTCGGAGGAGCAGTCGGAGGAGGTTGTAAGATTCCTTGCAGGCGAGGCTCAGGATAATCCCGAAAAGGTGTGGGAGTACAATATGTTCGGCAGATCGCTTTATGATATGGTTAGTGACGGCATGACCGCAAAGCTTTCACACATGCCCGACGAATCACGAGAAAAGCTTGGCGAAACGCTTGGGAAGATTATCAACGAAGGGTCTAACGGCTTGATTTGTATTTTATTGTAAGTGCCGTCACACCTCATCCACCGTCACAGACGGTCCCCCTTCCCCCACTGGGGAAGGCTATAGATATGACAACAAAGCTTTCACACATGCCCGACGAGTCAAGGGAGAAGCTTGGCGAAACGCTTGGGAAGATTATCAACGAAGGGTCTAACGGCTTGATTTGTATTTTATTGTAAGTGCCGTCACACCTCATCCACCGTCACAGACGGTCCCCCTTCCCCAACAGGGAGGGCTGGGGATGGATCTAACGGCTTAATTTGTATTTTATTGTAGTTTTTTGGGGGTTAATGCAAATAATTGTTTGCATTAACCCCGTTTTGTTATATAATATATTTTTTTACAAAATTTGCTATTGACAAAAACAAAAAAACAGTTTATAATATTTTTACCAAAAAATCTTATGGGGCCGTAAGGGTTTCGACGGGGATTTTGAGGTATGATAAGCGTGGCGGGCTGGATAATCCCGTTATAATGTCCACCTTTAAATTAAACGACAACAATAATGTTGCTCTTGCAGCGTAAGCTGTGACGCGGCCATAAGCGCCGCCCGTACCGTGGATGAGGACTACGGCTTCCACCGTGCGTCAAATTAGTAGTGCACCTGAATCGAGATTTCGCTCTTGTATCGGTCAGGCATAAAAGGGCTACCAAAGCGATAGCCTGTCTATCGGCGCTCGCAGAGGGAAATTCCAAAAGATAAGACTGCCCACGGAGAAGGTTATATCAAGAGGTTTTCGGACACGGGTTCAACTCCCGTCGGTTCCACCAAGTATACACACGTCCACACCCTTAAGATTTAGGGGTAAAGACGTGTGTTTTCATATTTTCGTCAGATTTTGCTGTATTAGCAGTAGTTTTCCATTACACCGTTTGAAGTCTTACTGTCTAAGCGGTACATTATTAAGGCTTTACCAATCCTCCACGCTGGAGATCCAGCGATCTGTGTTTACCCCTATATGTTCAGTAAAAATCGGAGAAATCGGGGATTTCGGGTACTATTCAATAAAAAAGCTCGGCTTTCCATTGCGGAAGGTCGAGCGTTTTTTCGTTATATGGGGTATATGTTCAAAATCCCCGATTTTATCGGAGCAATCGAGTATCCACTTTAAACCTTTAAGAAAAAGTATATGCTCCGACGAGCAAAGCACGGAAAACCGTGCCCCAATATCCCCGATTTCTCCGCTGGCTGAGTAAGACATACCGTGTTTCCCTCGAGAGAGGGTATGCTCTACGGAGCAAAAGGGTTAGAATTCCCCAAAAATTCGTCTCGGGGGTGGGTGGGGACGGAACAGGCACATTCTCGCATTTTATGCCCCTTCCCGACAAATCCATAAGGAAACAGTAACGAACACAAAAATAAGGAGTTTCAACGATGAAAATAGTAAATATCTACTATATTTTCGACGCTTCGGTAAAAATCCGAGGCAACACTCAGCACCGAATAGAAGAAAACATCAGCCGTATATCGCGAGCACTCAGCTTCTCCCCATACAAGACGAAGCTCCACCTCATCGGCTACCGCGACCGCGCCTTCTTCGCAAAACCTCACGAACGCATCGCGGCATACGGCAATTCAGACTTCGCGGAAGGACTCAAGATGCTCGAAAACGTGCTCGATTACGGCAGAAAATACGAACACTCAAAGGCTCGCTCGGTCTTCATCTGGCATACGTCCGGAACGGTGCTTGAAGGCTGGAAAAAAGAACTCGATAGGCTCTATAAAAACCGAGAATTCGCCTTCGGTTTAAGGTACGTCGTCCAGCACGGAACACCGGATAAAAACACTAAGGAAGCACTCTACCGCTTCACCGAAACACCGGAG
>JBGVRO010000075.1:0-11507 GCA_045128515.1 Eubacteriales bacterium | reverse complement strand
CGGCAAGATTAAGACCGAGGAGCCTATGATTCCTACACTTCCTACTACAGTTGCAAAGGGTGTTGGATCTAACGTAGCCCAAACTCCCTTCGTTCTTCCTTCCACCGAAGCGGGCAGAGCAACAATGGCTAAGCAGCCTGAGTCGGATGATGCAGCAGAGCCTTCTTACAGCAATGCAATCAATGCGGCTAAGGATATTCCTGTTGCACCCACAATTTCAATCGATTCTGCGGATTCGTCAAATGATTCTGCTTCTGACACATCCAATGATGCACCCAAGCAGCCCGATGTAATCGTAGCTAATGCCGACGTTAATATCAGCTTTGACGGAGATGATGCGAGCGAGCCCGAGGCGGTTGACGAAGAGCCTGTAGTTGAGCCCGAGGTTGAGCCTGAGGTTGAACCCGAGGTTGAACCTGAAGCAGAGCATGTTATGGAAGCTCCTGTTGAGGAAGAATCTGCAGAGGAAGAGCCTACAGAGGCAGAAGAGGTTAATGAAGAACCTGTAGCTGAGCCCGTAGAGGAAGAGCCTATGATTGTCCAGGAGGAAATTCCTGCAGAGCCTGTTGAGGAGCCTGTAGAAGAAGAGCCTGTTGCTGTTGTAGAGGAGCCCGTAGAAGAGCCTGCAGAGGAGGTTATACACACCGATGCGGTTCACGCAGACGAGCTTATGAGCGACGAGGAGGCTGAAGAGCATATCGATATCATCGAAGAACAGCCCGGTCAGGAAAGATCCGGCAAGATGGAGGCGGTGAACCTTGATACGATCTGCGACCACTTCGAGGATGGCGACGTTGTTACTCTCGAGAGCCTTAAGGAAAAGAAGCTTATTCCCGCCAAGACAGGAAGAGTAAAGATCCTTGCTCGCGGTACTATGACAAAGAAGCTTGATATTGTCGCAGACAACTTCTCGCTTCAGGCTGTAAAGATGATCACTCTTGCGGGTGGTAAGTCCGAGCAGTTCAAGTAAAATAAAACCACCAAAGGTTTAAAAAAATAGAGAGATGCCCTCGGGCATCTCTCTTTATTTTTGTTTCCTTAAAAAGAAAAAGGCGAGAAAACCTCGCCTTTTCTACCATTATATATAATATATTATTTTATTTCCTCTGCAAGACTGTCCATAAGTGCCTTGATCCTTTCGGGATTAGCCTTAAGCATCTGTCTATCATAGGTAAGAAGTCCGTTGGTTTCGTCCTCAACGTCGGATACCTGAGTGTAAACGAGAGCACAGATTCCCTTGGAAATAAGAGGCTTGATCTCCTCACCGTAGAGTCTGACGAGGGCATTTTCATATTCCTCTACAGTTTCAAATCCACCGTAGCCGTACTCATTTTCACCAAAGAGGTGTCCCTTTACGCGGTGAGAATAACCGCCGAATTCGCTGATAACGATAGGTCTGCCGTCCTTCTTGCCGATTTTGACCTCCTTAAAGTACACGTGACGTGAGTCAACATCACTGTGTCTTCTCCAGAACCAGCCTGAGGTCGCATCGTAAATTCTCGTGGGATCAAATGCCTTAGCCTTGGCGTACATTTCGTCGGCAGAGAACTGTCCCCAGCCTTCGTTGAATACGGTGTAATAAAGCACCGAGGGGAAGAAATGAAGATGATCAAGAGTGCCGTACATATGCTCTTCAAATATTTCCCTTGACTTTTTGCTATTGTGTCTGAAAAGTATGGGCAATCTCTTGAATCCGATTGTGGGCAGAGCGGTGTCAATCAGCCAGGAGTAGCTTGAGTTGTTAACCATATCCTGGAATACAACCATACCGTGCTTGTCACAGAGGTGATAGAATATTTCGGGCTCAACCTTGATATGCTTTCTCAGCATATTAAAGCCACAGCTCTTCATTCTTAAAACATCATCCTCATATCCCCTGCTTGTTGCAGGCAGAAATATTCCGTCGGGGTAATATCCTTGATCCAAAAGACCGTTAAAGAGGTAAGGCATACCGTTAAGAGTAAGCCTTGGAATGCCGCCAATTTCCTTTACTCCGATCTCGCGCAGGGCAAAGTAGCTCTCAACCTTGTCCTCACCGCATTCGAGAGTGAAGTTGTAAAGATAAGGACTTTCGGGCGACCAATGGTGAATTTCCTTTGGGGTAATAGTTGTCTCATTGCCGTCAAACTCGAATACTTCACCCGATTTTAGTGTGATTTTTTTATGTTTTTCACCACCGAGAACCTTGATGTTTACGCTGTTCATAGTAGGAGTAACCTTAAGTTTGACAACGTAACTTTCAGGCACACTTTCAAGCCATACGCTCTGCCAAATTCCGCTGACAGGGGTGTACCACATTCCACCGCGATTCTTGGTCTGCTTGCCGTAGGGGTAATTAAGATCAAGCTCGTCCTTTACGATAACGTAAAGCTGGTTTTCGCCCTCTGTAAGCGACTCGGTAATATCAAAGCTGAAGGGAAGATAGCCTCCCTCGTGTCCGCCAAGCTCCTTGCCGTTTAATAATACCTGACAGATCGTATCAACCGCACCGAAGTGAAGAATTACTCTGCCTTTGTTAAACCCCTCGGGAATAGTGAAGCTGCGTCTGTAATGCATCAGATGTCCTTCGGGAACAAGTCTTTCGATGCCGGACAGCAGGCTCTCGGGGGGGAAGGGAAGGATAATCTTGTCCTTGTATTCGGGCGAATCACCGTCCTTTGCGGTAGCATAATCCCACTTGCCGTTAAGACAAATAAACGAGTCACGCACCATAGAAGGTCTCGGATATTCATTCCAAGGCATATTGGAGTCCATGTCCTTGATATATTCGGTTTTTAGGGTAGGGTAAATAATTTTTTCTTTTTTCATTATTTCTCTCCAAGATAGAGTATTTTACTCTATTTTATCATTTTAACCGCCCAAATACAATAGCTTTATTGTATTTTTATTAAATATTTATTGACAATAGACAAAAAACGCTAAAAATTTTCTATCAACAATTATATCGAAAAAAATGTTTTTGTAATTGCAAAATTCTCGCGCGCGTGTTATAATATAAGGTGATATATTATTTCAATTTGACAAATGTACAGAGAGGATGTGATTAAAATTTTCAGACAGGGATTTGATAATGACAAATACTGTAAGCTTCAGTCATCCAAGATAAAGGAGAGAATTTCGCTTTTCGGTGAGAGACTCTACCTTGAATTCGGCGGAAAGATATTTGACGATTTCCACGCGTCCCGCGTTCTTCCCGGATTTGCTCCCGACAGTAAGATCAAAATGCTGGTAGAGCTTAAGGACGATGCAGAGATCATCGTATCCATCAATGCCGAGGATATAGAGAAGAATAAGGTCAGAGGAGATCTTGGTATAACCTACGACCACGACGTTTTAAGACATATTGATGCCTTCCGCGGTTACGGACTGTACGTCAGCGCGGTGGTTATGACCAGATATACTGCCAGCCCTGCGGCAGAGGCGTTTAAGAATAAGCTTGAAAACCTTGGACTTAAGGTGTATAAGCATTATGCTATCGCAGGTTATCCGCACAATATTCCTCTTATCGTGTCGGAGGCAGGATATGGCAGAAACGAGTACGTTGAGACAACTCGCTCAATAGTTGTGGTTACGGCTCCAGGTCCCGGATCGGGAAAGATGGCAACCTGCCTTTCACAGATCTATCACGAGAGCAAGATGGGACGTAAATCGGGATATGCAAAGTTTGAGACCTTCCCGATATGGAATCTCCCTCTGTCTCACCCTGTTAACCTTGCGTATGAGGCGGCTACCGCAGACCTTGCTGACGTAAATATGATCGACCCCTTCCACCTTGATGCATACGGCAGCCTTGCTGTGAATTACAACCGTGACGTTGAGGTATTTCCCGTGCTTCGCTCTATGCTTAAGGGCATTCTCGGTGAGTGTCCATATAAGTCGCCTACCGATATGGGCGTAAATATGGCTGGCTTCTGCATCTATGATGACGATGCTGTTTGTGATGCCGCAAAGCAGGAGATCATTCGCCGATATTACAACGCCCTCTGTGACAGGAGAAAGGGAAGCAGCAACGATGCAGAGATCGATAAGATAGAATTGCTTATGCAGAAGGTTTCGGCATCGGTTGATAAGGATAGAAAATGCGTCGGGGCAGCTCTTGTCAAGGCAGAGGAAACAGGCGCACCTGCGGTTGCAATCGAGCTTAACGACGGCAGGATCGTTACCGGCAAGACAAGCTCTCTTCTCGGTGCATCAAGTGCCGCGCTGCTTAATGCAATCAAGGCGGTTGCAGGTATTCCTGACGGAATGGACGTTATATCCCCCGAGGTTATCGAGCCTATTCAGAAGCTTAAGACCGCATATCTTGGAAATCATAACCCAAGGCTTCATACCGATGAGGTGCTTGTGGCTCTGTCGGTTTCTGCGGTAAACAACCCTTGTGCCAAGATGGCTTTTGAGGCTATTCCGAAGCTCAAATATGCAGAGCTTCACTCCACTGTTATTCTCTCTCAGGTAGATGCCGCTACCTTCCGTAAGCTTGGTATGAACATCTCCTGCGAGCCCCAATATCAAACCAAAAAGCTATTTCATCGCTAAGAAAGGAAAAAATCATGGAATTTAGTGTAAATCACCCTATACTCTTTGTCCTTGTCGGCATTATTATTGCCGCCGTACTTGGTCAGTCGGTATACTTCCTGCTTAAGTCTATTAAGCGCGCGAAGGAAACTAATATGGATATGACCAAGATCAAAAAGACTATCGTTACCGCCGCAATATTCACTATTGCGCCTGCCGTGGCGATCGTTATTACAGTTATCTCGCTTTCACAGTCGCTGGGTATCGCTCTGCCTTGGCTTAGACTTTCGGTTGTTGGCTCGCTTTCTTATGAGGCGATTGCCGCAGCCAATGCTGCCAGCGGTATGAAGACCACCCTTGCCGAGCTTGCAGCAAATATGACCGCATCTCAGTACGTTACAATTACCGCGGTTATGACACTCTCCATTATGGTGGGCATCTGGCTCGTTCCTGTTGTTGCTAAGAAGTATCAGTCCGGACTTGTTAAATTTGAGAATAAGGACAAGAAGTGGTCTGATATTCTTCAGAACTCGCTCTTTATCGGTATGATCTCCGCCTTCGTCGGCTTCGTATTCTGTGACGTAAACCGTCTTTGGAGCGAGTCGGCAAGAGTTGTAACCTCCACCGACAATCTCACAGGTGAGAAGATCGTTACTACCTTCAGCTCCACCTCCGGTCTTATTCCCGTAGTTGTAATGGCTGTCAGCGCGCTTTGTATGTGCCTCTGCGGTCTTCTTATCAATAAGCTTAAGTGGAAATGGGTAAACGATTATGCGCTTCCTATCTGTATGATAATCGGTATGCTTGCTGCTATTCCCGTTTCTGTATGGCTGGGTTAAGGAGGTATAGAACTGTGAAAAATAAAAAGAATCTTACATATATGGATTCCGTGCACCGCGACGGTACAATCTGGAATCTCTCAATGATGGCTATCCTTCTTGCTTTCCCCGTTGCCGTTGCCCTTATTTTTAAGGCTGCTCCCGATTGGAGAGGTCTTATCGAGGGACTTATTGCTACTGCTCCTATGTATTGGGCGGTTGGTGCCGTTGAGGTTATCACCTTTATTCCTATGCTCGGCGCAGGTGGCTCTTATCTTTCCTTTGTTACAGGTAATATCTCAAACCTTAAGCTTCCTTGCGCTATCAATGCTCTTGAGAATGCAAAGGTTGATGCAAAGAGCGAGGAGGGTGAGATCATCTCTACCATCGCAATCGCTGTTTCCTCTATCGTTACTATCATAATCATCGCAATCGGCGTGCTTCTTATCATTCCGCTTCAGCCTCTGCTTGAGAGCCCTGTGCTTAAGCCTGCCTTTGATCAGATGCTTCCTGCGCTCTTCGGTGCGCTTGGCGTTGCTCTCATTTCAAAGAATTGGAAGATCGCTATTGCTCCTATCGTTCTTATGCTTGCGCTCTTCGTATTCGTTCCTGCGCTCAACTCGGGTACGGTAGGTATTATGGTTCCCGTTGGCGTACTCTTTACTATCGCAGTTTCCAGAATCCTTTATAAGAAGGGACTTGTTTAATATGTGGATTATTCCTGTTGTTTTAGTAATTCTTATAGCGGTAATTCTTATCAGAACGCTCCGTTTCGTTCCTGCAAAACAGGATGGTGCAATTCCTGAGGCAATAAGTGTTGACAGTGAAAAGGCAACCCATGACCTCGCCGAAATGATTAAGTGTAAGACTATTTCTCACAGAGATTCCAGCCTTGACGATGAGGCTGAGTTTGAAAGGTTTGAGAAGCTTCTGCCCACACTTTTCCCAAAGGTTTTTGCAACCTGTAGCTTTGAGAAGGTTGGCAATCGCGGACTTCTCATCAGATGGCAGGGTAAAAGCCCTGATGCTCCCAGCGTATTTATGTCACATTATGACGTGGTAAGCGTTGAGGCTGCCGATTGGCAGAAGCCTGCCTTTGACGGTATTTTAGAGGACGGCTTCCTTTGGGGCAGAGGTACTCTTGATACCAAGGGAACTCTCAACGGTATTCTTCAGGCGGCAGAGCTTCTTATTTCAGAGGGCTTTGTGCCGAACAACGACGTCTACTTTGCCTTTGGCGGTAACGAGGAGGTCAGCGGTGACGGCTCTTACGGCATCGTTCAGCTCTTTAAGCAGCGCGGCATTACTCCCGGTCTTGTTCTCGACGAGGGCGGTGCAGTTTGCACAGGAGTATTCCCCGGTGTAAAGAAGCCTATCGCTCTTATCGGTACGGGTGAGAAGGGACAGCTTAATATTCAGTACACCGTTAAGGGTGGTGGCGGACACTCCTCCTCTCCTAAGGCGAACAGTCCTATTATCAGACTTTCCCGCGCCTGTCTTAACGTAGAGAAGTCGTCCTTCAAGTACACTCTCTCAAGTCCTACTGCACAGCTTTTCAATACCGCAGGCAGACATTCTAATTTCCTTTACCGTATGATCTTTGCTAATCAGTGGATCTTCGGTGGTGTTCTCGGCATTTATTCCAAGCTTGCAGGCGGTGAATTTAATGCAATCGTTCGTACCACCACAGCCTTCACTCAGATGTCGGGCTCTAAGGGACAGAACGTTATTCCTGCCGTAGCAACAATGGTTTCCAATCACCGTATCATTCCCGGTGAGAACGTTGAGTCTGTTGTGGCTCACGTTACCAAGGCGGTTAATGATGAAAACGTTAAGGTCAGTGTAATTAACGGTGTTGATCCCTCGGTTATTTCAAGAACCGACTGCGAGGCATACGAGCGTGTGCGTAGCACAGTTGCTGAAACCTGGCAGGATACTATCGTTACTCCTTATCTCATGGTTGCAGGCTCTGACTCCCGTCATTGGGGCGAGATCTCCGACAAGGTTTATCGCTTCTCAGCTATGGCTCTCTCCAAGGAGGAGCGCGGTATGATCCATGGCAATGACGAGCGTATTCCTGTTGAAACTATCGTAAGAACTGTTGAGTTCTTCGCAAGAATAATGAAAAAATGCTAAATAAAAGCACGAGTGTTTTTCACTCGTGCTTTCTGCTTATAAAAATACTATTTTGTTAACTCATAGAATGCGATTGCTCCTGCTACCGCTACGTTTAATGAATCAACTCCGTGCTTCATTGGAATTTTGACCGTATAATCACAGCCGTCAATAGTTTTCTTAGTAAGTCCGGTACCCTCTGTTCCAAGGATAATTGCAAGCTTGTCCTCCGACTTGAGAGAGGGATCGTCAATGCTTATGGTCTTGTCGGTCAGCGCCATTGCCACCGTCTTAAATCCAAGGCTATGAAGCAGGTCAAATCCTTTGCTCGGCCAATCGGCAGGTTCTTCGCCTATTTTGGTCCATGGAACAAGGAATACCGTACCCATGCTCACTCTTACGGCTCTGCGGCAGAGTGGGTCACAGCATGTGGGTGTAACCAGCACCGCGTCAATTCCGAGCGCGGCAGCCGAACGGAAGAGCGCACCGATGTTGGTGGAATCAGCCACCTCCTCAAGCACCGCAACGCGTCTTGCATTTTTCAGTAGTGCCTTAACGGAGGGAAGGGCAGGTCGTTTCATCGCACACAGTGCGCCACGTGTTAACTCAAAGCCGGTCATCTTGGTCAGCAGATCTCGGTCTGCGGTGTAGATTGGAATGTCGCCGCATTTTTCAATTATACCTGCAACCGCGCCGTTTATCAGTCTTTCCTCGGTCAAAAGGGAAATCGGCTCGCAGCCGCCCTGCATCGCAACCTCAATTACCGTCGGGCTCTCTGCGATAAAAATGCCCTTTTCAGGCTCTAATTTGTTCCTTAATTGCGCTCCTGTCAGTCTGACGTATACGTCAAGCGCAGGATCGGAAAAATCCTTTATGTGAATTATGTTTGGCATATAAATCTCCTTTGTGAAAAATCGGCAAGACGATACTTGCCGATTTTGTTGGCCTACCTGCGCGGATTCGAACCGCGGACCTTCAGAGTCGGAGTCTGACGCGCTATCCAGCTGTGCCACAGGTAGTTGTTCACCTGAATATTTTACCATTTTTATCTATCAATGTCAATATATACAACCGAAATCTTTATTATGCAAATTATAATTTCAACAGCTCCTGCAAGGCAAGATATTCTCTGTAATACGTACCGTATTGCACCTCGTCGATATCCTTATATTCTTCGAAGCTTCCGAAGATCTCAAGTGCCTTGTCAAAATCTATCCAACAGGGCGTAAGACCTCTTTTGATTTCGTTTTCGGTAAGGGCAGATTCGCACTTTCCAATATATCCGCAGATAAAATAGTGGCTCTTAAAGTACCACTCGTGATAATATTCCTCAAGCGTAACGAGGTGGGTGTGTGGGTCGACACTTACTCCGCACTCCTCGCCGAGCTCTCTTTTACAGCATTCCTCGAGGCTTTCACCAGGCTCGATGCCACCGCCGGGAATCATATAAATATTCAGCGATTTGAAATAGCTTAAAAGTATCTTTCCACCGCGAATAAGTATACCGCGACATCCCTCGCGGACCTTGGTATATTCGGGGTATCTGTCCTCGCCAAAAATTTCAATAACCTTCATTTCATTTCCCCATAAACTCATCAATTACGGAAAGAATATCCGAACTTTTTTGATATGTAAAATCATCTGCATTGATTTCGAGAGTAGTGCCAAATGTTGTCTGCGCTCTGCCAAGCTCGATATAATGCTTTAGGCTATCGTAACCGTCAAATCCTGATACGTGCACAGGGTGACGGTTCTCGTTTTCTATGCGATTAACAAATCTTCGATAGATAATATCCATATCTGCGCGTAATACAAGCGTCAGCACGTCATAGTCACTTTCCTTGGCAATTTTTTGTATGCGACAAAGCTCGCCCTCTTTGAAATTTGCCTCCAAAATTACGTCATGTCCAAGCGCCGTCGCCTCTCTAAAGCCGTATATCATCAGCTCCATAGTCGCCTTGGATAGCTTAAGGTTTTCCTCCCGATCCTTGAATCCGATCGTATCGCCAAGCACTTCTTTTATCTTGTCCTTATACATCACAGCAGTGCCGTATCTTTTTGAAAGGATTTTTGCAAAGGTCGATTTACCCGTTGCAAGATCTCCGGTTATTAAAAGCAACTTTCTCATTTTTTCATCTCCAGGTATGGCATAAAGTCGAAGCCGTTTTTCTTGTAAACCTTAATAGCCCTTTCGTTGCTTTCCTCGACCTCAAGGCGGAAGATCGCATCGGGATATTTTTTCGCTATACAGTCAAAAAATGTGCTTCCCAGTCAGTTAAAGCCCCATAAGGAAGTTTTGTATGTGCGAGGTATTGTGACCTGTTTTGGTCACAATACCTCTTTGCTGTATTATACGGCTTCTTTATTGCCCTTAACTCTGCCGTGAAGCACGATGCAATCGTCTTCTTTGGCGGTGGGCAAGTTAATAATGCCGACAGCATTGTAGTAAATTTCGATTTTTTGTTTTCTGTGTCCGCTGCTCTTATCGGGAGCGTGGACGAGTATCTTATCAACCAAATCGTTTAGCATTTCTGCGGTCAGTTCCTCGGGATCTGTGTACTTGCGAACATTGGCGAGCAGTCGCTTCAAGTCCTTTAACTGTTCCTCACCGTTTTCAATCAAATCCTCAAGTTCAATGATCCTACGCTTTAAGCTCGCTTGTTCTTGCTCGTATTCAAAGGAAAGCAGATCAAACTTCGCTTCGGTAATTCTTCCCGTTGCTAAGTCCTCGTAGGTTCTCTTGAAAATCACGTTGAGGATTTGGTCGCGTTCCTTTAAGCTCGCAATTTCTTTCTTGGCTTTTGCCACGGAAATCTCTCGCTCTCTGTCCGCTTTCTCAATCTCACATCGCACAAAGCTCTCTTCAAACTGTTGCACATACGCAAGCATACTCTTGATATGTCGGAACACCAAATTCATCAGCGTTTGCTGACGGATATAATGAACCGTACATGAGCTTGTGTCGCTACGATACTTGGAGCAATTAAAGAAATCCTTGCTTTCATCGAAGTATTTGGTCGTGCAATAATAGAGCTTTGAGCCGCAATCCGCACAAAAGACCTTGCCGGAGAAGATGCTGACCTTGCCCGTTGCAGTAGGTCTGCGTTTGTTCGCGCGTATCTTCTGCACCGTTTCATAGTCTTGCTCGTCGATAATAGCGGGGTGAGTGTTCAAGAACACCATTTGCTTCTCAACGGGATTTTGGATGCGCTTATTGCTTTTGGCGCTCTTGTTTGCAGTTCGGAAGTTGACCGTGTGTCCGAGATATTCGGGGCGTTCCAAGATGCGTCCGATGGTGGCGTGATCCCAATTGTAAGGCTTGCCCTTGTAGGGTTTGCCTGCCTTTTCTGCGGCATAGGCAGCGGGAGTCAAGATTTTGTCTTCGCTAAGCTGGTCAGAGATTTGGGCGGGTCCCATACCGCTAATACAAAGCTTGAAGATTTTCTTAACGACCTCGGCAGCAACCTCGTCTATCTCCCAAACGTCTTTGTCCTCCTTGCTCTTGACATAACCGTAAGGCGGCTTAGAGCACAGAGGTTTTCCGCTTTCGCCCTTCATTCTGAGAGTGATGCGAATTTTCTTCGCCGTATCTCTTGCGAAAAGCTCGTTGCAGAAATTACGAATGGGTGTCATATCGAACTCGGTCTGTACGCTTGAATCCACTCCGTCGTTGATGGCTATGAAGCGAACGTCGTTATCGGGAAACACGATGTCTGTGTACATTCCCACTTGGAGATAGTTTCTGCCAAGACGGGACATATCCTTCACGATAACCGTGCCGATCTCTCCGTTCTCAATCATCTGCTCCATCCTACGGAAATCGGGACGGTCAAAATTCGTTCCCGAGTATCCGTCATCTACAAAGAATTGCAGATTTTTGAAATGATTTTTGCGAGCGAACTCATTTAACAAGCTTCTTTGGTTGACGATACTATTGCTTTCGCCCTCACGTCCGTCGTCCTGTGACAGACGGCAGTAAAGAGCCGTAATTTTGTTTTCATTCAATTGTCTGTTCAAAGATACTCCTTTCCGACAATCGAATACAACATATCGCTTGTC
>JBGVRO010000074.1:0-18230 GCA_045128515.1 Eubacteriales bacterium | reverse complement strand
CGTGACGGTGCTCCTATCGAGGAGATCGGTTACTATGATCCCATGACCAACCCTGCAACCGTTAAGATCGACGCAGAGAAGGCAAACAAGTGGCTCGGTAACGGCGCACAGCCCACCGACACCGTAAGATCTCTTCTTAAGAAGGCCGAGATCATTAAGTAATTTCGGACATAGGTAAGGCAAATGGATTTCAAGAAAATACTTACCGACATCGCTCGCGCGATTGTTGACACTCCCGATGCTGTTGTGGTTGAGGAAACTGTTAACGGTGACGACATTGAGCTCGTACTTACCGTTGCAGAGGACGATACCGGAATGGTTATTGGACGTCATGGCAGAATTGCCAAGGCAATCCGTCAGATTATGAAGGCGGCGGCTAACACCTGCGGTAAGCATGTTACCGTTGAGATTAAGTAATCTAACGTTAAAAAAAGACCCCACAAGGGTCTTTTTTTATTTATCTATTGAAATGGTTGTTTTTTTATTGTATAATTAAATAAAAAGCCTTTTTGGATCGGAGAAAATATATGAAAAAATATATTATGGCATTAGATCAAGGTACTACCAGCTCCCGCGCTATCATTTTTGATAAGGACGGAGGCATCGTAAGCCTTGTTCAGCGTGAATTCCCTCAGATCTTCCCCAAGGAAGGATGGGTCGAGCATAACCCTATGGCCATCTGGTCAACACAAATCGCTGCCTGCACCGAGGCACTCATGCAGATTGGTGGCAGCTGGGACGAGATCAGCGGTATTGGTATAACCAATCAGCGTGAAACCGTTGTTGTCTGGGATAGAGAGACGGGCGCGCCTATACATAATGCAATCGTTTGGCAGTGCCGCCGTACGGCAGATTACTGCGAATCGCTTAAGGAAAAGGGACTTGTAGAGCTGATCAGAAGCAAAACAGGACTTCTCCTTGATCCATACTTCTCCGCTTCAAAGGTTGCGTGGATTCTCGACAACGTTGAGGGCGCAAGAGAAAAAGCCGAGCGTGGCGAGCTTTGCTTCGGTACTATCGACACATGGCTTATCTGGAATCTTACAGATGGCAAGGTTCATGCTACCGACTACTCCAACGCATCGAGAACAATGCTCTTTAACATAAATACTCTCGAGTGGGATAAGGAGCTTCTCGAAATATTCAATATTCCCTCCTCTATTCTCCCTGAGGTCAAGCCATCATCCTGCATCTTCGGTCACACCGATACAAAGATTCTCGGTGCCGAAATTCCCATTGGTGGTGTTGCAGGTGACCAGCAGGCGGCTCTCTTTGGTCAGTGCTGCTTCAATCCGGGCGAGCTTAAGAACACCTACGGCACGGGCGCGTTCCTGCTTATGAACATTGGCGAAAAGCCTCAGATCACCGACTCGGGACTAATTACAACGATCGCATGGGGTCTTGACGGCAAGGTTAATTATGCCCTCGAGGGCTCTGTATTCGTTTGCGGCGCGGCAATTCAGTGGCTTCGTGACGGAATGAGAGTTATCGAGTCGGCAACCGACAGCGAATATTATGCTAAAAAAGTGCCCGATTCGGGTGGAGTTCTTGTTGTTCCTGCATTCCAGGGACTTGGTGCTCCCTATTGGGATCCTTACGCACGTGGAATTATCGTTGGTATAACAAGATCAACTACAAAATATCACATAATCCGAGCAACCGTTGAATCAATGGCGTATCAGACCGCCGACGTAATCAAGCTTATGGAGGATTCCACAGGCATCAAGATCGAGGGACTTGCAGTTGACGGCGGCGCATCTGCAAACGAGCTGCTCCTCTCCTTCCAATCTGACATTCTCGGCACGTCGGTACAGCGCCCCGAGTGTATCGAAACCACAGCCCTTGGTGCTGCATATCTCTGCGGACTTGCAACAGGAGTATACAAATCCACCGACGAGATAAAAATCAACCGTAAGATCGCAAAGACCTTTGAACCTACCAAGGACGATGCATGGCGCAAGGAAAAAATGGACATTTGGTCCAAGGCAGTAAGCCGTAGTCTCGGCTGGAAGTAAGTATATAAAACGCGGCAGATTTTACTCTGCCGCGTTTTTTCTTTATGTTTTTATCTTCTTATTAAGGCTGTCGGTTCCTCTTTTTGTTATCAAATAAATCACAAGCCACACCAACGCATAGCCGGCAACAAAGATAACAGTGAAAATGAGAAACGGAATTAAGCCGTCCTTTAACCAATTGTTCGTGATATAAACCACCGCGTATGCAACGTACAATGCTATACCGTGTAGAGTTATAGCCTTCGAGATGCCGATTTCCTCGATTTGATATACAACGGTCATTCCACCGCAAAGGAATGCGAGCGCTGTAATAGATAAAAATCCTAATACAACATCATATACTGCTAATTTATCAACCACTCTGCACAAGCCGAGAATTCCGTATACTATGGATAGAATAATCGGGCCAAATCCCATAGAAACAAGTCCTCGAAGCAAAAAATCCTTAAAATATTTCTTTAAAATTTTCATTACTTATATCTCCTCTTAATTTCCGCAAAGCATCTTCGTGAAACGTAATCCTTATACCCACACTTGAATATGGCATCAACACCTCCGCTGAAGGTTGTTTTAAAGCAGGATAACCTTCTCTCGTTGGCCAAAGTTGACTTGTTAATACGAATAAAATAGGTGGGCAATAGCGCCTCAACATCGCTTAACGTTCCCGACAAGCGATATTTGTTGGCATCCTTATCAATCACGAAAAGCTTCCGATCTATTATGGTAATACACTCAATGTTGGTATATTTCAGAGTCACAAGCTCATAGTCGCCATGAACCACAATCTCGTCCTCTCCGTGATAAGATAAAACCAAGTCTTCAATTTTCTTGGTTAATTCCGAGGCAGAATGTACTTTTGCTACAATTTCTTCCTCGCATTCCTTGTCAATAATTAATTTAAATTTCATTTTTCCCTCTTTTAATTCCAAGCACAGCATACCTTATAAATGGAATTTTCTTTAATAAAAAATTGATAACGGGTGTAACCGTAAAATCAATAACAAGTATAAACAAAATACATAATCCACTTGACAGCGAGGTATGGTAATTTAACATGTAACCAAATATCATAATAGGAAGATAGTGTAATACGTACAAACCAAAGGAATTTTCCCTTAAATATTTTAGCACACGATTGGTTTTATTCATATATCTTTGTGAAAAACCAAAAATGGCAAGTATGGTTATCCATAAATAAAAGTTGGTAATTGGTGATTTCAAAACAGAATCGTTAGTATAGTTATCACCAAAATACATAAACATATAAACAACCGCCATAACAATCGATATTGGCAAAGTCACAGGTAGCATTTTTTTAACTCTATCCATAACTTCCTCGTGATAAAGTATAAAATATCCTATTGAAAAAGAGATGAAATAAATACCAAACCTATATACGACAACAACCGGCATATTAAGTATTTGAGAGCTTCCCCATATCAATACCGAGATAAGTATAAGTGCCGGGCAATTTGTCTTCTTGCACATTAAATCAAACTTACTGTTATTAAGTTTTACAAACAACTTACAGAACAGGCAATAAACAAATAAAAGCTGGGCAAACCAAAGCGGGCCTGTTCCGCTGAGCACCGATATGGGATAAATCAAGAATGGTGGCATGAACTCGAGTCCGCCACCTATTTTCACATTGATAAACCCGCTTATCCAATGTAAAACCAAACATCCTAAGGTAGACGGTACAATAAGCTTGGTCACTCTTTCCTTGATAAACGTCTTGACTCCCCTCTTTTCAATAGAATGCCTTGCTGCAATACCTGATATACAGAATAGCAACACCATGAAAAACGGATATATCAACGTGCAAAATCCATCCGTTAGCCAAAATCCCTCGTTTTCTGCAAATCCGCCAAGCACACCAAGACCGTTAAAAACGTAGCCGCAATGATATACCATAACCGATAATACAGTAAGAGAGCGAATATTATCCAAATAATGCTTTCTTTCCATAATAAAATTCTCCTTTCCTTATCTGAGATCAGTATAGCATAAGGAAAGGAGTTTTTGTTGATTTTTGTTTTTTCGGTATATTTTTAATTCTGTTCGGTCTTGATGTCAAAAAGATGGTTAGAAAGTGCGGCAAAATCCTCGGTAGAAAGTCGCTCGCCGCGAATTTTTGGGTCAAATCCGCATTTTGCGATAGCCTCGGCAACCTGCTCCTTGGTAAATCCGCCAAGCTTTGCGCTGAGGGCATTTTCAAGAGTCTTGCGGCGCATCTCAAAGGCGGCCTTGATGCAGTTTCTGAAAAGCTTCTCGTCCTTGATCTCATAGGGACACTTGTCGTACAGATCAATTCGTACAACCGCGCTGTCAACCTTGGGCGCAGGAATAAAGCAGCCTGCGGACACCTTAAACAGCTTTCTTACGCTACCGTAGTAGCCAAGCACAGCGGTGATTGCACCGTAATCCGAGCTTCCGGGCTTTGCAGACAGTCTTGCTGCAACCTCGTTCTGCACCATAACGGTTATGGTCGAGAATTTTACCCCCGACTCAAGAAGATACATAAGAATGGGAGTTGTGATATAGTAAGGAAGATTTGCGCAAACCGAAACGGGCTTGCCATCCGAATACTTCTCTACAAGCTCACAAAGATCAACCTTCAAAATATCCTCGTTAATGACGGTTATATTGTCAAATTCTGCGAGGGTTCTGTTAAGCACGGGAATAAGCCCCTTATCAATCTCAACGGCGACGACCTTGTTGTATCTCATCGCAAGCTCTTGAGTAAGGCAACCGATACCCGGACCGATCTCAAGAATCATTCGATCGCTTGTATCAGCACAGTTGTCAGCAATATCCTCAGGAATTATTCTGTTGGTCAGGAAATTCTGTCCAAATTCCTTATGAAAGCTGATACCTGCATCAGCCATCACGGATTTTATGACATTTATGTTGCAAAGATCCATAGTTCCCTCCGTTAAGATTTATAAAAAAGAGAGGCGATCAGCCTCTCCCACGTATTTGGAGCTGGTAGTGGGACTCGAACCCACGGCCTGCGCATTACGAATGCGCTGCTCTACCAACTGAGCCATACCAGCGAACAATCGCCTAATTATTTTACCACTTTACTTTGGTTTTGTCAATAGGAAAAGGCATTTTTTTAAGCTCGGCAGAGGTTTTTTCTACCGAGCCCATATTATTTCAACTTATATATCAATCTCCTCGTCATCTCAAAAGGAATTACCGTCATTGATAACAAAATTACAAAGCTTAATTCCCTAGGTAACAATGGTACGCATCTAAATAGACTGCCACCAAAATATATCATAAATATCTGTATTACCGAAATGAGTATCAAAATAAATACAAAGGGCTTGTTTTTTGATATATTGGACATTAACCACAGGCGTGATGACCTTGCAAGCAGACAGTTAAATATTCCAAGAAAGATAAACAAGGCATAAAACGCGGTATATAGCTTTGCAGTAGGCTCTATGCCACCGTATAGCCGTCTTACAGTCTGCGATGAAAGGAAAATAAGTGACAGAATAAGCGTATATGCACCGGTTATGAAGATCTGATGCAGCATCTCGCCCGACAGAATGCGCTCGTCGCGGCTCTTCGGTTTCTCCTGCATGTAGTAATCAAGAGGAGGCTCACCGGCAAAGGCAAGACCGCCAAGAGTATCCATAATAATATTTACCCACAGCATTTGTATAATGGTTATGGGGGTTTCAATACCGATAAACTGACCGAAAAGCGATACTCCGCAGGCGGCAATATTCATTGTCAACTGAAACGTAATAAACTTGCCGATCGACTTAAAAATCGTTCTGCCGTAAAGTATTGTACGAGAAATAGCGGTAAAGCTATTATCAAGTATAACGATGTCCGAGGCACTCTTAGCAATATCGGTGCCACTTCCCATAGCAAATCCCACGTCGGCAAGCTTAAGCGAGGGCGAGTCGTTTATTCCGTCGCCCGTCATACCAACAACAAGGTTCATCTCCTGCGATACCCTTACAAGTCTTGTCTTGTCCTGCGGCAGAGCACGTGAAATAACCCTGACCTTTGGTAAAATCTCCTTAAGCTCATCGTCACTCATAGAATGAAGCTCATCAGCGGTCAAAACAATGTGACCTGCAGATAAATTCAGAATTCCGCACTCCTCAGCTATAGCCGAGGCGGTTTCTTTAGAGTCACCCGTTATCATAACAACCTGTATTCCTGCGCGCTTAACGGCATTTATTGATTTTGTAACTCCACTTCTGATCTTATCCTTCATAACGATCAACGCCACGAAGGTAAGATCATTTTCACCCTCATCCTTTACACCGACCCCGATTACTCGTTGACCGTTGGATGCAGCGAGAGCAAACTCCCTGTATACATCCCTTGAATTAAACGATATCCGATCACCGTTTGACAAAAGTGCGTATTTCGATGATGCTAAAATCATTTCTGCCGCGCCTTTTATTAAGGTTTTACCATTTTTAAAGCTAACAGATGATTTCTTTCTCTCACTCGAAAAGCCTTCCTTCGATAGAATTTGACACACGCTTACAGGCTCATCTATGAAATATTCGTATATAGCCCTATCGGTTGGATTACCTCCGGTAATACTGCCACCGACAGACGAAACGTCGGTATTGTACTTTGCAGACAAGCAGAGATACTCATATATCTTCCCCATTCTTTTAAGTTGTGCGATACCCCTACATTCACCCGAAGCAGTAATGAATTTATCACATTCAGGCTTACCCACAGTTATCGTACCGGTTTTGTCGGTAAACAAAATATTCATTGACCCTGCCGTTTCAATTCCAACAAGCTTTTTCACAAGGATATTATCCGACTGCATTTTTTTCATTTTGGCAGAGAGCACAACGGTTATCATCATTGGCAGCCCCTCTGGGGCGGCAACGACAACCACGGTGATCATTAATGTTATGGCGCTAATCAAGGTGCTTACAAGCTGCGGAACATTATTAAAAAGCAGAGCGATCTTATCAGGATCAAACTGATTCTCAATTACAATAGCATTAAACAGATATGTCAGACCTACAATAGCCGCCATTACGTATCCGATTTTACTGATTTGAGACGCCAGAATACCAAGACGCAGCTTCAGTGGACTTACACGTGTTTCGGTCTGCACGTCCTTTGCCACCATTCCGTAAAAGGTGTTTGATCCCACTCTTCCGACTCTCATAATTGCATTCCCATCGGTTATCAGCGAACCGCGAAAAACCTTAAACTCGCTTGTCAGATCCCATCCGTAGTCCTTGCCTGCTCTTTTGCTTACTTCGGCACTTTCGCCATTCAGCGCCGACTGATCAACCGATATTTTGCCGCTTATTATCTCACCGTCAGCCTGCACCACCTCGCCACATGAAAGATATACGATGTCCCCTACGACAATAGAAGAAGAAGGTATGCTCCTGATCTCTCCGTCTCTTAAAACGTTAACAGTACGGTTTAAGCTATCATCATTCAGCTTTTTAAAGGCCCTTTCACTTCGGTACTCCGAAACTGTGGAAACCACGGTAGAAAGAAAAATAGCAACTAATATTCCGCCGATCTCAAGATAATTTGTATGTCCAAACGTAAATATCACCTGCAACGCAAGAGCTATCATCAGTATTCTTATAATCGGGTCGGATAGATTTTCAAAAAATCGTTTAATAAACCCCTTACGCCTCTCACGGTTCAAGGAATTATCACCATTAAGTGCCAATGACCGTTCAACCTCGGCGGTTGTGAGTCCTTTTATTTTGTTTGTCATTTTCTTCTCCTGTTCTCCTTGTTATCTTTTTAAATATATGAAGAACAGCATAAGAAAAATGAAAAGAGCTGTCAAAAAAATGACAGCTCTTTTAGACCCCGCATGGCCGTGTAAAGTAAAAGTTTTAACCCGGTATGACCAGGTGGGTGTCCTCTCCATCTCTTTGCGCTTCCAACATCCGCTGGGAGGGGGTCATCAGTTAAGATAAGCGCCCTCGGCGGGAGGCCTGCATCCCGTAGACAGAAGTTTATCCGGACTCCCTTGCAATGTGTGTAGGTTCAAATATCACATTATCACGCACCACGCAGGAAAAAATGCAATTATATGAAATTATTCGTCGTAATCAGCCTCGCCGAAAAGAAGATCGTTGAAGTACTCCTCAACCTTCTCAAACTCGTCGTCATCGTCAATGCTCTCGAGAATAACGTCCTCTCCATCCTCGCTAACGCGAAGGATAACGTACTCATCAGCATCTTCATCCTCTGCAGGAATAAGAGCGAAATAAAGCACGTCGTCAAGAGTTGCTCTTGCAATAAGCTGGAAATCGATCTCCTCGCCGGTGTCCTCGTCGGTCAAGGTGTAGATGATGTCACCAAGCTCCTCGATTTCTTCATTGTTGTTCATTTCAAGATCTGCCATAATTAAACTCCAATCTGTTTTACTGATTATATTTTATACTAAATAAATTATATTGTCAAGTGGTTTTATATTAATTCTGTAAGTATGGAATTACTAACGTAGAAGCCGCGTTCGGTAAGAGCAATTCTCTCATCACCGAGGCTGATATATCCTGCCTTCAGGTAAGAATCAATCAGTTCTCTGCGCGAAGCAAGAAAATCCTCGCCAAAGCGAGCCTTGTAATCAGTAAGCGAAAATCCTTCTGCAAGTCGAAGTCTTAGCATAACGTACTCAAAGGGTTCGTCCGCCTTATCCTCATCTAATACATAGTCTACACAGTCCTTACCTAAATATACCGACGGATCATCGGAATTTCCGAACCTTCTGCCATCAAAATATGAGTAAGCAGCAAGTCCAAGACCAATATATTCCTCGCATCGCCAATATTTAAGATTATGCTGACACTGTCTACCGTCTAACGCATAGTTGGATATTTCATAGTGAGAATATCCCACCTCTCGCAGCCTCTCCGCCGCAAGATAATACATATCACACTCATGGTCCTCGCTCGGTAAAGGAAGGCTGTTGCGTCTTTCATAAAAAGGCGTTCCCTCCTCAAGAATAAGGCCGTAGAGCGAAATATGATCGGGGCGAAGTGCAAGAACGGTATCAAGAGTCTGTCCAAACGACTCCATAGTCTGCTCGGGAATTCCATACATCAGGTCAACGTTAATGTTGTTTATCCCATGCTCACGCGCAAGATGATATATTTCAACAAAATCCTCGTATGAGTGTATTCTGCCCAATATTTTCATCTCGTTTTCGTGAATTGATTGCAATCCGATGCTTAATCTGTTAACACCGCATTTGACAAAGGTCGCAAGCTTTTCAGAATCAAGAGTCTTTGGATTCGCCTCAACAGTAAACTCGCATTCGGGTAAAACACGAAAGCTATCCTTGATTGCATCGCAAATCCTCTCAAACTCTTTCGGACTAAGCAGCGAAGGGGTTCCGCCACCAAAGAAAATAGTATTTACGCTTATTTCCCTGTCCCTGTATGAATAAGTCTCCTCACAAAGACGGTTAATATATTCCTCGCGCCAATCAACCGTAGAAAGGTTGAAGGAACAGAAATCACAGTAATTACACTTTCTTACGCAAAAAGGAACGTGAAGATAAAGACCGATCGCATCAGTTGCCATCGTCAAGCCTGAGAACTGCCATAAATGCCTCGGGAGTAACCTCAACACTACCGAGCTTACGCATTTTCTTCTTACCTTCCTTCTGCTTTTCAAGCAGCTTTTTCTTTCTTGTAATATCACCGCCATAGCACTTTGCAAGAACGTCCTTACGCATTGCCTTTACGGTTTCTCTCGCGATGATCTTCGATCCGATACAAGCCTGAATAGGGATCTCAAAGAGCTGACGCGGAATATTTTCCTTCAGCTTCTCTGCGATCTTACGTGCTCTGGAGTATGCTCTGTCCTCAAATACGATAAAGGAAAGCGCGTCAACCACGTCACCGTTAAGCATAAAATCAAGCTTAACAAGCTTCGAGGACTTATAACCCTTAAGCTCATAGTCAAGAGACGCATAACCCTTGGTTCGGCTCTTAAGCGCATCGAAGAAGTCGTAAATGATCTCGTTAAGAGGAAGCTCATAATGAAGCTCAACTCTCTCGGTGTCGATATATTTCATATCAATAAACACACCGCGTCGCTCCTGACAAAGATCCATAATACCGCCAACGTAATCGGTGGGAGTAATAATAGTAGATTTCATAATCGGCTCATATGCCGTCTGAATCTCGTCCGCTGTCGGGAACTTGGAGGGGTTGTCGATCATAATAGTCTCGCCACCGCGAAGATCAACCTTATAAATAACCGAGGGCGCTGTTGTGATAAGATCAAGATTAAACTCTCTCTCAAGTCGCTCCTCAATAATTTCCATATGAAGAAGTCCGAGGAATCCGCATCTGAAGCCGAAGCCAAGCGCAACCGACGTCTCAGGCTCAAATACAAGCGAAGCATCGTTAAGCTGCAGTTTTTCAAGTGCATCACGAAGATCGCCGTATCTTGCGCCGTCGGCAGGATAAATACCGGAGTATACCATTGGATGAACGTCACGGAAGCCGTCAAGAGGCTCTGTCGCAGGATTATCTGCATGAGTAACCGTATCACCAACTCTTGTATCACCAACAGTCTTGATAGATGCGGTGATGTAACCTACCTCACCTGCAGAAAGCGACTCCGCTTTCTTAAGACCAAAGGGCTCCATCGTACCGACCTCAACAACGTCAAACTCCGAGCCCTGTGCCATAAGACGAATCCTGTCACCTGCACGGATAGTACCGTCGAATACACGAATATAAACGACAACACCAAGGTATGAGTCATAGTGCGAGTCGAATATAAGCGCCTTAAGAGGCTTATCACTGTCACCCTTGGGCGCAGGAATATCGGTTGCTATCTTTTCAAGCACATCCTCGATATTTAAACCGTTTTTAGCAGAAACCGCAGGACAATCCTCGGCAGGAATACCGATGATATCCTCAATTTCTCTTCTTGCCCCATCAACGTCAGCAGAAGCAAGGTCGATCTTATTGATTACAGGAAGGATCTCAAGGTCGTTGTCTATTGCAAGATAAGCATTGGCAAGAGTCTGCGCCTCAACGCCCTGAGTAGCGTCAACTACAAGCAAAGCACCCTCGCAAGCCTTAAGCGAACGAGAAACCTCGTAGCCAAAGTCAACGTGACCGGGAGTATCAATAAGATTGTAAATGTATTCTTCCCCATTTTTCGCCTTGTATGAGAGACGAACAGCTCTTGCCTTAATGGTAATTCCGCGCTCGCGCTCCAGATCCATATTGTCAAGAATCTGCTCCTCCATATCACGGCTCTCAACAGTTCTAGTCTTCTCAAGAATTCTGTCAGCCAGTGTTGATTTGCCGTGATCTATGTGAGCAATTATGGAGAAATTTCTGATATGCTGTTGTTTATCTGTCACTTTCAAAATCCCGAGGAATTAAACCTCTGTCATCTTTCTTGAATCTTTTTCGTATGCATTAAGCTTGCTATCAAGGTTAGCCTTATCCTCGTCGTGAGCAAGAACGTAGATCTTGATCTTAGGCTCTGTGCCGGAGGGACGAACGATAATCTTATCCTCGTTTACAAGTGTATAGTAAAGAACGTCGGAGGAAGGCTGACCTGTGGTAGAAACCTCACCGCTCTCAAGATCACGAACCTCACCGCTCTTGTAATCGCCTGCGCTCTTAACAGCTACACCACCGATAGATTTGGGAGTGTTGTCACGAAGGTTCTGCATAACCTTCTTTCTGTTTTCAATACCGTCAAGACCTTCCATATAGATGTCGATAGTCTTTTCAGCATAAAGACCGTAGGTCTTGTAGAGCTCTGCGAGAGCATCGGAAAGAGTCATGCCCTTCTTCTTGTAGTATGCAGTCATCTCAAGGATCATCATAGAGCCCTCAACCGCATCCTTATCTCTTGCATAAGAGCCGAGAAGATAGCCGTAGCTCTCCTCAAATCCAAGAAGGAAGCCACCGAACTTGCCCTCTGCCTCATAGTTCTTGATAACCTCGCCGATAAACTTAAAGCCGGTAAGAACGTCATGAAGCTTAATTCCGTTGTCCTTAGCAATCTTATATGCCATATCGGTAGAAACAAGGCTCTTTACGCAATATGCGCCCTCGGGAAGAATGCCGAGATCACTACGCGCCTTAATTACGTAGTCAAGAAGAAGCGCGCCCATCTGGTTACCCGAAATGGTAGCAAAGCTGCCATCCTTGGTTCTGGTCATAACACCAACTCTGTCGGAGTCGGGGTCGGTAGCAATAACAAGGTCAGAGCCAACGTTGTTAGCGATATCAATACCAAGCTTAAACACAGCACTATACTCTGGATTAGGCTTTTCAACTGTGGGGAAATCTCCGTTGGGAGTCATCTGCTCGTCAACGGTGTAAAGGTGCTTAAGACCTATTCTCTTGAATACCTCGGGAACAAGTCTGTAGCCTGCGCCATGAAGAGGTGTGTAAACTACGCGAAGCTCGTCTGCAACGTCCTTAACTGCGTTAACGTTAACTGCAGTTGCAATAACCGCATCAAGATACTTTTCATCAAACTTCTCATCGAGAATGGTGATAAGACCGCACTTAACACCCTCCTCAAAGTCCATAATGCCCGACATGTCAAGCACGTCGAACTTACTTCTCTCGGCAGAAACAACCTTTGCCTGCTCGGGAGCGATCTGTGCACCGTCCTCCCAATATGCCTTGTAGCCGTTATATTCCTTAGGGTTGTGAGAAGCGGTAATATTAATACCTGCAACGCAGTTAAGCTCTCTCAATGCAAAGGAAAGCTCAGGAGTGGGACGAATGCCGTTAAAGATATAGGACTTAATGCCTGCGCCTGCAAGCACAGATGCGCTTACCTTAGCGAAAAGCTCGGAATTGTTTCTCGAATCGAAGGCGATCGCAACGCCTCTCTCCTCACCGCCAACGCTCTTAATAAGAGCAGCGATGCCGCGTGTGGTCTGCGCAACGGTATAGCGGTTCATAGAGCCGATACCCATATACATTGTGGATCTGAGGCCTGCCGTACCAAAGTCCATGGGTGCGGTAAATCTAAGTGCCTTAGCCTCCTCGTTATTAGCAATAGAAATTAGTTCTGCGCGCTCGCTCTCGGAAAGAACCGAAGAATCAAGCCATCTCTGATACTCTACATTGTACATAAGAATATTCCTTTCAGAAATAAATTATATTAAACGTTATTAGATTCCTCGAGAGCACGAGCAAGCTGATCGGGACAGGATGTAGCCTTAAAGCCACACTTAATACCCTTGATCTTGCCAATAGCATCCTCTACCTTCATACCAACAACGAGAGCAGCAACACCCTGTGTGTTACCTGCGCAACCGCCAACGAACTTGCAATCAGTAATCACGCCGTCCTCAGTATCAACGATAATCATTCTGGAGCATACGCCGGATGTCTTGTATTCAATGTGTTTTTTCATTTTGTTATCCTCTATATTTTATTTTTTCATAGTAATACATAATAATTATACAATATATTAGTAAAAATTGCAATAGGAAGATCAAATATTTGTTTTAGAGAAAAACAAACTTTTTTATTAAAACGTATTGATTTTTCCGTTTTTGTATGATATAATACTACCTGCGACCTAAGGTTGCACCATTTGCCGGTATGGTGGAATTGGCAGACGCGTCGGACTCAAAATCCGAAGGTAGCAATACCGTGTCGGTTCGACCCCGACTACCGGCACCAAAAAAAGAGCTTACCAAATTGGTAAGCTCTTTTCTTTTTATTAACACAAAGACCACCGAGGTCAAAAATTGACCTCGGAAGCTTTTCGTTTAGTTACGAATTAATTTTTCTTTTCACCATTGATGAACAGCTTGTCGCTCTGAGCAAAGTTGTATGTCTCATTAGAAACGCCGCCTACGAAGGTGGTGTCTGCGTCATAGTTTACATATGCCTTGCCGTCGGGAACGATGTTAGCACCCTCATCACAAACATAAATGCCATAGTTGTTACCGGATACGGTACAGTTGGTGAAGTTCAAATTCAGATCATTAATACCCTTAAGCTGAGCCCATACACCACAATTTTCACCGTTGATAGTGCAGTTCTTAATCTCGCCAACGGTTGCCGCCTGAGCTACAATACCATTCTGTCCTGCGTTAATGGTAACGTTTTCGATAGAGCCGATAGAAGCATAGTTCTGAAGCTCGATACCGTAAGTATTAGCAACAATGGTAACGTTCTTGATGTAAGGCAATGTATTTCCGCTAGCAACGGTGATACCACCGTTCTTGGGAGAAATAATGGTTACATCCTCGATAGAAACGCCGGACCAAGTTCTAAGAGCCGCTCTGGAACCAACAGGATTGGTGATAGTACCATTCTTAATAGTACCGGCCTTAGCTACAACACCCAAAGAAGTTGTGTCGATGTTGTTGCCGTTCAAATCAAGAGTAATGTTCTTGGTAATGTTTGCATAGCCATTTCCGGTGTAGGTAACGTCGCTACCCAAAACAACGGTGTCGCCATCCTGAGCTGCAGAGATGGCTGCATTAAGACCGGAGTTGGTGGTTGCATAATATGTACCGTCCTCAGCTACGTACAAGCCTGCAGTTGTAGAGGAGTCTGCACCTGCAACAGTGTTATTCTCATCTGCAAAGAACTTAAGAGAGTTAACGTCTGTGTCAGTCTCATACTTGTAGTTACCCTGATCGCCTGCCTGAGTACCGATGAACTGGCTGTTAGTGATGCTGATGGAAGTATCAGCATTAAGAGTTCCGAGTGCTACACCAGGTTTCTTAGAGAGTTCAACGAACTTGGAATTGTTTACAGAAACTGAATCAACCTCAGAGCCGTATGCCTCGTGAACCTTAAGTCCGCGAGCACCTGTGAATGTACAATTCTCGAAGGTAGCAGTACCGTCGGATACCCAAACTGCGTACTGATTAGCATCGTGGGAATCAAGAGTACAATTGATAAAGGAAGCAGATTTGCCTTCCATCATAACTGCGTTTACGATGTCACAGTTATCAAATACGGTCTTGCCACGGAATTCAAGGTAACCGTATTCCCAGCTGCTCTCAGCATAGGATACAGACTCATCAACAATGGTAAGATTCTTGAATATTACAGTACCATTATCGATACCCACTGCGCCTACACCCTTACCGTCAGCAGTAAAGGTAGGATTCTCACCGATACCCTGGAGTGTAATGTAGGTAGCCTCAGTACCGAAAGGAGTGGAGCCGATACCTGCGCCTGTAGTCCAAGTAACGTTGCCGGAAATACCAATAACGTCTCCGTTCTTAGCAGTTGCAAGCGCTGCAACAAACTCTTCTGTATTGGTTACCACAGTGGTAACGAGATTCGCATCTTCATCGTAATCATTGCCGAAGCTGTCATTTTCAGCAGCCATCTGAGTAGCAACTACGTTGATACCAAGGTTGATCTCGGGAATGTCTGTGCCATTGTGGTTAGCCACGTTGTCAACAGTATCGGGCATGTAAACTACGAGAGCGAGATAGAGTTCGCTGCCGGGAGCCATGGTGGAGGGCTTGTTGTAGCCTTCGGAGAGCTTCTCAGCGCTTTCTACGTCTGCAACTGCCTCGTTACGATTATCATATGCGCCGGTCTCACCGTTCACATTCTCAATGATACCAAACTGGATATAATCGGAGAGAAGGAACTCTTCACCAGCCACGTTAACACCTGCAGTCTCAGAAAGGATGTTAATACCAAGCTGATACTTAAGTGCGAGAGAACCTGCGTTAGCAACTCTGAGGTATGCAACCTCTGTTACACCGGGTTCCCAAAGCTTATTGGTAAGGATGTCGGACTTACCCGCAACATCTTCCCAAGAATCGCCATCCCAGTACTCGAGCTTAATGTCGAGGTTACCGGAGGCAATAATGTTGTTTGCCGATGTTACAGAATCGGTAAACCATGCGAATGTAGTACCCAAAAGCATTGAAACGCACATTACAAGTACAATGATGCTAGAAAGCAATGCATTCTTAGTTGAATACTTTTTTGTCATTTTTCATGACCTCCTTAAATTTTTATCAATATAAATTACGCATAATAAAATGCGCACATATAAAGATTCACGATAATTATACTACCAAATATTTGAATTATATGAAATAAATAAACTTTTTTACTAATTTTGGCTAAAATATAAAAGAGTAGATACGCAAGATAAAAAAATCTCGTGTATCTACTTCCTTTGTTTTGTACTTTATATATTTGTGAACTATGGCATAACAAGGGTATCGGAATATTTACTTTCCAAGCGTTAATACAGTAACACCTGCATCGCCCTCGCCATATTGATTTTTGTATTTGTATGATATAATACTGCTTGCGACCAAGGGTTGCACCATTTGCCGGTATGGTGGAATTGGCAAACGCATCGGACTCAAAATCCGAAGGTAGCAATACCGTGTCGGTTTGACCCCGACTACCGGCACCAAAAAAAGAGCTTACCAAATTGGTAAGCTCTTTTTGTTTTATTATTACTTCCCTATCAATTTACCTTTTGCGCTTATAGGCGCGATAAATTACCAAGAAGTGATAGTGCTAGAGATGTCGGTTCCGTCAACGATCCATGTACCAACGCAGCTGCCGTTGTTATGGATCTTGCCATCGATACCTGTGCAGTTGTTGAAAGTAACAACGGTGCCAGTCTTGTTGGTGTCGATACCATCGATTTTAATGAAATCGCAATCATTCAAAACAGCGTTCTGATAGAAGCGCAACATAGAGTAGGGATTGTTCCAATCGAAGGTGCAGTTGTTCATCTCAACGCCGGTGATAGCATCGCCGAAGGAGCTCCAACCATCGAAGTAGCAATTGTTGAAGATAACCTTACCGGTGTAGGAGCCGTCGGAGAAGTTAGCGGAGTAGGAATGATCGGATACGAACTTGCAGTTCTCGAAGGTAGCTACGCCGTCAACAGATGCGCCGTATACGTATGTGAAGGTAGCGTTCTTAAGAATGGTACCATTACCGAAAGTACCGCTATAGTAGAAATCGCCAAGGTTAGCTCCCTTAGCGTCGATGGTAACATTACCCTTCTTAGCTATAGCCATTACCGCAGACAAAGTGGTAGCAACATAGGTGTTGTTCTTTTCAGTCAAAGTAGCACCGCTAACAGCCTCAACGCCTTCACTGTAATTATCTTCGTGGTTAGCATCGGTGGTGTCAATGTAGCAGTTTTCTACATGCAGATCTGCGTAAGAACGGATAAGCGCATATGTACCGTTACCAAGCAAAGAACAGTCATAGAAGCTTACACTGTTAAGTGTAGAACCAAAGGAGTTCCAACCGTAGAGCTCACAGTTCTTGAAAATTACATCACCATTACCCGCATCGAAGTGGATAGAGTAAGCACCGGTGTTGGTGAAGGTACAGTTTTCGAAGATTACAGTACCGTCAACAGCATTACCGTAGTTTCTACCGGTAACAACCGCATTGGAGATAGTAACAGTAGAGCCAGCGGGAATCATAGCCTTGGTCAAACCATAGTTCAGATTGATCTCATTACCCATGAAATTGAGAGAAGTTGCACCTGCAGCAAGAGCATCCTTCATTTCAGCCACAGTAGCAACAGAAGCATACTTGTCGTAGTCGTTGCCGAAGCTATCCTCTTCATTTGCAACCTGAGTAGCAACTACGTTGATGCCAAGGTTGATGGTAGGAATAGTTTCGCCGTCGTGGTTAGCCACGTTATCAACGGTTGTAGGCATGTAAACTACGAGAGCGAGGTATACAGGATCAGCGCCTGCTGCAAGGCTATCAGCCTTAGTGTAGCCTGCAGAGATCTTCTTTGCCTCGGTTACAGCGGAAACTGCAGCATTGCGATCAGCGTATGCGCCGGTCTCACCGTTTACGTTCTCAACGATACCAAACTGGATATAATCGGAGAGAAGGAACTCTTCACCAGCCACGTTAACACCCGCAGTCTCAGAAAGGATGTTAATACCAAGCTGATACTTAAGTGCAAGAGAACCTGCGTTAGCAACTCTGAGGTATGCAACCTCTGTTACACCGGGTTCCCAAAGATCGTTGGTAAGAATGTCGGACTTGCCGGCAACGTCTTCCCAAGAATCGCCATCCCAGTACTCGAGCACGATGTCGAGATTACCGGACTGAATAACGTTGTTTGCCGATGTTACAGAATCGGTAAACCATGCGAATGTAGTACCCAAGAGCATTGAAACGCACATTACAAGTACAATGATGCTAGAAAGCAATGCATTCTTAGTTGAATACTTTTTTGTCATTTTTCATG
>JBGVRO010000073.1:0-14928 GCA_045128515.1 Eubacteriales bacterium | reverse complement strand
TATATCTTTTTTGGGGTGTTTGGGATATATAAAATTACAAAATTGCGGCAAAATCGGCTCTTGAAAGACCGGATTTTTCGCTGACGATTCGGATCGCTTGCTTGACGATCGGAACAGAAATTCCAAGCTTATCGGCAATCTCCTGATTGGAAAGACCGAAGGCGGCAAGCTTGGCGACCTCACGTTCCTTGGCGGTAAGCGTGGTCAAAATCGTCTTTCCGCGAACCTTACCCGAGAGCTTTGACCAGCCCTCGTTATATACCTTATAAAGCGCCTTTACCTTCTTCCACGCTTGCGTGTCGGCAAGGGTGAGTCGCTTTTCCATCAGCGTGTCAAGCGCACGGCAATACTCGGCAAGCACGCCGTAAAGCTTATCGGGAAGCGCAAGCTCAATTGCCTTATCGATATGATAGATCGCATCATCCTCCTTGCCGCAGTTATGATAGATTGCGGCACAGGTCAGGCGCAGATAGATCTCAGACATGACGGTGCTGTTGGCTCTCGCCCACGAGATCATCGGCTCTACCGAGAAGGATATGACCGACATGATATAAAGTCCTTGTGTTCCTTCTACCTTCACAAGACCCATGGCAACGGCGTATCCGAGGGCGTACAAATACTTGGCGTAATATACCTTCGCCGCAGGATATGCGTCCTTGTGAATAGGGTCAAAACGCCCTTTTTTGAACCATTCCGGGAAGTTTTCTACGTTATACAGCATAATATCTACGGCGCTGATTGCAAGCTGCATGGCATCGCGGTCAAGGTCGGTTTTGGCAGGTGCTTCGGCAATATGTACCTTGGCTCTGCGCCACATTTCAATATCACCCTTCCAAATCGCACACTGTGCAAGAAGCATACCTGCAGAAAGAACGGCGTAAAAGCCCGAGTGCTTTCCGAGAAGGTAATTGGCACTCTCATACACCTTGTCGATGTCACCTCGGGAGTAGGCTACCTCGGCTTCAAAAAGCACCTGCGCCTCATGGTTGTAGGCAAGACTCTCGCCCACACTGTCGGCAGTTCCGGGCGTGTGGTAGAGGTCGCTCATATAGAGAAACGGTGTCTTTCGAGGCAGAGGCATATCTTCATTGGCGTGTGCCTTGCTCGACTTGGTTCTTCCGTCAATAGGCTTCTTTGCGTTCTTCGGGATCATCCAAGAGCGACCGAAACGGATTGCTCCTTCAATCTTGCCCTGCGCGCAAAGTGCCTGTACACCTCGCTCGGAAAGCCCCCATATTTTCGCCACTTCACATATCTTTAAGTATTCCATTTTACACCTCGAAATACCAATTTTATATCCTTCGTTTATCCGCACAATACAAGACATATATACTGCGGATATCCGCATAATATTATACAACTTTTTGGAGAGGTTGTCAATTGGTTTCGGAAAGGTTCAGACAAATTTTAATTATAAATAACGACCGTAGTTAAAGTTATTGGCGTAAAGCGAAAGAAAAGAAGTAAATGAGCATATTAAAACGCCACCTTGTGAAAAATCCAAGATGGCGTTTTTGCTTTACATCATAAACTCTGCCTGATCTACTACACGAGAAATTGCTTCTTCGGAGTATTCCGGTGGATAGTTGTACTTCTTAAGCAAGCGCTTGATTTGCATACGCATTTTCGCACGAGTGTCTTTTTTCTTTGACCAGTCCACCGTTGCATATTCCTCAACGATAGCTTTAAGCTCTATAGCCATAACGCGCAAAATATCATCCGACATCAGCTCCATAGCGCTCTTGTTTGCCACGAGTGCATCGTAGAAAGCTCTTTCACGTCCGGTGAGGTTGTTTTTCTTGGCGTATTCTTCCGATTCAACCATTTCCTGCGAGAAAGCAATCAAACCTACTATTGTTATATCTGTTTTAAGATCATCTTCGCGAGTATTGTATGCTTCAAGAAGCTTTCTCAGACGTTCGCTATATTCCTTTGCTTTAACAAGGTTATAACCACGATACTCTTTCACTGCCTCTTTCAACAAACGTTCCATTATCTTAATGAATACGTGCGGAGGCTGGGATTGACGAAGTTTTTCAACCTTTTCCTCGGATAGCAGATCCCAAATATCGCGATTTTCTTCGGTGTCCTCTACCTTGGTAAGAATCTTAACCTCATCACCCTTGATCGCTTCTGCAATCAAATCGGCAACGTGCTTGTTGATCGATTCCGGGGTGATATTGTGTGGCATATTACCACGTTCAACCTTCTGAACAAAGTGACGAACCGCGAGATAATAAAGGACTTTTTTCTTATAGTCGGCATCGAGAATACCAATAGCAACTGCATATGCATCTTTAAGCTGCTTTGTAATCTGCAAATAAGCCTTCTTTATGTCCTCGGTCGTGAATACAAAATCTGCACCGTTTTGGATAGCCTTAAGTCTTACAGAATTTGAACCACCAAAGAAGCCCTTTTTATCAACCTTATAGAACAGCTCATCAAGAATAGACAGCTTTTCATCAAGAATAGACTTGGCGGTTTCTTGTATGTCGCGGAGATTTAGTTCCTTATCTCTCGCAGTGTAGATATTAAGAGCTTCCTCCAAAGAGCGTTTGATACCGATATAGTCAACGATCAAACCGCTCTCTTTGCCAACGTGAACACGATTTACACGGGCGATAGCCTGCATCAAATTGTGTCCTTTCATTGGCTTGTCGATATACATAACGTCGAGATCTGTTACGTCAAATCCCGTAAGCCACATATCAACAACAATGACAATCTTTATGCTACCGTCTTTCTTCTTGAACTCTTTAGCCATATTTTCGCGGTAGGCTTTGTCTTTGAACAACTCGCGTTTTTCATCGGTATCCTTATTGCTTTCGGTAACGATAACCGCTATCTCACTCTCTTTTTCGGGAGCTTGGGCAACGAGTTCCTTGTATAGCTTGTATGCAATATCTCTTGACATACAAACGATCATAGCTTTACCGCTAAGAATATCCTTGCGCTCATCATAGTGTGCAAGAATATCGGTGGCAAGAAGTCGAAGTCTATCCTTATCTCCTATAATAACTTCCATAGAAGAAAGCTTAGACTTTGATTCTTCGATTATATCATCAGATACGCCCTGCTGTGCAAGATCGTCGTAATAAGCATCAATTTCCTTGAGCTTTCCATCGTCAAGCCAAACCTTTGCCAAACGGCTTTCGTAGAAAATCTTTACAGTAGAACCATCCTCAACGGATTGTGTCATATCGTAAGTATCTACGGTTTCGCCAAATATAGCTGAGGTCGAGTGATCTCCCGACTCTACGGGTGTTCCCGTAAAGCCGATATATGTAGCTTCGGGGAGTGCATCTCTGATATACTTTGCGTATCCGTATTTAGAATACGACGAATATGTACCGTCAGGATTTTCTTTTAATACAATCTTTTCGTCTATTCCGTAATGTGATCTGTGTGCCTCATCAGAGATAACTACGATATTGCTTCTATTGTTCGGTACAATATTAGCTTTGTCAAACTTTTGCAAGGTTGTGAAGATAATACCGCCTTCTTTGACCGAACCTATTTTAGCAAGAAGATCTTCTCTTGATTCTACTTGAACAGGACGAGTTCTCAAAAATTCAGCAGCATTGGAAAACGTGGTGTAAAGCTGATTATCCAAGTCATTTCTATCTGTAAGAATAACGACCGTAGGATTGCGCATTTCTATATCCGTAATCAGCTTGTGTGCAAGCATAACCATAGAGAACGATTTTCCGCTACCTTGCGTATGCCAAACGATACCCGCCTTACCACTTCCCGCAGGTTTCAAATTCTTTTTAATGCTCTCGTAAGCTTTCTTAACACCGAAATATTGATGGTATTGAGAAAGGATTTTAATCGGCTTCTCTTTATCCTTGTTCATAAAGAACAAGTTGTTTTTAATAACGTCCAACAAACGTGCAGGCTTCAAAAGACCTTCAAGAAGTACGTCGAGCTTATAGGCATAGTTCTTCTTATATCCAATCTCGCCGTCTACGCTTTTCCATTCGTTATAGCGCGTAATATCGCTTGTAAGAGTACCAACCTTGTTGTTTGCACCATCACTTATAACGAGAAAAGCATTGTAATTAAACAGCGTAGGAATATCGTATCTATACCCATCAGATTCGCCGTTGCGACCTAACTGCTCGTATGCTCTTTCAATGAACGTGTCCTCATTGTATTCGATAGATTTTAGTTCAAACACAACAAGCGGGATACCGTTAACAAAAATAATAACATCGGGTATGCGGAGGTTACGATTTTCCTTGAATTTAAGCTGATTAGCAACTTGAAATACGTTCTTCTCTGTGTTGGCGAAATCAAGAAAACGAACGAGAGGGTTTACGTCGCTTTCATAATCTTCCACTTGCATACCATCGGTGAGCCACCTGTGTACGATATGATTACGTTCAAAAAGCGAGGGGTTGTCCAAGTTCTTTAAGCGGCTGATAGCTTGCTCCAACACCGATATTTTAACGCCGGGGTTGATAGCCACCAATCTATCAAGAAGAAGTTCTTCGTTTATAAACGAATCGAGGGCGCGCAACAAGCACCATTGATCGGTATCAATGGCGTAATCGTAACCTAATTCTTGTAATTGTTCAATTACCGCAATTTCTAAGCTTGATTCTGTAAATTTTATCTCACTCATATCGTTTCACCCTCTTAAAACGAATTATTTATACAGAATTAATTATATCATAAAATCTGCCATTATTCAACTGTAATTTGTTACTTTTATATGCCAATAGCAAAAAACTATAAGAAGTTCATATTATGCCTATGGTTGATATTCTCGGAACTTTGGACGATAAGATTGAAAATCTTGAAGAAGTCAACTCAAAAATACAGAGTTATTGCATTGCTAAATATCGTCTACTATTCTCAGATGTTGAATACATACCTCTTTCAAATATAGCAGTAATTACAATGGGGCAATCACCCGCCGGAAATACATTAAATGATGAAGATGGTGTAGTGTTCTATCAAGGACGTACAGATTTCGGCTTTAGATATCCAACGGTGAGGCTGTTTACCACTGATCCAAAAAGAATGGCAAAAGCGGGAGATATTTTATTAAGCGTAAGAGCGCCTGTTGGTGACGTAAATATCGCCGCTGAAGATTGTTGTATTGGACGCGGTATAGCTGCCATTTCAAGCAAATATAATAGCTTCGTTTATTATTCAATTCTTAACCAAAAATCCGATTTTGATATATACAACAACTCGGGTACAATTTTTGGTTCCATAAACAGAGATGCATTATCCGCTTTCAAAATTCCTGCTGCAAATATCGCTCTGATTGAAAAGTTTGAAAGCGTGGCTTCTGAAATGGATAAAGTAATACATAATAACACTCTCAAAATTTATAAACTCCGAGCGCTAAAACAAGTGTATCTCCATAAATTCTTCGGTTGACACAATAAAACAATGAAATAAAATCAAACCTCCTTTACAATATTATTAGCCCAAAATAATATTTTAAGGAGGTTTAACTTATGTTAGACAATTATGAAAAACAATTGCGGCAAACCAATCTCGCGGAGAATACGATTACATCGTATCGACACTCTTTGAAGCAGTACATTGAAATGTACGATGGCGTTTTTACAAAGAAAAATCTGCTGTCCTTCAAAGGCTTCTTGATTGAGAAGTATTCACCTAAAACGGTCAATTTGAGAATACTTGCAATCAACAAATATCTTGAATTTAACAAGATGGAAAAGCTGAAGCTTAAGATGATAAAGGTTCAGCAGAAAACCTATCTTGAAAACGTAATCAGTGATGCCGATTACAAATTTTTCAAGAACAAGCTCAAAAAAGACGGGCGTATGAATTGGTATTTTATCGTAAGATACCTTGCCGCAACGGGCGCAAGAATATCCGAGCTTGTGCAGATCAAGATTGAGCACGTACATAAGGGGTACATCGATATTTACGGCAAAGGTGGAAAAGTTCGCAGAATTTACATTCCTAAAACGCTCCGCAACGAAACGATCAAGTGGCTCGATGAGATTGGACTTGATAGCGGATACTTGTTCTTGAACCGTTTTGGAGAGAAAATCACCACCCGTGGTGTTGCTCATCAATTAAAGATTTTCGCTGCTGAATACGGAATGGATACAAAGGTTATCTATCCCCACTCTTTTCGTCATCGTTTCGCCAAAAATTTTCTTGAAAAGTATAATGATTTGGCGTTTCTTGCTGACTTGATGGGACACGAGAGCATAGAAACTACACGCATTTATTTGCGCAAAACCGCCAACGAGCAACAAGAGATTGTAGATAAAGTTGTAACTTGGTAATCTCATAATAAAAAGTTCTCCGGTGTTTAACCGAAGAACTTTTTTAGATAGAGTTGTTTTAGCTCATTAAGTTTGGCATTTGTGATTAGCAAATGCTTTATTTTTTTAATTAAAGGTTCTGCTATCCTATGAAAATCCGCCAATGTTTCCGTGTCGGGATAATAGAATTTCATTGTCTTGATTGTCTTAGAATTGACGGCAGTAGCTATCGATGAGGTGTTGCCGAGCATATCAAAATTATAGCGTTTCAAATAGCAATAGAGATATTCAACGATATTTTCATCGTTGCTCACAAAATGGGCTATGGCTTCGTTTGTAGCCATTTCACACCCCGTGATAGCAACCTTGCCAATTGTCAGCTTGAAGCTAAGCAATACGGTGTTTTCGGGAGCTGTTTTTACGTTGTATTTTCTGATGCCTTCTGCTGTGATCTTCTCGCTCGAATCAAATGCAAAGACCTTTGCCTTACCCATATCAGAAATGGATAGCCACTTAACATCTTCGGGATTTTCGGTGAACCAATGCGACTCTTTTCTCGGCGGTGTTTTGCCTATGGAAATATCAAAAATCTCTTGCATTTCACTTCCTGTAAGTGTAGCGCTCGCGATTAAATGGTCATATTCCAATAGCATTTTTTCTTCCAACGCTTCAATGATTTTCTCGTTGTTTTCAATGGAATCATCGATACTTCCGAGAATATCAACTATGTGCGATTGTTCGGCTTGACTTTCGTGGTATTTTTCCAAGAGAAAGTGCTCGAAATCTTTTATGCTTATCTGAAAAACGGTGCTGCCGTTCAAAAGCGTTTGAAGCCTTTTACGGTTATAATTGGAAGATAAATAACGAAAAATATATTTTAGTTCATCCTCTGATTGACACGTAAGAGCTACGGCGTGTGTGCCGTTTATATAGGGCGTTCCGTCATACTTTATATATGTGAAATGTCCCCAATCGCTAACAGTTTCTGTTACATCGGGTACAATGATTGAATCACAATAAAGCAACTTATCAGAAGATACTTGATTGGCAAAATTATTGATGATACGAGAACTCGGAATGGTTTTCCCGCTATAATTCTTGTAAATATCACCGTAATGAACACATTTTACGCCAACGTTATCTTTGAAAAACTCTCTTGAAGTTGTTATTGGTTTATGGAATTGTATTTTTTCTTGTAATTTCATAATAAATCCTTTATGCAACGTTCCTTATACTATCAACTATGTGTTGTTGAATGTTCAAAGTGGGAACATCAATTTCTTGCTTTTTCAAAGCATCTATTGTCAATGCCTTTTGATTTCAACCTATGGAGATTTCCTCTATTTTTCTTTGAAAAGCGGAAGAAGTTAAAAGGTATTTTAGATATTTAGGTAAGACAATATCTGCGTTAATAGATGAAAGCCAAATGATATTTCCGTCTTTGAAATAAAAAGGCGCATTGTGATCAATTAACCATACCGAACCTATTGTGCCAACTGCTGTGATTAAAATGTCGTTTTCTTTTGGCACACCGTTGATTTTAATGTCATCGTAGGCTTTATCGTTTATGTATAGCAGATCAGATATTTTTTGACCTAAGCTCAACAATGTTATTTCTTTGCCCCTATAAAAAGGAATACCCTCATTTGTATATTGATTGGCAAAAATTCGCTTGCTTGATCTTACGGTACATAAATTCTCGATTTTATATTTTTTCATCATATACCTCAAGGTGGTTATTATGTTATTAAAAGATTGTGCAACAATTAAAGGTGGTAAGAGATTACCCAAAGGACAGACTTTACAAGGAGAAAAAAATTCTCATCCATATATTCGCGTAAAAGATATGCAGAAAAGATATGTTTCGCTAAGCGATGATTACGAATATGTGCCCGACAATATTTTTCCCTCTATCAGTAGATATATCGTAAATACGGGCGATGTTATTCTTTCAATCGTTGGAACTGTTGGATTAGTCGCTATTGTTGACAAATCTTTGAACAATGCCAATCTAACTGAAAACTGCGTGAAACTTGTCAATATAAAAAACTTTCTTTCAAAATACGTTTATTACTATCTTATTAGCGATAGTGGACAAGCGCAAATTCAAGCAGGTATCGTAGGTTCAACTCAACCAAAGTTTCCGTTGTATAACATCGAAAAAATAGAAATACCAGACGTTTCTATGTCTGAGCAACAACACATAGTTGATATTAGGAGGAATGTTGCTTGAAGTTAGGAAATTTAATTAAAATAACAAGTGGATATCCGTTTCCATCAAGCGAATTGGTTTCAAATAACAACGGAATACCCGTTATCAAAATAAAAGAATTAAAAACCAAAACAGTAGTTTTTTCTAATGATACAAACTTTTATTGCGGAGATAAGTCATTAGACGAATATTGTGTTACACAAGGGGATATATTGATCGCTATGACCGGAAATCCCCCTACAAAACCGAATTTGGATGCTATGGTTGGGCGATGCAGTAGATACCCTTATAGCTTTACATCATTGCTAAATCAACGCATCTGCAAAGTGGAATCCCAATCTCCGTTGTTATTAAACAAGTATCTCTATTATTGGTTATCGCGAGATTGTATGACTGAGTTTTTGGCACAATTATCTAAAGGCAGTGCTAACCAAGCAAATATATCAAATAAGGATATTCTTTCTTTAGAAATTGACCTTGTTTCAGTTGACCAACAATCGCACATAGTTGATAGTAAGTGTTAATCCTCGCTATTCAAAATTGTATAGATCTTTTCGTCAAGTTCTTTGCCTTTTTCCATAAGTTCAAAGAGTTCTTTCTTGACTCTTACAATCTCTGCTTTGATTTCGTCCTCAGACATTTTGCCCGAGTCGTCTGTTCCAACGTACCTACCGGGAACGAGGGAGTAATCAGCTTCACGAATTTCTTCGATAGATGCAGATTTGCAGAAACCCTTTACATCCTCGTAGCCTTCGCCTTTAAGCCAAGCGTGATATACTGCCGCAATGCTTTCGACATCGCCTTTTGCTTCATCGCCATATTCAGCGAGGTTGTAAGCTTTGACTTTTTCAATGAGTTCGGGGTTATCAGTGTGACCGATAGTTGCGTCGTTATAGGTAAGCTCGCGGATTTTACGGTCGATCATTATACCTTTCTCACCGCAGTTGATAAAGAGGACTTTACCTTTGTTACGGCAATCCTTGCGCAAGAACCAAAGACAAGCAGGAATAGTGACCGTGCTGAAAAGATTTGTGGGGAGAGCAATAATACAATCAACGATACCTTCCTCGAGCATCTTCTGACGAATATTATACTCTTGCTTGCCGGAAGTCGAAAGCGAACCATTTGCTAATACAAAGCCTGCAACACCGCGAGGTGAGAGCTTGCTTATCATATGCTGAATCCAAGCATAGTTGGCGTTGCCCGAAGGCGGAATATCATAAATCCAACGGGGATCTTCAAGCAAAGAAGGCTGACCGTAATCGCTGATGTTAAACGGCGGGTTAGCCATAATAAAATCCGCGCGCAAGGTCTTATGCTTATCATCGTGGAAAGTGTCACCGTGGGAGTCTCCCAAGTCCGCAGAGATACCACGTATAGCAAGGTTCATTTTTGCCATACGCCAAGTATCGGGGTTAAGCTCTTGTCCGTACACGGAAATGTTGTTTATGCTGCCCTGATGTTCGTTGATGAAGTTTGCAGACTGAGAGAACATACCGCCCGAGCCACAGCAAGGATCGTAAACACGACCATTGAAGGGCTGTATCATATTAACGATAAGGTCAACAACACAACGCGGAGTATAGAATTCTCCACCTTTCTGTCCGAACTTCTTGGAGAACTCACCCAAGAAATACTCGTAGCATCTTCCGAACAAATCGCCCGTCATATTTTCGGTAGAAAGATTGTTGGAGAAAAGGTCAACAAGTTCACCCAAGCGACGCTTATCCACGTCACCTTTGGAATATACTTTGGGCAGTATTCCGCGAAGCTCATCGTTTTCCTTCTCAATATCGACAAGTGCTTGATCGAGAATAGTGCCTATGTACTCACTCTTTACATACTGCTTAATATAACCCCAACGGCATTTTTCGGGTATCCAGAATACGTTATCCTCAGCATAAGCATCCTTTTCTTCCTCAAACCCATCACCATCAGCGACAAGCTGAGCATACTTAGCTTCAAAACGGTCAGATACGTATTTCAAGAATATAAGACCGAGAACCATTTTCATATAGTCGTGGGGCATTACTGCTCCAATCAATTTATCTGCTGCCGCCCAAAGAGTTTTCTCTAAGGATTGAGGCTTTTCAATCTTTTCTTTTGCCATAGCTTTATCTCCAACTTCTTCATATCCGAAACTATCGGAAGTTATACATAAACAATTATACCAAAAAATTGTGAAAATTTCAAGATAAAATGCATCAAACGGGTAAGATATTTTTCTCACATTGAATATGGAAAAATAGACTTCAAAATTGAGGGGTTAAGTATAAATGCCTTATCCACATCAAAACAACTCTTGAAAAGCCTTGTGAAGCAAGAGTTTTCAACTTCTATTTTTCTACGCCTTATCCCCAATTTTAGATAGAAAAGGCGGCGAGATTTCTCCCGCCGCCCGTAGGTTATTCAGTTAATGTTTCAATCGCAATTTGCATACCGAGTTTGAAAGCGTACTCAAAGATGGCTGCTTCGGCGAGGCTCATATACTCGTTCCAACAATCGTGGAACTTTTCGAAGGTTTCCTTCTGCGCGTCGGTGAAGCTCTTTTCGAGTTCCTCGTGATGGCGTGACATATATCCGAGCAATTCTTTCATTTCCTTGGAATTGGTTCGGCTGTCCTCTTGCGGTACGATGTTTCCGTGCCACAGTTCATTGATAATCGATTTCATACCAACACCACCTCCCGCAAAACGATTTCTTCTGCGCTCGCCTTGATGTTGTTCATCTCTGCAACCCAACGGAGCATATCGCGAGCTTTTAAGCTCTCATCAATATCTCTTTCGGCGGCAAGGCGAGAGATGATGGTTTTAAGAATTTCGTTTGCTTCAAGGTCTATTTCGTGCAACCGAGCGTTCAACTTACCTTCGGTCAAAAGCGTGGTGTACCGTCCGCGACGGTGATTTTTGATGTAGTCAAGGTGCATTCGTCCGTACTTACCGATCTGATGGTCGGTCTGTTCGGGAAGGGTTAGGTCGGGAATAAGGTGTCCGTTTTCTTCGTGATAAGTTCCACCAAGGGTTTCATACAAGTTTTTCATTACAGCATCTCCATTCAAAATTATTATTTGCGATATACTGTATCGATTGTCTTTACCACTATTTTTTGAAACCTTCGTTATGGGACATCATCATCCCTTGCCGCGGTGTTCCTTTTTGATATAAATATCCTCTATCCAAATACAGGGCTTGCCATACTCGGTGGAAAAGCTTTTTGCCAACATCGCATAGCCGAAAATATAACCGTCGTCCTCAAAAACATATCCCTCAAGATATGGGTTGTCGCTAAGGCAGGCGTCGATGTCACTTTCAAAGATTTCCTCCGACCCGTTGGTCGCTACCGCATCGGTTGAATAAAATTCTTCCATCATCCATTTTACAGGTCTGCGGTCGTTATTAACCATTTCTCTGATTACAATGCTCATGTTTATTACAGGCGCTTTATATAAACCTTGGTATCTTCGCCTTCAACGTCCTTTTCGTATTTTAAAAATTCATAGCCGTACTTTTCATAAAGTCCGTCGTGGTTTGTAGAAATGTGCAATGCCACAGCGCCGTCCCTCCTCGCAAGATTTTCTGCATATTCAAGCAGCTTGCCGGCAAGACGTCTGCCGCGGTAGGCAGGGAAGGTGTATATCCAGCCCGACCAGGGGGTAAGCTCGGTGGGCTGAACGTCATCGTATTTTGCAAGGGTACAGAAGGAAACAAGCTCGTCTCCTTCGGTCAGCATAAGAACTCTCGAGCCCTCACCCACAAGGTTGGAAAGACCGTTTGTCTTTAACAGATATGCAAGATATTTTCCTGCATCCCAGTCGCAACCTTCAATTTTAGAGAGCCAATGCTCCTTGTTCTCCGAGGAAAAATATTCTAAAAATTCCATAATTATTTATCGTCCTTTTCTCTGTTAACCGATTTTTCGGTGTCAAATCCCTCGGGGTATCTTTTCTTAAGCTTTTCAATATTCGCTTCAAGTATATCCTCAAGATTCACACCTACGGCTGTAGCCGCCTCGGCAAGATACCAGGCAATGTCGCCAAGCTCTTTTTTGAAATGCTCAACGTCAAGCTCGTGACCGTGGGCATACCATTTCTTAACAAGGTCAATAGCCTCGCCTGATTCTCCGCACAGACCCATTACACTGTTGATAAGCATCTGCTTTTTGTCAAGGTCAGGATTGACCGTTCTCATTGCAAGTTGCTGATATTCGTTGATTGTCATATTAGTTCTCCTTTATATTGTGGAGTATCTCTTTTGCCCTTATTAAAATAGGTAATTCTCGGTTGGCAACAATTCTGCCTAACATTGACTCCTGATTTTTTGCATATTCCTGAACCGCCTCATCATATGTCAGCTTTAAGGTAGAGAGGTGGAAGTAATTTATTTCGTCATCTGTCAGCATTTTCTCGCCAAAGCTCACAGCTCTGCAAAGATAGAAATTGTTGATGTTGTGTCTGTGTATCAGGTTGTAATAATCGCTTACGACACCGATTTTGCATATGACCTCTACCTGTGCGCCAAGCTCCTCTTGTAGCTCTCTTTTTATAGCCTCGTCAAGATCCTCACCGACCTCAACTCCACCGCCTGCGGTTTCTATAATCACAGCTCTGCCGAAATCGTCATCTCTGTCCGCACGTACGAAGTAGAAATATCCATCGTCATCTACCACGATAGCGCGCACGATGTTTCTATCATGATCGGTGTATTCAAATGGCCATTCCTCATCGCGAAGCTCTAAATATATTTCCTCTCGCTTTGTCATTTACATAATACCGCCGTTGTATTTTTTCATACCGTAGAATGCTACGCCAAGTCCGGCAACAATACCAACTATCATCACTACTGTTCCGATTACGGTATACACATCGTTGCCGAGCGCAACTGCCAGAGCAGAAAGCGCACTGAAAAGCATAATCGCAGCGCCAACAATAATTGTACCCATTCCTACAAGTCGGCCGAAGGGAAGTATGTCCTCCTCCTTAACGCGACTTCTGTGGTAGGAATGAAGCAACGATATGTTGCCACGCATATTGGATATACCAATTACAATGCAAATAATTCCTACAATAAATGATACTACAAATCCGCCCATAAGGTCCTCCAAGTTATTTATTTTATATTATTTACTCACATTGTACCATAAAATATGAGATTTGTAAATACCTTCTATTAAAAAGAAAACCCCGAGGGCACTGTGCCTTCGGGGTTAAATAATTGTTTACTTAGAATATTCCTTAAACCACTTTTCAAAGCGGGGCTTGTTGAAGATGATAAACTTATAGTCCTCTCCTATCCTCATATGAACAGTTGCCACAGGAAAGATCATCCACTGCCAAGAAATTTCCTTTATATTACTAAGCGGCAAAACTAAATTTCTGTATTTACTGTCGACTGTAAGCTTTCCCGTCTTGTAGGTGAGGGAACTGCCGTCAAGATAAAGCATTCCACCGAGTATACCGTTGTGACAAAGACTGCAAACAAATGATTTCATATATACCTCTTATAAACTATGTTTTATTTTTTGTATTCAAACAAGCGGTATAGCTTTTTTGAAAAGCTGCCTGCATACAGCTTAGCGAAAACAAACCTTTCAGATCCACGAAGCTCGTCTATGTATCTTTGGGGTGTCATATTATGCTCTTTTATAAAGGTAAATCGACCGATCTCATAGGACGACGGGTCGTCTATACCGTATACCTTGGTTACTCCAACGTCGTTTATAGGATTTTTGTATTTCGACGACATTCTTGCGGCAAGGGTAGTGTAGCAATCCACTAAAAGAGAAATGCTTTCGAAATGAGCGCATAGACTATCCGCAAGGTTTCTCATTTCATCGGTAGTAAGATACATGCTGACGCCTTCCATAATGACGATGGCAGAGCTACTTTCTTTGATTTCTCTGAGCCAGCTGCAATCTCTTGCATCTCCTGCAATCATTTTGTAGTTTTCAGACTCGGAGTAGTATTTCTTCCTCTCGGCAATAACCTCACCAAAATCAACGTCGTACCACTTGCGATCATCAGTGCCCACTCGCTCGATGCGGCTGTCCATTCCGCAACCGATATGTATAACTACCGCGTCATTATGACATGCCAACTGCTGCCTTACCCATTCGTCAAACACAGCAGAACGAACACCCATATAGTAGGCAAGCCACTTGGACTTTGACTTTCCCCTCAGCGAAAAGCCCTCTGCCTCCCATATTTCCTCCGCCTTTTTATCGTCAAGAAATAATTTCTTTTTACTAACGTATGACTTCCCGTACAACGGGATGTATAAGGTTTTATTCACACCGTTCATATAGGTACCTCAAATTTTAAGTTTATCTATCAGACGTATTATACCATAAATTTCAACAAAAGTAAATACTCTATGCGAACTTCATATCTTATGATATGGTGCTACGAACCTTGTTTTGCTTGTTGCAAAACATATGCAGAGCAATCGGCACTCAACTGAG
>JBGVRO010000072.1:0-3387 GCA_045128515.1 Eubacteriales bacterium | reverse complement strand
ATTTTAGAATATGCCGGGCAGGATGTTAGCAATTATAAGACCTGCTCCGAAAGAGATACCGTTAGCCACCAACGAGTACGTGCCGTAGAACAAAACGGGCTTTTCCTTGCCTGTGAGCTTCTTCATAAATGCGGTGTAAAGAGCCGCTTCGATGGCGAATATTGCAAGCTCGAGCATAATGTACCACGCGACAAACGCCCAAGAACCCGAACGGAAATTGATAATATTGAGTAGTACGTTCAGAATGATCTGCGTTACCGTGTTGACTCCAACAAGGAGCAGCAGAGCTTTCTTTCCTCGGAAGCCAAACAACAGAGCTATACCCATCTCAATTGCTATCGTGATAAGAATACGGGCAACAAGAGAGAGCATCTCTTGCTTGTATTGATACGATTTATAGGCATCGAGCCTATCATTGTTAGATTGATTTTCGTCATACTCTACCGAGCCGATGTCAACACCTGCCATATCGACGGTGTAGTAGGTATCAAAGGCATATCTTTCGCAAATACCGCTGACCACGTATTTATCGGTTTCGGGATAGTACAGAAGAATTTTGAAACTGTCTGGTGGATAGTAAGTCCAAGCAAACTCTTTCTTCTCGTTCACCTGCCAACCGATCTGAAGGAAATAATATCCGTCGGCATCTTCGTACTCAACAAACGCTCTCCAAATATCAAGGTCAATTAGCTCATTATAGATGTGATCCTCATCGCCATCCCACGCGCTGTTCGGTCCGGTACTCGGATTCTTTGACAAAAGAGTTCCGTAGCACAGCTCGTCGCCCATATTTTCAAAGGTGATACGTACCGATGCCTTGGGACCGGTATCCGCGCTCACCGTTATCGGCAACAAAGTCGATATAAAGAGAGTGCATATAAGTAGGCAAATTATTTTCTTGAAGTTGTGCTTCATAATCAGACCTCATTTAACAAAAAATACTACGATTGCGCAAATGAAGATAAACGTTGCCGTTCCGATACTGAAATAAGCGACCTTGCGGCTATTGTTCCATTGCATATAGCCTTGGCAAAGCATTGTTACACCCATCAAAGGCATAAAGACGTTTATAGCCTGATCCCAAACATCAAATATCTGCAATACCGCCAATACCACGACGGATAGGCTTGCAAGAACTGATATTATCGTGACGACCTTATGTAATAGGGGCGTATCTTTCCACTTTGTTTTACTCATATCTATACTCCTTATTAGGAGTGGTTTTCGTGTCTTTTCACTTGGTTATAAAACCGTTCTCCCTTTTTATGTGCGCACAGATCGCAGATAACAACCACTCCGAAATAGATCGGTACTGCTATCAATGAGATCACGGGATACGTTAAGAAGTCAAGTCCGTCAAACGGCGAGTGTATTAAGAACATTGAATTGACGTCATACGCTGCCGCTTCGGATACAAGAGCGTGGAAAACGAGGTTGCAGTAACACCCGATAGCCGCCATTACAAAAATTGAAATGATGATGTTTGTAATGTTTCTTTTGAAGTCTATTTTTATGTAGCCGAAAATCGGGAGCAAAAGGATATTGAACAAAAGCGTGGCGTGTGCCGTTATGCTCTTGAAATTCTCATAATCTGCAAGTGTGGGATTCATTATAAAATCCACGTTGGCGAACATTCCGACAAGGGTGGAAATGATACCGAACCAAAACAAATAATCAACGAAGAACGAACCGATTCTTGACTTCTTGTTCTTTAAGAGCGCAAAAATCAGAGCCGACCACATGACCACGTTGCAAGGATATATCGGCAAAATCAGATTAGGGGTTTCACCCAAGTATTCTATCGCATTACTGCCCGACAACAACTTAAATATAAACGAGCTGTAATGAAACACGATAGTAAAAATCGCCGCAACTATCAGAATGATATTTTGAGCGCGTTCTTTCTTAACGTATTTTTTCACAAGCCATAATCCGAGTGCAATTATGGCTATAAGAATTAGATTAAAGATAATTAGTTTGCCCACGGTTAGATCTCCAATCTGAACTTAGTAGGCTTATCCTCACGGTAAACCACCGTCACTTGCTCATTCACGCTCGGTGGAGTGACAAAGGATTTAAGCCATTTTTTCTTGATGATCTCGTTTCCGTCCACGGTATATTTCACCGTAACAATATGAGGAAAGGTTGCACCGTCAAGAGCGTGCTTTCTTATGGGCTTGGTATTGACCTTCAGCCACCATTGCTTTTTGACGCATAGGACTATGCCAATCGTTGTGTTTTCCGAAAACGGATTTCCGTTTTTATCAAAAGCATTTTTCAATGCTCGCTCTGTAAGAATAACCGAGAGGATTATAAGTAAAAGCGGAAATACCAATAATGCCGCGCCCACATATCCCACGGTTTTAGTGTCTGCCCCAATGAAGCACAGCATAATACCTGCTACGATAGGAATGAGTGCCAAACCACAGATAAGCCATATTTTGCCACAGTAACGGTGTGCAAATTCCCAAGTATCTCTGTTTTTCATTGACCTTGAGGTACGGTATCCGAAAACATAATTGATTTCTTTCGGTGCTTTTTTGAGAAATGCTCGCCCGAACAATATCATTATTATCGGTATGAGCAGATCCATAATGAACATATAAATCCAAAAGCCCATCTATTTCTCCTTATTCCACCCTCATCATTCTGTATCCAACACCGATATGCGTTTGGATATACTGAGGTGAGTCGGGGGCTACTTCGATCTTCTTGCGGAGCGTTGCCATAAAGACACGGAGAGAAGCTACGTTATTTTCCCACGCCGCGCCCCATATTTTCTGTGTAATGAAGGTATGCGTTAAGACCTTCCCGACGTTTGCTGCAAGCAGGCACAGTATTTTGTATTCGATAGGAGTCAGATGCAATTCTTCCTCTCCGAGATAAGCGCAGCCTGCGGCATAGTCGATTCGCAAAGTACCGTTTATAAATACAGAGCTTGTACTTTCGTTACGGTTCGAGGCTAATCTTCTTTGCGTAACACGGAGCCGCGCCAAGAGTTCCTCTACGGAGAAAGGCTTGGTTAAGTAATCGTCCGCACCTGCATCAAGGGCATCAATTTTGTCCTTATCCTCACTGCGTGCGCTGATGACGATGATCGGCATATCCGACCACGTGCGTATTCTCTCGATGACCTCAACGCCGTCCATATCGGGAAGTCCGAGATCCAGCAGAACGATATCGGGATTGTGCGAGGATGCTTCCATTATAGCGTTGTTTCCGTTCTGTGCCGTTATAAATTTATAGTCGTGCGCCTTTAACGTCGTTGTAATCAGATTGCGAACGGGTGCATCGTCCTCGACTACGAGTATCAAGGGTTTATTCACTGATCTCCACCTCCTCCTTTGGTAACGTAAAGGTAAATACCGCACCGTGCGGCTTGTTGTC
>JBGVRO010000071.1:0-6044 GCA_045128515.1 Eubacteriales bacterium | reverse complement strand
GGTGACCAGAAGAGAGTTATGACTCCTGCCGAGGCAAAGAAGATCGGCTCTGACTACATCGTAGTTGGCAGACCTATCACTGCAGCAGAGGATCCTGTTGCTGCATACGAGAGATGCTGTCAGGAGTTCATTGGATAATGAAGAATAAGTTACTTAAGCTTTCAATGTGGCAGGGAATAATTGCCGCCGGCATATTCGTGATCAATTATTTCTTTTACCACTTCGTAACAGACGAGGGCATCAGCCTCGTTTGGCAGCCTGAGGCAGGCAAGCCCTTTGTTGCTGATCTTATCGGTCAGCTTGGTGTGCTGTTCATTTTTGGCAGCATAGTAAGTCTGCTGTGCGCTTATATACTTTGTGATAAAAACAATAAAGAGGAGAACTAAAATGGAAGGCTATAAAAGAGAATTTATACAGTTTTTAGAGGGTGCAGGCGTGCTTAAGTTCGGTGATTTCACCGCAAAGAGTGGCAGAAAGATCCCTTACTTCATCAACGCAGGCGAGATCAAGACCGGTGATCAGATTGCAAAGCTTGGCGAGTTCTATGCCAAGGCTTATCTTGAGAAGGTTGGCAATAAGAAGGCTGTTCTTTACGGTCCTGCATACAAGGGTATTTCTATTGCTGTATCTGCTGCTGTTGGCCTTTCCAAGCAGGGACTTGACCTCCCCTTCTTCTTTAACCGTAAGGAAGCTAAGGATCACGGCGAGGGCGGTGTATTCGTAGGATATAAGCCCACCGCAGGTGAGGAGATCGTTATCGTTGAGGACGTTATCACCGCAGGTACTGCAATTCGTGAGAGCATGGAGATCCTTTCTTCTCTTGAGGGCACTAAGGTTATCGCAACCTTCGTTATGGTTGACCGTAAGGAAAAGGGTAGAGGTGAGAAGAGTGCTATGGCAGAGGTTGGCGAGGAATTCGGATTCCCTGTATATTCCGTAGTTGACGTATACGATATTATTGAGTATCTTTCCGAGGATGAGAAGAATACCGAGAACGTAGATAGGATCAAGAAATATCTTGAAGTTTTTGGAGCAAAAGCATAATTTTGTAAACTTTAATTAGCAAGGAGTAGATAAAAATGAGAAACCTTGTAAATATTCTTGATTTCACTACCGAGGAAATTGACGGACTTGTTCGTCTTGCATCCGACATTATGGAGCATCCTGAGGTATATTCGGAAAGCTGTAAGGGTAAGATCCTCGGTGCACTGTTCTTCGAGCCGTCCACCAGAACCCGCCTTTCCTTCACATCGGCTATGATGAGTCTTGGCGGACAGGTGCTTGGCTTTGATCAGGCGGCATCGTCATCTGTTTCCAAGGGTGAGACCGTGGCTGATACCATTAGAATGGTCAGCGCATACTCTGATATTATTGCTATGCGTCACCCGAAAGAAGGCGCGCCTATTGTGGCATCAAGAGTTGCTACCGTGCCTGTTATCAATGCAGGAGACGGTGGACATTTCCACCCCACACAGACTCTTACCGATCTTCTTACTATTTATAAGAAAAAAGGCCGCTTTGACAACCTTGTTATCGGTGTGTGCGGAGACCTTAAGTATGGCAGAACAGTTCACTCGCTCATTGCGGCAATGTCGAGATATGAGAACGTACGTTTCGTGCTTATCTCTCCCGAGGAGCTTGCACTCCCTGATTACGTAAAGGATGATCACCTCTTCACAGGTGGCTGTGAATATGTGGAAACCGAGAATCTTGAGAGCGCTATCCCCTCTCTTGATATACTCTATATGACCAGAATTCAGGCAGAGCGCTTTGAAAACCGCGAGGATTATGAGCGCCTTAAGGATTCCTACGAGCTGACCGCTTCAAAGCTTGTTATGGCTAAAGAGGATCTGTCTATTATGCATCCACTTCCTAGAGTAACCGAGATCAACGTTGACGTTGACGATGATCCCAGAGCCGATTATTTCGATCAGGCAATGTACGGCAGATATATCAGAATGGCTCTTATTTTGATGCTGCTTAAAACGAAGGGCGTTGATGACCGCCGTCTTGACGGTGAGGAAAAGCCGGGTTGTGTATGTAAGAATCCTCATTGCATTTCCCATACCGAAAGAGGTATTAAGAAGCTCTTTGATGAGTACGGCAAGTGTGTTTACTGTGATCAGTACTTATAATAAATGCAGAATGAATAATACAAAAAGCGACTCGGCAGAGTCGCTTTTTGTATTACAATAATTTAATTCCTGCCGCCTTGCAGCCTTCGATAGTTTCCTTATCCCAAATGGAGGATTGCACCTCACCGATATGGGCAGAGCCCATCATAAGCATACAAAGTCTCGACTGACCGATACCGCCACCGATAGTGAGAGGCAACTCGTCTGCAAGTAGCTTCTTATGGAAGGGAAGCTCGCGTCTGTCATCACATCCGCGTTCGGTAAGCTGTCTGTCCAGCGATTCCGCATCAACGCGGATACCCATAGATGAGATCTCAAATGCGTGACCGAGAACCTGGTTGTAGAAGAGAATATCTCCGTTCAGCATCCAGTCGTCGTAGTCGGGTGCACGTCCGTCATGGGGTTTACCACTCTTAAGCTTGCAACCGATCTGCATAATCAGAACCGTACCGTACTTTTTGGTTATAGCATCCTCGCGCTCCTTGGGAGTAAGATCGGGATACATCTCCTCAAGCTCGGATGTAGTGATTGCAAGCATCTCACGGGTCAGATTTACCTTTAACTCAGGAAAATCGATCTTTAACAATTCATTTGTGTCGCAGATTACGTTTACAATGCTTTGGGCGGTTTCGATAAGATAATCAAGAGTTCTGTCCTCTCTTGTAATAACCCTTTCCCAGTCCCACTGGTCAACGTATATAGAGTGTATATTATCAAGCTCCTCGTCACGCCTTATCGCATTCATATCGGTGTAAAGACCGTTGCCAACGTAGAAGTGATATTCGTAGAGAGCAAGTCGCTTCCACTTTGCAAGCGAGTGAACGACCTGTACGCTTTCTCCTACCGCAGGCACGTCAAAGGTTACGGGGCGCTCGGTTCCGTTAAGGTTGTCGTTAAGACCGGATGCCTCGGTAACGAACAGGGGTGCTGAAACTCGCTTCAGGTTAAGCGATGACGCAAGTCTCTGCTGAAAGGTCTGTTTTATAAAGGAAATTGCCTTTTGCGTTTTATAAACGTCAAGAGGTGATTTGTAGTTTTGTGGGATAAAAAGCTTGCTCATAATTTTCGCCTTTAATAATTATTTTTCCCAGCTATCAAGAACCTTTATGTACTCGATAACAGGCTGATCATTCTTGCTTTCAAGAGCACCGTTTCCGAGATACTGCCATACGTAGTGCTTGTAGGTTCGGTAATAGGGATCAATTTCGTAGTTGCCGTAGTAGTCGGCGTATGCAGTCTTGGGGAACACCTTTTCGGTGATCTCATCAACAACACTCATACCCTCAACTACGTAACCGAATGCTGCGTAGCTACCGTCAAGCGAGCTTGATGCATCTGCATTGCAGATAAAGAACTGGCTGGAGGCGCTGTTGGGGTCGTTGGATCTTGCCATAGAGATAACACCGTACTTGTGGCTTATGTCGTTTTCGTGTCCGTTTGAGGAAAACTCGCCCTTGATGTCCTTGTCACTACCGCCCGTACCGTCAGCCTTGGGATCGCCGCCCTGAATCATAAAGTCTTTGATGATTCTGTGGAAGGTAAGTCCGTTGTAAAATCCGCTTTCTACGAGAGAAATGAAGTTTTCAACTGTAACGGGTGCTGTGGTTGCGTCAAGCAGGATAACCAACTTGCCGTAGCCCTTAACGCACATTTCAACATATTTAATATCTCTGCCCGAAATATCTCTCGTTTCGAGATATTCGCACGCACCTGTGCCCATTGTATCGGTTTTGTCGGTTTGATCGTTGCCTTCGTTAGTAGTACCGTCTGTAATGTCACCGTTTTGGTTGTTCTTATTGCAGGACCACATGGAAAGGAAGCAGCCTGTGAGGAGAAGTATGGAAAGTAATAAACTGATTGTTTTTTTCATATCTTTTGCCTGATTATCTTTCAATTATTTTTGCGCTAACGATCTTGATCGCATCCTTATCGTTGACGAATCCCATAGAATCAACTGCGTAACCGAAGAGCGCGTTTGCAATCTTATCAACCACATCCATTCCCTCTACAACGTGACCGAAACCTGCGTAATCACCATCGAGTGAGTTTGCCGCATTGTCGTGAAGAGTGATGAAGAACTGAGAGGTTGCAGAGTTAGGGTCGCTGGTTCTCGCCATGGAAATAACGCCTCTGGTGTGGGAAATGTCGTTTTTGTGACCGTTGGAATCAAATTCTCCCTTGATAGGATTAAGTTTAACGCTATCATTCTTACCGCCCTGGATAACAAAATCCTTCTGTGCGCGGAAGATAGTCAGTCCGTCATAGAATCCATCATTAACAAGAGAAATAAAGTTTTTTGCTGTCTTGGGGGCTTCGTTGCGGTCTACCTCAATAACAATTTTGCCGTATTCGCTGCCGAAATTCATTTCAACGTATACAGGCTTCTTGGGAATTAAAGAAAGAACGATTCCCAAAACAAGCGCTACGAGGAGTACTCCGCATACCGAATAGATTATATAGTTTTTATACTTTTCTAAGAAGGTAGGCTTGGGAGATTCCTTTTTATAGGGAAGTCCCTTGGTGTCTACCTTACCGCTGTAATTTGAATTTTTACCTTTTTTCTTGCTCATTTTTGTGTCCTCACTTTACAAATATCTTGAAATAAACAGCTCTACTGCGGTGTATCCGGTGACACCGCCGAATTTAGAATCGGCATCTGCCTTTGCCAGAGCTGAAATTATCATTGAGAGTCTCTCACTGCCGTATTTCTTGGCTGCGGGAATATATTTTTTAACCTTATATTCGTTCATAGCTAAAGTGTCGCGTATTTCGGCAACACCAAGTCCCTCATCGAGCAGGTGTGATATAGCCGCCAGATCGTCAAAGGTCTTTGCCACCATACCCATGATCATGGTGTAATCCACTCGTCTCAGCTTCATTTCCTCAAGGGCAAGATATGCTCCTTGTTTGTTGCGGTCGAGAATTGCGTTTGACAGTGCAAAGGTATCGCACTCGGGGGTAGAGGATGCAACCTCGTTTACGTCATCGGGAGTTACGACGTCCTTTCCTCTTGCGTGGGCAAGGGCACAGAGCTTGTCAACCTCGCCGACCAGCACGTCCATAGATCTGCCTGAACGGAATACAAGGGCCTGTACGGTGTCAAGTCCAACGGTGATGCCCTGAGAATTAAAATGCTTTTTCAGCCAAGCATACAGCTGGTTTTCGGTGGATTTCTCAAAGCGAAGTATGCTCATACTCTTGTCAAAGCGCTTGATAAATGCCGACGGCTTTTTTGCCGTACCGAAATCAACTCCGTTTTCATCTGCGGTGAAGGCTACTACCGAATAGGGGTATTCCTTACAGACCGCGATAAGCTCCTCGAGAGATTCAAGACTGCTCTCTTTAAGCGCGGTAAAATCTGCGTGACGCCATTCTATAAGTTTAAAATCGCTCATCATAGGAGGTGCCTTAACCGCCTCGATTATGGCGGAAAAATCAATATCCTCTCCGTCAAAGACGGGGTTGTTGAATACGGCAAAGGATTCGTCGGTCAGGATCTTCTCTCGCAGAGTCTTAAGATAATATCTTACGAGATAATCCTCCTCTCCTGCGAAAAGATATACACCACTGAGATTGCCGTTTTTCAGATTCACTTTGAAGCTTGCAATATCCATATTTTCATCCTTGCGTTCTTATCTGCTCCACCAATGGTCATACCGTATACCAGGTCTATCTCACCGCCATCGCTGTTGAGATTGATTCTCACACGCTTTGCGGTTACGGTTGATTCAAACTGATAGGGTGGGATAACATAAAGCGAACGGTGAGTTTCACCCTCGGAGAAGTGCATACGGCTTTCAATAGCTCCGTCACGTCTTACTGTGACCGAGTTGCCAAGACAGGTTATCTCGGTATGTATTTTGCCGCCTTCGTTCTCCTCGCTAAAGTTGAGAAATGCCTCTCCCTCTC
>JBGVRO010000070.1:0-3930 GCA_045128515.1 Eubacteriales bacterium | reverse complement strand
TCGAGCTCGTCCAAGAAATCTTCCGCATCGAGTACCATATCGGTAGGGATCTTCTTACCAAGAGGATAACGATAGATCATACTTGCATCGGTAATCGGATCGCTCATCATACAGAAGTACGTGAACACGATTCGCATATCGTCAAGCAACCACATCTCGTATCCCTCGCAGAAGTCATCATCACCGTAGTAGCCTGCGATAACGAAATCGCTCAGAAGGAATCCCTTGTTGCCAAACAGATTGTTGTGCTTCACGTTGAAGCTGAACTCCTCCATTCCTTCGATCTCGCAACCACATACCGGGCGGAACTTCCAATCGAGCAACGGGTCAAAGTCCGCAAATCCATTGAGATAATCGTCAATGGTATCTGCGATAAACTTGTTCTCGTCTCTCTGCATCAGCACCTTGCGGAGCTTCTTCTTGAACTTCAAATGGTTCTTGGTATCCTTCGATACTTCATCTCTTTTGATCTGAATTTTCACGGTTCTCATTCCTTTCGTTTTTGAAATTGATTTGTTTGGTTATCATTAGATAATCGTTGTAGTCCTTACCTTCGGGCGGAGGAATATATCGTACTTCGTACTTTCCTCCGAGAATAACTTGCAGGGCATCAGCACCTCTCTGTCCCGCGAAATCGTTATCAAGGTAAAGACAAATTTTCTTTGTGTTTGGGTGTGTGGCAAGGTAATGTTCAAGCGGCATCGGTATCTTTGTTTCTTCCACTTGCTCCTTGGGCAGATAAATTCCCGAGAGTGATATGAGGTTTTCTGTGTGGTAGTCCTTTCCTATATCCTTCAACATCGTGGCGTATGACAGAAGATCTATTGCGCTTTCAAACACTCTGACCGTTGCGTTTTCATCGTTGGTTGCAAGCTTGAAAGCGTATCTCTTATCACTTCCTGCCATATCTTTTTTGCCCGAGCTGCCATCGGTTTCGCGTGAGCAACAATGCTTCAGCTTTCCTTGTTCATCAAAGCCAAGAAACAAAACTGCCCCGCTCCTTGCGTGTTCAGTTATCAATCCTTGCTCGTTACACTCGTCGATAATGTCATTATCAATGCCACGGGCAAGGAGATATTTCTTCGCTCGGTCAAGCATTGGAGTGTGGATTGGCATCATAACCTTGTCATAGATTTTCTTCGGTTTGGGCGAAATAAAAGACGGTATCTCTACCGCCTTACCCATAACCGATTCAACTGCTGTGAGGAAATCTACACCGCGAACCTTTACAAGATAATCAAGTGCAGAAGCACCTCCGATACCTCTTGACCACCAAAACCACTTGCCGTTTGAGATCTTGAGTGAGTCGTGTGTGCGAGTACAATACTCGTTCCCATCACACTTTACAAGCTCATGCGGATCGGTCGCTTGGAGATAAGAAAGCAGATCTACTTTGCGAGCTTCAGCAATAACCTCGGGTTGAATATACGCCATAGTTACCTTTCATCTCGCTCTCGCGCCTTACGTTCCTGCAATTCCTTCTTATACTCCTCACGCGAAATTTGGTTTGCTTTACATTCGATTGCGGCTCTGATTGTGTCCATGTGATTCTTCTCAAAATCCTCCCACTTGCCAAATATTTCGTCAAGTGCGTTATCGGATTTCAAAAGAGCCTGCGCTTGTCTTGCGTGAATACTTCCACACTCAATAGCGATCACAATGTCAGAACGAACTGCATAAGCATAAGCGTGTTCAAGCATTTGCTCGGGACTCATCATAAGCAAATTGTTCTTGTACTCCTCAAACTCCGCGCTGACCTTTTCATAAAGTTCCGCGTTAAGTTCTTCGGCTGTTTTAGGTCTTTCACCAATCATTTCATCACCTCGCTTTCATCAAAAATATCCTTCGATCTTGCACTCTTTCACTTCTGTTTCGTGATACAAGATACGTTCTTCCGACACGGCTTCAGCGGCTTTTGCCTTTGCTTCTTCTTCGCAATCGGCTTCAACTTCGATATATCCGGTCTGTACGATTGTAACGGCTACTCCATATTTCATCGCCCCTTCCTCCTCTCTTGGAAATAAAAAAAGCCGGGAGAATTAAGGTGCTAATCCTCTCGGCTATGTAAAATGGGCGGTAGACAAATACCGCCCTTGACTATTCAATTTTAATAAACTGTTCGATAAATTGGAATTTGTTGTTCTCTATATAACAATTTTATTTTCTTTCTAATGTATGCCAAACATCTATTTCATCTTTAGAAGGTGCTTCCCACATGGACAATAATTTTCCCATAAGACCTTCATCCAGATAATAATCTGAACCACCTTCGTCATTTAATACCCTACAGTTTCGTTCTTCAATATTTTTATTCCATGTTTGGTCATTAACATCAATGTAATGCCATTCACACTGAACGTTCTGAGAGCGACAAAACTCGGTTAAGCTTCTTCTGTTTTCTAAGCTCCAAAACCCCCAATCTAAAATCACAGTACAACCTATATTTACCAATTCCACCGATTTTTTCTTAAAATAGTTCCAAATTCTTAACGCCATTTCGTCGTGTTTCTCACCCAAATCATTATCAAACAAATCCTTTGTTAATTCATCGCATGATAAAATAACTGCTTTCTCTTTTTCTTTTATTTGATTTGCGTAATAGGTTTTTCCGCAACATATTTTCCCACAGATTGCTATTATCTTTGCCATAAGCATTTCTCCTTGTCTTATATAAATTCAAGTTTATGCAACTAACGGAAGAGCAGGACGATCCGATAAACTGCTGTTCCGATCAGTTTTCAATGTAGTTAACACATAGCTTAATAAGATAGCACGCTTCTCAACGTCACTTTCCTTGGCGTAGTTAACAAAGTTGTGCCAAATAAGGTAGTTGTTCAGATACTTTGTAGATACGCCGTTAAAACTCTTCATAAAGCGTTTGAGTTGGCTATGATAGCTATTTATGTGTTGAATATTATAAATGCCTTTCTTGGCTTTGCCCGTCTTTAACTGCACTAACTCAATACCGTTTGCATTAGAAAAACGTACGTAAGAGTTCATTTTATCGGTTACAAGCGTTGCGGACGGATCTATGCGACCATCATAAATCTCGTGGAGATCCTTGGTCGATACTCTTCCCGTATTAGAAACTTTGGCAATTGACATACCGCTTCTATTTACCGCACAAGGTACGCAAACCTTCTCGCTCGACAAACCACGTACATGCGTTGAATTGCCTCTTTTGTGCGGCTCGCGAGGCATTGTAAACTTCTTGCTCTTTTTATGGTTGCCTTTATAAGATATGGTGAAAAAGGTTTCATCAGCCTCGACAATGCCATCAAGGATTACATCGTTAGCCATGTTTTGAAGGGCATCCAAAATCTTGTGTCGCCAAGCAAATGCTGTATTTCTATGAATACCACATTCTTCTGCAGCTTTGCGAACGGAAAAGCCGTTCAGCATGCAATCAACGTACTTAATCCATACGTTAAGGTCTTTACGTGTTCCAGACACGATGGAATTGGTTGTAATAACAAACGATTTGCCACAATCTTTACAGATATACTTTTGAGTACCGTCTTTTCTTTTGCCGTTGCGAACAACGTGAGTAGCACCACAAACAGGGCAAACGCGACCATTAGCAAACCTTTCTTTTGTAACAAACTCTTCGATACTTATGGATTTTGTAAAAGTTTTGCTAAAAAGGATTGTTTTAAGACGCTCTTGATCGGCGGGGCTTAACTTATCGATTTTATCTAAAATATCTTTAATAGCAGACATTGAAATCAACTCCTATGTTTTTATCTACTATTATTATAGCATATTTTTATAAAAAAATCAACCATTTAGTGTGACATAGCCAATAAAATTACAAATAGTCATATGTGATGGTGTAATTTCATCACTTAAATACATAAATCGTATATCATTTCTACATAATGATTCTATTTTACGAGTAGATCTAACATTGATCATAAATGCGAATAACAC
>JBGVRO010000069.1:0-30888 GCA_045128515.1 Eubacteriales bacterium | reverse complement strand
CCTTGGCTGCATCCTCAACGGTAGCAGTTCCTGTTGCACGAAGCATCTGCTTGTATGTTTCAACGAAAGGCTTGCCCCCCTCAAGATACTTGGCATAAATGCCTCTCGCAAAGAGACCGCCAAAAGCATAGGGATAGTTGTAGAAGGAAAGTCCGCCGCTGTAATAGTGACCCTTGCAAAGCCACATATAGGGGTGCATACAGTTCTCATCAAGTCCGTCGCCATAAGCCTGCTTCTGTGCATCAAGCATAAGAGCGCACATACGCTCGGGAGAGAGGAACTCGGAGGGACGAGCCGCAAATACACTTGCCTCAAAGAGATAACGGGAGTAGATGTCCACGATGATCTGGGTAGCATCCATAAGCTGACTCTCGATAAGAGCGATCTTGGTTTCCTTATCCTCACATTCAGCGATAGCGGTGTTCATAACGAGAACCTCATTGAAGGTAGATGCAGTTTCTGCTACGGGCATAGAATAATCGCGGTTGATGGGCGAATTCTTATAAACCTGTCTATCGTGGAAGGAATGACCAAGCTCGTGAGCCAAGGTAACTATATCCGAGAACGAGCCGTCAAAGTTAGTAAGAACTCTACTCTGTCCTGCCGAGTGAACGGCACAGTCGAACGCGCCGCCAACCTTGCCCTCGCGAGGATAGAAGTCGATCCAAGCATTGTCAAACGCTTCCTTCACCATATCGTGAAGCTCGGTGTCAAACTTTGCGAAAATAGAAAGCAGATAATCCCTTGCCTCCTCGGTGGTATACTTCTTATCGCTCTTGCCCATAGGAGCAAAGAGATCGTACCAAGGAAGACCGCCCTCGTGACCGAGCGCCTTTGCCTTTGCCTTCAGGTACTTACGGAAAGCAGGCATATACTCCTGCATTGCACCGAGAAGCGCATCAAGTGTTGCCTGCTGCATTGCAGAATTGTCAAGTGCCTTGGCAAGAGGAGATGCGTAACCGCGACGAGTTGCCTCACTAAGAACCTGAAGCTTAATAGAGTTAAGAGCAAAAGCAACGGCTGTTTCAACCTTGGGATATGCCTTAAGCTCTGCCTCAAACGCCGCCTTTCTTACATCGGGGTCGGGATCGTAGGCGAGATTTCTAACAGATGAAAGGGTGATCTCCTCACCGTTGTAATCCACCTTAAGAGAGCTTGTGAGAGAGGACTGAAGATCGCTCCAGGCAGACGCGCCGGAGATATTCATCTCTGCAAAAAGCGACTCCTCGGCATCGGAGAGAAGATGCTTTGAGTTCTTTACGATTGTGAGAATTCTGTAGGAATGTTCCTTCAAAATCTCGTTCTGCTCAATAATTTCCTCGATATTTTCAATGTTAGCAATAGCCTTATTGATTGCCGCGGAAGGCGCTGCGGTGGCAGAAAGCTTGCCCATCAAAACGCCCATAAGACTTGCCGCCTCGCTGTCAGCGGTGTTTGCGCTGTAACGAAGATTAGCAAAAATGAAAAGCTTTTCTGCAAGAGAAGAAACCTTTGTTTCAAGCTCAATGTGGCGAAGAAGAAGCTCCTTTGCAGAATAGGTCGAAAGATTGCCGCCAAAGCTTACGATTTCGGCTATTGCCTCGTCGAAGGCGGACATATCCTTTGCAAGCTGCGGATCGTCAAAGCCGTTATAAAGTATGGAAAGATCCCATTGTGTATTCATTGTTTTTTCCTCTGATTAAACTTATTTATGATAGCTTGTAGGCTCGACAAAGGTCTTATAAGCCTCGTCGGTAACGCCCTTATTTTTGATTATATCCGAGTAGAATTTACCGCTGTTCTTCACAGTTCTCTTCTGAGTTTCGTAGTCACAGTGAACTACGCCAAAGCGAGCCGCCTCGCCCTCACGCCACTCAAAATTGTCTGTAAATGACCAGTGATAGTATCTCTCAATATTGGTATCCATCTCGCTGATAAGCTTCAGCTGATCGTAGATAAATCTGCTGCGGAAGGAATCAGTATTATCACAGGTACCGTTCTCGGTAACGTAGATAGGATAATCACCGTACTCCATTGTAAGCAGGTTTGAAAGATCGATAAGACCGTCGTGATATATCTCCCAACCGAGATCGTTCTTATCACATCCTTCGGGAGTACCGTCTGCAATGCCAGAAACGGTGCTGCGGGAATAGTAGTTTATACCGATAAAATCGTAATATCTGCCGCGCTCGATCTCGGGACGGCGAAGAATAGGAAATCTGCACTTACCTACCATCATAGCATCGGTAATAGCCGTCTGGAACATATGCTCCATAAAGCGGGCGCAAAATCTGTGCCAAAGATTGCCGTACTTTTTGGGAGTAAATACGCGAAGGTGATTTGCAAAGGAGACAAGCGTCTTTTCACGCTCAATGCCCATATCTGCGCGAATATTGTGAATAAGGTTGTAGCACTTGATATGAGCAGCAGCCATATTGCTAAGCGCCTTGCAGTAAGAAACGATGGACTTCTGCTCGGGCGGCCATATGCCGTAGAAATAGCCGTTAAGACAGTAGACGTTAGGCTCGTTTATGGTGATGTACTCGTCAACTATATCACCGAGATGCTCTACGACCTCTTTTGCAAAGTTGATGAAAATATCCACGCTGTCGGGATTTGTCCATGAGCCCATATCCTCAAACCAAAGGGGATTTGAGAAATGATGAAGGGTGAGAAGAGGCTTGATTCCCTTCTCTATCATATACTCGATCTCCTCGCGGTAATGATCAAGAACCTCGTAGTCAAACTCGCCCTGTTCGGGCTCAATGCGTGACCACTCGATGCCAAAGCGATAGATCTGAAGTCCCATCTCTGCCATAAGGTCAATATCCTGGCGCCATCTGTTGTAATGGTCACAGGCGCGTGTGGGGCTTGTGCCGTCGTCAACCTTGCCCTCACGTGCAAATCTCGCCCAATTATTATTGTCATCTCCGCCCTCTATCTGAGTGGCGGCAGTTGCCGTACCCAGAAGAAGACCGTCTTTAAGAGTAAATTTCATATTACTTCTCTACCTTTTCGGAATTTCTCTCTTCAAGATCCTTTACGATCTGTGCATAAAGAACCTCGTCGATCTTAAACTTCTTCTGATACAGGAAGAAGCCTACAAGAATACAGATAAGAGGAAGAATCATCATAGACAGCTTCATAATCCAGATAGAGCTACCGGGAATGGCATTGATTATCTCCTGAATTTCGGGAGATCCCTCGGGAAGAAGTCCAAGCTCGTTAGCAACCATATTAAGACCGGAAACAATAAGAGTAAAGGATACGATACCCTTACTTACCGCGCCACCGAACTGATTGATGAAGGGCTGAACTGCGAAAGAAGCCGCCTCATTACGCTTGCCAAGCTTCCACTCGCCATACTCTACCGCATCCGCAAGGAAGAGGAGCATAAGAAGCTGAATGAATGCCTGTGCAAAGAAGAGTCCGAGGCCCGCGATAACAATGAGAGGAAGCCACTCGAAGGAAAGGAAGAAGATAATATAAGAAATAGCAACGGCAACCATAGAGCCGGTGTAAAGCTGCTTTCTTGTAAACTTCTTTCTGAACAGAGGGAATACCGACAGTGCGGTAAGCTGTGCAACCGCAAGAACAGCGGCAAATACCATATACATTCCCTCGTCCTTGTACGCATACTTGAAGTAGTAAGTACCAAAGCCTGTAGTAGTGCAATATCCGATCATAAATAGAGCCATGGAAACGGCGGTAACAAGAAGCTGATCGTTACCTGCAAGGGCGCGCCAAAGATCCTTAAGTGTAGTGTGCTCTGCCTTCTCAAGCTGGCTTCTGTCCTCCTTAACACCGATAAGGGTAATGGTCTGGAAGATCCACATTATAACCGCAACGATGATTGCAAAGTAGAAATAAATATCACGCGCGTTATCGCCAAGGAAGGAGAACATAGAGGGAACGTTAAGGTAGATAAGCACCATTGCGAACATACCTACGTTTGCGCAGATTCTTGCAAATGCTCCAACGCCCTCACGGACTGTCTGATCCTTGGATATTGCAGGCATAAGCGACCAATATGCAATATCGTTAAGCGAGAAGAAGATACTGAAGAGAAGATAGGTTACGCCAAGAAGGATTATATGATTGGTTTCGCTCATCTCAAAGTTGTGGAACATAAGCACAGTAAGAATACCCGTGCCGATCATACCGATAAGGATCCAGGGCTTGAATTTACCCCATCTTGTCTTGGTGTTGTCAACGATCGCACCAACGAAGGGGTCGATTATCGCGTCGAATACACCGAAGCAGGTAAGCAAAATACCAACCGCCGCAAGTCCCTTGTTCGAGAAGGTAACAACGTCGGTAAGATGCACGAGAAGGTACATGCTTACAAGCGAATAAAGTGCGTCACGGCCTACCGTACCAAGACCGAAGCATATTTTGTTTAATTTTGTCTGTCTATCCATTTTCTTTCTCCTTAATTAAGTAAAGACTTGAGCCAAAGTCGGAAAGCATACGAAGATCACCGTTATATCCACTGCCCTCGTACTGCATTGCAAGGTTGATGCCCTCTGCAAGCATTGAGCCCGAAGCGGTATAAAGCTCCTTGCCGTCCTTCATAGAATAATGTTTATCTACTGTGCGAAGAATAAATCCGTTATGCTTCAGACGAACCGGAGTGATGTGCTTAATAAGTCCGCCAAAGTTTCTGACACGCAGATACTGATCTCTCGACTCTACGGTATAAAGCTTATCAGGGTCAAGACAAGGCACGTCAAGACGGTCTCTGCCGGGAGCTGCAGATTTGTATTTCTGATAAATTCCGGCAAAGGTTTTCTCGCCATCGGTAATCTGCCAAGAAATTTGGTCAGGATTTTTAAGTTTCACCTTTCTGAGCCTACCGTACTGGAATGTGCGACGGTGCTCCTTATAATACGCAATCTGCTCCTTTACCTGACGTCTCTCATCCGGAGTAAGCTCGGAGAAATCAAGCTCGTAACCGAGAACACCGAATGCGGCAACGTTGAATCTGGTCTGTATCGGCGTATCACGCAGGGTCTGTGAATGGGGCGCCATAGAAACGTGAGCCGAAACGCATGACTGAGGATAGAAGTTATAAATTCCGCCCTGAATGTCAAGTCGCTCGATGGGGTCGGTATTATCCGACGTCCATATCTGAGGTGAGAAGTAAAGCATACCCAGATCAAAGCGGTTTCCGCCCGAGGAACAGCTTTCAAAAAGAATGTTCGGGTGGCGCTTGAAGAATATCTCCTCCAGGACCTCGTAAAGACCAAGGGTATAGCGGTGGAAGAACTCTCCCTGCTGCTTAAGCGACGAGGAATACATATCGCTGATATGACGGTTGTAATCCCACTTAACGTACTCGATATTGGCATCACAAAGCACCTTGTCAACGCTTTCAATAATATACTCTCTGACCTCTTTTCTGGTAAGATCGAGAATAAGCTGATTTCTGCCGAAAGTAAGCTCCCTACCCTCAATGCTTATCGCCCAATCGGGATGAGCGCGGTAAAGATCGCTGTCGGGGTTTACACACTCGGGCTCAAACCAAAGACCAAACTTCATTCCCATGCGGTTAACAGCCTTGGCAATAGACTTAATGCCGCCGGGCAGCTTTCTTCTGTTCTCTACCCAGTCGCCAAGTCCTGCAAGATCGTTATTTCTCTTACCGAACCAGCCGTCATCAAGAACGAACATCTCTATTCCTAGCTTTTTTGCCGACCTTGCAAGCGCTAGGATCTTGCGGCGGTTAAAATTGAAAAAAGTCGCTTCCCAGTTATTAAGAACGATAGGTCTGTCGGCATCCTTATGCTCGCCGCGAATAACGTGACCGTTAACGAAGTCGTGCATATTAGCCATCATACCGTTAAGACCCTCGTGCGAATAGGTCATTACAGCCTGAGGAGAAACAAATTTCTCGCCCTTCTGAAGTCTCCAAAGGAAGCAGTGAGGGTTGATACCTGTCATAACTCTTGCAGTATCAAAGGTAGAGCGCTCTGCCGCAGAATAATGGTTTCCGCTGTAAAGAAGGTTGAAGCCGTATGCCTTGCCTCTCGACTCATCTGCACCTCTCTCAAGGAGAGCAAATGCAGGGTTGTGTCTGTTAGAGGATGCGCCAACGGTAGACTCGTTTACAAGCACACCGCACTCAAGGAATCTACGATGCTCGTGAGCCTCCTTGATCCAGTCACCGTCAAGAGTGAGCATGTCATAATCTGCCTCGGCAAGATCAATCATAAGGCTCATCAGCTTACGGATATAAACAGGGCCGTCGTTATCGTTGACAAGCTCAACGTTACGGCAGATTGCGTCACAATCCTCAAAAACGGTATAGTTAAGCTTAAGAGAAATGTCGGAAAATTTCTTATCCTTCAGGGTGATCTCAAGAGTCTTGGCATCACTGTGTGCGTGAGGCAATCCCTCTGCAATATACGCACCGTCATAAACACGGTGGCTATCATATACGAAGTCACAAACAAACGTGCCGTCGGGCATAAGAAGCTCGATGGGATTGTGACGGTAGTCACCTCTGCCAACGCCCGAATATTCAAGAAGATTTCTCTCAAGGAAGAATTTTGAGCCCTCGGTCTTTACGGTACAACCGAGATCTATTGTATTTTTAAGTGCTGTTGCTGTAAAATCGCTATCAACAATGCGTCTGCCATAATACAGATGCTCGGGATAGCCTTCGTTTATACGAAAGGCATATGTTGTTCCCTTCGTTTCAAGTCTAAAGACTTGATCTTTTACATTAATCATTTTTAGCCTCCGTTTATTTTAATATATCGGTGAAGAGTGCCTTAACGTTCTCTTCCGTTTCATCAAGTGGACGGTCGTTTACGAAATAGTAGTCGTACGCATAGTTCTCTACCATATCGTCTGCCGCATTGCCGTAAGCACTGTTTCTGCTGCGAGAGCCACCTCTTACAAGCAGAGTCTTTGCAACACCGTCGGTTGCCTTAACAAATTTTTCAATCTCCCAGGGCTCTCTGATATGTACGAAGAGTATCTCCTCGTCATTAGTCAAAAACTCACGGAACACCTTAAGCGCCCAATTCGTGGGAAAATCGTTATACTCGGCTGTGAGAGTCTTAAGATCGTGAAGGAACTTTCTCGCTCTGTCATCCTTAACTCCTGTCCAGCCACAGAAGGTAGCGATCTCCTTAATGGGGTCAACCGAGGAGATATTACGCACCTTAAAATGCTTCGCCGCAAGGTCGCAGATAGTATCCTTACCTACTCCGCCTGCACCGTTTATTACAATAACTGCCTTGTTCATAAGCTTATCCTGCCTTATTTTAGTTCAACTTATATAATAACATATATTTTAAGGAATGTCAAGGAAAAGAAAGTTGCCTAAATCATATAATAAAAGCGCGGATAAAATTTGCTTTATCCGCGCCATCTTGCAAAATTGTTATTAAATTAATAGCATAACAGCGTTTTTCCCCTGTTAATCAATGAGTACCATTCCGGTTGCATTTGTGTGGATTCCAATCTTTGCCGGTCCGCCTTTCGTAGCCAAATGAAGGCTAAAGCTTACATCACCAAGCCAACACAAAGCATAATTATCTTTTTTTGTAACAAATCTTGCGCCAAGCTTCTCAAACAAATCAACAAATTCCTCAATACTACTCTCCGTGGTAAGACCGTAAATCATAACCTGTGGATCGGTGATCTCGATATACAAAATTCCAAGCCCCAGTGAATCTATTTTAGGATAATTATCATACTCGTATTTGACATAATGAAGCGGAAGCTCATCATTTTCATCAAGCTCGTACCCCTCGCCGAGATAGCCGTTCATACTTCTACGATCCCTTGCGTATCCCGAAAAATCATCCTCTGTAACACTTTCGCCGATCCAAAACTCCAGTGTTGTCCTTCCGCCGAGCTGCTTGCCGGGAATTTTCAACACGGTTGCATACGGCCCAACAATGCTCTGCCCTACGACCGGAATATATCGAACACCGCAGGAAGCAAGGCACCCGACAACCATAATAAGCAACAAAGCAAGGCAAATAATCCTCTTCATAAACAGCCTCCTTTTCATTTTTTTCCATTATACCATTGCGCTGATTTTTTGTCAAGGAAAAAAATAAAATAGCATATTTTTTGCTTATCAAATATTTTTAGAATTATATTCAAAATTAACTTTACTTTTTCTTCAAAATGATTTATAATTGATTTATCACGCTATTGGAGGTTGATTATGACAAGAGAATTATTCGGCATAACAAAAAGCGGCGATCGTGTAGAGATCGTAACACTTAAAAACGATCTTGCCGAGCTTAAAATAATGACCAGAGGCGCGACGATCGTGTCCTTTAAGCCCTTTGGTATCGATATTGTTGGCGGATACGACGATCTCACGGGATATGAAGCCGACACCAGCTCCTATCAGGGCGCAACGGTAGGCAGAGTTGCAAACAGAATCGAAGATGCAAGCTTTGTTATGGACGGTGCGTTTTACATGGTTACTGTCAACGACAAAGGCAACTGTCTTCACGGTGGTGAGGGCTTTAGCTTTAAGAATTGGCAAATTGAAGAGCTTCTTGAAAACAGCGTAACCATGAGCTATTTTTCTCCTGACGGAGAGGACGGCTTCCCTGCAGGAGTATTTGCCAAGGTGACCTTTACTCTTGAGGGTTCTGCGGTGATCATTTCTTATCAGGCAATCCCCGACGGCAAGACTCCTATCGCGCTGACAAATCACTCCTATTTCAACCTTGACGGATTCGGCGGTGTGATCGACGATCATATTGCAACAATTCATGCTGAAAGCTATACCGATGTTAACGAAAAGCTTATCCCGAACGGAAATCGCCCCTGTGTAAAGGGTACTCCCTTCGACTTTACAAGTCCCAAGAAAATTGGTGAGGATTTCGGCACAAAGGTCGACGGATATGATCACAATTTCATAATCTGCCCCGAATTATGTGACTATAATGAAGTTTTCGACCTTCCTATGGTTGCAAGTGTAACTAACAAAAAACTGATACTTAACGTATACTCCGACCAGCCGGGCATACAGTTCTACACCGGTAATTTCCTCGGTGGTGAGCCGAACTTCAGAGGTGGCACAAAGCGCATTAAGCACGGCGCATTCTGCCTCGAAACGCAAACCGAGCCCAACTGTATCAACCACGGAATTGGTTTTTATGATTTGGGTGATATATATGAGCACACAACTGTCTATGAGGTGATTAAGAATTAACTCCTTCCACCGCCAAGCGGTCCCCCTCCCTCAGAGATGGAGGCTGTAAAAATTGGCTTCTACGACCTCGGTGACATTTATGAGCACACAACTGTCTATGAGGTGATTAAGAATTAACTCCTTCCACCGCAAGCGGTCCCCCTCCCTCAGAGATGGAGGCTGTAAAAATTGGCTTCTATGATGTGGGTGACATTTATGAAAATACCACGATTTATGAGGTAGTTAAGAAGTAACTTCTTACATCAAAAATACATAAAAAAGCAGACACGCAAGAAAATCTTGCATGCCTGCTTTTTTTATTTAGTGATTATTTCGATATTATTTAGATACGGAATAAACTACTGAAATGGGAGGATTGTAGGTGTGGCTACGGTTCTGATACATAGTAAGCGCCTTTTTACAGTTGAGTGCGTTATAGAAGGCGATAATGCCGGAGGGCTCGGAGGTGGTATCACCAAGGCCTGCCGCAGATACTCTAACCTCTACGTTCTCGCCAATAAGGGTGGCAAGAGAGCAGCAGTCGTAGTACATAAGCGCATCGGTATACTCGGGATTCCAACCGTCAAAGCGGCCGAGTGCCTCGCCACCAATATCACAGAACCATGTAAGCGCAACGCTACAAACTGTAACATCCTTGTCAAGCGCGGTTATTGCAACAGCCTGGAAGCCTGCCTGGCTACCACCGTCAACGGTGAAGTTATCACCCTTCTCCCATCTGCCGAGGGGAGCTACGGTCTCACCGTTACAAAGGATAGTACCAAAGCTTGTGTCACCGATATATGCCTTAAGGAAGCGAGTAGCCATAATGTTTCTAATAAACATATTCTTGAAGTAAACGGTATCTCTGTTCTGATTCTCGGTAAGATCGAAGCCGTATCCATCGGGAGCGGCCGCATCAGGATCATCAAGATGATAGCTGTGAGCACAGATAGTGAATACAGCTGCGTCACTTGTAAACGCAGGCTTAGGCTTCTTGGTATTGCCGTAGCTTACGAAGGTCGCCTTAAGTCTGATCTTTTCGCCGTCAACGGGAACCGAGAGATAACCTGTGGCAAACTCACCGCCGCCAACGTCGATCTCAACGAGATAGAGCTTGTGAGTTGCAACCTTAGCCTCGTTGTAATCAGCAACGTTAAGTTCCTCAAATCTAAGAAGGTTGATATCACCCTCGTAGCAATCGGCAACAATACTGTTCCAATAGCTTTCAAGATCGGAGGGAGCTTCACCATATGCCTTAATATCATTGAAGCCAGCCACTGCACCGCCTACAAAACAGAGACTTTCCTTTGCGCCGTTGGAATTAACAACGTGAAGAGAGCTGTTGTTCTTGGTAAGAATATTCTTGCTCTCATCGCAAGCATATACGGTCACACGGAGTGTACCGGGCTTTGACATACTACCCTTCACTGTAAAGTGACCGAGCGAACCGTCAACATATCCCTCGGTCTTTTCCTGACCGTCTTCGCCCTCAATAGTATAGTAGAAGTAAGGAGCAGAAACAACCTCTTCACCTGCCATAAGATAAATGTCAAAGGTCATTTCCTCGCCAACTGCGTAGGAGAGGAAATCCTTGTTGGTGTAGCCTGCGAAGGAAAGTGTTACCTTAGAATTTTCTGCAAGTGCATCAAATACACTTCTCTCTGCATCGGTAGAATTATTCTTCTCGGGATGATAGATGCAAAGATTGTCGATAGTTGCAGAGAACTTGCCCTTATCCTTCTCGAAGATTCTAAGCTTTGAAGAAACAAGCTCCTTGCCTGTCATCTTTCTTTCGCCGATTTCTTCACCGTTTACGAGAATGTGAACCTTGCTGCCGTCATGATAAGCGCCAATGATGTACTTCTTACCAACCTCAAGCCTTGTGCCGGTAGGAGTGGTTTCATCATCAACGTAGAGGTTGCCCTCGCTGTCGATCTTTACGAACCAATCGTAGGATGCCTTGCTTGCAGTAACGCTCTGTCTTACCCAAGTGATAAGAGAAAGAGTCTTGCTGGGCAGTGCGCCAAGCTGAAGGCTGAATTCAAGCACGTATTCGCCGTCGTCAAGAGTAAGCTTGTCATCCTTAACGTAGATTCTACCGTCATTGTTCTCGTTATAGAGGTAACCGTCCTCACCTGCCTGAAGGGGCCATCTGCCACTGTCAACCTCAAGGCTGAAATCGGTTCCCTTAAGCTCATCGTTCATATCGGAAACGTTGTCGAAGGTTGCATTGAACATATAATCTCTGTTGTCAACCTCGGGCTCTTCGGTTTCACCGCTGTCGGGAGTTTCGCCGCCGTCGGGAGTCTCTCCACTATCGGGAGTTTCACCACTGTCAGGAGTTTCACCATTATCAGGTGTCTCACCGCTGTCGGGAGTTTCACCGCTGTTATCGGTATTACCGCTGTCGGTATTACCATCGTTTGTTCCATTATTCTTTTTGCATGCTGCAAGCATTGTAACAAGCATACAAACAAGTATAAGTAAAGCTAATAATTTTTTCATTGTTATCCTCTTATCCTTCGGTTGTAGAAGCAACCTCATATACAAAGTTTACTGTGGGGATTGCGTAGGATGTGTTCTCCATAGAAGCGAATTTGATTCCGCTGGAGTTAAAGTCAAAGCCCATTACCGCTATACCGTAGTAATCGCCCTCCTCGGTACAGATGAACTGCTCAACGTCGGTATAATCAAGAATAAAGGTGATAGTGTTACCGCTCTTAACAACGTTTACCTCGCCAAGTGCGGTATCCTTATAAATAAAGGTAGCATCACCTCTGTAAAGAGCCTCGTTCTCCTTGCCCTGCTTACAATTATTCCATGTCAATGTAGTAAAATCTGCATTACTTACTCCCTCGCCGGGAAGGAAGCCGTATGCGCTGGCTAAAAGGTCAGCAGTAATACTTTCTGCACCCTCGGTAATTGTAAATGTGAACTCAACCTTTGCAGTTTCTCTATAAGTCTGAACCGCAGGGTCGGAAAGAAGGAGCGAAAGGTTGTACATAAACAGAGGTCTTGAGCCATTTTTGTTTGTTCCAACAAAATCACGGCCTGCTCTGTTATCATCGGCATAGGTGCCTGAAGCAATGTAAGTATCGGCAACAATATTGCCCTCGATCTCTACTCTGCCCTCGGTAGGAGTATCGTTTCCACCAAGATCGCCGCCACCGGGATTATCCGAAGGAAGATCTACATATCCACTGTTATTGGGGGTAGGATCATTCTCTGCACCTACGTAGTAGTGATTTCTGTCATCTACAAAGTCGAATGCATCGCCTGTTACAAGAGTCTTAAAGATATTGAAATATCTATAGCCGAACACACGAAGTGATGGTGCGTCGAAATGAATAATATCTTTGTTAAGGGTAAGGCCCTCGGCATCTGCAACACCGTAGTTCTTGTAAACCTCGGAAAGCTTGTTAAGCTGTGCGTGGAATGTCTCTCTCTGCGAGGGATTGGAGCTGATTTCACGAAGCTCGCCTGTGATAATAACAATCTTATCCGCGTCAAGGCCAAGCTCCTCGATCATAGCATCAAGGATAATCTGAAGCTTCTCTGCATAGGTAGAGTGATTGCCTCTGTTAGACTCGCCCTGATGCCAAAGGATTGCGCAGATCTCAGAGGTCTTCTGAGCCTCTTTTGCTCTTGCGATAGCATCGTTGTAATAGGTACCGCCAACCTTCCAATCGGAGATAGATGTACCACCCATTGCCGCAGGGATAAGGCCAAGCTCGCAGTCGAAGGTGTCTACAAATCCCTTAGCAAAGGAAGCCGCAAGACCAACACCTGCAGCAGACTTGTCAAAGTGAATAGGCTCTTCCATCTTAACCCACTGGTTAGACTGGTTAAGCATGGTAATTCTATCGTCACTGATAGGCTCAACGTCCTCGGCAAAGCCACGTCCTGCCATGTTGGACTGACCGATAAGGAGAACAGACTGCTTGCCTGTAAAGATAGTGGTATAATCCTGTGCACCGGAGTTACCGCCATTATCGGGGTCTTCATTGCCACCATCGTCGGGGGTCTCGTTACCGTCATTGGGATTTTCGTTGCCACCGTCTGGGGTCTCGTTACCACCATCGGGATTTTCGTTGCCACCGTTGTTGTCGTTATTACCCGAATTGTTTCCATCGTCGGTAGTATTATCACCACCCAAGAGGAAGCAAGACGTCATAGCGGAAGCAAGCATTACCAAAACAAGCACAAGGCTTATAATTCTAATAACATTCTTCATTATTTTTCCTCATTATTTGTTGTATACAAAGCTCACAGAGGGAGCATCGTAGGTTGTGTTTTCCATGGAAGCTATAGAAACTCCACCTGTACCAACAGTACGGAATACGAATACCGCATTTCCGTCAGCATCAATCATATTCTCAATCTCAGAATAATCAAATGTGAAGGTGAGAACACCGTCATAGTAAGAGATGTTTTCGGGTGAAACCGATTGAGATTCGCTGGAAAGTAGGTTTGTTGCACTGCCCCAGTTTAGTTTGTTGTGAATTCCTGTTGACTTAAGGTTCTTCCAAGTAACCTCGGAGAATGCAACGTCGGTAATTCCCTCACCTGCAGTAAATCCGCCAAAGGTGAACTTGGTAGAATCAACTATGCTCTCAGCACCCTTGGCAATAGCAAAGCTGAACTGAATCTTACCGCTATCCTTATAGCTTTCAAAATCTGCGCTTGAAAGAATCTCGGAAAGGTTAAACTTAAAGTATGCTCTGTAATAATCAGAATAAGTACCGAGCGCGTTCTTTGAGGTGCTGTAATCCAACTCCTGTGCCGATACATTGTTGGAAGCAACGTATGTATCCTCAACGATAGAACCACTAATAGAGGAGTTGAAATTAACCTCGGGAGCCTTCTCGCCCTCGGCATAGGTAAATTCAGCCTCCATAGCATCCATAGCATTGCCGTAAGAATCGGTTGCACCTGCGCTGAGAACTATCTTGTAGCTTTCGCCAACAGTAAGAGGAGATTCGGGAATGAATTTCCACTGTGTTCCACCTCTGTGAGAGGTCCACTGCCCTGCTACAACGTTACCGTTGCTGTCAAGGAGTGAAAGAGCGCCTGTAGCATCAACAGATGCATTGAACTGAAGATAGATTTCCTCATCCTCAGTGATAAAGCCATCAAGCCTTACAGACGTATGAAGAAGAACTGCCGCATCGCCCTTAAGATGATGGGCGAAGAATGATCTAAATGCGTAGTAATAGTTATAGCCGTAAAGCTTATCCTCGATATTCTTGGGCCATGTGTGGTTTACACCGTACATAATTACGGGTACCCAATCACATCCGGATGCATCCATATTGCCAAGTACGTTTTTAGTCTTAAAGAACTTTTCCCAAGAGTTGTACTCGCACTTTTCGCCAACGCCGACCATCTGAGGGATATTGCTTTCATCAAGATAGTAGCACTCGTTGGTGCCGTTGCCCATGCCGTGGTAAACGCAGGTTATACCCGAGCTGATAGGCTGACCGTTTCTGTAGGTCTGGAAGGGCTGATCGCCAAAGCACTCTCCCTTTTCAAATCCACCGTAGGTATAAACCTCGGCGAGGTCGTCGGGATCGGTGGTGGCAAGATCTGCCTGCTTAAAGAGAGCTACCCAAGAGGACTTGGAGAAGCCGTATGCACCGTACTTTTCGGTAGAGTAACCAAAATCATCGGCATAATACTTTGTACATCTTACCGCGGCGGTAAGGAAGCGTGTACCCATATATGTCTGGAGAGTATAGTTAGGCTCGATGTGACCCCAACCTGCCTCATCCTTCATAAAGGGGAAATAATCGTGATCAAGGCTGGATACCGCATATCCGCCGAAGAGGAAGCCAACGTACTGAATTCTGTCGGTCTTGGTGCTGGAAAGAGAGTTGTTTCTAATAGCACCTGTGGATGCCGCCATAATTACGGGAACCTCTACCTCGGGATTTGCAGGATAAATGATGTCGAGGTGGTATGCAAGGTACTTATAATTGCCGTTTTCGTCAACGGCAGTAAGCTTTTCACCGTTTTTCATAACGATGTCATCAAGGCTGTCTGCCTTTACCCACGCATCATCAAGCTTATCCTTGATCTGCGACTGATTGTTCCAAACGTCGATGATCTTGTTTACAACACCCTTAGGTGCGCTTTCCATAATGTTAAAGAACTCGATGTTACGAACGATTCTGCAGCCTGCAGGAATAAGATATGTCTGATTTGAGTTATAAGAGATTCCGTCAAGGAATGCTCCGTTCTGCATCATATCAAGCTTGATATCGTGAAGCGACTCATCAAGCAAGGGAGAGATTGCATATTCTGCGCCCTGATAGTCAAGAACTACAACTACGTATTTCTCGAGAAGGTCGCGTATGATAGAAACGTCGCTGTCTGTACCGACACGGGTCTCACCGTGACCGATAACGTAAAGAGCAACCGGGTTGGGTGCATTTACATCCTGCTTGTTAAAGGTGTAAGACTTAAGGGTTGCATCAACGGTGCTGTCCTCAAACTCGCCCTCGTTTGCCTTATATTCGCTAAAGGCAAGGAGAATCTGGTCGATGCCATTCTTGCCTGCGTCGGGATCGGGAGTAGGCTCGGGCTTCACATCCTCGTTGCCGTTATCCCCATTTCCGTCATCAGGCTTTTCAGGATTTTCGGGAGTGTTGGGAGTATCAGGGGTATCGTCCTGAGTATTGTTGTCACCCACATCGGTGTTGCCACCGTCGGGTGTACCTTGGTTTCCTGTATCACCGCCATCAGGCTTTTTGAAAATGGAACAGCTGCACAGCAAGGCAACAATTAAAATCAGCAGGATAGATAATCTAAAAACATTGTGTTTCATGATTGTATTCCTTTATCATTTTAATATAGGCAGGAGGAGATTCTCCCCCTGCCCTGTGGGTTTATTACTTATAGTACTCGCACTTAACTGCGGGACCTGCAGCACCAGTATTTTCCAAAGAAGCAACTACAACCTTATCGGTCATACCACCGCAACGGAATGTGAATATTCCAAGACCGTCCTGTCCGATGAGCCCCTGATCCATCAACTCCTGAAGAGTAAATGTAATAGTAAGTGTCAGACCATCCTCAGAAATAGCGATATGATCAGGTTCCTGAGACTGCTTTTTGCCACTCAAAAGAGTAACCAATTTTGTATTAGACTTATCCCAGTAAAGATCACTTGCCTTTACGTTGGTTGCTGTGAACGCCTTGGTTTCTGTATTGCTAATATCCATACCGGTAGTTGTATCACCGGGAATAAATCCGGCAAATGTTATTGTTGCATCTGATGTAAATGTATTAAGCACATAACTCTTATCAGGATTCTTACATGCAGTCAAAATAACGTGAATTTTTGCATCCGAATATGCTATGCCATCTTCCTCAACAGCCTTAAGAATATCGGAGAAATCAATTTTAAGATAACTTCTAACACTATTGGCATCTGTACCAAGATACTTCTTGTGAGAATAGTCAGTACCATTGCTACTGGTGTTAACATAATTATCCTGAAGAACTGTGCCGTTAACGATATACTCCTGCTTGGGAGCTTCCTTAAGCTCGCCGTAGGACTGACCACAGCCCTCGCAAACTGCCTTCTCGGTCTCGGTAGCCTCGCCGCCAAAGTGAGCAACGGGATCGGTCGCCTCGTCGCAACGAGAGCACTCGGTCCAGTGGTTGTCTGCGTCAAACTTGGTTTCCATATTGTGGTTAAGAGCAGCATCGCCGGTCTGAGTTTCCTCAGCGCCACAAGTACATTTTCTGAACTCTACCTCTGCATCTGTGCAGGTGGCTTCAGTTCTGGTCTGCCAATCACCAAACTTGTGAACGTGGCTTGCAAGTCCGCCGTACTTCTGACCGCAGCCCTCGCAGGTAGCCTGCTCGGTTTCGGTAGCCTCGCCACCGAAGTGAGCTACAGGATCAGTAGCCTCGTCACAACGAGAGCACTCAGTCCAGTGGTTAGTTTCGTCAAACTTGGTTTCCATATTGTGGTTAAGAGCAGCATCACCGGTCTGAGTTTCTTCAGCGCCGCAATGACAGGTTCTGATCTCTACCTCTGCATCAAGGCAGTTTGCAGGGGTCTTGGTTTCCCATTCGCCAAAGCTATGCTCAATAACCTCGCCGTGTGCGAAGGTTACGGTACCTGCCTCGCCACAAGAGCAAGAAACATAATATTTAGCCTGCTCCTCGCAGTTTGCAGACGCGAGATACTTCTCATCAACAACCTGCTCAATATATGCGTGAGCGTGATTTTCACTGTAAATAACCTTTACAGCAGGAATATCAAACTCTGTATTTTCCATAGATGCTACATAAGGCTTAACATTCTTCTGAGCAGTAAGAAGAACGAAAATTGCATTGCCGTTTTCGTCAATGCAACCCTCAAGTTCTCTGAGAGTAACGGTAATCACAAGCTTGCCGTTAGCATAGATTGCTCTATCGCCAACAGTTTCCTTGGCAAGGAGAGAAACGGTATTGTTGGGATCCTCATCTTTTCCCCATCCAAGAGTGTATTTATTGTTATAATTGCCCCAAGTAAGCTGGGAGAAATCAGCGTTAGATCTAACCTCAGATGTAAGGTAAGACTTAAAGGTAATGGGAAGTCCGGTCAAATCAACACCGTTGGTTACGGTAAATGTGAACTGTACAACAGCCTCATCGCCGAATTCAGCATAATACTGGCTGTTAAGTGCATCGGTAAAGTTAAATCTGAAGAATACTCTATACATTCCGGTATCGTATATGTAAAGCTCTGTTCTATCACCGTAGCTGGCTCCGTTACTGCCGGAATTGATATGTGTATCAGCAACGATTGTGCCACTTACAGCCTTATAAAACTCGGTTGCGTTAATAGCAACGTCAGCAGAAGCATCGCCGACTTTAACGGTAACGGTGTTTTCGCCAAGTACAAGAGTGCCGTTAACAACCTCAATACCCTCGGTTACAGCAAACTCCTTGCCACAAGCACAGGTACCGGTAACAGTAAAGTCCTTAGCCTCTGCAACAACATGCTGCATTGCATCACCGTTGTAGATTGCAGAAATTGCAGATGCGGTGTGAGCAACCTTCTCGGTTGCCTCGGGACAGCAGTATCTGTCACACTCAGTCCAATGATGAGTATCGTCGCTCATAGCAACCATATTATGACCAAGAGCAGCAACCTCGTCAGCAATGTAATAATCGCCGCAGGTACACTGATATCTGGTATAGCCTGCCTCAGTACACTTAGGTTCGGTTACAATCGCGCCATATGTATGACCGTTTGCAGGAAGCTCGTCACCTACATAGCTGTCATCGCAGGTACGGCACTTATAGGTGCTATAGCCGCCTTCAGTACAGTTAGGCATAAATACCTCTGCAACATAGTAATTATGAGGAAGAACGTCACCGTGCTCAAAGGTTTCTTCACCCTTCGCACCGCATGCACAGGATACGTAATATGTAGCCTTTGCACCGCAGTTGGCAGTAGCAAGATACTCCTCTGTAGCAACCTGCTCGGTAAAGCTGTGACCGTTTGCAGCATCGCCCTCACGAGTTTCCTCTGCGCCACAAGCACACTTTCTAGCCTCTACCTCTGCATCTGTGCAGTTAGCGGGTGTCTTGGTTTCCCATTCGCCATAGGTATGACCTGTAGCAGGAATCTCGCGAGTTTCCTCATCGTTACACTCACAAGCTCTAACCTCAACACCTGCCTCAGTACAGGTAGCAGGAGTCTTGGTTGTCCACTCGCCATAAGAATGCTCGTGCTCGGGAGATGCGTAATCAAGCAATGCTTTCGCACCTAAACCGAAAATAACAAGCATAATCAATAAAATAATGCCAAATGTTTTCATTGTTTTCTCCTTATATTTAAGCTTTAAAAAAACAAATGCTAATCTGCCCTGAAGGGCATTATTTATTCTCCACAGTAGAAGCCGATAGACTTCTTATAGCTGTTACCGAAGAAATCGGCAACCTCTTCAACCTTCTTACCGGCATTGAGAGCGGGAGAACTGCTCTCAACCTTATAATCGTGAAGATTGCTAATACCGAGGATGCTATCCTCCTGAAGATATCCTACAAACATAGGATCCTCATCATAGATTCCTGCGGCATTGATAGAAACAAAGTAGCTTAAGTTCTCGATAGAACTACCATACTCATTATAGACAAGATTGTTAGCTGCTGTCATATCAGCATTCTTGCTAATATCAAACTTTGCCTTGTCGGATCTATTGTAGATCAGGTTGTTGTAGAAGAAGGATGTTCTTCCACTGCCGTTAGACTGAACAATATATTCTGTGTCATAAGAGGTTACGATCGTGTTATTGTACACATAAATTCCGGCAGAAGCATAGTTTATATAGATAATACCCTTGTTGCCACGATCGTTAACAGAAAGATTGTATCTTACGATCGCGACGTCCTTAGCCTCGGTAGTACAGTTAATGAAAAGGCCAAAGGAATTGTCGTGGGAGTAGTTGTACTGCCAAACGGTATACTTGCTATCAAGGTCTGCATCAAGCATACAGCCGTCCTGAAGCTTGCCGTCGCTATCACGTCCTCTTGCAAGGTTACGATAGCCCTCGTTATACTGAATAACAGTACCGTCAACCGAACGGGTTACTATGGTGTTTCCCGATACGCAATACTTCGCAGTATCGTGAACAACGTTGTATTCGATCAAGCCGCCGAAAAGATTACGTGCAAAGATAGCATTCTTACCGATATGGCTGATCTCGTTACCGTTGATATGAACGTTAAGGTGTGCATAGTTCTCAAAGCCCTCGGTATAGGGACTATACATTTTTGCGCTAACATTTCCCTCGTCATCCTGAGCAACCTTATACCAGGTTGCGATACCAACGTTAGACACCTCAATGATCTCACATTCTGTAATCTCAAGACCGTCTATTCTGCCAAGGCCATCGTTAGACCAAACGTGGATACCGCCTGTGATCTTAGACCACATAGCCATACCGCTGTTTTCCGCATCGCGATAACCGTTAATATCATGGATGTAAAGGTTTTTAAGAGTAATATTCTGGTATGTAACGACCTCCTCTGTGCCAAGGTTATTATCGCAGGTGATAAGTACACCGCGACGATCAGCCTCGGTCTTTGCAGAATCGGTGATCTCAAGATTTGAAACCTCAATGTTACTGCAGTTTGCAAGGTAAAGCACACCGTAGCCCGACAGATTATTTCCGTCGATCTTAGGAGCGCTTCCCTTTCCGTAAGATGTAATAACAATAGGATCTTCCTCGCTGCCATGAGCATTCTTTACTGCGAGGATGCCTGTGAACTCACTGCCCCTCTCAAGGTAAATGTGTGTTCCGGGCTCGAGAGTAAGCTCGGGGATAATGCTGAGCGAATTGTAAGGCTTTTCCTGTGTTCCGTCACCGTCATCGGCTGCAGCGGATGAGAAAAATATACCCTTATCGCTAAGCTTCTCCTCCTCCCCCTTGTCGGGGGAGTCGGTGTTGCCTGTATCGTTGTTATTGTTGTCGTTTGTGTTATTGTTTGAATTGTCGTTTTGGTTGTTATTATCTCCTGCATTTGCGCCCCCGTCGGTATTGCCCGAGTCGGTGCCGCCGATAATACCACAGGATCCGAGGACACATACGGACATGCTCAAAGCAAGGCACAATGCAATAAGTCTAATTATGCTTTTCTTCACGTCGGTTCTCCTATTACTGGACACGCTTCTTTATCTCGTAGACAAAGGCTGCCACTGCAAAAAGACCAACAGACATATAGAAGGAAATGGTAACACCCGACTTAACTCCGTTAAGAAGAGTGATCCATGCGGGAGTAACTGTAATAAATCTTGTAGATGCGCTATAGCCGTTCATAGCAACAGAGTTAACTACAACGTAGAGAATTCTGTGTGCCTCCTCACGCATAGCCCAGGCAAGAGTGCCGTAGCCCTCCTTGTACTTGTTAAGTGCGGAGCTTTCAGCATTGTTTGCTGTATCACCGTCAGGAAGAGCACTACCGCCAAGGATACCGCCAACAAGGTCCATGTAACCGTTCTGCCAGTAGTCAGAAACTGCAAAGCCCATCATACCGAACTCATCTCTGAATACACTGTTGATGAATCCGTGCTGGCTGGTCCACTGAACACCGATTCTATTGAATCCGGTCATAAGGTTCTCTGCTCCGCCCTCCTCGATCGCAATCTGGAAGGGTCTTGCATAGATCTGTCTGATGGTCTGCTCGTTTGCCCAAGTATTAACACCCTCACGGTTCTTTTCCTGCTCGTTAAGGATCGCGTGCTTCATGTACACGTAAACACCCTCGGAACGAACACCTGCAACCTGATTTGCAGTAATGTAACCGGAAAGAATAGGATCCTCGCTGTAATACTCAAAGGCACGACCGTTGTATGTTCCTCTGTGAATATTAGCGCCAAGACCGTAGATACCCGAGTAACCTGCCCAGAGGCAATCCTCACCGATCATCTTACCAAGCTCGTAAGCAAGGTTGTCGTTCATAGTAGCTGCAACAAGAGCTGCACAAGGATACTGAACGGGAGAGGAATCCATATCGGGATCACCGTAAAGGAATGCGAATCTGTTAGTTGCGGTATTCTCGTTGTCGCTGTATGCATAGTTTGTACCGCCAACAGGACCCAGCGCACCGTTACCGTCGATTGTGGTAGGCTTACCTACAGAATCAACACCAAAGGTCTTACGAAGACCGTTGGAAAGAAGCATTACTGTATCTTCCCAAGTAAGCTGGTCAAGGAGTGCGTCCCATCGGGGATCGTCAAATGCAACAAGCTGAGGTACACCGTCAACAATGGTGATAAGAGATGCGAGGGTGAGACCGTTGTCTGCACCGTAGGTGGGATATGCAACGTCGTCCTTCTCGATCTTTTCAGAGCCCTTCTTACCATCCTCTACCATCTCGGGAGTTACGGTAACAATAACCTGGTTGTTAAGAACGATGTGGTTCTCGGTCATACCAAGCTTAACTGTGCCCTGCCAGTTGTTTCTGGAAATGTAGTCAACAGAGTTTACGGTATTTGCAGCACCGTAAAGATTAAGGTCTGCGTTATCAAACTGGTTGGTAATCGCATTACCGGTAACCTTGCTTACAGAGTAAGTGGTCTTATCCTCTTCCTTAGTGGTCTTATAAACGAGGCTGAAATTGCCCTCGCCAACCATCTTGCTGCTGTCTAAGGTAATGAGATCAACATTCTGCTTGTGGCTGAGAATATTGTTAATTGCGTCGTGAGCATTCTTTGCTGCGGTGAGATAATAGTTGCCTGCGTCAAGAACGTATGTCTTTGCATTATAAGCATCGTATGATGCAAACCATCTGCCGTCAACGGTTACAGTAACCTGCTCGGATGCGCTGGGCTCAAGAACAGCAGTCTTTGCATAGCCAACAAGCTCTACAGAAGCCTTCTCAATTCCACCCTTAATATAAGGCTGCTGAAGGTAGATCTGTACGCTTTCCTTACCCTTTACACTACCGATGTTCTTTACTGTAACTGTTACAGTGTAGGTATCATCCGCCTTATTCTCTGTAACGGTCATATCGCTGTACTCAAACTCAGTATAAGAAAGACCGTAACCAAAGGGATAAGCAACAACCTTGCTGTAATCGTAATCACCAACGTTTGCTGCGCCAAGGACTACGTCCTCGTAGCGAGTTTCTGTATAACGGTAGCCGTTATAAATGCCCTCCTGATATACTACATATCTGTTGGACTTACCGCCATTCGCAGAGCTGAGAACAAGACCCTCGTTATCGAAGCTGCCAAAGTTTGCATAAACGGGGTTGTAGTGATGACTGAGCCAGTAGGTATCGGTAAGCTTACCGGAGGGAGAAACCTCACCGGAGAGGATCTTACCAACACCGAGAGTACCTGCGGTACCGCCAATACCAACCCAAAGAACAGCGTCGATACCGTATGCGGGATCGTTGATATAATCGCACTCAACCTGGTTTACAGAGTTAAGAAGAACGATAATCTTAGATACCTTACCTGCATCCTTAAGAGCCTTGAGGTTCTTAAGAACGTCGATCTCGGTGGGAGAAAGCTCAAGATAGTTACCGTTGCTGTAATCGCTCAAGGAACCGCCAGAATATTTAAGGTCGGTCGCCTCGGTACCGTATCTTGAAAGAACGAAGATAGCCGCCTCTGCCTCATTGGACTTTGCATTGGTGGTAATATCATCCCACTTTGCATCCTTAATAGCATAAGAAGCCTTGTCAGAGCTTGTATTACTTACGTGATCACCGAAATAGGTATCATTGTTGCTGTACCAGTTCCAAAGATCCTCGTTTACCTTGAAGCTTGCGTTTTCAAGGCCTGTCTTAAGGTTGATGAAATCACTCTTCTTTGCAAAGGATGATCCACCACCGGAATAAATGTAGTTAACCGAGCTGGAGCTGTAAAGATTAACCTTTGCGCCCTGCGAGAGAGGAAGCGCATTGTTGTCGTTCTTAAGAAGAACCGCACCCTCTTCGGTTACCTGTGATGTAATTGCATTTGCTGCTTCCTTAAGATCAGCAATGCTGGAATAATCCGAGAAATTCTTGATAATAGCCTCGGACTCGCCGTCGTTAACGATCTCCTGTGTAGACTGACCGAGGAAAGCGGTGATTGCGCCCGCGTTTGCAAGCGCAATGTCACTACCTACGGAAGTAATGCCGAAGATGATAACAAAAATATTAAGGAATATTTTAGCTGCTAAATTTAATTGTTTCATATTAATCCTCCTCGGCAGAATGATTCATATACATCGCAACATTTGCGAGTATAAAGCCCACAAAAATCAATACTGTGCTGGTAAGCACGATGGGGTCGATAAGACCGAATGCCTCAAGGCTTACACCATTATAGAATACGCCTGTGAAGTACATATAAATGTTAGTTACGTATGCAAGCAGAGATGCAAACGCAGTTACCCAAAGAGCAACAGGTGCATAGTTTGCGAAAAGATCGATCACAAGCATGCCTGCAAATACGATAACACCGATAATAGCAAGCTTTAAAACGTTATCGGAATTATATTCAAGAAGAACGCCTGTAAATCCGTAGGTGTAGCTGAGCACACCTGCGATAAGGGCTGCTATTGACGCAAGGGAGAAATAAAATCCGATGCGCTTAAAAAATGCAAAGTTAAATAATTTCATCTTACTCACCTACCTCCTCGGTCATTTCAACGTTTACAACATAGCTACCCGGAGCATAGAACTTAAGCTGGAAGGGAGTGCTGGTGTCGCTGGTGAAGGTAAATTCAATAGTATTTGTACCGTTCTTAAGTGTTGCGGTAATAAGGGATGCGGTTCCACCGGAAATATCAAGCTGAGTATCATCTGCACCGGCAAACTCAATGGTGATCGTCACCTTGTAGGTTCCTGCAGTCTCGGGCTGATATCTAAGATATACATACTTCTTATTTGCGGTATCGGTGGTCTCAATACCAAGATGGATATTTCCATCGGTATCCATAATTGTATCTGTGTAAAGCTTAGACTTACCGTCGGCAAGACAGTACCAAACACCGGGATTAATAAGAACGTCGGACTTCTTACCACTGGGAAGCTTCTCACCCTCAATAGGCTCAAGACCAGCAACGGTTACCATACATGTAGCGGTGAGATTGCCGCTGATTGCGGTAATCATAGTATTACCCTCGCCAACCGCGGTAACAACACCATTCTCAACGGTCGCAACAGACTCGTTGGAAGAAACCCACTCGATAGTGGGATTTTCCTGACCGGGAACGGTAGCAGTAAGTGTATAGGTCTTGTTAAGTCCTGTGTCAAGAGTAATGTGATCATCGGACATGATCATCTTCTCTACTCTGCTGATCTCCTCAAAGATAGGAAGAATATAGAAGTCACCAACAGATCTGAACTTAAGCTGATATGGATCGCCGGCCTTGATAGTAGCGGAGGTATACTCGATCTCGATGCGGTTAAGGCCCGCCTTAAGATAATTATCCTTACCGTTCAACTGAAGATGTGCGTTATCTACGGAAGAATAAATGTAAAGTGTGTTCTTATAAGTAACGTCACCCACATCGTCAACCTGATATCTAAGGTAGAAGAAGTTTGCACCGCTTGTGCCTATACCGGTAATGTTAGCATGAATAAGTCCGTTGTCAATAGTAGGAATGGAATCAACGGTAACGATAGTAGACTCACAGAGGAAATACCAGTTGCCGGGGTCCTGCGCAGCAGCAGCCTTCTTACCGGAAGCAAGCTCCTTGGCCTCAGCATCGCCATTCTTAACGATAACAACACAGGATGTGCTGTATCCATCGGATGTAGAGGTAGCGGTAAGGGTTGTCATACCTGCCTTAACACCGGAGATCATACCGTTTGCATCAACGGTTGCAATTCTGGGATCGGCAGAGGTCCATTCAACGCCCTCACCGATAGTGCCGTCAACGGCAACCTTACCCTCGGTTCCAACCGCAAGCAGCTTAAACTGTTCAAGAGTGAATACGCTATTGTATACCTTAACAAGAAGCTTACCCTCAATGTCACCGCTACGAGCTACTATGTAGGTAGTACCTGCCTTATGAGCAGTAATTACACCGTTCTCAACGGTAACAATGCTCTCGTCCATACTGGACCAGGTGATCTCACCGTTTTCAGGAGCAGTTGCGCTAACAGTTGCGCTATTGCCGTTATCAAGGCTGATAACCACCTCATCAACACTGAAGTTAATAGAAGTGTCGATTACGGTAAACTTGCAAGTTACAGAATCAACGATCTTAAACTTGCTCACGTCGATGATGCTGACTGTAACAGTCGCCTCACCTGCGCCTGTGGCTGTTACCTCACAAACGTTTTGAGTCTCACTACTCTTTCTAATAGAAACAACATTCTTGTCTGTTGTATCCCAAAGGAAGATGTAGGATTTTGATTCTACCGCGATGCTTGCGGTAAGAGTCTTGGTGGTGCCAATGTTAAAGGCAACCTCACTATCGGACAACGACAATGCAAGATCTGTCTCCCCGCCGTTTTCCTGAGAAGAATTGTCTGCACCACCGTCATTTGAGCCTGTCAAGCCTGACCAAGCTCCGATGCCGATCGGAACGATCAGCAGAATTGCAACTAAGCAAATGATTAAAGCTTTAACTAAACCATTCATACTTATGTTCCTCCTTTTTATATTTTTATTTTTGAATTAAACTATGTCACGCGCGCAATAAAAAACAAAGCACGAAAACGTATTACAAAAAAACTACAAGCCGCACATCTCCATACTAATGCCATATTACGACACGATAATTGTATCATAACATATAATAAATGTAAATACATTTACCGTTAATTAATTACTTTCTACCTAATGAACAAAATAATAGAAAATAATTGTGCACCTTGAACAAATAAAAAAATAATTTCTCCAACTAAAGTCCTGCTATAAAAGCAAATGAATATAATTTGAAAATGCTCTTGACTTTTTGGGATTATTGTGATAAAATTTATTCGTTAAAGCGATGATGAGAACAAGTAGCATTAAAGGGCGAAAAACAGAAAGTTGCCGGGTGATGAGAGGCGCGTGAGTTCTTTATTGTGAATACATCTCGGAGTGAGGATCTGAAGCTCTTACGAGTGCGTAGGGTTCTACGGGTGTGCCCGTTACAGCTTAAATAAGGCAATTCTGCACAGGCTCGCCCTTCGGGAGAGCTCCCGACTCCGTCGGGTGAGAGAGCTTCTGCATTTTTGTAAATCAAGGTGGTACCACGTTTTTAACGTCCTTGAGCTTTTTGCTCAAGGACTTTTTTATTTGTAATCATAAAATTAATATAGAGGTAAAAAAAATGAAAATTTATGAGGAACTTGTTGCCCGTGGCTTGATCGCCCAGGTAACTAACGAAGAAGAGATTAGAACTATGATCAACGAGGGCAAGGCGACCTTCTACATCGGCTTTGACCCCACAGCAGATTCCCTGCACGTTGGTCACTTTATGGCGCTTTGTCTTATGAAGCGTCTGCAGATGGCGGGCAACAAGCCTGTTGTACTTATCGGTGGCGGTACTGCAATGGTTGGTGACCCCTCGGGCAGAACAGATATGCGCCAGATGATGACAACCGAGACCATTCAGCACAACGTTGACTGCTTCAGACGTCAGATGGAGAGATTCATCGACTTTGGCGAAGGCAAGGCAATTCTCGTTAACAACGCAGACTGGCTTCTCGGCCTTAACTACGTTGACGTGCTTCGTGACGTTGGTGCATGCTTCTCTGTAAACAGAATGCTCTCCGCAGAGTGCTACAAGCAGAGAATGGAAAAGGGTCTTTCCTTCCTTGAATTCAACTACATGATCATGCAGTCCTACGACTTCTACCATCTCTTCAAGGAATACGGCTGTAATATGCAGTTCGGTGGTGACGATCAGTGGTCCAATATGCTTGGCGGTACCGAGCTTATCAGACGTAAGCTTGGCAAGGATGCCCACGCAATGACAATTACCCTTCTCCTCAACTCCGAGGGTAAAAAGATGGGTAAGACCGCATCGGGCGCCGTTTGGCTTGATCCCAACAAGACAGCTCCCTACGATTTCTACCAGTACTGGAGAAACGTTGGCGATGCTGACGTTCTTAAGTGTATCAGAATGCTCACCTTCCTTCCTGTTGAGGAAATCGACAAGATGGACGCATGGGAGGGCGCGCAGCTTAATACTGCAAAGGAAATTCTTGCATACGAGCTTACTGCTCTTGTTCACGGACAGGAGGAGGCTGAGAAGGCTCAGGCTATGGCTCGCTCGCTCTTTGTTTCGGGCGGCGCAGAGAATGCTCCTATCGTTGAGGTTGATGAAAGCAGCCTTGTAGACGGCGCTATCGATCTTAACAGCCTGCTTGTTCTTGGCAAGATGGTTCCCTCCAAGTCCGAGGGCAGACGCGCTATTGAACAGGGCGGTGTTTCTGTTGACGGTGAGAAGGTTACCGACGTTCGTGCTCTTATCACAAAGGATAAGCTTGTAGAGGGTATTCTCGTTAAGAGAGGCAAAAAGAGCTTCAACAAATTCCTTCTTAAGTAATGGACTATAACTATCACACTCACACCTCGCGATGCGGTCATGCGACAGGCAGTGATGAGGAATACGTCAAACGTGCAATAGAAGCCGAGATCAAGCATCTCGGCTTCTCCGATCATATCCCCTTTGTCTTTCCAGACGGGCATGAGGATAATTGGCGAGTGCCTATGGACAAGGCAGAGGAGTATGCAAAAAGCATACGTCATCTTGCTAAAAAGTATCGCGACAAGGTCGATATCATTATCGGATTTGAAATGGAGTACTACCCTGTTCATTTTGATAAAATGCTAAATATGGCAAGAAAATGCAAGGCAGATTATCTTATACTTGGTCAACACTTCATCAAAAATCAACATCCAAGCGGCGTCGGATCGGTCGGACCAACTGATAGCGAGGAGCATCTCGCCTGCTATGTTGACGAGGTTATCGAAGGAATGAAAACAGGTGTTTTCAGCTACGTTGCACACCCCGATCTGGTCTGCTTTACAGGCGATGACCAAGTGTATCATCAGCATATAACAAGACTTTGTTTAGCTGCTAAAGAGCTTGATATTCCCCTTGAGATCAACCTGCTAGGCATCCGTTATAATAAGCACTACCCTGCCGAAAAATTCTGGCAAATCGTCGGAGAGACAGGCGCACCTGTAACCATGGGTTTTGACTGCCACGCACCGGAGAATTTTCTTGATAATGAACAGCTTGAAGCGGCAGATCTGATTATTAAAAAGTATAAGCTTAACTATATTGGTGAGCCGAAAATTATAACTGTAAAATAAAAAAAGACACCGCAAGGGTGTCTTTTTTTATTGGTGCTCCTGCGGGAATTTTGCTCCGTCTAACAAGCTTCCCACAGGGAAGGACGGAGCAATGTTACGAATCCCTCGGCCATGGCGACGTGATTCTCATTCTCCAACAGAAACCAACAAAAAAAGACACCGCAAGGGTGTCTTTTTTTGTTGGTGCTCCTGCGGGAACTCGAATCCCGGACCCTTTGATTAAAAGTCAAATGCTCTACCGACTGAGCTACAGGGGCATATAAATCGTGCTTAAATATAATATCATATTCTACCTTGTTTGTCAATAGTTTTTTTCAAAAAAGTTAAAGATTATACTATACCGAACACGATTTTCTACAGTTTAAGTTTTTTTACTTCAAAATTCTAGCGATACCATATGCCTTGACTAGGACGTTCTTCGAGGGAGTCCTGCAACTACGCGCTAACGCGTGGGATTTTCGGTGAAATAATAGAAGTAGACAGGTACGTTATATGTTTGTACCTTTTCATTTTATTACCCCTTCGTTTTAATAATTGCACCAAGTGTTTCAAGATCAATATTTCCGCCAGAGATAAGGCAAACGGTTTTCTTTCCTTTCAGATTAAGTTTACCAAACATAACCGCCGCAAGTGACGTTGCACCTGCTCCTTCGGCAAGAAGCTTGCATCGCTCAAGCAGTGTAATTATAGCGGTACAAATTTCATCATCAGACACTGTAACAATGTCATCAAGATAACGTGAGCACAGGTCGTATGTCAGTCTGCCCGGTTTTTTCACCGCAATTCCGTCAGCTATCGTTGATACAGAAGGCAAATCTACAATTTTGTTTTCTCTGATCGAATTAAGCATAGATGCCGCGTCCGATGCTTGAACACCGTATATTTTGATGTGTGGATCAATGCTCTTTACCGCAAATGCGATACCCGAAGCAAGTCCACCGCCACCGATGGGTACAACAATGGCGTCAATATCCGAAGTCTGTTTCAATATCTCTAACGCAACAGTTCCCTGTCCGACAATAATATCCTCATCATCAAAAGGGTGAATCAAGGTATATCCCATTTTATTTTGCAAGTCGAGCGCGCAATTATATGCATCATCGTATACACCGTCAACAAGCAGGACATCTGCGCCGTATGCCCTTGTTGATTTTATCTTGAATTTCGGTGCGCAGCTTGGCAAACATATAACCGATTTAATATTATTCTTGTATGCCGCGAGAGCAACTCCCTGCGCGTGATTTCCTGCCGAACAAGCAACAACTCCTCGGCTCCGTGCCTCGTCGGTTAACCTTGTTATTTTGTAATATGCTCCTCTTAGCTTAAAAGAGCCCGTGGTTTGCAAATTCTCGGTTTTAAGATACAGCTCTACCCCGGGACAAAGAGTTGGAGCGTATAGCATCTCGGTTTTTCTGATAACACCTCTTAATATATTTTCTGCATCATATACGTTGTCAAGGGTGAGCATTTGTTTTTCCTTCGTGTACAGTAGTTTCCTCTATCATTATATTCAGGATAGGTAAAATATGCGAAGAAATCATTCGCCACAGGCGAAACAAGATTCGGTTTGCGAAAGCAAACATCGAAGACTGGAATCTGACTAAAAAGGAAAAAGACTCTTGATCGCTGTGTGACAAGAGTCCCTTTTTGTGAGTAATCCAAAATTTTGATACCGTTTCAAAATGGGTACAAATTTTTGAACTATGGGTGCATCTTCCTACAATGGTTTGCACCCGTTTTAGTTCGATAAATTGGAATTTGGGAGTTATTGTTTTAATCTACCTTCTCAATTTTGAAAACATTTATCGTATCGACATCAGGGCAACAGAAAACGTTGCTCTTTAACTCGCCGCCGTAGCGCAAGATATCGATCATAGGAAAAAGAACATGCGCAGCCATTGGACACAGTTTACCCCTTTCTGTGTCAAAATCAAACACGTCTCCAACTTTGTGTCCCCTGTGGCATGGAGAAGTA
>JBGVRO010000068.1:0-8547 GCA_045128515.1 Eubacteriales bacterium | reverse complement strand
TAATATCACCCGTATCGGTTGTAATATCACATCTGGCACCGGATGTAAGCTTTGGAACGTCAACCCTGCCCGTATCGGTTTCTGCAAAAACAATCTTCTCGGTAAGGAAGCTTCCCTTAACGTCACCCGTGTCGGTGATAATCTCTGCCTCTCCGGCATCACATTTGTCAAATCTAACGTCGCCGGTATTGCGCTTGATCGTCATTTTCTCTTCTACAATGACCGACAAAAGCTGAATTCTTCCGGTGTCACCTGTTGAAACAAAGCTTTTGCAGGTTATATTCGATAAAACAGTCTTTCCCGTGTCAACACTTGCCCGAAGCTCATCGGTGCATATAATATCCGATGCAAGAATGTCACCGGTGTCGGTTTTTGCAGATAAGTAGTCACATCTGGCACCCGAAGCAGATATGTTTCCGGTTTCTGTTTCAAGCTCAACCTTTTCTGCGCTATTGTTTTTCATCAAAATGTTACCCGTATCAGACTCAATGCTTATAAATGTCGTTGCAGATGCATTACAAATCACGTTACCTGTATCAATGTTAATATCAATATGTTCAAAGGTAAAATCCTCGGGTATTTCAACGTTACCTGTGTCAGTATTAATTATAACAGAGGTGCTAATGCTTCGGGGAAGATACACCGTTATTCTGTTATCATAACTTATACCGAATTTCTCATACCATCTTCTATCGTCGACCGTTTTGACGGTAAGCTTCCCACCTTCATTAGTGACGGTATGATACACCCGTTCTCTCTCGATAGACACAACGCTGCATTTTTCATTGTCGGATACTACGAATGAAATATTTTCGGTATCAGCATCTATTATGAGAATGGAGAATTCCTGCTCTACTGAAAAGCTTTTTTCTTCATAAGCACCAGCGCCATGACAGGACGAAAGAAAAACAAACAGCGCTACGAAAAGAATACAAAGAACACCAATAGATACTATTGACTTTTTCATAATTTGATCTCCTTTATTTACCAAGTGTAATCACCGTAACACCCGCATCACCCTCGCCGTATTCGGCATGGCGATAGGATTTGATACGTCTGTCGCTCTTAAAATATTTCCACAATGCCGCGCGGAGCGCTCCTGTTCCCTTTCCGTGGATAATACGGATGGTGGGCATTCCTGCAAGAACGGCATCGTCAATATATTTGTCAACAACGAACCACGCGTCATCGCCAATCATACCACGAACGTCGATCTCGGGCTTAAATGTAGATGTTATGCTCTTCTTAACCTTTCCCTCGTTAACCTTGGGTGTTGTGTCAGAAACATACTTCACGTTACCGTCAATAAGACGGAGCTTATCCTCGGTAACCTTGGTTTTAAGTATTCCCGAGGTAACAGAAATCTGTCCCTTTTTGTCAGCAAGAGCCGTAACCACGCCCTCCTTTTTGATCGTCGTAAGGAATACCTTATCGCCAACCTTAAGAGGTCTCGGCAGCTTATAATTATCGTCCTCTACAAGCTCTCGGATATCGACTCCGGTCATAAGAGATTCGCTCTCGCGCATTCTCTTACGCATTTCCTCACGGGCGGATGCCATCATCTCTGCGCGCTTGTCCTTATCCTCGGTCTTGCGAAGCTCCTCAAGCTGACGGAAGATAAATTCGCTTGACGCACGAGCGCTATCAAGTATCTGCCTTGCTTTAAGTGTCTGTTTTGCAATTTCTTCCTCGCTGCGAGCAATCTTGCGTTTCAGTTCATCCTCTGCATTTTTCTTGAATAATTCGAATTCGGAACGTAATCTTTCTGCCTCGGCACGCTCTTTTTCCATCTCAATACGGCTGGTATCAAGGCGTTCGATTACGTCCTCAAAGTTCTTATTCTCACGTTTGATAAGCTGTCCTGCACGTGCGATAATTCCCTCAGGGATTCCAAGCTTTTCGGATATTGCAAAGGCATTCGACTTACCGGGAGTACCAACGATAAGACGGTATGTGGGACGAAGAGTTTCTATATCAAACTCACAGGATGCATTCTGCACTCCGGGAGTTTCAAGAGCGTATACTTTAAGCTCGGCATAGTGTGTAGTTGCGGCAGAAAGCGCACCGCATTTTGCCGTATGCTCAAGAATTGAAATTGCAAGAGCCGCGCCCTCAATGGGGTCTGTTCCCGATCCAAGCTCGTCGAAAAGAACGAGAGATCTGTCGCTTACTCTGCCAAGAATATCAGCCACGTTAACCATATGTGATGAGAAGGTAGAAAGCGATGCCTCAATGCTCTGCTCGTCACCTATATCAACCAACACCTCGCTGAAAATTCCGAGTGTGGAGCTTTCAAGCGCAGGGATCTGAAGGCCCGACTGTGCCATAAGCACAAAAAGTCCGAGAGTCTTCAGGGTTACGGTTTTACCGCCGGTATTAGGACCTGTAATAATTAAGGTATTATATCCTTCACCTATGCTGACGTCAATGGGTACGACCTTATGTCTGTCAATAAGAGGATGCCTTGCTCTCTTAAGCTCGATTTTTCTCTCATCAACGATGTTCGGCATTTCTGCCCTCATCTGATTTGCAAGAGTCGCACACGCGAAATAAAACGCAAGATCTGTGATGCTGTGATAATTTATAGAAATAATGGAGCAAGCATTACCGCAATCGGCAGAAAGAGATGCGAGAATACGTTCGATCTCTCTTTCTTCCTCTGCAGCAAGAGTCTTAAGCTCGTTATTCGCCTCTACAACGCTGATAGGCTCAATAAAGAGCGTAGCGCCCGATGACGAAGTATCGTGAACAAGACCCTTGATCTCATTCCTATACTCTGCCTTAACGGGAATAACGTATCTGCCGTTTCGCATAGTTACGATGTTTTCCTGCAGATACTTAATTCTGACACCACCAACGTAGCTTTGGAGGGTGTCTTTTATTTTATTGTTTGCAAGACGCACCTTACGGCGAATATCCGCAAGCGCAGGACTTGCCTCGTCTGCAATCATATCCTCTGAAATAATCGAGCGAGTAATATTATTTTCAAGCTCACGGCAAGGCATAAGACGGGTAAATATCTCGTCAAGACTTGTATCAAAGGTTCTATCCGCGCTTGAGTAGTCGATGACCGATCTTGCCGAGCGAAGAAGCGATGCAATCTCAAGCAGCTCCTGTGGCGAAAGAATCGCACCCTTGTATGCGCGCTCTGCAGCAGGCACAACTCTCTCCTGTGCGGAAAAGGAAGGATATCCCTTTGCATTTATAAGTCTTTTTGCATCATCAGTCCTTTTCTGCCTCAAAACAACCGTCTCAAAATCGTCTGTAGGCACAAGTGATGCCGCCCTTGCCTTTGCGCCCTCTGTGGAAGCGCAATCAATGAGCATATCAATTATTTTGTCATATTCCAGTGTGGAAAGTGTTTTTGCTGTAAATAACATTATTTATAGCTCCCAAAATGTTCTGTAAAAGCCAAAAAGCTATCTAACTATTTTTTTATAAAATTCAAGTGACCTGAAGGAATGACCAAGCTGGTTAAGAATATACTCCTCGCTGGCTCTTGCGAAAAGGCGCATATCCTCATCCGAGATGTTAAATGAAAACACCCTTTCAATAGGCGAGTAAATTGCATAACCAAGAGCAATCTTTGCCCCCTCGGAGAGAATACAAATAATATGACTCTCGTGAGGATCATCGTGCTCTATGCGGCCCTTCTCTCTCTTTTCGTGACAGGAGCGACATTCGATTATACCGCCCATAATGTCAAAGAAGAAGTCGCCCTCCCGTTCTTCGCATCTATGACAGCCGAGAACGTTGGGCATAAAGCCGAGAATGGATGCCGCGCGAATCTCAAAGACCGCCTTGATCTTTTCCACCGAGTATAGCCCCTTCGAAATCGCATATAGGGAGTTAAGAGAAAGCCTTAACAGATCCTTGTCCGCCTCAGCGATAGTTACGTCAGAGAGCACCTCTGCTATGTAATTTGCTAAAGCAAGTCCCTCAATGCTCTGCCCAATATCGAAAAAGTTCTCAATAAGCTCGGCTTCCTTGATCCAAAGCTTGTCCCCCTGCTTATAAAGCAGGTATTTACCATAGCAAAACTGCATCGTAGCAGCAAGCTTTCTGCTTTTTAAGGATCTTGCGCCACGTGCGAGAGCAGTCATTACACCCTGCTCCTCTGTAAATATGGTTACAAGCCTGTCGGTTTCCTTTATATCAACCGTACGGATTATAAGCCCGCGAACCTCGGTGGTCATTATTCCTCTTCCTTAAAGCCAAAATCAGAAATGTTGAAGTTAGAGTCGCGCCAATTTTCCTTTACTCTTACGTAAAGGTCAAGATAAACTCTGGAGTTAAGCATTTTTTCAATATCCTGACGGGCATAAGAGCCGATCTTCTTGATAAGCGCTCCGCCCTTACCAATAATAATGCCCTTGTGCGACGCCTTCTCACAGTAGATCTCAGCGCGAATTGAAATAAGGTTACCCTCCTCGCGCCATTCCTCGATAGTAACTGCAGTACCGTGAGGAATTTCCTCGTCAAGCATACGGAGAAGCTTCTCGCGAATGATCTCGGCTGCAAGCTGACGCTCGGGCTGATCGGTAACTATGTCATCCGGGAAGAACCATTCGCTCTCACGAAGGAATTTCTCGCACTCGGAAAGGAGAATATCAACTCCTTTGCCGTTCTTCGCAACCATGGGAATTACTGCCTCAAAATCATACGCTTCTGCATATGCGGCAATAGTCTTTGCTATATTCTCGGGACGAACGGTATCGGTCTTGTTTACAACAAGAATAGCACGGATACCCTCGGACTTAAAGCGCTGGATCATCTTCGCCTCAATGTCTCCAACCGACTCTCTCGCCTCAACCACAAGGATGGCGGTGTCTACACCTGCAAGGGTGTTCGAGGTCTGCTTTACCATATAATCTCCAAGCTTTGTTCTGGGCTTGTGAATACCGGGAGTATCAAGGAAAATATACTGATTTTCACCAACGGTATGTATACCTGTAATACGGTTTCTGGTTGTCTGGGGCTTCTTGGAAACGATAGCAACCTTCTCTCCAAGAATTGCGTTAAGAAGGGTTGATTTACCTACGTTAGGTCTACCTATAATTGCAATAAAAGCTGTCTTTTTCATTTATACGTCCTCTTAATTAATTTTCAAAGTTAAGTTTTTCTACGATCTCTCGCTGAGCTAAGCACTGTGCCTCTTCGTCATCCTTCGACAGCTCGTGATCATAGCCAAGAAGGTGAAGCGTTGAATGGATCACAAGAAAGGCAACCTCTCTCTTAAGGCTATGGCCAAGCTCCTTTGCCTGCTCTGCAGCGCGTTCAAGCGAAATAACAATATCGCCAAGCGAGACCGAGCCCTCAAGATCAGCCTGTTCCTCAAGCTCATCTATTTCATACATCGGGAAAGAAAGCACGTCGGTGGCGCTGTCCTTGTTTCTGTATTCATTATTAAGCTTTCTTATATGCTCGTTGTCGCAGAAGGTTACGGACACCTCGGTATCATATACGAATTCCTCGTAATCAAGAGTTGCGAGTATTGCACGTCTGATAAGCGATTTCATCTCGTAATCGCACTCGGGGAATTTTTTCGTCTGTGAAAAACTGATAAAAAGTCTGAAATTATTCATTTATAGATCCTCACTGCTTTCTTTTATCGTCTTTGTTGTGATTCTTCTCATATGCCTCGTATGCGCTGATGATCTTCTTAACGAGATGATGTCTTACAACGTCGCGCTCGGAGAACTCAAATATCCCGATACCCTCAATGTCGTTAAGAATTCTTGCGGCAATAGAAAGTCCACTCTTCTTGCCAAGCGGAAGGTCTGTCTGGGAAAGGTCACCTGTTACAACCGCCTTGGTATTATATCCTATACGTGTCAAAAACATCTTCATCTGCTCGGGAGTCGTATTTTGCGCCTCATCGAGAATGATGAAAGAATCGTCGAGCGTACGTCCGCGCATATACGCAAGAGGTGCAATCTCTATAACGCCCTTCTCAATATGTCTTTGATAATTCTCTGCTCCAAGCATCTCAAAAAGCGCATCGTAAAGAGGACGAAGATAAGGGTCGATCTTGCTCTGAAGGTCACCGGGCAAAAAGCCGAGATGCTCGCCGGCCTCAACTGCAGGACGTGTAAGAATTATTCTGTTGACACTCTTGTTACGGAGTGCCTCAACAGCCATAGCAACCGCAAGGAAGGTCTTTCCCGTTCCGGCAGGACCGAGTCCGAGAACTATAGTATTTTTTCTGATGGTTTCGACGTATTTCTTCTGTCCGATAGTCTTCGCCTTTATTGTTTTTCCGCGGTTTGTTACGCAGATAACGTCCTTGCCAAGGCTCTCGGGGCTTTCATCGGCATTATCCATCACAAGACTGATAACGTATTCCACGCTCTGCTCGCTGATGGTTTCACCTGCGCCACTCATATGCTTAAGGTATTCAAGCGTTCTTACAGCCTTGTTTACGTTTTCAGCCTCACCGCTTACAACTATTGCGTCACCGTGCTCACGCTCTGCATTTCTATTAGATATGCGAACGTCAAAGGCACGTTCAATTTTTCTTACGTTAACGTCGAAGGAACCGAATATGGCGGCGGTTGCCTCGTTTGAATTAGTTGTTACAATCTTTTCGGTCACAAGCAAGCTCCATTTAGTTAATAATATCAAGCCTCACTCTTTCAGATACGTCGCAAAGAAATAGGATTTCAGTATTCATATTATATCCGTTATCGGTGAATGCACCGTTGGTTCTGAGCTTTATAAGATCTGCATTTTCAAGCCTCAAAGCAATCAGTGACATTAACCTCTCTGACGCAATATCCACAAGCTGATCATCGGTGTATACACCATTTTCATAGGTATACTGAGGAATGTATTTCAAGGTTATGGACATTGGCAAGGTGCATCTGTCAAAAAGTGAGCATTTTATCTCATTTTCTATTATATCACAATCTTTATCCAAATTTCCATATCTTTTGAAAATATTTATAGATTTTTTAAAAAATTTTAAATCGCAAGAATAAAGCATACTTTTTATGGGGGTCTTATTCTCGTAATCTCTGCCTACATCAACGCTTACAGTATCATAAATTCTGCCGATCACGGTTGCCTCTGCGGCGCACCATTCACCGCCTCCCTCACCCGGCACAGCTCCTAACACAAGAATATCACCGCGCTTGACTGTATCGCCCGGCTTAACCAACGCCGTTCCCTGCCTAACCGTAATTTCCTCAATAACACAGTCGGCAGAAGCAACAAGATTTGAAATATACTCCTTCTCCTTCTTTTCATCGGAAACGGTATCGCTTTCAATAACCTTAACGTATGCCACCGAGCCTCGCCTATTAAGGTTTATCCATGATATTTTACCAGATGAATCGAGAAAGGCGGTCTCTATTCTACTGCAATCAACCGCAGGCCAAAAATCACCCACCTCAAATCCACACTCCGAAAGCGAAAGGATTATCTCGCTGTCGGTTGTATTCTCGTTCCCCTCGACTCTTATATCCCACACAAATCCTGATAAAATAATTACCATAAGCGCAGAAATCGCAACCGAAAGCATTATCGCAAATTTATGATCCAGCATTTTCCACGCGCCAAGCAAGCCGAGAGGCTGAGAATAAGTAAAATCGATTCTGCCCGACATTAACTCTTTGGTTTTTTCAAAATCTCTTTCTCTTACCGTTAGCGTACCGTCGTTATTTATAACCGATGGAATAGACGCTCGGATCAGTATCGACGTAAATACACTCAGATCCTCAGGGTCGATCTTAAGCCTTCGATAGCCGAAGATAAGCGCATCAATTTTTACCATATTTAAAAACCACTCCCTCCACCTTGCCTACTATTTTAACACTGTTATTTTCGTACACACAGATAAACAATTTTTGCCCATTAACAATTATTCTGCCCCCGTGGGTCAGCAAATGAATCGAGCTGTCGGAAAAATCGCTGATCCCGATCACACCGCTTAATATAACAGACATTCCCCTTGTGCTTCTGTCTGCCTCAAGATGAAATGAGGATAAAGCGGCGGATATCGCTGAATAAGTCGACCTGCCCGTTTTCTCTTTATGAGTCATTAAATCCATTACTCCTTCATAGCATTACTATAATAAAATCTATGGAAGGATGAGTCAAAAAATGACATTGATAAAGCCGAATATTCAAAGGAAATTGATATGGAATATATACTCGCTCATATGCATATGTCTTGCGTTGCTTATGATCTTCTTTGGTACGGCAATAAAGGAGTCTATATATAACGGGCTATTATTTTCGCTGACAACTATAATTCCAACGTTGTTTCCATTCTTCATACTTTCGGAGCTTTGGACAGCGGTATTTTACGTTGATCCCGACGGTTGGATCTGTAGAGCCTTTGAAAGGATATTCAGGGTCAACGGTTGTGCAATCACCGCATTCATATCGGGATTTATATGCGGATTTCCTATTGGTGTCAAAGTAATCTCAGAGCTTTACAACTCAGGAAGGATCACAAAGGCCGAGTTTGAATATCTATCCGGATTTGTAAATAACCCGTCGTGTGCATTTGTCAATTCGGGTGTAGGCGCAGGCATTTATAAA
>JBGVRO010000067.1:0-3412 GCA_045128515.1 Eubacteriales bacterium | reverse complement strand
GGATTCATTAACGTCGCTATCATTGGCGGTCGTTATAATATGCATCGCATCACCCAATGCAATAATGGATATATCGCTTTGGCTATCTGCTCTTGCCACCTTTGGTATTATCGCCTTCAGCGAATTTACCTCGGATCTCATAAAGCCAAAAACTAAAGCAGGCGCAATAGCAAAATATTTCATCCTTGCCATTATGGCATCGGTATTTGCTATCAGCTCTACTTTGGCAGTTTCTACTGTGGCATTTGGCGGTTTTTCCATCATGGCGCCAATTGCAACGATAATTTTCTCTTTCCTTGCAGAAATTATCATGTATCTTGGATGCGTTATGATGCTTATTGGTTGGCTTATTCCTGTTGGATGGCTAATTGCACCTCTTTGCAAGCTAATGACATTCCTGGCGGGCGTATTTTCATCTATAAAGCTTTCGTACGTTTCATCAAACTTTTCGTTCGCTATGATTGCGATCATTCTATACAGCGCGATTTTTTATCTTTTCCTTATTCTTAAGTTTAAAAGACCGAAAATTGCCTTTAACGTTGTGGTTATTCTTTATGCAATTACAACACTTCTTCCTACCGTTGCGACGGTGAAGCAGAATCACACCGAAACAATCGCTTACCTCTCGGATTACAAAGCCGATGAAATGCTGATAAGGTCGAAAAATGAAGTCTGCCTCATAAATTCCAGCCAATATAGCAAAAACCTCGCTTATACGTCGCTTGATCTGCTTGAGGATGCGAATGTTACACATCTTGATAAATATTATCTTACCCATTATTCGTGGAGCATTGATGACGAGATCGATGTGCTTATGTATAACATTTCCGTGGAGGCTGTTTACATTCCCGAGCCTCGTAATGAGGATGAGGAAACAATACTGAAAATTCTGTATAAAACCGTTGAAAAAAGCAGAACTAAGGTGGTTGTATTCAAAGAATACGAAACAGTAAAGGTTGGTGAATATTCAATAAACCTGCTATATTCAGAGCCATACGGCAACACCTCTATGAACGCATTTACCGTTGCTAAGGGGGATCAGGTCTATACTTATCTATCCTCAGGTCTGCTTGCGTCCGCTAATAGCGATCTGTATGAAAGATACATTTCTTTAAGTGATCACGTCATTCTCGGAGAACACGGTAAGAAGTATAAGAATAGAATATATCTCTCCGAATCATACGAGGATCTTGACAGTTTGATTATTCAAAGCGAAAATGTATTTCTGCTTCAAAATAATATGCAGTTTTACTTAGATAAAGGCTGTAATATTTATTCCCAACCCGAAAATATTATTTACTTTACAAAATAAAAAAGGCTCATCAATACGATGAGCCTTTTAAAATAATAATAAAATTATACATTGAAGAGGAATTCTACAACGTCGCCGTCCTTCATAACGTATTCCTTACCCTCGGAACGAAGCAGACCCTTTTCCTTAACCTTGGTTCTGTCGCCCTCGCGAACAAGATCATCAAAAGCAACAACCTCAGCTCTGATGAAACCACGCTCAAAGTCGGTGTGAATCTTACCCGCTGCGCCGGGAGCCTTTGTTCCCTTCTTGATCGTCCAAGCACGAACCTCCTTGGGACCTGCAGTAAGGAAGGAAATAAGACCGAGAAGGCTGTAGCTTGACTTAATAAGCTTATCAAGACCGCTCTCCTCAATGCCGAGATCGGCAAGGAACATCTCCTTTTCCTCTCCGTCAAGAGCAGCAAGCTCTGCCTCAATCTGTGCGCTTACAGCGATAATCTCGCTGCCCTCGCTGTCAGCATGAGCCTTAAGAGCCATGTAATGCTCGTTGTTTACATAATCACCGTTAACCTCATCCTCGGAAATGTTAGCCGCGTAAATTGTAGGCTTAAGGGTAAGAAGACGAGACTCATCGATCCAAGCAACGTCCTCCTCGCTAAGATCAACCGCTCTTGCGCACTTGCCAGCCTCGAGAGCTGCCTTTACGCGCTCAAGAACCTCAAGCTTCTCAAGAAGCTTCTTGTCGGCTCTTGCAGCCTTTGTCGTTCTGTCAATCGCTCTCTCAACGATCTCAAGGTCGGAGAGAATAAGCTCGAGATTGATAGTTTCAACGTCACGAATAGGATCAACGCTACCCTCAACGTGGACAATATCATTGTTTTCGAAGCAACGAACAACGTGAACAACAGCATCAACCTCTCTGATATTACCAAGGAACTTGTTACCAAGACCCTCGCCCTTGGATGCGCCCTTTACGAGACCTGCAATATCAACGAATTCAATAATAGCAGGAGTATACTTGTCGGGGTTGTACATTTCAGCAAGCTTATCAAGACGCTTGTCAGGAACGGCAACAACACCAACGTTGGGGTCGATCGTACAGAAGGGATAGTTAGCAGACTCTGCGCCTGCATTTGTCAAAGCATTAAAAAGCGTACTCTTTCCTACGTTAGGAAGACCTACGATACCAAGTTTCATATAAATAACTTCCTTATTTTTAATTAACTATATTATTATACTATATACTCTGCTCTTTTTCAAGCATTTTGGGAAATTTTGTTTATAAAAAAAGTTTAAAAATTTATAAGAAAATTCATAAAATGTTCTTGATTATGTAAATAATATATTGTATAATGTAATTGTTAAGATTTTAAGTTTTTTAACAAAGTTAATAATTACATACATATTAAAGTGAAAGGACAAAAACTATGGATACTAAGCTTCTTGTAATTGATGATGACCCCAATATATGCGAAATGTTAAAGCTATATTTTGAAAATGAGGGCTACAAGGTTAAGACCGCTCACGACGGAATGGATGGAATCGCCTATTTCAAGGCATTTGAGCCTGACCTTGTTCTGCTCGACATTATGATGCCGAAGAAGGACGGATGGCAGGTATGCCGCGAGATCCGTGAAATTTCTGGCAAGCCTGTAATTATGATTACTGCAAAGGGCGAGATATTTGACAAGGTTCTCGGTCTTGAGCTTGGCGCGGACGACTTTATCGTTAAGCCCTTTGACATGAAGGAGCTTTCTGCTCGTATCAAGGCTGTGCTTCGTCGTTACAATGCACACGCACGTGGCGGTGACAACGAGATCGTTAAGTTTGAGAATATGGAGATCAGCCTTCAAAAATATGAGCTTAAACTTAACGGAAAGGCTATTGACATTCCTCCTAAGGAATTAGAGCTTCTCTACTTCCTCGCTTCTAACGCGAACCGCGTATTTACCAGAGATCAGCTTCTCGACAAGGTATGGGGATTTGATTATCTCGGTGACTCGAGAACGGTTGACGTGCACGTAAAGAGACTTCGCGAAAAGCTTGAAGGTATCTCAGACAAATGGGTGCTCAAAACAGTTTGGGGCGTAGGCTACAAGTTCGAAACACTCGCATAACAAACACTAAAGAGGCTGTCTCAAATGCAAAATTTGAGACA
>JBGVRO010000066.1:0-12805 GCA_045128515.1 Eubacteriales bacterium | reverse complement strand
AAATACCCTGATGTAAGGCTTACCGTTCTGACTGATGCAAGCGATAATCAAGTCTTCATCGGTTATGTATCCAAGACCTGATATCTTGATTAACTCATCCTTTCTGTACCTTGTTACGTTGTAAACTACTTTTTTCATTTTTCTATACCTCCGTATATTTTATTTTTGCCTTCCGGCAAGGTGCATTGTGCATACTTTGGTGAAAAGAAAGCCATATCAAACTCGGCGTGTATAAGTCAACGAGGGACAGAAATTAGTGCATTCAGGTAAAAAGAAAAAAGCCAAGCAACCTTTTACAGCTACTTGGCTCTCAAACTTGGCTATTCAATTTTTCAGTGCTAATTTCCGGCCCGACATTGACTTATACGAAAAGTATGCGACAATTAGCACCTCGGGAGGGAAAATATATCGAAAATTGTTATATTTTTATGGCATAAATGTGCAGAAAATACATAGGTTCATTTAACCGCTCACGTGTGCAACTAAAGAAAGCCTTACTATCTCACACAGGTAGTAGGGCTTTTTTATTTTTTTCATAAGTTTATTATTGTGAATATTTATCATCTCCTAAAGCAAAGATTGAAACTATGGACAAGAACGAGGAAAATCGTGTCAATAAAAGATGACGACAGGTGATGATCCTAAACTAAATTGATAAAGCTTTTTTATGTATATATTATCAAAAATATGTCAAAAGTTTACAAAAATGAGCACCAAAATATCGGTATATGATTCATATACCACAAAAAGAAGGCTTTTTTATTGACTTATTTAAAGCAATAATGTAAACTTGCATTGAATGAAAATAACCCGGGAGGACAAAGAGTGGACGCAAAAACCGTTGGTAAAAAAATAGCAGAATTGCGCAAGAAAAACAATATGACTCAAAAAGAACTCGCCTCCAAGCTGAACGTCATTGATAAGACGGTGTCGCGTTGGGAATGCGGATACGGATTGCCCGATCTTTCCATAATTCCTGAGATCGCCGCCATTTTTAATACAAGTATTGAGGAGCTGCTGGGAACGAACGTCGATATTACGTCTGACGTTGCGACGGAAACTGTCAAGGCCGAGGCTGAGGAAATCAAAACTGCGTGGTTTGTTAAATATAAAAAGCATCTGATTTTCGGTGGCTCTGCGGCTGCAATGATCATCTGCGTTGCGATATTGATTATATTCTTGATCCAGCCGAAAATTCCCCTCATTGACGGATACTGCTGGGACAGAGCAGATCGAAGCGAGGCTGATTACGTATTTATCACCGCCTTTGGGGCTGAGGAATGTATGTCTCTCGAGCTGACGGGTGATGAGTCAGAGGGTGAATTTTTCTGCCAGGAAACATGGAAGCTCGGGGTAAACCAAGATCCCATCAACTGCGCTGTATACGGTAAATATAAAATAATTGAAGGAAAAATCCATCTGTACTCAGAAAATCTTATTGACGATAATAATACGAACAAGCTACGGTTACACACAAACCTTGGACTTGAAGCCTTCGTTGGTAACGTTGAATACTCCGATGACGGAAATATAAGCGGTATAGCATTTAAGTCCACGGTTAAAAACACTGAATCAAGTGTCTTTGGCAGATGGACAAAGTACGATCATTACTTTTCCAGAGAAAAAGGAGAAATCTACTTTGAACGGGTAAGCAAAGAGCTTAGCTATGAGCAAATTCTCAAACTGCCTACCTTTGTTGCCGTTGAAATGGGAGTCGTTGTTCCATACAGACTTGAGGCATACCTTACAAGATACGATTATTACGTCGGAGAAATAATAAATCGAGATGACATAGAGGTCAATCTGGTTTACTCTGACGGCACGAAAAATCCGATAGATGACTTTACATGCGAGCAGGTTGGCCGTGAGTTGACCACCGCTGACACATCTCTCAACGTTCATTATTCATCAGATGAAACAAAAACAACAGCAATCATCTACATTAACGTAAAGTACGGCTTAGCCTGGGAGCGTATCAGATCGAGCAATGCAGACTATAAGTATTTCACACATTACAACACCGATGACACTATAAGCTTTGGAATGTTAGAGCTTTTTGGTAACGAAAAGAAGGGCAGTTTTATTTATAGTGAAAATTACGGTACGACAACCCTTGACGACGCATCGGTAGTTACAGGAAAATATCACGTCAGAAACGGAGAAATTCACTTTGTAAGCTCGAAGGTGTTTACTAACCGCAATCATCTTCCTAAATTCTACGTTAACTCAGAAGGCGATTACTTTACTGCCATTATGGGAGAGGATATGTCGGATATTGTCTTCCATACAGGTCAATTCGAACGAAATATGTTCGGCCACTACGTGACGGAGCAAAACGACACCAGCTTTTCCGACACCGTCGGAACGGTTTGCTTTGAACCGATAAAAGAGAAAGAGCTTTCCGATAGAGCGAAAGAGGCTCTTGAACACTACAAATCTATGTATAAATAAGGCGGAAAACCGCAATTGGAGGTAATAAAACATGTTTGGCTTCAGATCTAATCCATTAAGCGCAATTTTACCGTTAATTTGTTCGGCTTTAAGCGTTGTTACGGCGTTTTTGTACCGAGGATGGTTTATCGGTAGCGCAGAATTCAATGAAATTGCCTTTTATCTTATGATTGGCGCGGGCGCACTTGGAATCCTTGCGATTATCGGACTCGGTGATTTTGCAGCGTCTGTTCAATTCCTTATGCTTCTCGCAGGCAGTATGTTCTACATTTACGGTATGTACTACTACGTGTCCATAGTTCTTGTGGGAATTGATCTCCAGAGCTTCAGCACAGCCTTTATAGCCTGTTCTGCCCTGGTTGGCTCTACCGTAGCCCTTTCCACGCTTAACGTATTAATTAAAAGATAAGGAGAAAAAAGATGCGAACAATTTCCAAGATTTGTCACGTTATTTTCAGTTTCCTTTTCGCAATAATGCTTACCGCCTATTTCATAACTGCGGAAAACGTTGGCATTATCAGTGCGGCACTTAATCAGCCTACCTCCGAGCGTATAGACGTTTCGGGCGAAATTCAGGATACCGATTACTTCAAAACCAACTATACCTGCCTTGATGATCTTATTAATGACGGTTTAGCTTTGTCAGAAGAAATAATGGCAGAAGGCGCAGTTTTGCTTAAAAATGACAACAACTGTTTACCTTTAAACATAGAAACCGAGAAAAATATAAGCATATTTGGTGTTGCGAGCGTTGATCCCGCGTACGGCGGTGAGGGCTCTGCGGCGGCTACCAACCCTCTCGATCCTGTTGACGTAAAAGAGGGATTCGAGGGCGCAGGCTTCACTATAAACGATAAGCTTTATGGCTTTTACAACAAAAACAAGAACGCCTACGTTTCCACAGGATATAAGATCAACGATGCTTCTTGGAGTGACGTAACCTCGGATGAGAAGGTTTTTGCCTCCTTCGAGCAGTACGGTGATGCCGCTATTGTTATTCTTAAAAGAATCAGAGGCGAGAACGGCGATCTTTATTACAACAACCCCTCCTGTGACGGCGAGGGAGGAAACTATCTTGCTCTGAACGAGAACGAAAAAAGTGTCCTTCGTGGCCTTGCAGAACTAAAAGGAACTACCTTTAATAAGATTATAGTTCTTCTCAACGCACCGAACCAGATTGAAGCCGAGTTTCTCTTTGATCCTGAATACAAAATTGATGCTGCCCTATGGATCGGCTCGGTAGGAGTCAGCGGTATGTCCGCCGTCGGTAAAATTCTCAGCGGTGAGATAAATCCTTCGGGCAGACTCAGCGATACCTTCTGGATGAAGCACGAGTATAATCCCGTTATGGCAAACTTTGGGGTAAGACAGTACGCTAACGTGAATGACTACTCCTCTCAGTTCCCCACTACCAGCGGTAATTCCTATACAGGTATGAACTATACCACCTACGTTATGTATCAGGAAGGCATTTACGTCGGTTATCGCTATGCTGAAACCAGATATTACGATGTAGCAAGTCTTAGACCCGGTGCGGGAGATTTTGATTATAACGAGGCTATAGCCTACCCCTTCGGCTACGGTCTTTCCTACACAAGCTTTGAGTATAAGGATTTCTCTGTGGATTACGATCAGAAAGCCGACAGCTACACCGTAAAAGTTACCGTTAAAAATACAGGTGACGTGGCAGGTAAGGAAGTAGTGCAGATATATCTTCAGAAGCCTTACACCGATTACGATATTAAGAATCATATTGAAAAATCGGCTGTTGAGCTTGTTGGATATGGAAAAACCAAAGCACTTGAGCCGGGTGCCGAGCAGCAGATTACGGTTACCATAAAGGGTAGTCAGCTTGCTTCTTACGATGCTTACGGTATTGGAAGCTATTATCTTGATGCAGGCAGCTATCTATTCACCGCTGCGCGTAATTCTCATGAAGCGACTAACAATTTCCTTGCTGAAAATTGCGGTATTGGCATAGGAGATACCAATATGGTTGCCTCCTTTGAAAAGGAAGCCGATCCTATCACCTACTCTGACGGTATTGTCAATCTCTTTGACAGTGGAGATATTCTCAGATACAAAAATGCAAGCGATAAAAACAACGCGCACTATATTTCAAGAAACGACTGGGTAGGCACAATGCCAACAGGAAGCGTTGATATATATCTGACACAGGAGATGGTGGATGATATCCTGGTGCAGAACGGTGACAGCTGGATTGAGAGTGGTAATACTGCTTATCCTACCTACGGTAAAGATGCAGGACTTCAGCTTATCGATATGCGTGCCGACAACGAAGGCAATCCGATTCCATCCGACAGCGAGTATTGGGATGAGTTTATGGATCAGCTTACATACCGTGAGATTGCAGAGCTTATCACCACGGGTCTCAGAAAAACGGGTCTTCTCGAAAGCATAGGTAAGCCCTCTACGGTAGAGCATAACGGCCCTACCGGTCTTACACAGAAATACGGCGAGAGCGTAAACGGTCTTGCGTATATTTACGGAGATCCCGATTCCTCAAAATCTCCCCCATACTATCCCTCTCTTGGAATTCTTGCATCAACCTTTAATACCGATATCGCCGCAAAATTTGGTGAGATGCTAGGCGAAGATGCTCTCTGGGCAGGATACAGCGGATTTTACGGCATCGGACTTAATACTCACAGAAGCGCTTACGACGGAAGAAACTTCGAGTATTATTCAGAGGATCCCTTCCTTAGCGGAGCACAGGCGGCAAAGGTTGTTGCAGGCTTGCAGTCAAAAGGCTGTAACGCTTACGTCAAGCATGTTGCGGGATATGAGCAGCAGACCTGCCGAGTCGGTCTTAGCGTATGGTCGAACGAGCAGGCTTACCGCGAGATCTATCTTGAACCCTTCCGCATGGCAATCGTTGACGGTGGCGCAAGCAACGCTATGACCTCTTATACAAGAATAGGCGTAACTCTCTGTCCTGCGAGTCGAGAGCTTTGCACCGACTTCCTTCGTGGAGAGTGCGGAATGGAGGGCTTCGTGGTTTCGGATATGTGGAAGGGCAGATATCTTGATTCCCAGCTCGTAACCTGTCTAATGGCGGGATGCGACCTTCCCGACAGCGATCTCAGTGCAGATATCTACGATAAATATGCAGAGAATTACGGTGACGTAGCAGAGCAGATGCGTACTGCGGCAAAGCGTATTCTGTACGCTACCGTGAACTCTAACGCTATGAACGGTATTTCAGCAGGCACTCGCATTGTCAAAGTAACGCCGCCTTGGCAGCAGGCTGTTATTACGGGAACCATTGTAAGCGGAATACTCTTCCTGTTATCTACTCTCGGATATGCTATAACAGGCATTACCAAAAGATCTTTCTGAGATATCAACGAATCATAGTTCGTGATAATAAAAAACAAAAAGGAGAATTACTATGAACGCAAAAAAGCTTTTCAAAGCCCTGTTGTGCAGCGCATTAGCTATCGCTGTTATGCTTGTTGCACTTACAGGCTGCTCTCTGATTGAGCAATTCCTTCCCGATTCGGGAGACGGCAACACAGACTCCGCAAAAACACTCGTATCCATCACACTTGAATCAATGCCCACAAAGCTTGATTACGAAATTGGCGAAACCGTTGATACCACGGGTATGAAGGTTATTGCTAACTTCAGCGACGGTAGCAAGGAGGACGTTACCGACAAGTGTACCACCACCATCGGCTCTGACAAGATCACCGCTACCACCACCTCTTACTACGTAAAGTACGTTTATGAGAAGACCACCAAGACCGTAAGAGTTGACATCAACGTAAACAAGATCGACATTGAGTTTACCGAGCTTACGGCTGAGGCTTATGAAAACTACGTTGCTCCTCACAAGGTTGCAGAGAGCAGCGACGCCGACTACGTTTTCGTAACCTCCTTTAACTCCTCTACTATGATCGTTGACGCTTGCCTTGAGCTCTTCGGCACAGAGGCATCGGGTACCTTCAAGTACTCCGAGCGTAACGACAAGCCCGAGGATATCAACTGGGAAGCAGGTATGGGCTATAAGATCGCCTACATGCAGGGTACATACTCCTCCTCTGATGGCGAGATGACCCTCAAGATCGAGAAGGTTCAGCGTATCGCAACCGCGCGCCTTGATGCCGTAACCGTTGAGGTTGCTAAGATCATCAAGGATGAAGCAGGTAATATCACAGGCCTTCAGTTCGGAAGCATGGTTAAGCCCAGCCTCGTATTCGGTTGGGGTAAGTCCAAGGCGGCTGATTTCGTAGAGGGTAATGCTCAGAACTACGATCTCCCCGCAGACGTTTGCTACTTCTCCGTTCTTGATAACGGAAAGGTTCCCTCCAATATGCACGTTTATCATGCAGAGGTTGCAGGACTCTCCATCGCGACCCTTCCTGACAAGCTTTCTTACGAATACGGTGAGATGATCGCTCTTGCAGGTCTTACTCTTAACGTAAACTACGAGGCAGGCGCACCCCGTCTTGTAGAAAGCGGATTTACCGTAGATAAGGTTGAGCCCCTCGTTACATCCGATGTTCTCGTAACCGTAACATACGAGGGAATGACTGCCACCTATGAGATCACCGTTGGCGAACCGCCTCTCACAGGTCTTCAGGCAATCCAGCTTAACGGCCATCCCACCGAGCTTAAGTACGTTTACGCAGGCACTCAGACCGTTGCGCAGGCAATTAAGGCAAGCGGCATGACTCTTACTGCAAAGTATGCCGATAAGGAGGATGCTGTTATCACCGAGTTTGATGTTGAAAACGGTGACGCTATCGTTAACGGTGACCTTACATCCTACACTGTAAGCTACACCGAGGACGGCGTTACAAAGGCTCTTACTGTAGAGATCACCACAGCTCTTATGACTCCCGCAGAGATCGCACAGACCAGCAATGCTGACTACGTATTCTATACCTACTTCACCAAGGATAAGAACGTTTGCAACGGCACTCTTGAGCTTTACACTGCAGACGGCAGCTTTACCTACAGTGCACAGATGGGTGCAACCAAGTATAACGTATCCAAGGGTAAGTTTGTTATCGTTGACGGCGTTATCAGCTTTACCGAGATCGAGCTTACTAACGTTATGGGAACCAGCGGTATGACCACCAACGCTGACGAGACAGCAACCGTGGTATACGACGGCGAAAAGATCATCGGCCTTGACTTCGGTTGTCTTGCAGGCGACGTTGAGGGTGTTGAGCAGGCAGGCTTCTGGGGATATACTGCATCCAAGCAGTCCGGATGTAAGTCCAGCGCTGCAGAGACCGTTTCCATGCCTGCTTATATGATGTACATGGTTTGCATCGAGAATGGCGATATCGGTACTCTCAGAGTAGATTACTAATTAAAAAATAAGATTGCTCTGCCGGGTGAGAAGCCCGGCAGAGCCCAAAAGGATGAATATGAAAAAGACAGCGTTATTTTTATGTGCCATATTATTGATGACTACGTTGCTTTCCTCCTGCAGCTTTATTAAGCCCAATAGTCCCGAAGCACCCGAAGATGCGGAGCATAACTATGCTGACGTCATTATTTTTATGGGACAGTCAAACATGGCAGGCAGAGGCGACGCCTCTCTTGCTGTTCCTTGCGGCGAGGGTCACGCCTTTGAGTTCAAGTCTGTTACAGACCCCACAAAGCTTTATCCCCTTGAGGAGCCCTTTGGACAGAAGGAAAACAACGTGGGTATCAGCGACGTAAGCGGTCTGGATTATAAGAAAAGCGGCGGCCCCGTTTCAGCCTTCTGCGAGGCGTATTTCCAAGCGACCAACGTGCCTGTTATTGCCGTTTCGGCAAGCCAGGGCGGCACAAATTCCTCCGAATGGCAGCCCGGATATGCTCTGCTTGAGGAGGCTAAGAACAGACTTGAGCTTTGCCTCAACTATATGTACTCCCAGGATGAATACGAGGTACGCAACGTATTTATGGTATGGCTTCAGGGCGAGGGAGATGCAGGCAACGGTATGCAGTATGAGGAATACAGCGCGAATATGCGTAATATCGTTGAGGAGATGAAGAGCGTTGGAGTTCAGCATTGCTACGTTATCTCTATTGGCACTTATATGAAGAGCCTTAACCCCACAAGATACGATCTTTATATTGCCTTCGGAGAAATGCAGGCACAGATGTGTGCGAATTACGACGATATGACTCACGTATCACGCAAGCTTGCTCTTATGCCCGAAAGCATGATGCACCTTAATAATCATTACAAGCAGGAGGCATATAACATCGTCGGAAATGATGCGGGCAAGAACACCGCATACCACGTTCTGACAGGCAAAGCGCCTGTTTGCGACCCTTACGTAGAGGGCGAAACGATTTCGCCCTGATTAAAATGAGGAAATTATTATGAAAAGAAATATTAGTTCGGCATTTATTGCCCTGTGTATCATCATGTCGATGATACTTTCATTCTCTTCCTGTTCCCTTTTGAATTTATCGCCTATCAAGCTTACCAGCTATGATAAGCCCTTGGATTTCCACACCCCCGACCAGCTTTCATATATGCTGGGAGATTACGAGGCTATCTCAGCTTATGCCGACGGTCACGAAGAAAAATCCCGCCCCGACGCAATAACGCTTACCTGGACGGATTCCTCCTCCGCAGGAAAATACACGGTGGAGATTTCCGAATCCTCTGATTTTTCAAATCCGATAGTTCTTTCAACCGACAAGACAGAGGTGTCGGTATATAATCTTAAGATCGCAACCGAGTATTACTGGAGAGTGTCCAACGAGGAGCATAGCACAGAGGGTAAATTTACCACCTCCGACGTTGGTCCGCGTAATATATACATAGACGGCGTTACAAACGTTCGTGACCTTGGCGGCAGAATGACCTCCTACGGCAAGCGTATGGTACAGGGCCTTCTCTACAGAGGAGCAAGACTTAATACCAGTGACGTTAATAACGATAGCTATAAAACACCTCCACAGGTGTTTATTCCCGAAATTACCGATGCAGGCATCGATGTGTTTAAGAATCAGCTTGGCATTAAGACCGAGATCGATATACGTCTTTTAAACCGCAACGGTTACCCTGCGGATAAGCCTGCGGAAAGCACAGTTCCCGGCGTTCAATATTTCCGTATTCCTATGAACGGCAACAGCGCTATCGATGATAACGGGGCACAGATCAAGCTGCTTATGGAAATCCTTGCTGACGAAAGCAATTATCCCGTTTACTTCCATTGTAATATCGGTACGGACAGAACGGGAATGCTCTCCTATCTTATCGGTGGTCTCTGCGGTATGAGCGAGGAGGAGCTGATGAAGGATTATCTCTTCTCAAACTTCGGTAATATCGGTGAAGCAAAGGAGCCTCACAACAGCAAGAATAAGTACGTCGAGCTGCTTTCCGCCGACGGAGATTACGAGGGAGATACTCTCAGAGAGCGTATTGAAAACTACTTTATCTCAATCGGCGTAAGCGAGGAAACCTACACTGCTGTAAGAGATATTTTGCTTGGTAACTGATTATGAAAAGAATTATTTCTTTATTTTTAACGCTATGTCTTTTCGTCAGCTCAGCGGTTTGCCTTTTCTCTTGTCAGTGGCAGCCCGATGACAGTAATACAGAAGAAAAAAACGAGCAGTTCAGTATTCTTACCTGGAACGTTTATCTCGGCAACGGTAGCGGAGATGAGGTTTTAAGCGTTCTGAACGAAAAAGCCCCTGATATCATTCAGCTTCAGGAAGCAGGTCCTGTGGCATATACAAAATACGTCATTCCTTTTCTCGAAGAGCATCCGGAGTATTTCATTCTTAATAAGGTTATCGGAGACGAGAACCTTCGTACACCCATACTTTTTAATACCGAGAAGTTCGATTATATAGACAGCGGTGCAGAAATGCTGACCGACGCTCACGCCCTTACGGTTATGAAAACACTGGGCTGGGTTCTTATTGAAAGCAAGGAAGGAAACAGACTTCTCTGCGTTAATTTCCATGGCTCGAAGTGTCTTAATAAGTATGCGGGATATGAGAATTATTCAGCAGAGGAGCTTGCCGAGACCGAGGAGCTGTGGCATCAGGGCAACGTAAGACAGATATTTTCAACGATCTCACTGGTGTTTGATACCTACGGTGAGTGTCCCGTTATTATAACTGGTGACTGTAATTTCAACAGTAGCTCTCACGCCTATAAAATGCTTGAGGAAGCAGGCTATCTTGATGCAGAAGCTCATGCAGAAGCTAATCAGCAGGACGGTATGAAATCTCAGCATAAAATGGGCATCGTCCATAGCGACGAGGGACTTACCATCGACCACGTTTTTTATAATGGAACTATGAATACTCACGAGATCATTCGTAGCGAGAGTGTATATAAAGGCAGTGATCATTGCCCTGTATTCGTTACCGCAGAAATTAAAAAAGGAGAATGACCCTTATGAAACGCTTTTTAGCGGTTGTTTTAGTGCTCGTTATGCTTTGCCTTGGTTCCTGCCAGATAATTGATGACCTTTTCGACAAGGAAGTTCCCATTATCGACAACACCGAGGCAAGTCTTAACCACGAAAAAATATACCTTTACGATGAGGGGAACGTTCCTTATGACGAGAACGGTGACTGTCGTGAGTTCTGCTTCATGACCCCTTATCTTGCTCCATATCCTACGGGAGGCGCAGTTCTCGTTTTCCCCGGTGGAGGTTACGGACATCTTTCTAATTCCACCTCTGATGTGGCAGGATACGGTCAGGGAGTTAACAACGAGGGAAATCAGAAGGAGGCTTCCTCGATCGCAGAGTGGTATAATGCCCAGGGAATTTCGGTGTTTGTGGTTAATTACCGAACTACCGCCGTTGACTCAAGCGTTGATTACAGGCATATTCTCTCGGATGCCTTCCGTGCAATAAGGCTTGTCCGCGGTAATGCCGATAAATATTACATTGATAAAGACAAGATTGCCGTTCAGGGATATTCCGCAGGCGGACACCTGGCGTCAATGCTGCTTACTCAACCCGCCTGGATGGTGGATGACGGTAACTACGTTTCCGACAAATTTGATAGTATTGATCCCACCCCGAACGCAGGCGTGCTGTGTTATTCCGTAATTTCCATGGATACCCCTCTGACCCACAATAATACGAGAAAGAATTTCACAGGCGGCGACGAGAGTCTCTACGATCGCTTCTCGGCAGAGAAAAACGTGTCCGAAAAGACCCCGCCTTGCTTCCTCTGGTGTCACGAAAAGGACGCTACCGTTAATTCGGGCAATACCTACGCCTTCGCAAGTGCCCTCGACGTGGTTGGCGTTTACAACGAATGTCACGTCTACGATGATAACGGCACATATACCCATGGCATAGGCGTAGCCCAGGATTGTGAAGAAGCAAAAATCTGGCCAAGCCTTGCAACCGAATTTCTGAAAAATCTTGACTTTTAATTTATAAGGCCAGAATTCAAATAACCAATTATAATGGTTCATTTAACCGCCCACGTGTGCAACCAAAAGAACTCAATTACCCATTCGGGTGATTGAGTTCTTTTTTGGGTTGTTGGGGATTATGAGGTTGTTTTGTTAAAAAATGGAGGCTCACCTGTTTTTATGCGAGCCTCTGAGGCAATCGTTCTCACAACACTGACGGTATTGATAGGCTACCTTCTTACCAGCGGATTCCTCTTCCTGTGCCTTGGAATGTCCTCAATGATAGCAGAGATATTCTACTATCCCATTTGGCTCGCAGGTGCAGTCCTTGCAGTCCTGTACGCAATTAGCTTGTTCTTTGGAACATTGCCGATTCTGTCGCTTCTTCGTAAGACTCCAAGTGAGATCCTTGCGAAGTACGATATCTAATACCTTACGCCCTAAAAAGCAAAAAGCAACCGCCGGTTGACACATTGAAAGCCCTCGGTTGGTGGTATGTAACCGTGGATTATGCTATAATATAAGCACAAAAAGAGCCACGGGCTTAAATAAAATTGAACGAGGTGTTTATATGATTTTAGCTGACAAAATTATCAGATTACGAAAAAAGAACGGTTGGTCACAAGAAGAACTTGCCGACAAGATGAACGTATCCCGACAAGCCGTTTCTAAATGGGAAAGTGCGCAGACAATTCCCGATTTAGAAAAGATTTTACAGCTTGGCACGCTGTTCGGCGTTACAACGGACTATCTCTTGAAAGACGAGATTGAGGAAGAAGAATTTTCAAATGATGATTCTTCAGACACAACCGTAAAGAAGATTTCTATTGAAGAAGCTAACACATATCTTGAACATAGGAAAAGCGCCTCTTGGCGTATTGCTCTTGCCACGTTCTTGTGTATCCTTTCTCCCATTGCTCTTATTGTATTGACTACGTTATCGGGACTACCTAATCCGATTATAACGGAAACAACTGCAAGTGC
>JBGVRO010000065.1:0-48587 GCA_045128515.1 Eubacteriales bacterium | reverse complement strand
AGGGACCTAAATCCTTTTTCAGAGCTATCTTTAATCTAGCTTCTTCTTACTTTTGAGTTTTTTCTCAATGTGTTTTGACAAGAACTACACTTTTTCAGTGTTTTCTTAATTTTAAGTTGTTCAATTTTCAAGGATCAAATTCGCTCACAAGTTGTAAGCTTTTCTATTATACATCAATAGTTTTAATTTGTCAATAGCTTTTTTCGATTTTTTTAATAATTTATTTCTTTTTATAAAAAATGTTGAAAAATGGCAGATTTTTCATATAATATTCCGTCAAAATAGTGATACAATAATAACAGAGTCAAAGAAAAGAGCCCGATAGGGTGAATTTCTTCGGGCTCGATTAATATAGATTTTAATAACACAGGAGATTTATTCTTATGTCTAAGAACAAGGTTAATGTTCCCGAAGCAAGAGCTGCCCTCGACAAGTTCAAGATGGAAGCAGCTAACGAGGTTGGTGTAAACCTTAAGCAGGGTTATAACGGTGATCTTACCTCCAAGCAGGCAGGTAGCATCGGAGGCCAGATGGTAAAAAAGATGGTCGAGAGCTATGAGAACTCGATCAAGACTAACGGCTAATCCGTAGCCAAAACCATTTCCTTTCCTTTAATAATAATTCTATGAATAACGAATAGAATTAAGGAGTGCCGCACGGTCTGTGCGGCACTTTTTTACATTTATATTATATAAAGGACACTTGCAAGAACGGAAGCGAAAACAGTGCTCATAAAATTAACAAAATTGTTATCAACGAATCTAATACCGCTATGCTTTACAGTAGAAGTATTGCAATGCATGGCCTTTTCGGTAATTTCGTCGCAAACAGTGCAACGGTATTTAACCTGAATAAGCGAACCGAGAAGGCTATCAAAAATTCCACCAAGGAAACCAGCAAGGATAACAATTACGCTTTCGATGATTGAGAGCATACCAAACGCATATGCGATGAGTGAAATAACGGCTGCACCGACTATTGATGACATAGTTCCAATAAGCGACATTCCGCCGCTAAGTCCTGCCCTGCACGGACGCATACGGAAGGGGTCATAAGCCTTATCGCTCAGCGAACCAATGCCCGATGACGTGGTATCGGCGAGAGCCTCGGCGAAGGCAGCAACAAATGAAACGACAAATACGCGGTTTGACGTAAGGAGAAATAGTAGGGAGCAGACGGCAGCAACCAAGCTGTTTGCTAACACCTGACGGTGGTCTCTAGGATTGCTCTTTCCGCAGTTTTTTGCCTTTCTGCCTTTGCTTTTATGTCGTTTTTTGATTTTATCGGTAATTAATCCTAAAGCGAAAAAACTAAACAAGATCACAAATCCAAAGTTGCCAAGGGATATTGATATGATAATATCTACGATGATAGCTGTTATAATACCACCGCTTGTCAGCGCCCGTTTTTTAGATGCAAAGGCAATCATTATCGGAGTCAGGATAATAGGAATAATATAGTTCTCCGCCCTGTCAAAATGAATGAAGAAATAGCTCAAAAATGATGCGCCAAGGGTGACGGTAATATTATCGAGTCCTTTAGTTGCAAAAAGCTCAAGCAAGGTTGCGAACAAGGCTATAGCAACAATATGCCAGTACGCCATCCCCATATCAAATTTGGCATTCATCACTCCTGCTACGATAAAGCAAACAATTGCATTACAAAGAGTGCCGTATATAGTTTTATTCCCGTAAATTTTTCCGTTGCTGGGCGTGTTCATCAGCTGCCCTAAAAGTCCTGCAAAGCCGTCACCGAGTGATGTACAGAACACACCTATACCAAAAGGAAGAATCATATCAGGTACAAAAACCGTGATAAGTGCCATAATTGACATAGCAAGTGCGTAGTAAACCGTACCCGGAGAATTGTCCGAATCCGATTCTATCATAGGGAGAAGCCTTTTTCTGTAAGATATAAGCAATATTCCGAGGAAAAGAAGGCAAACAAAAAGGAAATGAATTCCACCACCAAAGAAACGATACAGTATTACCCACTCAAAGCCGATAAGAATATGAACTATTTTTCTCGTAACCTTCTTTGGGCAACGGAGCTTGTACAACGCAAGACCTAAAGCAAGAACCAATACCGCATAGACAATACTGAACAGGTATCCTTTAAATATCATAAAAAGCCTCCTTCCATTTGATTTATAATTATATTATACTTCCCAAAAAAGAGAAAGTCAATACAAAAAACGAGTCGCTGTACCTATTGCACAACGACTCGTTTTCAGAGAAAAGGCAAAATCAGCCCTCCTCGGTTTCGGAATTCTTAAATCTACCCTCTTCGTCCTCGCCCTCAACGTTAACGTTTTCCTTGCCGGGAATAACGATTCCGTGGGTCATTGCGCGACGGTTTTCCTCATTCTTCTTATCAAGCTCCTTCTGCTTCTGCTCCTTAGCAGCCTGAAGATCGGTATCGATAACTTCGCTGGTGCTTCCGTCGGCAAGAGTAAGAAACTTCTCGAACGCGTCAGGATAAACAAAGGTCTTCTGAGCAGCACCGAACTGAACGGTGAAATACTTGCCGTTCATCGAAACTACAGTACCCTTTCCAAAGGCCTTATGCAATACTTCCATATTAATTGTTAACATAGCGCCCCTCCGATTTTTTATTATTCCGTGAAAAATTTGCTTTTATCCGCAATAAATTCAATGCGGCCGTTATTGATTATTTTATTAAATAACAGGCAAAAGGTTCACGCTATTTTGCGGCGATAATTATAGCAGATAATTGTGTCTAAAGTATGAACAAAACAGCACTTTTGGAATTATTTTCAAAAAGAGCACACTTTGTTGATTTTTAGCTCATATTTACCTGCATTTTACAAGTCTGCCACATTTTATTTTTTAGATTTTTATGTGTTATTTTACTTTGTGGCGTCCTTGGATTCGGGACGCTTTTCACGAAGATGCTTGCGGTAAAGTGCTTCGGTTGCAAAGCCGAGCTTGGTAACGATATTCTCAGCATTCATAAAATAGCAATAGAAGGAATCGTTCTCGGTAGAGATATCTATACAGTCATCACGCTTAATGCGGTACCAATCGTACTCAACGTGGAGACTGTTTATCTGCAAGGGATGACGGTGAACGCGGTAAGGCGCGCCGTTATAGTTGCCCTCGATTACAAATCCGTTCTCAATATCGTGGGTCAAGCGAGCCTTGCCAAGATTTTCAAATTTCCAACAACGAGGCATTGAGTAAACCTCGACCTCGTCGGAGAAGGAATACTCCCCGCTCTCGATCTGCTTTTCAACCTGCTCTCGCTCCCAATCGAACCAATCCGGAATCTGAGTAAACTCGGTCTCTCCATCGTTGGCAGAAAGAGTTCCGTTCTCATTCAGTGTCCATCTCTTGCCACACTCGGTACAGAATATTTCTGCGCCCTTGGATGCCATCTTAGACTCGGTATGACAGTGGGGACACTGATAAAGCACCTTGTGCAGTCCCTCTGCCCTATACGGCTCGGTTATAAGAATGCCGTTCTTCTGCTGATACTCGTAATCGTTGTAAGTAAGCGCCTCTCTGATTCTGTCGTTGATCTGATCGACAGACATATTCTCTATTTCCTCGGGGGTGAGGATCTTTGTCAGAGTGGTATGCATAGGTACGTCGCGCTTACGGCGGAAATCCCAGAAGGGACAGAAGAGATAGTTTCCTCTGTGCAATACAGCAACAACAGGAACCTTGTTTCTCTTTACAAGCATACCTACCGACTCGGGAATATAAGAGGTTGTACCGCAGGGAGAATATCTCGCCTCGGGATACATACACAGAACATCTCCGCGAGAGAGTACCTTGCGAATAGACTTAACAAGGTGAAGGTCCATAGTGAACTTTCTCGTACAGATTGCGCCAATCAACTCCATAAGCCATGGACGCTGATAATAACCGTCGATATTAACTACGTTATTTACCCTGTGCTTACCCGTTCCCATAGCTGCAAGCTTAAAATCAACGAATGCCATATGGTTAGACAGCATCATATAGGGTGGCTCAAGCCCCTCCATGTTGATCTTTTCAACCTTATACTTTTTGCCAATGAGAGTGATCTTAGACAAGACCCAGATAAGTCCGGTAAAAAATTTCGGCTGGCGAATAGGATATTTCGCAGTTTTATATTTCTTTTTATTCTTATAATTTACTTCGATATTGGTAGTATTGTTCATAATTAAATCCTCCAATCTCGAACATTATACATTATTTTGTTAATAAAATCAACTACTTTTTAAAAAAATATTAATTTATGTCAGAAAAGATTGAAAAAAAGAGATTTTAGTGATACAATAAATACAGATTAAAATCACGAGGTAAATTATGGAACCCATTTGGATAATTTTGTTATGCGTATTAGCGCTTGTTGTTATAGTTATGATAACAGCTCTTGTATGCTACCTTATGGTTTTCTACTCAAAAAGCAGAAAGCCAAGAGCCGAGGACGACTACGATCTTCCTCCTGGAAAGGAATACGAGCCATTCTATCCACAGATGATAGAATGGACAAAAAGAAGCCGCGCTACCCCGCACAAAAAGGTTGAGATCACCACCTTTGACGGTCTTACGCTACGCGGTAGATACTACGAATTTTCTCCCGATGCCCCTATCGAGATCATGATGCACGGTTATCAGGGAAATCTGGAGAGAGATCTCAGCGGTGGAATATTCAGAGCGTTAAATATCGGTCACAGTGTACTCACCTACGATCATCGCGGAAGCGGTCTTAGTGACGGCAATACACTGACCTTCGGAATTAACGAAAGTCGCGACTGTCGCCGATGGATCGACTTCGTTTTAAAAGAAATAAACCCTGATGCAAAAATCATTCTTTCGGGTGTATCAATGGGCGCGGCAACAGCAATGATAACGTCGGGTTATGACGATCTGCCTAAAAATATCGTGGGAATTGTCGCAGATTGTGGATACACCTCTGCAAAGGATATAATTAAAAAGGTTATTCGTGAAATGAAGCTGCCCCCCAACATTTTGTACCCATTCGTTAAGCTTGGTGCAAGACTGTACGGCGGTTTTAATCTCGACGAGTTCTCCCCTATTGAGCAGGTTGCAAAATCAAAGATCCCAACCATATTTGTTCACGGAGATCAGGATTTCTTCGTGCCTATTGATATGTCGGAGAGAAATTTTGAGGCGAGCAACGCCACCAAAAAGGAGCTGTACATAGTAGAAGGTGCTGCTCACGGACTTGCATACGTTGTGGCAGGCGACAAATACCTTGACAAGCTAAGCGAGTTTTTCGATCCAATTACAAATAAAAATTGACAAGCAATAAAGATTTATTTAAATAGTAACTTTATAAGGAGACTTTTACTATGATTTCTAATTCTCAAATCCGCGCAAGAGCGAGAGAAATTCTCGGCAACAATCTTTTCAGTGGCAGCTGGCTTTACCCCGTTCTCGTTGTTATCATTGTCGCTGCTATATCAGGAGCTTTAAGCGCCACCTTTGTCGGTCCTATGATCGTATCAGGTCTTCTCTCTGTTGCGTCAGCAAGGTACTTTATCGGCCGTGTGAGAGGCAATATTGAACCCGGTCAAATCGAGAGCTCTATCGACGGCATCAGAAACAACGTTCTCGGATCCTTGCTTACCGGTATACTTTACAACGTATTCGTTGCAATCGGCTCGATGATCTTCGTAATACCCGGTATAATCTTCAGCTACTCCTTCTCGATGGCATTCTATATTATCAACGATCATCCCGAGATGACCGCCATGGAAGCTCTCAGAGAAAGCCGCAGACTTATGAACGGTCACAAGATGCAGTATTTCATTCTCAACCTTTCATTCATCGGTTGGATGTTACTCGGTTCGCTTTGCTTCGGCATAGGCACCCTTTGGGCTACCGCATATATGTCCACCGCAAATGCAGTGTTCTACGAGGAGCTTATCGCAAACGACTCATCGTACGTAGCTGACTAAAGCACAAAATAAAAAAAGAGTTCAATTGTAAATTGAACTCTTTTTTTGTCAATTGAGGAAAAATACTCCGTGGCCCCAGCCAAGCTTACCGCCATTTTTCAGGTGGTTAACATAAGCGCGGCGCATCGTAGTATCAGTAGGCAAACGGTCAAGATCCTTCTCATCGGTATCAAAAATACGCCACAGATCCTCAAGGTTGGGATCGTCTGCATAGTCAAAAATATCGAAGCGGGATGCGAATTTATGTACGTTGGTGCTTTCGGGCAGAATTGTGAGATTGCCGGGATAAAGCATCCATGAATGACAGATGAAGGGACATCCTTCGGCAACCTGTTCTCCAAAGTAATTCTTAGCCATAGCAAAAGCCTCGTCGCAGCTCTCGGGTGTGAGATGTGTAAGAGTGCGAGGTATATGAACGTTGATCGCCTTGGATTCGGGAGTTAAAACGCGACCGTTCTTCTCGTAATTATGACCAAAGCTGTCAACCTCAAACTGCAATCTGCCAAGTGCAACGCGCTCAAGGTTATAGAAGCGGTTAAACCACCAGGCAACGAATGAACCAATAATTCCCTTCACGACCTTGCACTCATCAAGCTTATACTTAAGATCAAGCATACTGTTATGGAATATGGAGAGGTCGATTCCGCGCTCAACGTATATCTCACGAAGGTGCTTGGAAAGGCATATAAATATAAGCAGCTCCGCTGTATATCTATGCATATCAAGTCGCTGAGCAACCTCCTGCGCAAGGGATATTATCATATCAAAATCGCAGTTCATATCCTTCTCATAAATATTAATCGCTTCATTCCATATTGCAAGGGTATCTTCCCTGCCCACAATTCTGTCGTATGTAAACAGAAGAAACTCGGCATCGGAGCTGTCGTATTCAAAATCTTTTAGAAAATCGATAAGATATTCTTTCATATTACATTATATCAAAAAGGGATGTTCCCTTTTACCTAATAAATGTTGCCTTGTTCCGTCGATCATTCGTTAGCAGGCAGTTCTTCTTTTGGTGCATCGTTGAAAACGATCTTATTAACGATAAAGAATACTACCATAGAAACACCACCGTTAAGCACGGTTGTACCGATGTTATAAAGCCAAGGGTCAACGAAGTGACCTGCAACGGCTGCCCAAACGCAGTTAATGGAGTTAACCACGCAGGTAACAACGCAGAAGGCAAGGAGATACCACGCGCCCTGACGGACAATATTACCGTTGGAACGGAACACGTACTTACGCTGAATGAAGAAGTTGATAACCTCACCGATTACCATAGCTATCATATAAGCTGTAAAATATGCCGCGCCGCCCTGATCTGCTCCGTATCCGATTATGTACCACTTAAACTCTATTCCAAAGAGTGTAATGTCGATACCAGGGAAGCCAAAGTCCTGACTACCCATAAATGCGAATGCGAGAGGCAGGAAGGTGAGAAGAAGGTATTTAAATACGGTAATAACGTTACTTACGATAACGAAAAGTCCGCCTTCTCTAACCCACTGTGATGCTTTGGGATATTTTTTCTCAAAGCCAAGCCAAAGTTGTTTTAATTTTTCCATCTAAAACTCTCCATTTATATTTATTTATTTTAAGATTGCAAAATAAACGTGGCTTTTATTAAAGCCACAGCCGATATTGGAAATAATGTAAAGTTGCTGAAACATTACGTAAATAAAACAAATATTTTATAGTTTATTATAACACAGATAGCATTATGATGTAAATATGGCAAAAAGCAAAAAAAAAAGGCACTCTTTTGTGCATTTTGACGAAGTTAGTTTTTTTCTTCCCCATTAAAATAAATCTCCCACCCTGAATTTTTCCACATATGATTTTCCAAAAGCTTCTTTGTGACTATACTTAAAGGTGATTTTATGAGTGTCCATTTTCAGTTTTTCCATTTTAAAAACTCCTTTAAAATTTGCATAAAATTGGGCACATCATATAGAATTTTCTCAAATATAATGTGCCTTCTTCTTTTGTTATTCAGCTCTTGATTACAGTTTTTAAAAAAGAATTCAGAAAATTCAAAATTGTATAAATATAATATCCAAGACTTATTTTGAGGCAGAGTGTTTTTTCGAGATTACTCTCAAGCATTAAGCATTTAGTATATCCGGTTTAAAGAACTTATAGAACTTGTAGCTCTGTTTGTAGTTGTTTATTGTTCCCTGCCTCAAATTTCTCTGTCGGCAATTTTCGAGATATTTGTTGCAGCCCTCCTCGAAGGTGAGCATTATTCCCTTCGCCATTTTCAGTTTTTTCATTGTAAAATCCTCCGTTTGGTTTTTAAATGCAATAATTGTTAACAGGAATCCTTGACAAAACTGTCATTTTGTGATACAATACACTTGTAGAGCAAGAGTCTTATTATACTCCTGATGCGGATTTACATCCCCACTGGAAGAAAGGCCTTGCTCTTTTTTGTTATCGAACCTTAGGCCTCCAAAACTTGTTCTGTTAAGGTTTTTTCTAATTATAATCGTAACTATATATGTACGCATTCCTTTTGTTGTTTTTACATAAACATCCGAGCTCAGATAGCCATTTTGATCTTTTTCACCTTAAAAATCCTCCGTTGTGATTAAATCAGAAATTTATTTACTTGACAAATTAAAACTTTAGTGATATAATAACTTCACAGATTCGTATTTGCAGAACCGATTTAGGACGTTGCATCAAAGCACGAGCATTGATGAGCTGTGAAACGTCTCTGTCAAAACTCGAATCGCCCCCCTCTAAAGGGACTAGTATCCCACAGACCTGGAGTCGATGGCGAGTTCAATGAGATATCGTTTTCTGGAGCGTATCCCTCGTTTGGTTTGGGGCGCTCAACATTGTTAACTCAGTGGGCGGTATCTCAAAAACCTCTTGGGCCCCTGTCGTAAGCAGGTAATCTTGGGAGGTGTTTTTTATTTCAAAAATCCTCCTTTAAAATAAAAAAATATTGGACACATCACGAACGAAAAAACGTTTATGATGTGTCCAACTTTTTATTGTTTAATTTTGTGCGATTTGATTTTCACAAAGCCACTTTGAAACTCTGCAATTCTCAAAAAGCCTTAAAAATCAAGGAATTACTTACAAGCCTCTTCGATAGCAACCGCAACAGCAACAGTCATACCAACCATGGGGTTGTTACCTGCGCCGGATAATCGACGCAGAGCGAGTCTGCAAGCTTGCTTGCAAGCGAGCCGAGGAAGATTGCTCCACGAGCCGTTGAGCGTAGCGCAACAAGGTGCGTAGCACCAAGCATCAAGCGTAGCGCAGAGGCGTAGCTCGTCGGGAGTATGAGACCCATCATCTCTTTGCATTAGGCGTTTTGAAAGGGCTTCAGAGCGGGGAGACTTCCCTAAAAGTCTTATTATATAAGACTTAAGAGGCTTTTGAACCATAAAATCATATTCGACGAACACATCGTTTGTGCATTTTCTGAAAACATTATAACGCGTTTTGATGTTTCCGTAAATGATGTGGTCGAAGAGTTTACGAAAAAGTCGCAATCTAAATATTGCCAGAACTATTGAAAAAATGGCTTTATTATGATATAATGAAAGTGCCAAACTATATTTCGATATTAAAATACGAAAAATGCTTGTGCAGGGGATGCTATACCCTTTTTTTGTGCTTGCACTATGAATTTTATAAAATGCAAATTCCTTCGGCGTGAGTACAAAGTATTTTTCGTATCGATATAGTTTGGCGACTATCGGAGTTTGCGTTTTTTGGCGCTGGCTTCGGTTAGCGCCTTTTTTATTTTATATTCGGAGGTTAATTCATGAAAAGAAAAATCAATGTGGCAATGTTGCTTGTTGTTGCTTTAATGATATCCTTGCTTGCCTTTACAGCTTGCGGAAACAACAGCGGAAATGGCGACAAGCAAGTTCCTGTTTACCAAGGAATGACTATCACAAAGGCTGACTCTGCGATAAAACTTACAAGTGCAAGTTGCTATTCGAGTGGTATTGTGCTTTTGAGTTCGAATAATGGCAATAATGGCGACAACGGCAACCATAATGGTCATTACAAAGGCGATCATACTGATCGAAACGATACGATTGATGAGGATAATCCATATCCCGATAACGGTGCAAACGAAAATATAGAGGAAGAAATCAAGTCTTCGCTTAACATTATCGGCTCTCCCGATGAGATCTACTACGCAACTCCAAACGAAGATATCTATATCAATATTCACATAGACAATCCGGACAGCTTTGAGATTATGTCCTTTACCCTCAACGGTAAAAAATACTCGAACTATATGTTTGAAGAAGGTTCGGATATGGAAACTATTGTCTTAAAGTACAACGTCGGCAGTGCGGCGGGTATAGTTGAATATACCATTGATGCTATTAAATACATAGACGGTACGGAAATTAAGGACGTTATTATTGACGGCAACAAAACCGTAATGGCAGGTATTAGAACCGAAAATCAAGTTGTTGCAAGTGTTACAGACGTGGATATTGATACGAATGTACTTTCGTTTAATGTCAACGTCAAGGACAATAACTCTCTCGTTGAATTTTCAAAGGGCGCTCTTAAGGCTGTAATTTACGACGGATTTTCCATCGTTTCCGAGCAGGATATCGCCATTGGAGATAACAGCGTTACCTTTAACGGACTCAAAACGAATACCCTTTATCAGTATGCCATAGTTGGCTATTATGACGACCTCTCAGGCGCCGACTTTGGTATGAATATCCTTTACAAGGATGCCTTCTATACCGACCCTATCGTTTTGTTTGATAATATCAACATTGGACATGAGTCGATAACCTTCGGTTTCTCCTGGAACGAAAATCACTCCGATAAAACGTTCTCCGCGCTTAAGCTTTATAAGGGTGATACGTTCGTTAAGCCTCTCTCCGTCAGCTCGACAAGCGTGACCGAGCTTCTTTCGAACACCGCCTATAAGCTCGTTGCGGAATACCTTAACGGTTCTGCTACCGAGGCGATCTCTATTGAATTTACTACATTGGCAAAGGTAACGCCCGAGATCTCTATCGTAAACCCCACGAAAACGCAGACCTCTGTTGGCTTTGAAATCAGCGAAATCGACGCTGACAATGTAGGAGCTATAACCAAGATCGAGCTCGTTCACGCTAACGGCACGGTATATGCAGAAAGTATTGATCAAAGAGCTTTTGCAAATCTTCTCTCTAATAATGCCTACACAGTCAAGGTTACCTATGCTTATAACCTGGGTGACGGTAATGGGGAACAAACCGTAACCAAAGAGATTAATATCAATACCGATGCAAAGACTGTACCGAGCTTTACGGTTAAAAACGATAATATTACTACAAACGGTATAACGGCAGAGTATGATATTGCAGATATCGATAATATCCTTTCTGAATACAAGATAGAGCTTTACAAAGGAAATGTTCTCGTATCGGAAAACGATGACAAGGAAATAGACTTTACAGGTCTTGACTACTACACCGATTATATGGTGAAAATCACCTATAAGTATAATCTGAATGACGGCAACGGAGAGCAAACCGCTATACATAACTATACTTTTAAATCCTTGCCTTACATTGATGTGACCGAGTGTAATATCGCAAACACCTCCGCGGTATCAGAGGGCGAGACGATATTTATGTCGGTTAAGCTCGATAATCCGCTTGGTATGACTATCGAATCCGTGGTTATCAACGGCAAGACCTATGACGTTACAGGCGCATCTACGAAAAACAAGATTTTTGTAGAGATAGTTTATAACGGACAGTTTGCCGGTGGTGATACTTATCTCAAAATCGATAAGGTAAACGCGAAGATTGACAATACTGTTTTATGTGTAGAGCCCGAAACTGAACTTTCGGACAGCGTGTTCATAAACGGAAAGATCGAAGTCATAAAAATTGAGTTTGTAAACGACAGATTTGAGCCTATCGACTGGGCATTTCCTTCCGATAGAGTATATGTACTCATAACTCTCAATAACCCTACGGGATATAGTATTGACAGCATCGTTAGATGTTACAATTCTTGGACAACCGATGGAGATACCGTCACCACGCTTAAAAAACTTGATAATAATAGGTGGTGTTATTCCATCAATTTGGAGAATGATGGCTGGAATGAACAATATCTGACCGCTCTTTCTTATTCGAATGATTATATAGAGAAGAAATTGAACTACTCTGAGATGACGACGCGTTGCTACCGAGTTGCTTCAGACGAAGTCAAGTACATTTCCTCGCCAAATGACCTCAAAAATATGAATGGCGGATATTATTACGAGTTAAAAAATGATATCGATCTTGCAGGCTTGGAATGGGTTGGCTCGGGATTTTGTGGCGTGTTTGACGGCAAGGGATATTCTATAAAGAACATGTCGTTTGTAGGCACGGTAAAAAATTCCAATGCTTATATGGGTCTTTTTAGTAGTGGTAATGGCGTTATTCAAAACGTTAATATAGAAGAAGCTACTGTGATTGTTGAGTTAATTGCAGACGACGGTTCGCAATATTCTGCTTATGTCGGAGGCATTGTAGCATATGCCGACCCACATTCTATACTTTTTATACACAATTCTACGGTTGATAAATATTCGATTTTCAATATTAAAAATACGGTAGGAGAAGCCTATGCCGGAGGAATTATCGGTTTTGCCGCTGATGCATATTACGGTTATTCAGGAGGCATTTTGCTAATTACGAACTGTACTAATCACGGTAATGTAAGTGCTACAGGCTCAAAAGACTCTGCATCTGCCGGAGGCATTCTCGGTTGCGCCGCCGGTACTTCAACAATTTTGAACTGCACTAATAGCGGTCATATTAGCTCAAATAATATAGCCGGAGGAATTGTCGCTTTCACCAATGGTGCTGTCATGAATTGTGCTAATAGCGGCATCGTAAGTGCTATAAACTCATACGACTCTGCAGATGCCGGAGGCATTGTAGGTTATGCCTATGTTGATTCAACAATTGAGAACTGCACTAATAGCGGTAATATTAGTTCAAATAATAGAGCCGGAGGAATTGTCGCTCACACCGATGGTACTGTTGCGAACTGCACTAATAGCGGTGATATTAGCTCAAGTAATACAGCCGGAGGCATTGCAGGTTGTGCCTATGGTGCTGTCATGAATTGTACTAATAGCGGCATCGTAAGTGCTATAAACTCAAACGACTCTACATATGCCGGAGGCATTGTAGGTTGTGCCTATGGTGATTCAACAATTGAGAACTGCATTAATATAGAAGAAATCAGCTCAAGTTATAAAGCTGGAGGAATTGCCGGTGTCACTGATGGCGCTGTTACGAACTGCTATTCATTGGTTGAGGGTAACGCCCACAATGCCGAGACGTGCACTTTCGAGCAGCTTAACTCCAAGGAATTCTACACCGAAATACTCGGATGGAGTGAGGACATTTGGGACTTCTCCGAACTTGACGTTGAAAACGGAAAGTATCCTCGGTTAAAATAATTATTATAATTTATAGCACTCAATTATTTAGCAAATAAAATTTGGAAAGGTGAGTACTGCTTGATGCAAATACTCACCTTTTTTCATTCGCTATTAATGATTTTTGGGTTGCTCTATAGTGATTGATAGTACCTTCTCTTAAATTCCTCTGCCTACAATTTTCCAAATACTTATTGCAACCTTCCTCAAATGTGAGTGTTACACCTCTTGACATTTTGATCTTTTTCACCTTAAAAATCCTCCTAAAAAATAAAAAAATATTGGACACATCACAGACAAAAATACGTCAACGATGTGTCCAACTTTTTTATTTATGATTTACGTCAATTAGATTTTTGAAATGTCTTTCAGTTATTCCAAAAAGGTTCAAAAAGCCTTATAAATCAAGGAATTACTTGCTTGCTTCCTCGATTGCTACCGCTACAGCAACAGTCATACCAACCATGGGGTTGTTACCTGCGCCGATGAGACCCATCATTTCTACGTGAGCGGGTACGGAGGAGGAGCCAGCGAACTGAGCGTCGCCGTGCATACGACCCATGGTATCGGTCATACCGTAGGAAGCAGGACCTGCAGCCATGTTATCGGGGTGAAGAGTTCTACCTGTACCACCGCCGGAAGCTACGGAGAAGTAGTTCTTGCCGTTCTCGTTACACCACTTCTTGTAGGTGCCTGCAACGGGATGCTGGAATCTGGTGGGGTTGGTGGAGTTACCGGTGATGGAAACGCCAACGTTCTCAAGTCTCATGATAGCAACACCCTCGGGAACGGAGTCAGAGCCGTAGCACTTAACCTTTGCGCGGTCGCCGGTGGAGTAAGCGGTTTCCTTGATAACGTGAACCTCTTCGGTATAGGGATCAAACTCGGTCTGAACGTAGGTGAAGCCGTTGATTCTGGAAATGATGTAAGCAGCGTCCTTGCCAAGACCGTTAAGGATAACGCGGAGGGGCTTGGTTCTAACCTTGTTTGCGTTAAGAGCGATCTTAATTGCGCCCTCTGCAGCAGCGAAGGACTCGTGACCTGCAAGGAAGCAGAAGCACTCGGTGCTCTCGGAGAGAAGCATAGAGCCAAGGTTACCGTGGCCGAGACCAACCTTACGGTTCTCTGCTACGGAGCCGGGGATACAGAAGGACTGAAGACCGATACCGATTGCGGCAGCAGCGTCAGCAGCCTTAGTGCAGCCCTTCTTAATTGCGATTGCAGCGCCAACAGTGTACGCCCACTTTGCGTTCTCGAACGCGATAGGCTGAGTCTCTTCTACAATCTTATAGGGATCGATGCCCTTAGCATCGCATATAGCCTTACACTCGTCGATAGAGGAAATGCCATATTCATTAAGTACGGCGAGGATCTTCGCCTCGCGTCTTTCATAACCTTCAAAACGTGCCATTTATATTTCCTCCTTATTATTCCTTACGAGGGTCGATGTACTTAACAGCATCGTTGAATCTGCCGTATGTACCCTTAGACTTCTCGTATGCTTCGTTAGGCTCCATGCCCTTCTTGATGAAGTCGGTCATCTTGCCGAGAGAAACGAACTCGTAGCCGATAACCTGGTTGTCTGCATCAAGAGCCATTCTGGTGCAGTAGCCCTCGGTCATCTCGAGGTAACGAACACCCTTTGCCTTAGTACCGTACATAGTACCAACCATGGATCTCTCACCCTTACCAAGATCCTCCATACCTGCGCCAATTACAAGGCCGCCCTCGGAGAATGCGGACTGAGATCTACCGTAAACGATCTGAAGGAAGAGCTCACGCATAGCGGTGTTGATAGCATCGCAAACAAGGTCGGTGTTAAGAGCCTCGAGAAGAGTCTTGCCGGGAAGGATCTCTGCAGCCATAGCCGCGGAGTGAGTCATACCGGAGCAACCGATGGTCTCAACGAGAGCCTCCTCAATAATACCGTCCTTAACGTTAAGCGAAAGCTTACAAGCACCCTGCTGAGGTGCACACCAGCCCACACCGTGAGTGTAAGCCGAGATGTCGGTGATTTCCTTTGCCTTTACCCACTTACCTTCTTCAGGAATGGGAGCGGGACCGTGGTTAGGACCCTTGGCAACAACGCACATGTTTTCCACTTCTTTGGAATAAACAAGTTCTGCCATGATTTTATATCTCCTTTTTTAAAATTTACAATTTACTTTACGATCTCGCCGTAGCACTCGCCAAATGCGCAAGCGGCATTAGCCTCGTCGGTATCGATGTGCATAGCAGGAGCGAAGCTGGGGCTTACTCTTACTACAACGTCACCGAGAATAGCGGTACGCTCGGACTCAATCTTAACAGAAACGATCTCCTTATCAGCAACGCCCATTTCAGCAGCTGCCTCGGGAGTAAGGTGAATATGACGCTTTGCAGCGATAACGCCCTCGGTAAGCTCAAGCTCTGCGCCGTTCTCGGGGTTAACAAGCTTGCATGCGCCACTGCCCTTGATGTCGCCGGACTCACGAATGGGAGCAACAACACCGATAGAACGAGCATCAGTGAGAGAAATCTCAACCTGGCTTGCATTTCTGGTAGGACCAAGGATAGACGCCTTGATAGAACCCTTAGGACCAACTACAACAAGCTTCTCAGCACAAGCATACTGACCGGGCTGGCTAAGCTCCTTCTTATTGGTAAGCTGATAGCCCTCGCCGAAGAGCACGTCAACTGCCTCACGGCTAAGGTGAATGTGTCTTGCAGATGTTTCAACTAAAACCTTTTTCATTTTGAATCTCCTTCAAAAATTATAATTTAATCCTGTGGACACAACTGTCCACGATAATCCACTCTGTATTATAGCATAATATTTTTTGAAAATCAATGCATAAACGCAAAGATTATCGAAAAAAATATTTAAAGGTTAATACTTGGAGGTCAAATATGGAAAAGGAACGTGAAAATGCAGTCAATCAAGCCGATACGGCTATGGCAGACGACGGCACTACCATGATTAAAGCCGAGGGGGGAGATATCTTCTGTCTGACGATAATCGGGCAGATAGAGGGGCACTACATTCTTGACAGCACACAAAAAACAACGAAATACGATCACGTTATACCTACGTTAGTAGCGCTGGAGGAAAGCGACAAGGTCGACGGGATCATTATACTGATAAACACCCTCGGAGGCGACGTTGAGGCAGGTCTTGCTATGGCAGAGGTAATAGCGAGTATGACCAAGCCTACCGCCTCGGTCGTGCTTGGCGGAGGTCACTCTATCGGTGTTCCCCTGGCGGTAAGTGCTGACAGATCATTTATCGTTCCAAGCGCAACCATGACGATACACCCCGTTAGGACGAGCGGTCTTGTGCTCGGTGTTCCGCAGGCATTCAACTATCTTGAGAAAATGCAGGACAGAATAATCAGATTTATCGTAGAACACTCGGGAGTCAGGGAGGATCATTTTCGTCGGCTGATAAACCGCACGGACACCCTTGTAAATGACATCGGCTCAATTCTAAACGGCTATGAGGCTGTGGAATGTGGGCTTATCGACGAAATGGGTGGAATAAAGGAAGCGCTTGCATATCTTAAAGCCGAGGGGGCAAGAAAAAGAGAAAAATAAAGTTTTTTTGCGTTTTTCGTTGTATTTTTCCATTTTTTATGATAAAATGAATTAAAATGCAACGGAGGATATTAGTATGGCTTTCTTAAAATCACTTTTCACAAAGAAAAATGAATATGACGACGGCCAGTCGAAATATTTCAAGGAGGACTTTGCTCCTGTGGTAAATCAGCCCGCAAGACCTAAGCCCAAGAAGAAGGCTGAAGTAAAGGTTGAGGAGCTTAAAAAGGTAGAAGCGAGTCAGCCCGACGTAGTAAATGCACCGTCAAATAAAACTGCAAAATCCTCCGTAAAAAAGGCAAAAGCTGCGGCTACTAAGGAGAGCAAAAGAAGAGTTGCTCCAAAACCCGTTGAACGTATTGTAAACCCCAAGGGTGCAGATGCAAGAAGACGAGCGCAAAAGGCGGCTGAGGCTGCAAAAAAGGCAGAGAAAGAAGCAAAGCGCAAGACAATAAGGACAGCAAAAAAGAAAAAAGCAAATGCTAATCCTCCTGAAGCAAAAGACGTTGTCGCAATAAACGAAAACGACCTGACCTCGAGCGGAAAATGGGATATTCAACGCGCAAAGGACGGCAGATTTTTCTTCTCGCTGTATGCGTCTAATTATACCGTTATTGCCTACTCGCAGATGTATTCATCGTCATCATCTGCAATGAACGGTATTAACAGTGTTATTACCAATGCTCCAAAGTGCGAGATAGAGGATACCACTCTTCAAAAATCGGTATCTATTCCCTGCCCCAAATGGGAGATCTATTTTGATAAATCAGAGGAATACCGCTTCCGCTTATATGCGGCTAACGGTCTTGTTGTATGCCACTCCGCCCACGGATACGCATCCAAATCCGGTTGTAAGGGCGGTATTGATTCAATCAAGCGCTTCTGCACCGAAGCAAAGGTGGATAAATCTTATTTGAAATAAACGCGAAACGAAAAAGCATTGTAATACTTAATTTATCATCCTCATCCACCGCAAGCGGTCCCCCTTCCCCTATCTTGGGGAAGGCTTAAATAAAAAACGGCTGTCGATTGACAGCCGTTCTTTGTCGATATGCGTTCAAAAGGAACGCTCGATATTTTGCCTTCGGCAAATCGATATATTCCCTACGGGAATTCGATATGTTTGCCATGGCAAACAATAACAATTAATAAAAAAATGGTCGTCTTAAAACAGCCATTTTTTATTAATTGTTAGCAATCCACTCGTCAGCAACCTTCTTAGACATTCTCTTGATGTCCTCGGTAGGATACTTAGACTCTGCGCCACCGTTAACGTAAAGGAAGTAGTTGCCGCTTTCGGTAACGAAAAGGCACTCCTCATAACCTGCAGCATCACCGTAGGTACCAACGGTTACCTTCTTGATGAAAGTAGAGGTTTCGGTATTATATTCCTTTTTGCAAATAATCTTAGTCATCGTTTCGACTCCTTTCTCGTACTTATTTTTTAACTTGTATAGTATATCATAAAGGTTTTTGAAATTCAATGCATTTTTTAACCAAAAAAAGTGCGTTTTTAGAGTAATATTTTGTAACCTTCGCAAGATTCGACCATAAAGGAGATGACGAAAATGTTATGATAACATATAATGGATATAAAATTTGAAAAACGTTAGGAGAAGAAATGCAAATACATATTAAACAAGAAGGTGAAAAATTAAAGGATATAGCCGAAAAATACGGAGTTAGCGAAGAAAGCATCAGAATGACAAACGAGCTGTATGACGGTGAACCTGCAGATGGCGAAGAGCTGCTCATTCTGATCCCTACCAGAAGCTACACCGTACAGCACGGAGATACACCGGACAGGATCGCACTGCGATTTGGAGTGAGTAAAAATGATATTTATTCGCAAAACCCATGGCTTATTGATAAGGCACTAAACCCGGGACAAAAGATCTCACTGAAATGCGGTCAAAAGACCTATGGAATGGCGGTTGCAAACGGATATTTTTACAACGGCTGTACAAGGGATATGTTAAAACGTGTGATGCCCTATCTCACCTATATCACCTTTGCAGATGCGGTTGCAGATGAGCGCGGAATACACCTCTCGGCAGATCATAAGAAGGAGGTTGAGCTTGCGATATCGGAGAAAAAGATCCCCTTAGTAAGGGTGTACGACAGATACACAAAAAGGTATAAAGACGGTGACGGCCTAACCGCCTTTGCCGAGGAACTGATAGCTATGGCAGAATCGGTGGGATACAAGGGCATCGTGCTTGATTCCTGCTCTATCTCGGATTCTGCCAAGGAATTTTCTTCATTTTTAATGATTTTGCGAAAGCTGATGATCGGATGCGACCTAATACTCATAACCGAGATAAATGAAAAATCTCCCATAGAATTCAGCGAATATGCTGATGGAAGCGTTATGTATTATCCGAAATATGCTATGGATAATCCCCCCTCATTTAACGACGGTGAAAGAAAGATCCTTACCGATTTTGCTTGTATTGGAGAAAGCGCAAAAACCTTTGTTGACCTTCCCTCTCTGGCAAGGCGAGGCAAGGAATTTACCACAACTTCCGAGGCTTTAGACAGGGCGCGCAGATGTGGGTACAGCATTGAGCATAATGAAAACACCCTGCTCTCTCACATTCGTGATCGAAGGCAGGGTGAATACAGCTTTTCATCGCTGAAATCTATTAGCGCTGTGCTTGATTTAATAAGCGAGCTTGATTATATGGGAATATGCTTTGATATAATGCGGACACCACTGTCACACATTTTGATGTACAACGCAATGTTCAAAACTCACTATTTTAACAGCGTCAGGACTCGGGAGGGATGTAGTCGCGCAGACGGAGAGTAACTCCGAGATCGGAGCAAATCATTCTGCACTGCTCTATCTCATCTGGCGTCAAAGTTTCCTTAACCGCAGAGAGCAGAACTGTTGGTACGTAATGCTTAACCTCACTTGCAAAGCGAAGAAGAGACTCGAAGGACTCCTCGCCGTATATAGAGTGACAGATCTGCTGATATCTCTCGGCAGACGGAGTGTTAAGACTGATTGAAACTATATCAATTACGCCCTCGTAATCGGGGGCGGTATTTCTGCCCTGAATGAGGTCGGAGTGACCGTTGGTGTTGATTCTGATCTTCATCTCGGGGTGTCTTTCCTTTACCGCCTTTGCAACGTAGATAATATCGTCAAGGCGATATGTAGGCTCACCGTAGCCACAGAACACAAGCTCGGGAAAAACGGTCAGGTCGCGCGAGAAAACAGAGTCTAATATCTCATCACGTGTGGGCTCGCGCTCAAGCCAAAGGCTGTCAGATCCGTATGCACCGTCACCGTTATTGCGAATACAAAACTCACAACGATTAGAGCATTTATTGGTTACGTTTACGTAAAGCTTATCCTCTACGATATAGGTAATGCACATGGATTTTTTCATAATCTAAAGAACCTTTTTGCATTATTTTCAGTAATCTCGGCGCACTCCTCAGGTGTAATGCCCCAAATCGCAGCAAGAACTGCGTTAGTGTACTCAAGATTGCCCGAGTGATTTAGTGTACCGCGCTTCGGATGAGGCGCAAGATAGGGACAGTCGGTCTCGATCATAACAGACTCACGAGGAAGACGCGCTGCTGCCTCCTTAGGCTTTCTTGCATTAGTGAATGTGAGAGTACCCGAGAATGAGATCATCCAACCAAGCCTTGCAAGCTCCTCTGCCATTTCTGCAGAACCCGAAAAGCTGTGCAAAACACCCTTCACCTCAGGGTGACGGCGAATTACGTCCATAACGTCGGCATGTGATTCCCTGTCGTGAATGCATACGGGAATGTTAAGCTCGGCTGCAAGATTCATCTGCGCCTCAAAATAGCGCATCTGCTTTTCCTTATCTGTATCGGGATAATGATAATCAAGACCGATCTCACCGAGGCAAACGCACTTGTTCTCTTTATCGAGAATCAATGCCTTAATTTCCTCAAGAGCCGCGTCCATATCATCTATAAATCTTGTGTCAGAGGGATGAATACCGATGGCCGTGTACATATTTTTATGTTTTTTTGCCTGCGCTACTACGAGACGAGCGGTTTCGGGAGAAGCCGAAACGTTGATGATATAAGAAATATTTTCAGCAAGAAGGGTGTCGACAAATTCATCGACACCCATTGTTAATTCCTCTGAAAATCTCTCGTCGTAATAGTGGGCGTGAGAATCAAAGTATCTCATCAGTGAATTCTGTCTCCGTTCTTTGCTGTAGGATCAAGGAATACTACCTTAACGTCATCCTCACCGGATGCGAGAATCATACCAAAGCTGTCTACGCCGCATAGCTTTGCAGGCTTAAGGTTAGTAACAAGACAAACCTTCTTGCCAACAAGCTGGTCGGGTGTATAGAACTTAGCGATGCCCGAAACGACCTGGCGCTTCTCATATCCAAGATCAACCTGAAGCTTAAGAAGCTTCTTTGCCTTCGGAACAGGCTCGGCAGAAAGGATCTCTGCAACGCGAAGCTCTACCGCACCAAAGGACTCAATGCCGATCTCGGGCTCGTGCTCGGGCTCCTCTACAGGCTTGTTAGCCTCGTTTGCAGCGGCGATCTTTGCTTCCATTTCCTCAAGGAACTTCTTCTCATCAATTCTTGCAAAGAGAGTGAATGCTTCGCCAAGAGGCTTGCCGCTCTCAAGTGCGCCAAAGGAAGATATGGTTGCGAACTCCTTCTTGTCGGTACCAAGCTGTCCCAAAATATTCTCGGAGGTTGCGGGAATATAGGGAGCAAGGAGCACAGCCGCGGTACGAATGGTTTCGAGAAGGTTATAAATTACTGTCTGAAGACGGGGCTTGTCGCTCTCATTCTTTGCAAGTGCCCAAGGCATTGTTTCGTCAATGTACTTGTTAGCACGGCGAAGCATGGAGAAGATCTCCTCAAGAGAATCTGCAACGTGGTATGCGTCCATAAGCTCTACCGACTTGGTGATCGTAGCAGCAACGGTAGCCTTAAGGTCATCGTCAAGTGCATCGGTAACGTCGGGGGTAGGAACAATGCCGTCAAAGTACTTCTTTGTCATAGCATGAGTACGGCTAACAAGGTTGCCGAGGTTGTTAGCAAGGTCGTTGTTATAACGTGCAACAACGCTCTCGTAGGTAACGCTACCGTCGGAGTTGTAAGGCATCTCGGAAAGTGCATAATATCTTACTGCATCAACGCCAAAGCGCTCTGCAAGCTCGTCTGCGTAAACCACGTTACCCTTGGACTTGGACATCTTGTCGTTGCCGAAGTTGAACCAAGGGTGACCGAATACCTTCTTAGGCAGAGGAAGATCCAGCGCCATAAGGAAGATGGGCCAATAAATGGTGTGGAAACGAAGAATGTCCTTACCGATAATGTGAACATCGGCGGGCCAATACTTCTTGAACTTCTCGCTCTGCTCCTCGAAGGACTTGTCAGGATCGTAGCCAAGAGCGGTGATATAGTTGGTAAGCGCGTCAAGCCATACGTAGGTAACGTGCTTGGGATCGAAGGTTACGGGAATACCCCAAGAGAAGGATGTTCTGGAAACGCAAAGGTCCTGAAGACCTGCCTTAAGGAAATTATTTACCATCTCACGCTTACGGCTCTCGGGCTCGATAAAGCCGGGGTTATCCTCGATGTGCTTGATAAGGCGGTCGGCATATTTGGACATCTTGAAGAAGTATGCCTCCTCCTTAGCCTGTGAAACAGGTCTGCCACAGTCGGGGCAAATGCCGTTCGCCGCCTGAGTTGCGGTAAAGAAGGACTCACAGGGAGTACAATACCAGCCCTCGTAGTAGCCCTTGTAAATATCGCCCTGCTCGTAAAATTTTTTGAATATCTTAGCGACTACCGCTTCGTGGTAATCGTCGGTGGTACGAATAAAGTGATCGTAATCGGCGTTCATGTAGTCCCAAAGACCCTTGATCTCACCTGCAACGCGGTCAACGTATGCCTTGGGAGTGATGCCTGCATCCTTTGCGAGATCTTCGATCTTCTGACCGTGCTCGTCGGTACCTGTGCAAAGGAACACGTCCTTGCCCTGAGTCTTCTGGAAACGAGCAAATGCGTCAGCCATAATGATTTCATAAGTGTTGCCTATATGAGGCTTGCGCGATGCGTATGCTATCGCAGTGGTTAAATAGAATTTTTCCATTGTTTTGTTCTCTCTTTCTGCGCGCGAATGAGCACGCATATTTTGTCATTTAATATTTTAGCATAAAGAAATGGAAAATACAAGGGGGAGAGGAAATAAATTCGAAATTTAAAATTTGGAATTGGATTTAAAAAAGAACGTTTTTCTAAGTAAAAATTTCCAAATCCTTGGAGGCGTTCGTAGAATTGCTCTCTATCTCTATCTGAATTGAATCAATGGTTACTTCTCCACAATGAATCACCTCGCTTTATCAGAAGGTAAAAGAAAAGAGCGTCCTACCTTTCGGTAAGACGCTCTTGACGTTCTGATATTGAATTAATGTATTTCTCCCTACACTATCATTTTACCTTAATAAGCTTAATATAACTGTTAGGAACATAATACACTTCTCCATCGGAAATAATTTTCACAGTATGCTCGTTAACATACTCGAATGTTGCGTCATCAAAGGAGCCGCCACTTACTAATATAATTGTTGATGCCTCGCCTTTCGGCAATTTGGATCCGCAGCTCGTTAAGATAACAAGTATAGTGATACATACTACTAAACATATTATTTTTTTCATATTCTTACCTTAGCATAACACTTTCCCCGTATAACCCCGGCGGGTATTTTCTCAAATGTCATTTTTAAAATTATGAGTTATATATAATTATAAAGGTATCGTTTTAAAAAAACAATTCGCAATATTAACAATTATTTTAAAATATATTGTGCAATGTGTCATCTCATACTTTTTTACTGGTTGTCAATAGCGGAAATAAAACTCCGACTGCACCGCATCCGTCTTTTACTTTGAAAATCCACCTTCTCACTGTAGCTCGGTTACCTTCGAGGTTGACCTCATCCACCGCAAGCGGTCCCCCTTCCCCAACAGGGAAGGCTTTTTGGGGGATAAATTTTATGAAATAGGTGTTGACATTTCCCTTTTGTTGTGGTAGAATATTTTCATTAGACCACGTCTTATGGATACGGGCTGCACAGAGAGCCGTTGTTTGGTGAAAAACGGAGAGAACGACCATAAGGTACCAGCTATGCAAAGCGAGGAAGCTCGCAGTGAAGTTTGCTACACGCAAGTGAAGTTCGCTGTGCGAGTGAAGTTTGACCGTTCGGCAAGTGAAGTTTGCCTTCGGCAAGAGCTTTGGAAAGTAAATACTAATGAGTTAAACGCTCGGGTGGAACCGTGCAGAACTACCTCATCCACCGCCGCAGGCGGTCCCCCTTCCCCAACAGGGAAGGCATATTGAGTTATTTTGCACCCCGAAAGGCAAGTTGTGTCTTTCGGGGTGTTTTTTATTTACAAGAATATTTTAAAAAACACATACATTTCGAATTTCAAATTCCGAATTTCGAATTAAACGGAGGTTTACTATGGCAAAAATCATTTTTGCAACAGGCGAGGTATACGAGGGCGAGGCTTGCTCTGTATACGAGGCGGCGAAGGCTGTATTTGGCAGCGTATCCCGCGATGTTCTTTGCGCGCTGGTAAACGGCGAGGCAAAGGAGCTTTCTACTCTTATTGAGGGCGAGGCAGAGGTTAAGCTTCTCACCTTCAAGGATAAGGAAGGCAAGGAGGTCTTCAGACACACTGCTGCTCACGTTATGGCGCAGGCAGTTAAGAGACTCTACCCCAACACAAAGCAGACTATCGGTCCTGCAACCGAAACCGGTTATTTCCAGGACTTTGACGCAGAGATTTCCTTCACCCCCGAGATTCTTACAAAGATCGAGGCGGAGATGAAGAAGATCGTTAAGGAAAATCTTCTCATCACAAGAAAGGTTCTCCCAAGAGGTGAGGCTATCGAGCTCTTCAAGAGTCTTGACGAGCCCTACAAGGTTGAGAGAATTGAGGAGCTTCCTGAGGATGCAGAGATCTCTATCTACACTCAGGGCGAGTACACCGACCTTTGCGCAGGTCCTCACCTTCACTCTACCGGTGCTATTAAGGCATTCAAGCTTACACAGTGCACAGGTGCATATTACAAGGGTGACCAGAACAACAAGATGCTCCAGAGAGTATACGGCATTGCATTCCCCTCCAAGGATGAGATGAACGCATATATTCAGCAGCAGGAGGAGGCTCTTAAGCGCGACCATAACAAGATCGGCCGTGAGCTTGAGTACTTCACCACCGTTGACGTTATCGGTCAGGGTCTTCCCGTTCTTCTGCCCAAGGGTGCAAGAACAGTACAGAGACTTCAGAGATGGGTTGAGGACGTTGAGGAAAAGAGAGGCTATCTTCTCACCAAGACTCCCCTTATGGCAAAGCGCGAGCTTTACAAGATCTCCGGTCACTGGGATCACTACCGCGACGGTATGTTCATCATGGGCGATCCCGATGATGAGACCAAGGAATGCTTTGCAATGCGTCCTATGACCTGCCCCTTCCAGTATCAGGTATTCCTTAACAAGAAGCGCTCTTACAGAGAGCTTCCTATGAGACTCGGTGAGACCTCTACCCTCTTCCGTAACGAGGACAGCGGTGAGATGCACGGTCTTATCAGAGTAAGACAGTTCACAATTTCCGAGGGTCACCTTATTATTAGACCCGAGCAGCTTGCAGAGGAGTTCAAGGGTTGCCTTGACCTTGCAAAGTACTGCCTTGAGACTCTTGGTCTGTGGGAGGACTGCTCCTTCAGATTCTCTCAGTGGGATCCCAAGAGAACCGACAAGTACGAGGGTACTGCTGAACAGTGGAACGAAGCGCAGACTGTTATGGGCGAGCTTCTTGACACCTATCTCGGACGTGAGAACTACGTTATCGGTATTGACGAGGCTGCATTCTACGGTCCCAAGCTTGACATCCAGATCAAGAACGTATTCGGTAAGGAAGATACTATCGTTACCATTCAGGTTGATATGCTTCTTGCAAAGAAGTTTGGCATGGAGTACGTTGACCGCGACAACACAATGAAAACTCCTTACATCATTCACAGAACAAGTATGGGCTGTTATGAGAGAACTCTCGCGCTTATTCTTGAGAAGTATGCAGGTGCTCTTCCCGTTTGGATCGCTCCTACTCAGGTTACGGTTATCCCCGTAGTTGCTGACTTTGCTGACTATGCGGCAGAGGTTACTCAGAAAATGCAGGCTGCAGGCATCCGCGCAGAGCTTGACGACAGAAACGAAAAGCTTGGCTACCGTATCCGCGAGGCACAGCTCTCCAAGGTTCCCTACATGATCGTTGTTGGTGAGGACGAGATGAACTCCGGCAGCGTTACCGTAAGAGCAAGAACCGAGGGTGAAGGCGGCAAGTTCACTGTTGACGAATTCATCGCTAAGGTTGTAAACGAAATCGAAACTAAAAAGCATTAAAAGAATGTCATATTTGACGAGAACGAAAAAGTCGAATTGTTAAATGGCAAAACTATTTATTTGAAAAGCTTGAATTATGTTGAAATCCTGCGGATTTCTTCATAGTTATCTATAGACTTTTTCTAGAGCTGTTTGCTGAACTCTCGCTGTATGTGAATACAGCTTCGGTCGCAAGCAACTCTTCTCGCCCAAATCTGCCTATTCTTTCAAAATCAATAAAAATGCCCAAAAATTCTGTTATTTGCAGGTTTTTCGGGCATTTTTGTTTATTTTTTTACATTTTAGACTTTTGTAAAAAGGGGTTGCATTATTCATTTCTTTGTGGTAAAATAGTATCATAAAGGACGCGGAGGGATATTATGGATTTCTCAAAATACGGATATAAACCAAAGGCAAGCTGCGACAGCTGTGAGTTTTATGAATACGATGAAATGACCGACAGCTACGGCTGCAACCTTAATCTTGACGAGGATGATATGGTGGATTTCCTTGGCGGTAGAACCAGAGAGTGTCCCTACTACAGATACTACGACGAGTACAAGAGCGTACATAAGCAGATATAAAAAATGCGTGATCAAAACGATCACGCATTTTTTATTAACTTATTGTTCAACCATGCAAAGGAACAGCCAAGAAATATCGTCATTAACCTCTATGTTGCCAAAGAGATAACCGTAACTATCAGGATTGAACCAACCGCTTGACGAACCGTGAAGCTTGATACATTCAACAAGCTCGGCATTAAGCTGAACTACACCGTAGGTACTATCGACATAGTCAAGATATGTTGCTATCATCTGATTGTAACGGTACTTGTTTACAAAATTACCGTTTTCATCATAAACGTAACCGCCGATATTGTTACCAACATCCTGACCTTCAACGAGACCTGCCATAAGAGCAAGCGAACCGCCGAAGACAAGCTGGGAATTAAATTCCTCGTCCATATAACTGTGTCCGGGAGCTGTTGTAAGACGAATATACACTGCCTTACCGTCATTTGTATAGTAGTAACCGTCAGAGCCGAGAGTTATATCAAAGCTTTCTGCGGAAATATCAACGTCAACAAGTGTCTTGCCTGTGGTATCGCAAACAGTAAAGGGACCTTTAGCTGTTACCTCGATCCAATCCGCATAGTTGGGATCAAAGGGTGCATCACCTGTACGCTCAACAGTAAGGTTTGCAATAGCATTTTCATTAGCTTTGATACCAAATATGTAAGGTGTCGTAATATCCTGAATTATAAGCTCAAAGCTCTTTCCGTCATATGCTCCGTCTCCGCAATGATTGCTCTGAACAAACATAGGCATACCGTAATAACCGAGAGTCATCTGCTCATCCGAGGATGTTAATGCTACCTTATAAACACCGGGTGTGCGCGCATAGAATAGATAATAGGACATCTCACCTGCTGTGCAAGGGATTATGTGCGCTCCGGCATCGATTGAACTTGCATACGTACCGTCCTCAACGGCTCCGTATATCTCGATAGAGTTCTTTGAGTCACGAACAACAGCATAAATGCTATTTGTTTCTTTGGTAAGAGTGTATTCCTTTACAAGAACTATGGCGTCGCTAAGTCCAGCCTCAAGGTTTACCTTGTATTCGCCCTCAATAACGTTTTTAAGCGAAGCGATACCGTCCTTTTCGGTTATTCTGGTTTTAGTCTCACCATCGGGAGTGGTAAACTTAACCATAACGTTGCTCATAGGCTTTCCTGCTCCGTCAACAACGGTAATGGTATAATCAAGATAGGTGGGTTCCGGTGTCTTGTCTTGGCAGCTTGCCATACAGGTTAAAACAACTATCAGAGCAAATAAAAGTACAAAAATGTTAACTATTCTTTTCATTTTGTTTCTCTTTTCATATTATTAGAGATGCATTTGGTATCAGCGCGAAACCAAATGCATCTCTTTTTTTGCCAAGCGGCTAATTATTTTTACTTAGGTGTTGCTGCGCAGAAATACTGCTCATAGTAGCAAAGCTTGAGCCAGGAATTCTCAACACCCTCGAAGGTGTACTTATCCATAAGCTGCTGAAGGATCTTAGCAAGCTCAGCATCAACTGCAACGCAGCCGATTCTTGCATCGCCCTCTGCAATAACCTCTTCGATTATTGTTTTTCCGTCCGCGCTTACGGTAGTGATGGTGTCACCAACCTTGATGATCTTCTTTGCATATTCAAGCATTGCAGCGCTTTCATCCTTGCCCTTGCCGTGATAAGTACCCGCAAGAACCTCGTCTACAGCAAATCCTGTAACTGTAAAGGGATTACCCTCGGAATCAACGTCGGTATACTTCGCATTATAGGCATCACCAAGCTCGAGACGAAGATCAGCCTTGCACTTCTCTACGTCTCCGCCTACCTTCTTAAGATAGTTGAGAACGTAAAGGTCCTCCTCGGAGTATGAGAAGTTAAATGCACCTGCATCGATCATATCGATTCGATCGGGATCATCGGAATAGAAAACGTTGCCGTTAAAGATTACGGTATACTGAGTAAAATCTGCATAAACGATAGAACCAATTCTGCCATCATCACGCTTTTCACGGTAGATGCCGTTCTGATCAAGTTCAATCGAAATACCCCTGATAATAGTCTCGGTAAGCTCTCCGGAGGGGGAGATAAGAGATGTGAAGGGACCGGGAGATGCCTGAGTAAATCTGAAGTAACCCTCGTTACCGATCTTCTCAACGCGGAAGTTAACCTCGCCTGTCTGCTCTACGTCAGCAAAGGCAATATCGATGAAGTAATCCTTACCTGCCTCAAGGTAAAGCATCATATAATAATCCGAGAAGCTTCTGTCCACATGCTCGTAGGTGTACCAAGGAGTCTTGGAATTAAAGCCGTCCATAGTAAAGATCCAAGCCTCGGTCTCTAATACGTAACCTTCCTTGGTAGGATCGGGAGCGTATGTGGAAATAACGTAAGTACCTGACTCCGCAGGAGTAAACTTAGCATAAAGTCCTCTGGGCATAATAATTCTGTTATAAACGAACTTGTTGGGGAAATCTGTTGCACCCTGTTCGCTGAGTATAACGTCATAAGCAGAGAAAGGAGCAAGACCCTTGATAGGATCCTCAAGCTGCTTACCGTCTGTGCCATAAGCATCGTAGTAGCAGCAGAATCTGAGCCAGTCATTCTCATCCTCAACACCGAAGTACTTTGAGAGAATGCCGAGCAATTCACGAAGCTCCTCTGTTACAGGAGAAACACCGTAAATAGTGGAATTTGTTGCATAGCTGCAATACTGAATAAGTCTGTCGTACTGCTGCTGAGTAACCTTACCTGTATCGAAAAGATCGCTTATCATATAGTAAGCTGTGTTATCGCTCGAGAATCTGGTATAACCCATAAGGTCGGCAAGAAGAATAGGACCGTCTGCAGAATCAACGTGATAATATCCGTCCTCGCCAAGCCAAATAGATGCATATTCACCGTACGCGCCGAAGCCGTCGGGTTTTGTAGCGGCGAATCGATAGATGTATGTGGGGCTATCAATATCAGCCTCGTTTTCAATGCGAAGATCCTTAAGATATACGGTGTCCTCGCCGTAGTTGGTATCGGAATCCTTGGAATAAACCATACCAACCTCGTATGTGCCATCCTCTTCAGCAACGAAGGCATAGCATGTTTCCCATCCCTTCTCGTTATGACCTGAGATAGAATAAATATCCTTTTCGTCAACAACAACATAGAGGATATCAGCACCCTTCTCTGTAGAGGAGAAGTAGTCAAAGGCAAGAACCTCACCTGCCTTAAGAGTTACGTTAAAGAGGATCTGTGCAAATGAGCCTTCCTTATTAGCATTAGACGTCTTGATTACGTCATAATTTGCTCCGTTAAGCTCAACCTGATCTATAACGAAGGGCCAGGAATACTCCTTTTCCTCATCGCTTGCGCTGTCACGGTAAGGAATGTACTCGATTCCATCAATTGCGCCCTTGTCAAACACGTTGCTGATCTCCTCGCTGGAGGGCATCTGTACGTCAGGCTTTTCCTGAGGAACGATCTCACCAACGGTGGAAATGATCTTCTGAACGTAATTGTCGGCAGAATAGTATTCAAACAGGCAGTCAAATGCTCTTTCGCTGGGAATAGCACCAACCTCAATAAGTGTAACAACGCCGTAGCGGTCGATCATTACGGACGTGGGATAATATTCTACGTTAAACGTGCTGTAAAGATCAAGAGTGTCCTGCGCAACGTCAAATGTAAGTTCGTACTCAGCAACAAACTGCTGAATGCTTAAAAGGTTGTCCTGACCTGCGTGAGGAGGATTAAGAGCGATAACAGCAACGTCATCAGAATACTTTTCATAAGCATTCTCGAGATAGGGGAATTCCATCTGACATGCAGAACAATTTACATACCAGAAGTTAAGAAGAACTGCACTCTTTTCCTCAAAGATCTTGGAAAGAGTGATCTCATTTCCCTCAATATCGGTCAAGGTAAAGTCGTGCATAACCGAACCTGCTGTATAGGTTACACCGACAAGATCCTCTTTCTCGGGGAGAAGTGAGGAAGAAACCTCAATAGTGAAATCGGTATTCAGGATAGGATAGAAGCTGTTAGCCTGATATCCCTCAGGGAGACCGATATCTATCTTTGCAGCATATGTACCGTCCTTAGGAAGTTTAATCACAGCCTTACCGTCAGCATCGGTAGCAGAGAACGCGATGATCTCACCAAGTGCACCGTCTTCATACTCGTAAACGTACACGGGAAGTCCGGGGAACATCAATCCACCCTTAGAAACTACTTTAACAGTGTAGTTTATCTCAGACGTAGAATCCGAATTGCCGTTATCACCATTACCTCCACCGTCAGGGCCATCGTTGCCGTCCCCGAGTGTAAGGATGAGAGTAAGAGCGATTATTCCGACAATCAGCAAGCTGATACCTGCGATGATCGCAATTTTTACGTTTTTAGCAAGGCTCGACCAGCCTCCGCCTGTGGCGCCCTTAGATTCCTTGGCGGAAGCATCGGAGTTCGATACCGACTCTGATATTTCGCCTTCAAGGGGCTTTTTTTCTTCGTTATTCATTTATATCTCCTTTGAATTTTTATTCACAAAAAATGATAAAAAGTAGCTTAATGGCTCAAAAAGGCACAATACTACATATACATAATATCACTCTTTTGAATAAAAATCAATAGCAAAATGCAAAAAATGTTTTTCATTTTTTATGTTTTGTCAATTTTTTCTTCATTTTTTGCTTTTTTCTTTTAAAAAACTCTTGAATTTTTAGTGCCAATATGTTAAAATATTCATTGCGCGTTTAATTATTTATATTTTATATGATATAATAATTGTGTTGCAATAAAGTCAGAAAGGCAAAAAACATGTCAAAGAAAAACAGAAAGGTACGTTTGCTGACGGCAATAATAGCTGCGGTGATGATGATCTCCACCCTGCTTACGATCATGTTGTCTGCGAACGGCACGACTTATTACGGCTCATCACCGTCAATAAGCAACGTTAGCGGTTCTATCAATCTGGGAACCGAAAATCTTTACGACAAGACGGTAATGTACAAGCTGCCGGATACCGTAAAGCCAAGCGATGATATCTCCATCATCGTACAGATGAAAACAGACGCCCTGCTTGATGCATATGATGCCTCGGGCAGCAAGCTTTCCTTCACCGAATATTCTCTCACCGATGAGGCTCAGAAGGTAAGAGAGAACATCGCGAAGGATGCAGATACATTAAAGGGCAAGCTTAAAGGCATCGAATACACCGTTGGCGAAAGCTACAACGTAGTTATGTCCGGCTTTGAGATCATAATAAAGGCTGAAAGCTTTGCCGACGTATGCAAGGCTGTTGGTAAGAACGCCACAGTTATCGTGGGTGAGGTGTACAAGCCCGCTGAAACCAAGCTTGTTGAAAATGAAGTAAACGTATACGGCACAGGTATTTTCAACAGTGACGGATTTGGCTACGACGGTACAGGTACTGTAGTTGCCGTGCTTGACACAGGTATCGACTACTACCACTCCGCATTCCTTGATAAGTACTTCACGGCAGACAGAGGTAAGCTTGGTCTTACGTTTAGCCAGGTCTCTGCACTCATTGCCAACAACGATATGGCGTCCGAGCAGCTTAAGCCCGGTCTGACCGCAGAGGACGTATACATCAGTGACAAGATCCCCTTCGGCTTCGACTATGCTGACAGCGATTCCGACGTATTCCCTCTCCTCTCCAACCACGGTACTCACGTTTCGGGTGTTATCGCAGGTAACAGACTTGAGCATATCGAAAGCGATGACTACTCCGGCGAGTTTGTCGGTGTAGCTCCCGGCGCACAGATCGCTGCGATGAAAATATTCTCTGACACAGAGGCTACCGCGCGTACATCATGGATACTTGCAGCTCTTGAGGACTGCGTTACTCTCGGCGTAGACGTTATTAATATGTCTATCGGTACTTCATGTGGCTTTAGCCGTGAGACCGATAAGGAATCTGTTGAGGGTGTTTACGATAGAATCCGCGCAAAGGGAATTTCTCTTATAGTTGCGGCTTCCAACAGCTTCAACTCTGCATATTCCTCTGACAAGAACGGTAACCTTCCCCTTACATCCAACCCCGACAGTGCTACCGTAGGCTCTCCTTCTACATACAAGGGTGCGCTTTGCGTTGCGTCTATCGAGGGTGCAAAGACTCCTTACCTTACTTATAACGGCAATATCGTATACTTCACCGAGTCTAACGACCGTTTCTCCGAAGCGAAGCATTTCGTTGAAGAGCTTCTTGGCGAAGGGCAGAAGACTCTCGAGATCGAATACGTACTTGTAGCAGGTGCAGGTAGAACTGCAGCAGACTACACAGGCATTGACGTTACCGGTAAGATCGCGCTTATCAAGCGTGGATACAATACGTTTGAAGAGAAGGCCGCACTTGCTGAGGAAATGGGTGCTGCGGGCGTTATTATCTACAACAACGTTTCCGGTGATATCCGTATGAACGTTGGTGAGGTATCTATCCCCGTATGTTCAATTTCTCAGGACGACGGTGAGGAGCTTGCAAAGGCTGGTAGCGGTAAGATCACTATAAGTGTATCTCAGACATCCGGTCCTTTCATCTCCGACTTCTCATCCTGGGGTCCTACTCCCGACCTCCAGATCAAGCCTGAGATCACCGCTCATGGTGGCGCAATTCTCTCTTCCGTACCCGGCGAAAGCTACGACAGAATCTCCGGTACATCCATGGCTACACCTAACATCTCCGGTGTAACCGCGCTTCTGCGCCAGTACGTTATTGCAAACAAGGACGTATTTGGATTTGACGCTGATACAGATGCAGTAGAAATTACCGCTATGGTAAACAGACTTCTTATGTCTACTGCAGATATTACCTATGGTAAAAACGGTCTGCCCTACGCCGTTAGAAAACAGGGCGCCGGACTTGCTAACCTGACTGACTCCGCTGCAACTAAAGCATATATAGCTACATATAACAAAGACGGCTCAATAATGGATAAATCCAAGATCGAGCTTGGTGACGACCCCAACAAGACCGGTGTATATACACTTAACTTTGGCATCGTTAACCTTGGCTCGTCCACTCTTTCCTACGAGCTTGATTACTACGTACTTACCGAAGGCGTAAGTGAAACCAAGACCGCACAGGGCGAAACGACCGTTACCGAGGAAGCGTATGAGCTTAAGGGTGCAAAGGTCGAGATCATCTCTGTAAGTGGTGGAAGCCAGAACGGAAACAGCATTTCCGTCGACGGTGGCAATACCGCAAGTGTGACCGTAAAGATCACCCTTTCCAAAGAGGACAAGAAGTATCTTGACGATTCCTTCGAAAACGGTATGTACGTTGAGGGCTTTATCATGCTTAACAATGCTGATAAGGCGCAGAGCCTCAGCTTCCCCTATCTTGGATTCTACGGTGACTGGACTAAGGCTCCCCTCTTCGACCTTGATTACTTCGAGACCAACAGAGACGAGCTTGACGATTCTATTGATCCCCTTGACAAGACCCTTCCCGATGCTTATGCGACCCGTCCTATCGGTGGCTCTACAGGTGACTACGTAAGCTATCTTGGATCTTACTACTTCGAGCAGAATCCCCAGAACAAGATCATCGCTGCAGACAGAAAGTACATCTCTATCTCTAACCAGAGCGCAAACAACGAGATCAACTCTCTCAGATTCGTATGGGCAGGTCTGCTCAGAAACGCAGAAAGAGTTGAGATAGTTATAACCGAGGATTCTACCGGCGAGGTAGTATTCACCACCACCGATTACGATATCAGAAAGGCGTACGGTGACGGAGGTCCTATCCGACCTGCAAACATTGACATCGAGTTCAGCGCAATAGATATGAACCTGAAGAACAACACTCAGTACACCGTATCTATGAAGGGCTATCTTGATTACGGTGACGGAGGCATTAACAGCAACCTCAACAATGAGTTCAGCTTCCCCATTACCACCGACTTCTCTGCTCCCGTACTCTCCGGCTGTGAATTTTACGTTGAGTACGACCGTTCCACAAAGACCAACCGTCTTTTTGCAAAAATGGCTATTTACGATAACCACTATGCAATGGCACTCCAGGCAGGTTACGTTGGAACAGACTCCGAAGGAAGCCCAATGTTCTACTCCTTCGACAAATACGCAACTCCCGTTTACTCCGAGTTCAACTCTACAACATACGTTCAGTATGAGCTTACCGATTACATCGATGAGATCATGGCAGGCGCGTACAACAAGAATACCTTTACCATTGCGGCATATGACTACGCAATGAACTCGGCTACCTACGAGATCGCTCTGCCCGACAAGTTTGAGGCATTCGGATTTAACGATTCCAACGGCGGTATCACAAAGGAGCTTCACATCACACTCAGCCCCAACGAGATCTACAGTCTTGCACCCGTAGTATATCCTGCTACCGAGTGGGGCGAGCTTATCACCTATACGAACACCTATAACAGCAAGTGCATCAACATCGTTAACAACAAGATCGTTGCTGTTGAAAGCGGCGGTGCTACCGTTACCGCAAGAACCCCAGACGGACAGACCGCAACTATCAGGGTGACCGTACTTAAGAAGGGTGACCCAGGATATAAGGAATATACAAAGCCCGTTGCAGACAGCTTTATCCTCAGCGGATACTACGTAAACAAGGCGTTCTACATGATGGACACCTCTCAGCGTGACATCGGAACAACAGGCAGCGAGATGAAGTTTGGATCTACGTCCTACTACAACCTCTCAATGTATCCTTCCGAGTCGGTAACTCTCCGCTACGAGCTTGCTGCATACTTCCCCAACGCTACCTCGATCGAATTCTCCTCGGGTAACGAAGAGATCGTAAAGGTCGACCAATACGGCACTATCACAGCTGTAAGCGAGGGTATGGCTTCTATTACAGCTAAGGTAATGATGGACGGAAAGAGCACACTCTACTCTGCAAACGTTTCGATCAACGTTAAGGAGCCCTTTGTTACCTCAGGTCCCTCTCTTACAAACTACTTCGGTGCAGGTGATTCTGCAAATCACGTTACCTTCCCCGAATCGCTTGCTATCACCGAGATCGGTCAGTTCGCATTCTCGAACTACGATTACGTGGATAAGACTCCCGAAGAGCTGATGGCAGACCCCGAGGCAACCGAGACAATGAAGCTGTGGTTCATCGGTGATAACACCATTAAGCGTGTTACCATTCCCGAGAACGTTACCAGAATCGGTCCGTATGCCTTCGCAAATATGACAGCGCTTGAGGAGGTTACACTTCCCTCAACTCTCGAGACCATTGATTACGGCGCATTCTACGGCTGTACCAAGCTGAAGAAGATCAACGGAATCGAAAACGTTAAGTTTATTAACCAGAGCGCATTCCAGGGCTGTGCTATCACAGGAACGTTAAACCTTGGCAACGCGGTTGCCATCGCAGACTTTGCGTTCTCTGAAAACCCCAATATTGAAGCAGTTAAGCTTCCCGCTACTCTCCAATCTATCGGAGCATACGCATTTGGCGCTAACAGCTCTCTTAAGTCGGTTGAGATCAAGGCTGAAAAGATCAAGCTCGGTCAGTATGCATTCACAAACTGTGCAAAGCTTGAGAGCATTGACATCAACGCAGCGGTTATTCCCGCAGGTGCATTTAACGAATGTAAGTCACTTAAGAGCGTTAAGTTCGGTAAGGACGTTGCGGTAGTTTCAGAATATGCATTCAGAAATTCTGCTGTTGAAGGCTTTAAGATAGCAGAAGGAAATACCGCCTTCCTTGCTCATGAAAACGGCAAATATCTTACAAATACAAGTGGCACAGAGCTTCTGCTCGTTGCCCCCACACTTAAGGAGTTTGAGCTTTACAACGATAAGATCACCTCTATCGGCAACGGCGCATTCTCCGGCAACGTATATCTGACATCGGTTACTATTCCCTCGGTTACCTACGTCGGTGACTTCGGATTCTCCGAGTGTGAGGCACTTACACGCGTAACGCTTGGCGATCTTACCAATATCGGTGCATATGCATTTGAAAACACCGCGCTCGACAGCTTTGAGTTCAAGGGTGACGTAAAGATCGGTGAATATGCATTTGCAAGAAGTATGATAAAGAGCATCAGCATCGGTGACGGACTTACCGTACCCATGGGTGCATTCTCCAACTGTACAAAGCTCGAGACCGTTGTGATCGGTGACAACGTTACCGTAGGCGAATACGCATTCTACAACGATAAGTATCACGCAGAATCCTACAGAGTTATACGTAAGGTTTACGATGCTACCATAGGCAAGCAGGTAGACACCGAGTTTGCGATCTATTACGTAGTAATGGACGGCTCTATTACCTCGCTTACAATCGGTGACAACGTTACACTTAAAGAGGGCGCATTCTACGGTGCATCCAACCTTGAGTCTGTTACTCTTGGTCACGGAACAAATATTGGCGATCGTGCATTCTATAACTGTGCAAAGCTTAGCAATATTGATCTCAGCAATGTAATAAGTATCGGCAGGTATGCATTCTCCGGTGACGTTCATTACGAATACACCTCTGAAAGCTACACCTCCGTAGACATTAACGAAAAGGGTGAATACACCTACCGTTACTACTCTCCCGCATTTACTCACGTTGAGCTTAACTCCCTCTCCTATCTTGGCGATTACGCATTCGCAATGTGTAAGAGACTTGAGGAGGTTACTCTCGGTGAGAATCTTACCCATATTCCCGAGGCTGCATTCCAGTACTGTGACAACCTTTCAAGCATCAATCTTGAGAACGTTGTAAGTGTTGGTGACTATGCCTTTGCAGAGTGTGCGCTTGACGAAGCAAACCTTACAAGTGCAACATCTATCGGAAAGTATGCATTCTGCTACAATACCGAAATGACCTCTGTAACCTTCGGTGCAGAGAAGCTCCTTGTCGGTGAGGGCGCATTCTCCTACTGTGATAATCTCAGTGAGATTAAGGGCGAGGAGCTTGCAAACTACGTCGGTGACTATGCATTCGCATGCACTGCTATTACCGAAGTAGATCTTACAAACACAGTATATCTCGGAACTCATGCTTTCTATAAGGACGAGCCTACCGAGTTTAAGGTTACTCTCAGCTCTGTTATTGAGAATATGGGCGACAACCCCTTCGCTAACTGCGTAGTTGCTCCCTTCTCCTCTACAGTAACCGAAAGCTTCCTTGGAAAGGATTATAACAAGGTAGTTTACACCTTCGACCTCAGCGATAATATTAAAATCATTGAGGGCTCTGTTTACAGAGTTGTTCCCAAGGGTCTTGAGCTTATCTGCTGGATGGGTGACAAGGTTGCTATCGTCGCAGATGATACTGTAAGAATCAGCGCAATGGCATTTGCAGGTCAGGACATCCGCCAGGTTGTACTGCCCTACACCGTTGCTGCTATCGGTCACAAGGCATTCTACGGCTGTGACAAGCTTATTTTCGTTTCATTCTCAAGCTACGATGCACCTATTCTTGAGGAAGAATATGACAACGCATACTACGAATCCATGGAGAATATCCCCTGCGCAGGAGATTACGACTTCCAGGATTACTATGGCAATCCCTTGATTTACAGCGGTAAGGGTGTAATTCCCTACTTCATGTGGAACGTTACGTCTCTGCCCTCCAACTTCTTCTTCGGAGCAAACTTCGTTGACTACGTAGGAAAGGTTGAGAACAAGATCACTCTGATCCGTCCCTCTAACGGTAAGAACTACGACTCCTTCATTATGGGTCAGTACTTCGACCTTACTATTGACGGCGCATCTGCTGCAGACGACGTAACTCTTGCAGCAATTGAAGCTATCAAGAAGCTTCCTACTAATACAAAGGAAATCAAGATCACTCACAAGGCACTTGTTGAGGCGGCAAGAGCGGCATACAACAAGATCGTAAGCGACGAGCAGCGCGCGCTTGTTCCCACAGACGTGCTTGCTATCCTTACCAACGCAGAACAGCGTATTGCAGACCTTGAATACATGCTTCAGGATAAGGATGAGGGCGAAGCTCCCATTGTTCCTGATAAGGTTGACGTTAAGCTTGTAATTTCTATCGTTATCGGCATTATCTTCATTCTCGTTGTAGCGGCATTCGTTGTTGTTCTCGTGATCTTCATTAAGCTTATCAAGGAAAATCCCGAGTTGCTTAAGAAGCCCGAGCACGACGAAGAAAAGATAGAGGTCGATCCCGAGGTAGAGAAAGCAAGACTTGCAGAAATCGCAAAATACGTTGAGGCTGCACGTCCTACTCCCGCACCCAAGATCCCAAAGAAGGAGATCAACAGAGCTCCTGCCATCGATAAGCTTATCGAGAAGCACAGAGCCGAGGGCAAGAAGATCAGCCTTCCCGTTATCATCGCAATCGCGGTTGCTGCGGTAATTCTTGTTGCAGGCATTATCTGGGCTGTGACTAAAAATGACGACAGTTATCTTTCCCAGTTTGGTAAGGACGGCTACACGGTAAGCGTTACCTTCGATTCTAACGGCGGTACCTTCAAGGGTAGTGATTCCTCTATCATTGACCTTTATGATCCTTCTAAGATCGGTAGTGAGGGCATCAAGCTGCTTGCTCCCGATGATGCAAAGAGAGATAAGAACAATCCCCTCGTTGTTACCAAGGCAGATCACTTCCTTGCCGGCTGGTACAGAGAGAGAACTCCTATCGATCCCAACAATCCCGAGGCAGGCTACACCTACTCCGGCAAGTGGGATTTCGAAACCGACAGACTTGTACTCGATCCTAACAAGAAATATTCTGCTGACGAAAGCGCACTTACGCTCTACGCTGCATGGGTTCCCTACTACGAGTACGAGATCTACGTAAAGGACGAGAACGGAAACGACAAGCTTATCTCCAGCGTATCCGCAATCAGCCTTAATATTCCCAAGTGGAATGATGGCGACGTAACTCTCAATATGGGTAACTTCCCCGAGAGAGACGGATTTACACTTGATACCGTTGACTACTCCAACAACGACATTATTGTAAACGACGTTGACGGTAAGATCAGCCTTACCGGTAAGTGGGATGAGGCGACTGCAACGTCTCTTACTCCTAAGATCAAGCTTTATACCACTTGGCAGGAGGGCAAGATCTACAAGATCTACTCTACCGACGATCTCAGAAAGAATGCCGATGCAAACGGATATTATGAGATCTACGCAGACCTTGATTTCTCAGGTCTTGAGTGGCCCGGCGCATTTGCAAACGGCAAATTTACAGGTAAGATCTTCGGTAACGGACACACCATCAGCGGTGTATCTGTTCAAAGCACATCGAGAAACAGAATAAACAACGGTTTGTTCTCCTCTATTGACGATGGCGCGTATATCGAAAATATCAAGTTTGAAAACGTTACTCATACTATTGACCTTATGAGCGTAGCTCCCGGCGCAAGCTATGGCTTGCTTGCAGGTGTTATTGCTGACGGCGCAAGCTTCAAGAACGTTACTGTTAGCGGTAAGATCCTTATCGGTGACAGCTGTGAGGGACTTGCAGGCAGCAGCGACTACACTATCGGAAAGCTTACGGCAAGCGGTGATACCACCGGAATCACCTATGACATTACAGTTGAAAAGAAGAATCCCGGCAACGATTCCTTTAACGTCGAGGTTGACGGAAACAATATCTCGATCGTTAAGGCATCCAAGTAATCCACAGAAAGAGAGGGCAGAAAATGAAAAATAGAATAATTTCCACAATACTTTGCATTTCTATGCTGCTTAGTATTCTATCTGTGCTTTCAAGCTGTGGAGGCAACGGAGAACAGGCCTTTGTTATTATGACAGAAACTCTTGACGGTCTGTTCAATCCCTTCTTCTCAACCAGCGCATCCGACGGCACGATAGTTTCTATGACACAGATCGGAATGCTTACCTCCGACACCGACGAAAAAGGCGACGCACAAGTCGCCTTCGGTCCGGAGTATTCGGTAGTTACCCTTGATTATCAGTCAAAATACGACATCAACGAATCAAGCGAAAATCCTGACGAAAAGCAGGGTGTAACCACCTACACCTTCGTTATTAAGAACGGACTTAAGTTCTCTGACGGCAAGCCTCTTACTATCGAGGACGTGCTCTTCAATATGTACGTTTACCTCGACCCCGTATACACAGGCTCGTCCACCATGTATTCTACCGACATTCAGGGACTTTCACAGTACAGAATTCAGCAGAATCTCTCCGGCGGTACAAATGCCGACGAGCATCTTACCAATTTGGCAAGAACAAAGGCGGCAAGCCGTATCACAGAGCTTATTAACGTGTTCAGAACCTTTGAAAAGTCCTCGGGTACATATGAAACCACCGAGGAAAAGATGAGAGACAAGATCTTAGCATGGGGACTCAGCGCAGGATATAAGAGCGCTATCTCAAACGATCCCGACTCTGTTACAAACGACCAACTTCTTAAGGACTACGAAAAGACACTTGAGCTCTTCAAAAAGGAGCTTGAGAGAGACTACGAGGCTGCAAAAGAGGCTTACACCGAAGAGCCCTACAAGTCCAACGGATTTGACGAGATCACTTCCTTCATGTACATGGAGGGCTACGTAAAGGTTGAATTCGGTGAAAAGGACGGCAAGCTTAACGCAGACAAGTCCGTGATCAAGAAGGTTGAGCGTGACTATCCCTCGTCTATCGACTCCAAGGAAAAGGCTATTCAGTACGTTTACGACTCCAAGATCAACAGCGAGCTTCACATCATTCTCTCCGCATGGGCTACTGCAACCGAGCTTCAGACTCTGTACATGGCTCAGGCTAAGGAAGTAATCCTTAAGGAGAACATGGTTGACGGTCAGCTTCTCTACCCCACGATCTCCGGTATTGTTTCTCTCGGTCACAACACCGATATTGAAAGCGTTACCATCGGCGAGAAAACATACACCGTAGCTCACGATCACAAGCCTGACGGCACTCCCCTGAACGAGGACGAGTACGACGTGCTTCAGATCAAGATCAACGGTATCGACCCCAAGGCAGTATGGAACTTCTCCTTTGCCGTTGCTCCCCAGCACTATTATGCAGAGGGCTATGAGGTTGATATTGAGAACAACAACTTTGGTGTTGAATACGCAAGCTTTGACTTTATGACTAACGTTATTCAGTCACAGCGTAACGTTACCGTTCCTATGGGTGCAGGCGCTTATATGGCAACCAACGGTCAGGGCGCTGACCAGGTAACCGGTACTGAATTCTTCAGCAACAACGTTGTTTACTTCAAATCTAACCCCTATTTTGAGGAGAGCCTTGAGGCAAGCCTGCCCGAGGATTCTACCGTTGATTATCACGTTAACATTGACAAGGTGCGTTATCAGATAGTTCCCGCAACAGATGCACTTACCATGCTTCAGTCGGGTACTGTACACTACGTAACTCCCCAGCTGACCAAGGACAACATGAAGCTTCTCAACTCACTTGAGTCAAAGGGCTACAACAAGCTGTCTGTAGACCAGCTCGGTTACGGTTACATCGGCATCAACGCGTCCTACGTTAAGAACATTTATCTCCGTAAGGCTATTATGTCCGCTATGGATACCGGACTTGCACTTCAGTATTACGAAGCAGGTACGGCAGAGCAGATCTTCTGGCCCATGTCTACCGTAAGCTGGGCTTATCCTAAGGATGAGAACGGCAACAACGAAAGCTCTAACGGATATGATTACCCTGCCCGTAACTTTAATGAGGAAAAGGCTCTTCAGACCATCAAGGACTATATGGGCAAGGCGAAGGAGCACACCATGGGATACAGCGACGCTGATCTCAAGGTTACCTTTACCATCGCAGGCTCTAACCTTACCGACCACCCCACCTATCAGGTATTCCAGACCGCGGCAAAGCTGCTTAACGAATGTGGATGGGACGTTGAGGTTGTAGCAGACTCTCAGGCTCTTACCAAGCTGTCTACAGGATCGCTTGCAGTATGGGCTGCCGCGTGGGGTACAACCGTTGACCCTGATATGTATCAGGTTTACCACAAAAATTCCAATGCTTCAAGCGTAAAGGCATGGGGCTACAATGCAATTCTTTCTAATCCCACAAGCTATCATATTGAGGAAGGTATTCTCAACGAGCTTAGCGCAATTATCGACGACGCCCGCGAGACAGACGACAGAGATATACGTACCGCTCTTTATGAGGAGGCTATGGGCTATGTGCTTGACCTTGCAGTCGAGCTTCCCGTATACCAGAGACAGCAGCTTTATGCTTACAATGCAAAGATACTCGATCCCACGTCCTTCCCCCAGGATCTTAACCCCTACTCTACTCCCCTTGACAGACTTTGGGAGATCAAGTTCAACGAGGGTGTTGGCGGTTCTGACGGCTCAAAGGGCAACGGCGGTATTATTGCAGGCGGAATCGGTGCAGCGCTTATAGTTGCTGCAGTAGTAGTGTTCTTCACTCTTCCCGAGAAGAAGCGCCTTGCTATACTCGGTATCAAGCGTCCTTACGTTATTCCTGTAGATGATATTGACGAGGAAGATATGAAGGACTACAATCTACTATACAAAAAGAATCGGAGGTAAATAGAGTATGTTAAAGTATATTGTAAAAAGACTTGCTCAGTCTATACTTATATTGCTTGGCGTTTCGCTCATCATTTACGTTCTGATCAGATGTATGCCGGTTGACTTCGTTACACAGAAGCTTTCTTCCATAACCACCACCGGCTCTGAGGTTTCTCAGGAGCAGATTGATAAAATGCTTGAGCTTTACGGTCTTGACACTAATATCTTTGAAGGATATGTTTCCTGGCTCGGCAAGCTTCTAAGACTTGATTTCGGTAACAGCTTTAAGTATCAGCTTCCCGTTATTGACGTTATCAAGGATCATATGGGCGTTTCCTTTGCCGTTGCCGCGATCGCAACCGTATTCGAGTTTATGATCGCAATTCCTCTTGGTGTTACAGCCTCAACACATCAGTATTCTATCCGTGACTACGTTGTTACCGTATTGGTAATGATCGGTATTTCACTTCCCTCCTTCTTCTTCGGTCAGTTGCTTAAGAACATCTTTGCAATTCAGCTTGAGTGGTTCCCTGCCTCGGGTCTTATCGACGCGTCAAAGGATCTCAGCGGCTTTGCTCTCTTGATGGATCAGCTTTGGCACTTGTTCATTCCTATCCTTACCGTTGTAATACTTTCTATCGGCGGTCGAATGAGAATGACCCGTACAAATATGCTGGAGGTTCTTAACTCCGACTATATTCGTACCGCAAGAGCAAAGGGCCTTAAGGAGAAGGTTGTAATCTACAAGCACGCATTCAGAAACACTATGATCCCTCTCGTTACTTCCTTGGCAGGTCTTCTGCCCGGTCTGTTCTCGGGTGCGATCATTACAGAGCAGGTATTCGGTCTTCCCGGTATCGGTAACGTAGCATTCGATGCGATGCTTGTTGCAGACATCCCCTTCATCATGGGATACAATATGTTCCTCGCGTTGCTCAGCGTTATCGGCGTTCTTCTCGCCGACCTTATGTACGCTGTAGTTGACCCGAGAGTTAAGCTTGGTTAAGGAGGTGCGGTATGGAAAACGAAAAGATTAACGTATCCGAAGAGCAGGTTGAAGAAACCCTTTCTGCTCCCGAAGAAACCGTAACTCACGAGCAGACCCTGAAGCTGATGTCACCTATGCAGATGGTCATCAGACGATTCTTCCGCTCCAAGCTTAGTATTATCGGTCTTATAATGGTTGTTTCGCTCTTCCTCTTCTGTTGGGTTGGTCCTTTGGTTTACAGAGTTTCTCCCACAGAGATCGACAAGAGCGGTAAAATCGAGTACACCGAAAAGGAGGTTACATATACCGACGAAAACGGTGTAACTCACACCTACATTCAGGTTATTGAAACCGAGCTTACCGACAATATGCTTTCTGCCCCCAGCGCAAAGCATCCTCTTGGCACTGACAAGACCGGTAAGGACGTGCTTGCAAGACTTATGAACGGCGGAAAGATCTCGCTTGGCATAAGCTTTCTTGCAGTGTTTATCGTTACATTCCTCGGTATTATCTTTGGCGGTATTGCCGGTTACTTTGGCGGTGCCATTGACAACGTCATAATGAGAATATGCGATATTCTTATGTGTCTGCCCGGCTTCCCTATCCTGCTTATCGTCGGTACGATCATCGACGGTCTGCGTGAGGGTGGCGTAGCAATGTTTGACTATCAGTACAAAATCTATTGGCTGATGGGCTTCCTTACCCTTATTTCCTGGTCGGGTACTGCACGTCTTGTACGTGGTCAGATCCTCTCTCTCAGAGAGCAGGAATATATGGTTGCGGCAGAGGCAATGGGTTATTCTACGTCAAGAAAGATCTTTAAGCATCTTGTTCCTAACGTAATGCCCCAGCTTATCGTATCTATGACTCTCAGCCTTGGTAGTATGATCCTTTACGAGGCATCTCTTTCCTACCTTGGTCTGGGTGCTCCCGAGCAGTATGCCGCTTGGGGTACAATGATCAACTCTGCGAAGGATCCCGATATCCTTGCAAACTATTTCAACGTATGGGGCCCGCCCGGTATCTGCATCATTATTGCGGTGCTTGGCTTTAACTTCATCGGCGACGGTCTCCGTGACGCCCTTGACCCCAAGATGAGAAGATAAGGAGGTAATAAAATGAGCATTTTTGATAAGAAAAACGAAAAGAAGACAAGCTCTGATAAGCATTACCTCACAGGTAAGGAGATCAAAGAAATTGCCAAGGCGAATGCCAAGGTAATGAAGGATCTTGAAAAGAAAAAGTACCGTAAGTGTGATGAAAGCGAATTCATCACATCTATGGATGATGATTCCAACATCCTTGAGATCGAGGATCTGCACACCTACTTCTTTACCGATCAGGGTATCGTTAAGGCGGTAAACGGCGTTTCCTTCAACATTCCCAAGGGTTCTACCGTTGGTATCGTAGGCGAGTCGGGCTGTGGTAAGTCGGTAACAAGCATGTCTATTATGCGACTTCTCCAGGGCCCCACCGGCCAGATCTATTCCGGCTCTATCCGTTTCAAGGCTGTTGACTATCAGCGCGACGAGAACGGCAACCCTATTCCTATTTACAAAAGAAAGCCCAACGGCAAGATCCTCTTTGAGGATGTGCTTGACAAGAAGGGCAACGTTATTCTTAACAAAGACGGCACTCCCAAGCGTGCTCCCGTACAGGCTACCGACGAGAAGGGCGCTCTGCTCTTCGCTACCGAGGAGCGCGTGTATGACATCGCCGAGATGCCTATGAGCGAGATCCACCGTCTCAGAGGTCGTCAGATCTCCATGATCTTCCAAGAGCCTATGACCTCGCTTAACCCTGTATTTACTATCGGTAATCAGCTTGATGAGGTAGTATTCATTCACACTCCCGGCGCAACCAAGGAGATGGCAAAGAGACGTTCTCTCGAGATGCTTGAGCTTGTTGGTATTGCCGCTCCCGAGCGTGTTTATAATGCTTATCCCCACGAGCTTTCCGGTGGTATGAGACAGAGAGTTATGATCTCCATGGCTCTTGCATGTGACCCCAGACTTATTATCGCAGACGAGCCTACAACGGCTCTTGACGTTACTATTCAGGCGCAGATCCTTGACCTTCTGCGTGATCTTAAGAACCGTATCGACGGCTCTATTATGCTTATTACCCACGACCTGGGTATTATTGCAGAAATGGCTGACTACGTTGTTGTAATGTATGCAGGTAGAATTATTGAAAGAGGTACCGTACAGGAGATCTTCCATAATCCTATGCACCCCTACACAATTGGTCTTCAGAAATCCAAGCCTACTATGGATTCTGATAGCGATACGCTCTTTAACATCCCCGGCAACGTTCCTAACCCTGTAAATATGCCCAAGCATTGCTTCTTCAAGGAAAGATGCTCCAAGTGTATCGGTAAATGCTCGGGCGATTATCCCGAAATGATACAGGTAAGTCCTACTCATTACGTAGCGTGTCACCTGTATGGAGAGGAGGAAGCAAATGGCTGATAAAAAGAAAAATGCTGCTGAAGAGCAGCAGACAATAGATCCTAAGGTTCTTGCCTTCCTCGAAGAGGATGCAAAGAACAAGGCAGAGTTTGCAGCACAGCGTGAGGAGGACTTTAAGGCTCCTTACGATCCCGACTGTATTCTTGAGGTCAGACACATGCGCAAGACCTTCCCTCTTCAGAAATCCCTTCTCGGTAAGGTACAGAGAGAGCTTGTTGCAGTTGATGACGTTTCCTTTAAGCTTAAAGCAGGCGAGACCCTCGGTATCGTTGGTGAGTCGGGTTGTGGAAAGACCACTCTCGGCCGTGCAATCCTTAAGCTTCATCAGCCCACCGGCGGACGTATCATCTTTGACGGTGAGGATATTACCGACTTTAACACAAAGCAGATGCGTAAGAACCGCACCAAGATGCAGATCATTTTCCAGGACCCCTACTCCTCACTTCCCCCCAGAAGCACGGTAGGTGATATCCTTTCCGAGCCTGTAATGGTACATAACATCGTTCCTCAGGATCAGGTTAAGGATTACGTCCTTAAGCTTATGGACAAGTGCGGTCTCAGAGATTACTACTTCGAGCGTTATCCCCACGAGTTCTCGGGCGGTCAGCGTCAGAGAATCTGTATCGCACGTGCTCTTTCGGTTAACCCCAAGCTTGTTATCTGTGACGAGCCTGTATCGGCGCTTGACGTTTCTATTCAGGCGCAGATCATTAACCTGCTTAAGGAGCTTCAGCGCTCCATGAACCTGACCTACGTGTTCATTTCTCACGACCTTTCGGTAGTTAAGTTTATCTCCGATAAGATCGGTGTTATGTATCTCGGTTCAATGGTTGAGTTCGGTAATAAGGAGGATATCTTCGCAAATCCTATTCACCCTTATACCAAGGCGCTCTTCTCCGCAATTCCTAATCCTAACCCCGACGTTAAGATGAACAGAATCGCGCTGAACGGCGATATCCCATCCCCTGCAAATCCTCCCTCCGGATGCCGCTTCCACACCCGTTGCCCTCACGCAACCGAAAAGTGTAAGTACGTAGCTCCCACCTACCGTGAGTATGAGGAAGGTCACTTTGCAGCCTGCCACCTTCTTGACAAGGACGGCGAATAATTACAAAAAACGAGGCAAAAACAATGGCAGATAAGAAGAAAAAGAAAAAAGTCGTCTATTACGACGACGGCAGAACTATTGCCGATATGTCAAATCTTTACGGTATGAAAACCGCAGATGATAACAAAGGTAAAAAGCAGCCTGACGGCGGCGAGCCAAGCTATAAGGGTAATCCCTACTTCGGCAACTACCGTCCCGGCCATACTCCGAAGGATTGGGCAAAAACATATTGGAACACAGTGAAAACTCTGTTCCTCCCTATGCTTGCAACCCTCGGCATCATCGGCGGCGCCTTCCTTGTTCTCTACATCTTGCTTGAACTTGCTTCGTAAATCAAATAAATACTAAAGGGCAGAGTTTTCACTCTGCCCTTTACTATTTTTTGCAATATGGACATTTTCCACCCTTGCTTCTGTCACGAATGAAAGCAATCCATTCATGACCATTTTTGCATTGCCACCAAACTTTTTTATTCGATCCCGGAGTAACCATTTGGGGAGTTAAATTACCGTTTTTTGTTGGGTGCCATTGATCCGCAAGTTGAGGATTGTGAGTTGCCAAATCATTGTACCCTGCTAAGGTCTTTTTATTAGCACAATACGGACAACCTACACCTTTATTTCTGCTTGCGATTACAGATTCCCACTCGTGTC
>JBGVRO010000064.1:0-8053 GCA_045128515.1 Eubacteriales bacterium | reverse complement strand
AACTTAATCTCGGGCAGTAAAGCTAAATGTGAACAAAATGCTTGTTTTTTTCTCGATGCGAAAGAGGGGGCAGCTAAAAAGCTGCCCCTTTTGTGTTGTTTTTTATTGAAATCAGCCCCTCGACGATCATTTTTGCTGAATCAGGAACAAAAAATGACAAAATATTTTCTGCCTTATTATTTCGTGCTAATTTGTCGTTTCTGAGCTCCAAAATCGCTTCCCATAGCGAATTTTCTGTTAAATTTTTCTCTTCAATGAGCACTGCTGCGCCACGTTCGGAAAGCTTTTTTGCATTTTTGTATTGGTGATTGCCGGATACGTTTGGAGATGGGATCAGAATAGACGCAACTCCTACCGACGAAAGCTCTGCTATTGTCATTGCGCCACATCTGCATATTACTATATCTGCAGCTCGGAGCATTGTTGGCATATTATCGATATATGGCACAATTTTACATTGCCTATGAGTGAATTTTATGTCTGCCATATTATTGTCGAAATATCTTTTTCCCGTCGCATGTACGTGCCTTATTTTATTATACTTGGAGGAGTGATTTTTTATTACATCAATGACAACTCGGTTTATTTTATCGGCACCGATACTTCCACCGAAGGAAAGAATAAAGACTTCGTCCATATTTATTCCTAACTTTTTTCGCGCCTCGTCATACGTGATCCTTGTAAACTGTTTACTTACCGGGTTTCCGACCACCGTATGATTTACGTGTTTGTTCAGATGAAGCTTTGCTTCTTCTCTTCCAAGAAACACAGCGTCGCATTTTGATGCAAGTAACCTTGTTGTAAGTCCGGGATAAGCGTTGGATTCGTGTATGGCGATCGGAACGTTAAGCTTTTTGCCGGCATAAATAATCGGCCAGCATACGTAACCGCCTGTGCCGAGTATTACGTCCGGTTTAAATTCCTTAATAATTCCTTCGGCTTCTTTTTTAGCCTGAGCCGCTAACTTAAGTCGCTTTATATTCTCAAGTGACAGACTTCTTTTAAGTCCCTGTATTTCGATGGTTTTAAGCTCTATGTTCGCTTTTTTTACTGCCTCGTTTTCATTTCCGCCCTTGCGACCGATAAACAGTATTTTTGCCTTGGGATATCTTCTTTTCAATTCCTCTGCCACCGCGAGTGCAGGAGTGACGTGTCCTGCGGTTCCACCGCCGCATAGTAAAAGCCTCATTCGTTTATCCTCTTACTTTTGTATTTTTGAGTATCTTGATATTGATAAAACTATGCCCATTTCGAAGAATAGCATTATCAGCGATGATCCGCCGTAGCTGAAAAATGGAAGAGATATTCCTGTATTGGGAATCGTGTTGGTTACAACGGCTATGTTAAGCAAAACTTGAACCGCCATTTTGATGCATATTCCAATACACAACAGTCGTGTGTAGCAATCAGGCGCACGCAGACCTATATAGCATCCCCGATATATCAGCAGAGCGAACAGAATAATCGTCAACGCGCCCCCAAAAAGACCGAGCTCCTCGCAGAGTATAGCGAATATCATGTCGTTTGCAGGCTCGGAAACGTAGCAGTGCTTGAGTATGCTGTTTCCGTATCCTACACCAAAGATGCCACCCGATCCGATAGCCATTAACCCCTGCAAGGTCTGCCAGCCTCCCGTTAATTTATATTTCTCGGGATCCTGCCACACCGTGATGCGATCCTTGGTATAGTCGGTGAAGAGTGCAAGGCAGCTTATTCCAATAACACCCACACCGCAGAATGCCGTTATGTATCTCATATCAACACCGGCAACAAGAATAAGCAGTAGACTTATAGTTCCGAGAATTATGATACACGACAGATGCTTTTGCAGCATGACAAGGATCACGGGAACAAGCATTATAAGACAGGGGATGACTGTACCGTGTATAAAGATGTTTTTTCTGTGCCTCCTATCTAAAGCACGAGTTTGATTTTTGTCAAAATAGAGTGAGAGCATCATTATGATTGATAGCTTTGCAATTTCGGATGGCTGAATGGTGATAGGTCCAATAGAGATCCATCTTTGCGCACCGTTTCCGACAAATCCCACCGCCAATACGAGTATCAGTAAAAACAGTGTAAGACAATAAAGGTGAGGAGTGTACTTTTTATAAAGATTTGGGTCGATTCGTGATGTAATGATCATGACCGCAAAGCCGATGATCAGCCATACTGTTTGCTTTTTGATGAAGTAAAGGCTATCATTGTATCGCGCCTCGGCATATGCTCCTCCTGCGCTGAATACCATTAATGTGCCGTAAGTCGTTATGAGCAATACGGCAAGTAGGAAAATGACGTCTATTCTGTCTTTCTGTGAAAATAGCCCTTTTGGTTTCGATATTAACGTCATATCAACCTCTCAAAAGGAATAATATAGCGGAGAATACAAGTGTAGTTAATACCCCGATAAGGCATATTTTATTTTCGTTAAGACCGCAGCGTTCCATATGGTGGTGTAACGGTGCCATTTTGAACAGTCGTTTCTTCGTGGCTTTGTAAAATAAAACCTGAAGGATTACAGATGCTCCCTCAATGACGTATACAGCTCCTATGGGAATAATTATTAGGGGATTTTTAATTGAAAAAGCAATTCCGACCGATAATGCGCCGAGAAAAAGCGAGCCTGTGTCTCCCATGAAAATTTTTGCCGGATGACTGTTGAAGAAAAGAAATCCAACAGCTCCACCGACAAGCGCCGCGGACACGGTTGCTGAGGTATCTCCATTTTGACAGGAAATAACAAAAAATACAATGCCAACAGTGACAGCTACACTTGAGGCAAGTCCGTCAATTCCGTCGGTCAGATTCGCAAAGTTTATCATTCCGAGAAGCAAAAGGATTGCAAGGACATAGTAAAAAATACCGAGATTTATCTCGTAGGAAAACAACATGACTAGTGTACCGTCGGAGAAAAAATGCTCTCTCGCCATAAGAAACAGTACGGCGAGAATAGTCTGTAAGCCAAGCTTTTGGCCAGGCGTCAGTCCTGCGTTTTCTTTTTTTCTGAGCTTTGTAAGATCGTCAAAGATTCCTATAAATGAGTTTCCTACGGCAAAGAGAAGTGTGATCGATATAGATATTGCTTGGTAGTTTTTATTTTGGATAAATAAAACCGCGGATACCAAAATAATCGATAGCGATATAGCGATAAGAAAGGCTATACCGCCCATAGTTGGTGTTCCGCTTTTAGAAAGATGCCAGGCGGGACCACCTTCGTATATTGGTTGTTGAGCGCTCTTTTTTAAAAATGGAATAAGCTTTGCCTCGATCACTACGGTCAGGATAAGACTGATCAGGAAGGCTGATATATAAAGTAGATAGCTCGTCATAAATTCTCCTTCAACGTTATTGTGTAAAGCAATCGAGAATTCGCTCCAGCCTAAGCCCTCTTGATGCCTTCATGAATATCATATCACCTGCGTTGCAGTTTTGACGTATCTGCATGGCAGAGAGCAGGGGATCTGACGTATCGGTGTTTACAAAAATTTTGTCGGGCGGAAATCCGCCTTCGATTGCACCAAGACGAACAAATGAGGTGTAATTTCCAAATAAAAACAGATTTGAGAATGTGCTGTAGGAAATTGCTTTTCCTATCTCGTAATGTATGTCATCGCTCATGTCTCCAAGCTCCAGAATATCACCGAGTAGCAGACTTTTTTTGCCGTCGGTTTTAGTTTCATATGCTTCTGCTACAAAAGATAGTACCGATTCTCTCGACGCATTGTAAAAATCAGTGTAAAAATACAGATTTTCTCTGCAAATCAATTTCTGCCTTGTAATATCTTCTGTAATTGTAGATATTCTTTTGGATAGTTCTGCTGGTGTAATTCCTAATTCTATCGCAACAGAGACTGCCGGCAACAGACATTTAAGATTGTTTTTACCGGGGATACAATAATTTGCATTAGTATACAGAGCTCCGGACTTGTATACAGAGACGGATCCGTTTGCCTTTTGCTTAATAAAACAATCAGCACTGTTATCGGTAAGTGAGAAACGTACAGTATTTTTTTCTTGGCTTAAAAGAGGCTCATCTGCAGGAATAAAAAGCTTTCCATTATTCATTCCTATGGTTATCTCAAGCTTCACTTTTGCTATATTTGCACGCGATCCAAGGTTGCCGATATGGGCTGTTCCGATATTCGTTATGATCGATATATCAGGCATGAGACAGCGGGATAGCCTTGCAATTTCTCCCGGGTGATTCATACCCATTTCCATTATTAAAACCTGTGTATCCTCGGCTGCAGATAAAACAGACATAGGCATACCTATTTGGCTGTTGAAATTGCCCGCTGATGCGTGGGTCTTGTATCTTTGGGAAATCAGTGCTTTTAAGAATTCCTTGGTGGTGGTTTTTCCCACACTTCCGGTTATTCCTATCTTATATAATATATAAGGTAGAGTTTTGATATAATGGTTAGCTAATGACAGAAGCGCATCGTTGCTATTTTGATGCAAAATATCGCTGTATAAAGGATTATTTGACAGTACAAAGCCACCCATTTTTTTGACCTCGGATGCAAAGTTTGCGCCGTCAAATTTATCACCCTTGATCGCAATAAAAAGGTCGCCCCTTTTTGCCTCTCTTGAGTCTGTTGTAATCGACCTTATGACTGCGTTTTGATGAGGATGTGATCCACCGGTAGCGAGGGCTATTTCTTCAAGAGTCATAGGTCTTCCAAGATCAATTCTCATCTTTTGCACCTCGTCTTCTTTCCGCCAGAGCATTATTGATTATTTCGCGCTCGTCGAATGGGTGATAGCCGTTTCTATCAATGTTATATTTCTCAGGACCCTTGCCTATTATGGCAACTATATCACCGTCTTTAGCACCGATAATAGCCGAGCGTATTGCGTCCTCACGGTTTTCTTTTATTTCATAGCTTCCACGTTCAAAGCCTTGAATTATGTCAGAAATGATATTCTTCGTTGACTCTTTTCTCGAATTATCCGCTGTGAGTATTACTCTGTCGGCATATTGCTCGGCAATTTTTGCCATCTGCGGTCTCTTTGCTCTGTCCCTATCTCCTCCGCATCCAAACACCACCGTAAGCTGTCCCGCGCCTTTAATACTTGACAATTCTGCAAGTATGCTTTTAAAGGCGGTGGAGGTGTGGGCATAATCTATTATTACCGATATTCTGTCATTTATTACCTCATATCTTCCCGGGGCAGGGCTTGTGTCGGCGAGAATCCTTTTTACATCGCAGGGCTTACACCCCATGTCTATACAAAGTGCGGCGGCCAACATAGAATTATATGAGTTATACTGCCCTGGCAGGGGAAGCTGCATTTTAAAGGAAAAACCGTCACCGTGGTAGGTATAACTGATTCCTCCGAAACCAAGGTTTGATATATTATCTATCCATACGTCGCCGCGCCACAAAATTCCGGCAGATATTTTTCTGCCATTGCATTGCTCATATGCTCGCTTCCCGTATTCGTCGTCAATATTTATTATGCTGCATTTGCTTTTTTGGATAAGCTTCATTTTTGCCTTGAAATAGCTTTCCATATCACCGTGAAAGTCTAAATGTTCGGCAGACATGTTGGTAAATAGGGCATAATCAAATTCTATTGGCCAAAGCTTGTCGAGAGCGAGTGAGTGGCTTGATGCTTCCATTACCACAGCATCACATTTTTCTCGTTCCATCTTACCGATACAGCCATACAACAGTGGGGGGTCGGGTGTGGTCATTGAATAGTCCTTTGGGGTAACATCATTACCTCCGATCTCGATTCTTCCCGTACCGATAAAACCGACCTTATACCCGACCTCGGTGAGAATGTTCTTGATAAGAGTTGCGGTCGTTGTCTTGCCATTAGTGCCTGTTACAGCAATAAATTTCATATTCTTTTGACTGATATTTTCGTATCTAAAGCATGCATGCGACCATGCAAGTCTTGGATTATTTACTAAAATTCTTGGAATATTATTGGGCAGAACGGTATTTTGATTGCATATTACTGCCATAGGCAAAGTTTTGACTTTGCTAAAATCGAGAGGTGATTTTTCGTTTGGAACAATAAGTAGATCGCCATTTTCCGTGTTAGAAAGATCTGTGATTATTCTGTCGAATTCAAGGTCGTCATCAACCTCTGACAGTATATATTCCTCGCGATATATTATGTCGCAAATCTTCATTTTATCTCCATTAATCCTCATAATTTTGATTTATCGCTCTTAGTATTATAACGCTTCCGCGCTTTACCTTGCCTTCGGGCGTCAATGATTGCTCCACCACGATATCAAAGGCTCTCGGCTCGGTTGAGCCTATACCTGCAAGCTTAATGTTAAGCCCGGAGTTTATTGCCTGCTTTATCGCGTCGGTAAGTGTCATACCGATGAATTTCGGAATTTCTATCATCTCGACTGCCTCGTCGGATGTGTACAGTATTATCTTTGAAAGCGCGACTGTAACTACATCACCTGCCGCCGGTGTTTGCTTTAACACGGTATCACCGTTTCCGACTATTTCGTATTGTATTTTTGACTTGTTAAGTCTTTCTTTCACACTGTTAATATTCATTCCAACGTAGCTATCAACGGTGTAATTAATATTTTCCGCGCTCGATTTATATTCAAAATAAGGTAGAAGCTTTTCCATAAGCATTGAAACGTAGGGCGCGGCTACCACGCTTCCATATTTTACGTTGGAGGTAGGCTCATCGACAACTATTATCATTGAAATTCCGCTATCTCCGTTTATAGAATATGCCACAGTTGATCCTATTCTTAAATATGAATTGCCGTTTTCGTCAAGAATGTCAAACTTTTGCGACGTACCTGTTTTTGCAGCAATATCATATCCTGATACACCTGCATTTTTCGCTCCACCGTCTCCGCTTACACCGTCAATGAGAATTTTTGACACGGTATTTGCCACCTCACTCGACACTACCTGCCTTTTAATTTCGGTCTCATGACTTGATATGATTTTTCCGTCGGAGGATATTATTTTATCTACTACGTACGGAGTCACAAGATTACCGCCGTTTGCAACGGCTGATATTGCTGTCAGGTGATTGATAATTGAAACCTTAAATCTCTGACCGAAAGAGGCTGTGGCAAGCTCGGTTGATCCGATGTTTTCTTTTTGATGAAAAATTGTGGATGCCTCGCTTGGTAGATCTATTCCTGTTTTTTCAAAGTAACCAAACCGCTTTACGTAATCGTAAAAATTTTCAGCTCCGATTCGTTCCGATATGGTCATCATACAGGGGTTGCAGGACATCTGCAGCCCATATGCAAGATTAAAACCTGATCCGTGTCCCGTTACCTTGTGACATTTGATTCTCCAACCGCCGATCTGCTTATAACCATTACAGGAAAAAGTACTGTTAACGGTTGCAACTCCAAGATCAAGGGCAGAGGATACGGTTACAATTTTAAAGGTGGATCCTGGCTCGTAGGTTTCGCTTATTGCCTTGTTTGACCACATTATCTGCATAAGCTCGTTTTTATATGCTTTATACTCTTCCGTGCCGACTATTAGCCCAGACTCGTTTAGCTTTGCTTGTGATACTTCGTCAAGCGTAAAAGGATCGTTTGGATCGAATGGCGTTGTTGTAGCCATGGCAAGGATCGCCCCTGTCTTAGTGTCCATAACAACGCCGCAGACTCTGTTCTGCGCACCGTGATTAACTCTTGCCGTTTCTATAACCGACTCCAGTTCTGCCTGAACGTAGGAATCTATAGTCGTTACGATGCTGTATCCGTCCTCGGCAGGGAAGTAATCAGAATATTCTGTGTCAAGGGCTCTTCCGCCCGAATCCTTCGCGTACAAATAGTATCCGTCTGTCCCGGAGAGAATATCATCGTAGTAATATTCTAATCCGTAAAGCCCTTGATTATCGCTTCCTGTAAAACCGATCACGTGAGCCGCAGTCTTTCCCTCGGGATAATATCTTGAGCTTTTTGCTTCAGTGAATATGAGATTTTCAAGTGAGTTGCTTCTGATAAAATCGATTATTTTTTCATATTGTTCCTTACTTGCAGATTTTTCTAAAGTAACGTCAAGCACCTTTGATCCCTTGATTTTATTATAAA
>JBGVRO010000063.1:0-28379 GCA_045128515.1 Eubacteriales bacterium | reverse complement strand
ATATACATATGGAGGTAACCGTAATGAAGAAGCTTTTAGCCTTATGCTTGCTGCTTGCGATACTGTCGGCATCCTTATTGACTTCCTGCAGTTTCAGCAATTACAAACCCATTTCTCTGAAATATAGGGATTCTGATTTCGCACCCTATACCGATGGAGAACCCAAAAGCTTTTTGGTCGATCTGCTCAATAATAGCAAATGGCATAATGATGTTGCAAAATGCGATTGTGATTACACCGTAATGATGAAGAATCAACGAGAGATTTCTTACCACAGCGAATGCGGAACATTTATAGATTATGATTTTAATAAATCTCTGACGGTCAGCGAGGAGGATAGAGTAAAGCTTAACGGTTACTTTGTCGGCGTTATGTGTGAAGGTAACGTTCACTTTCTTGACGAAAATCACAGATGTGCTGCTTGCGGTTATGAGATGCTTGAGTAAAAGGAGATAAAAAATGAAAAGAATATTGACCTTCATTTTGATTGTAATTTTAACGCTGACTTGCTTTACCGCCTGTAGTAATGGTGCTAACCGTTTCTATAAGGGTAAAGTATTGAAGGAATTTCAGATTACGGATTTTCCCAAGCCACAGGGGGTAAAGGATTTTGAAGCAACTAACAGCAGGCTATCTTTTAATACCACGGCAGAAGGCTTTGAGGAATACGCAAAGCAAATATACACCTATCTTGTCGAAAAGGACTTTAAGTATTTCGGTTATCAGGGTGACGTGCTTTCAACCTTTTTTGGCGGAGCTCCAGAGTATGAGTTTTATATAAGCTCCGAGTTTTCTGAACATCAATGTCTTGTTGACCCCAACGGAAAAAAATACGAAAATCGCTATATTTTTGTTTTCTCTAATGAATTGTCTGAAAACAACGGTTTGCTGAATAAATGTGAGATTGAGGTAATATACCATCCCGACGAAGAAGAATATAATTCATGTGTTTTGATTAGCTATACCAATAATGCCCTTTTCAGCTATACTTTGATAACCGATAATGAAAAGTGATTATGAAAAATGTAATATCAATTCTCTTATTGCTCTCGCTGTGCTTCTCATTTACGGCTTGCATTAAGTCAGAGCCAAGGGAAATATCCTGCGAGGAAATTATATCAGCATACGAGGAAAACGGATTTGTGCTTTGTTATCACAATCACGACGATCCTTTATATTATGAGTTTAACGAATCCTGCCATATAGAAATTGAAGATCCCGAAGATCCCGATCGCAATTATATTTATATTACGAGATACTTCACCGAGGAGGATGCTAGAGCAATGGAAAAGGAACGCCGTTTTAATGTGATCATCTGGCTTTTCTTTGGTGTATTTGGCGAATGGCGTTGGATGAAAAACGGAGCATACGGCGAGGTTTACTACGAAACATTTGACAGTGAAATTTTAAAGCCGTTTAAAGAATTAACAAGATAAAGGGGAAATAAATATGTTCAATTTGTTTTTAAAGAAGGAAATGAACCTAAAGGCAGCCGAGGCTTTTTGGAGCTGGTTTTCCGAAAATGAGGAATGGATAATCACGACATCAAAATCCGAAGGAATGAAGGTCGTTTGGGCGGTTGACGAGAAAATAAAGCCGGTATTTCCTTATTTTAAAAAGGAACTTGAGTTTCAGCTTGGATTTAACGATGGAAAGGGTGAATTTTTCTTCTTCCACTTGGGCGACAAAAATCTTATCAGAGACGGAAAGACTTTTGGCAAAATGATGCCGGAAAGCCTTATGGAACGCTGGACCTATATACTTGAGGCATAATAGCTATTTAAATACAAAAAAACAAAAATGCACTCGAAAGAGTGCATTTTTTTATATCCAAATTTATATTAGTTGGAAATGTAGGGAAGAAGTGCCATCTGGCGAGCTCTCTTGATAGCTACGGTGAGCTGTCTCTGGTGGAGAGCACAGTTGCCGCTAACACGTCTGGGGAGAATCTTTGCTCTCTCAGAGGTGAACTTTCTAAGCTTAGCGATATCCTTGTAATCGATCTCGGTAACCTTATCCTGGCAGAAGATGCAAACCTTCTTTCTTCTGTGTGCCTGACGGTATGCAGGACGCTGATTGTTTTCCATGAGTTTATCACCTTTCCGACTCACGATTTCTATATTGCATCTACCACAGTGAGCCAAGTGGCAGATGGACGAGTTACCCTAATTAGAAGGGAAGGCTCTCGTCGCCGGGAATTTCTTCGAAATCAGCACTGCCTGTGCTGTTGTAAGAGGGTGCACCGTAGGCTGTGGGAGTGTAGCCTGTAGACTGCGCTCTCTCGCCGTTGTTCTGTGATGCAGCAGGTGCGCCAAAGCTAACCTCATCTGCAACAACCTCGGTAACGTATCTCTTCTGACCGTTGTTGTCTGTCCAGTTTCTTGTCTGAATGCTACCGCATACGATGATGCTGGAGCCCTTCTTGAAGTAACGGGAAACAAACTCGGCCTGCTGACGCCATGCAACGATGTTGATGAAGTCAACGGACTGCTGACCCTGATCAGCCTTTGAGAAACGGCGATTAACACCGATAGAGAAGCTGCAAACGGAAATACCGCTTGTAGTCTGCTTAAGCTCGGGGTCTGCTGTCATGTGGCCCATAAGAATGACCTTGTTTAAATCTGCCATAGTTATATGACCATCCTTTCAATAAAAGTATGCAGTTAAACTGCGTAAGTGCGAAAATTAAGCCTCTACTGCTTCATCAGCGGTAGCTTCGGGAGCTTCAACAACTTCCTCAGCCTTAGCTGCCTTCTCGATCTTGGTGGTGGTCATGTAACGAAGAACACCTTCGGTAATGCCAAGCACACGCTCAAGCTCAAGAGGGAAGCTGGGTTCGCTCTTATAAGAAACAAGCACGTAGTATCCTTCGGTTACATAGTTGATAGGATATGCGAGTCTGCGCTTGCCCCACTCGTTAACGTTAACGTCAGTACCGTTCTCGTTAATGAGATTAACGAACTTCTCGATAACAGCCTTTGCATCCTCTTCAACAAGGTTGCCGCTTACTGCAAAGAGAGTTTCGTAAGAACAAATCTTCTTTTCCATCTGAATTTTACCTCCTTTTGGTCTTTTGGCCGTCTTGCGACAGCAAGGGGTTGGGCACACTTGCCCAATCTACTGGAATATTATATCACAGGTAAAATCATTTGTCAATAGTTAACAAAAAATATTTTAATTTTCTGTTGATTTTTTTTATTCTATATTGTATAATATTGTAGAATGATCGAAGGAGGGGAGTTATGACAGTATTTGAGAAGGCGTATGCAAAGATAAATCTTTTTCTTGATGTCACAGGTCGACGTGACGACGGATATCACGATATAGTTACTGTTATGCATTCGATCAGCCTTTGCGATAACATCAAGCTTACTACGATCCCATCGGATGAAAGACGCATAACCATAATCTCCAACGATTCCAGCCTTCCTGTTGATAGCAGTAACCTCGTCTACAAGTCTGCCGAGAAATATATGTCGAATTTTAATATAAAGGATAGTGTTGAAATTTGGCTTGAAAAACGAATTCCTGTCGGAGCAGGTCTTGGCGGAGGCTCTTCGGATGCTGCGGCAACCCTTCGCGCCTTAAATAGAATATATCGTTGTGCAACTAAGGATCAGCTTCTTCAAATGGCGGCGGAGCTTGGCAGCGACGTACCGTTTTGTATTGACGGTGGATGTGCAACATGCACCGGTCGAGGAGAAAATGTACGAAAATTTGACTGCGATTTTAAGCATTATTTCAGAAATATAGTTGTTTCAATAGGCGAGAGCCGTGTTTCAACTCCGAAAGCGTATTCTCTTTTGGATAAAAAATACGGTGATTTTAAGGACTATAACAAAAATAAAAGTCATTCCAATGCGGGGGACACACCTTTTTATAACATTTTTGAGAGCGTGATTAAGCAGGATGAGATTGATAGAATCAAGAAGATTATGCTTGATAACGGTGCTTTACAAACGCTTATGAGCGGAAGCGGTCCCTCTGTTTACGGTGGATTTAAGTCAATTATCGCAGCGTCCTTTGCGGCAAGGGCGTTAAAAAAACAGGGCTTTTCAGCTTATAGATGCCGCTTGATATGAAGGAGAATATATGATATATGATCTTTTAGCTCCATTCTATGATGCTATCAATGCTGAAATAGATTATAAAAAGTGGGCTGATTTTATTGAAAAAATATTAAACAAGGAATGCATAAGCCGTCCCGAGCTTGTACTTGATCTTGGTTGTGGCACGGGTAAAATGACTCTTGAACTTGCAAGACGTGGATATGATATGACAGGTATCGACTATTCTCCCGAGATGCTTGATATTGCACGTTCTTTAGCTGACGAGGAAGAACATGATATTCTTTGGCTTTGCCAGGATATGCGTGAGTTTGAACTTTACGGTACAGTTGATGCTGCTGTATGCTGTCTTGATTGTATAAATCACCTTGAAAACGAGGAAGATCTTGACAAATGCTTTAAGCTTGTGCATAATTATCTTATCCCCGACGGAATATTTATTTTCGATATTAACGCAAAATATAAATTCGAGAACATTTATGCGGATAATACTTTCTCAATGGAGGAGGAGGGCGGAGTTTGCATTTGGGAGAATTATTACGATTCCGACTCCAAGCTTTGCGACTTCTATATCACGCTCTTCAAGGAGTGCTCTGACGGAAGATATGAAAGATATGATGAAGAGCAGAGCGAACGTATGTACACTCTTAAGGAGATTAAAGATTCGCTTAAAAGATGTAATTTGGAATTTATCTCGGCATACGGTGACCTTGATTTTTCGGAAGGTAGCGATGACTCAGAGAGAATATATATTGTTGCAAAATGCAGAAAAGGATAAAAAATGGAAAACAAAAACATTGCTAACTCTACCATACTTCGTGCAATGACCAGAGATGGTTCTGCCCGAGTTTTAGTTATTAATTCGAGAAAAATGGTGAACGACGCCATTGGCTATCATAAGACCACACCCACAGCCTCGGCTGCCCTCGGCAGACTTGTAACCGCAACGTCTATGATAGGAACTATGCTTCCCGAGAACGGTGATACCGTTACTGTAAGCATTGACGGTGACGGCGAGGCAGGCAGACTCCTTGCGGTTGGCGATTATTTTGGAAACGTGAAGGGATACATTCAAAATCCTATGGCGAATCCTCCCAAGAAGCCTAACGGTAAGCTTGACGTTGGCGCAGCGGTCGGCGAGGGAACAATTTCCTTTGTAAAGTCGGTTGGTAATATTGAACCTCAGATCGGTACTATCGAGCTTGTAAGCGGTGAGATCGCAGAGGATATAGCTACTTATTTTGCAAAGAGTGAGCAGATTCCCACTGTGCTTTCTCTCGGCGTTCTCGTTGATACCGATTATTCCTGTCTTGCAGCAGGCGGTGTTCTTATTCAGCTCATGCCTTTTCCGGATGAGGAAACCGTTGACCTTATTGAGCGTAATGCCTCCGATCTTGTTAATATTTCCCGTTATTTTGACAGAGGATTTACAAACGAGCAGATCATGGACATTGCTATGCGCGACATTCCTTATGATATATTCGACACCATTGAGGTTGGATATAAGTGTGATTGCTCTGCGAAGCGTATGAAGGAGAAGATCAAAAGCCTTGGTAAGGCTGAGATCCTTAAGATGCTTGATGAGCAGGAGGCGGAGGGAAAGCCTCGTGAGCTTACCGCGATATGTCGTTTCTGTAATAGCGAATACACCTTCACCGAAAAAGAATTAGTTTAATATTATCAAAAGAATCCTTGGAGCGTATAATAGACCGAGGATTCTTTTTTTGAGGTGAATATATGAATTTTGAGGCTATGAATTTATTCTTGTCGGAGGGAAATATAAAGCGTCATTTGGAGCATTTAAGAGAGAAACATCTGTGTTATTCAATTTTGGAGAAAAGTATACCGGCACTTTGCAATGTATCAATGAAAGAAATATTCAGACTGAATATTGATAGAGAGACAAAGAATGAGGCGCTATCGCTGTTGTGGTATATCAAATCACACGAATGCTTTTTTGATTCGTTTTCAACAAAACAGTCTTTAAAAAACAATTCAGGCGTACGAGGCGAAAAACTACTTTATGAGATATACACCGAAGCTATAAAAAAAGATCAGGGATTCCTTTTTGTTTTATTGGATAAGCAGGGTAGTCCAAGAATAACATTTTCTAATGGCAACGACGGATCTTTCATAAAATACGCGCCTCTTCTTGCCCTCGATCTATATGAGCATACATATTTTCTCGACTATGGGTTTGATAAAAAAAGGTTTTTACAAAACGCAATCAGTCATCTGAATATATCATCTCTTGACAAGAGAGGCTAAAAGCTGTATAATAAGACATAAGTAAAATTTAGGATGGTGTTAGTATGGAAATTTTAAAGGGAAATGCTGTTGTCGGTCAGTCAGGTGGTCCTACCGCCGCGATCAATGCAACTCTTGCAGGAGTTGTAAGAGGCGCTTTGCTTGCCAAGGAGCAGGGAATAATCAACACCTTGTATGGTATGAGAAACGGAATCGAGGGCTTTTTGTCTGAAAATCTTGTCGATCTAACAAAATTCTTTGAGAAGGAAGAAGATATCCGCACACTCGAGCTTACACCCGCAGCCGCTCTCGGCTCCTGCAGAAAAAAGATGAAATCACCCGAGGACGACCCCGACACGTATAAAAGACTTCTTGAAATTTTCAAAAAATATAACATCAGATACTTCTTTTATATCGGTGGCAATGACTCTATGGACACCGTTTTAAAACTTTCAAGATATGCCGCGGAGCAGGATTATGAGATGCGCGTTGTCGGTGTTCCAAAGACGGTTGATAATGACCTTATGGTTACCGATCATACCCCTGGATTCGGTTCTGCCGCAAAATATGTGGCTGTTACAATGAAAGAAATTCTCCGCGACGTTTCCGTATACACGACAAAGGCGGTTACTATAGTAGAGATTATGGGTCGTGATGCAGGCTGGCTTACAGCTTCGAGCGCTCTTACAAAGCTTTCCGGAGGCATAGCTCCTGACCTTATTTATCTGCCAGAGCATCCCTTTGATCCCGAGAAATTTATCAAATCGATCGAAAACGTGCAGAAGGATCATCCTGCTGTTTTGGTTGCTGTTTCTGAAGGAATTAAGTTCACCGACGGTCGTTACGTTGGTGAGGGACTTGGCGGAAGAAAGGTTGATGCCTTTGGTCACGTTGCACTCTCGGGCGCAGGAAAGGTGCTTGAAGAGCTTGTAAAGGAAAAGCTTGGATGTAAGGTTAGATCTATTGAACTTAACTTACCTCAAAGATGCGCGGCTCACCTTGCCTCCAAGACAGATATAACCGAATCTGTTGGTGTTGGTATGTCAGCGGTTGAGGCTGCAATTAAGGGAAAAACCGGTGTTATGATGACAATAAACAGAGCAGATGATGAAATTTACTCGGTTTATTTCGACAGCGCCGACATTTCTGGTATTGCAAACGGTGTGAAGCAGGTTCCGCGCGAGTACATTAATAGTGAGGGTAACGGAATTACCGAGGATTGTATAAAATACCTTGCGCCCCTTATTCTTGGCGAGGTCTTTCCCGAATACGAAAACGGACTTCCAAAGCATATTGTTATATAAAACGAAAAAGTGCCGAGAAATCGGCACTTTTTTATATACATGCATTACCAATAGGTGCTGTTGTTTTTATCATCCTCGTCGGTGTTACCTTTATCCTTCTTTTCGTCCTTGTCTTTAAATGCGCGAACGATAAAGTAGATCGCAACGCCACCGATTGCTATTGCGAAGATTACGGTGATAATATCGTATCCTGCAACCTTTTTCTCAAAAACGTCGCTCATGTCGTCAATGACAACAACAATAGGAATATCGGTTTCCGCGGTAAATTCCTCGAGAGCAGTGTTTATTGTTTTTTCATTGATCTCAAGGTTGGATTTATTTGTAACGTGAGCTTGATAGCTACCCGGTGATCCCATATCATCATAGAATGATGACTTAAGTCTAAGATTAACAACCTCGTCGGTCATAGCGCGTACTGTAGAAGCAAGATTACGGCTCAAAGTCTCCTTGTAATTGGGATTGAGATTGCCTGTTAGATGCTGACCGTATTCGGTGTATTTACCACCGAACATATTATTGATGTTATCGTGGATATTGTAACCAACGATTGCCATGGTGTAGAAGTCCTCATTGTTTTCGTCAACAAGAAAAACAAGGAGAATATTATCTTCATATTCAACGGTATTCTTGAATTCGACAGCATATTGGTCCATTGAATATTCTTCCATTACGCTATCGTCAAGAATGTAGTCGCCACCACTTGCAATATTGGAAACAGATGATCCAACAGAGCCAAACAGGCTCATAATGAGGGAAATTGCAATAAATATAAGGATAATAGGAAGAATAGCCATTCCCATTAGTCCACCAAGGCAACCTCCGCGATAGCCGTATCCATAATAGGGTCTATGGAATCCGAAGAAGGGGAAGAAATGATGATGGTGATAATGCGGTCTGTGGAATCCGCCGGGTCTGTGTCCGCCACCAAATCCCCCCGGACGATGTCCACCACCAAAGCCGCCGCCCGATCTGCCGCCACCACCGCCGAAGCCGCCTCCTCTTGATCCGCCGCCTGGTCCTGGCATAATAAGTCCTCACTTTCAAAAGTATTCTTATTATAATATTACCAAAGAATTGTTAACAAATCAAGTCGCGAAATATATTTTTTTAATATTTTATTAAAAGGGTTGATTTTTGTCTTTCTTTGTGTTATAATGCTATAGAAAATCAAAAAAATAAATAATACTTATCAAGAGTGGCGGAGGGACTGGCCCTGTGAAGCCCGGCAACCTGTTTTTTCAAGGTGCTAAATCCCGATAGATGAGTTATGCTCTAAAGCTCGGGAGGAATGTCGCCTTCCGAGCTTTTGATATGAAAGGACAAAAAATGAAAAAAATTCTCTTTACATCAGAGTCGGTTACCGAAGGACATCCCGACAAAATCTGTGACAAAATTTCTGATGCTATTCTCGACGAGATGCTTGCACAGGATCCTATGTCCCGTGTAGCGTGTGAGACCTTTGCTACTACGGGTATTATTACCGTTATGGGCGAAATTACAACTAAGGCGCGCGTTGATATTCAGAAGATCGTTCGTGATACCGTTACCGAGATCGGTTATGATAGAGCAAAGTACGGCTTTGACGCAACTACCTGCGCAGTTCTCAGCTCTATTCATGAGCAGAGCGCAGACATCGCTCTCGGTGTTGACAAGTGCCTTGAGGCTAAGGAAGGTGAGCAGACCGATGATCTTGACACCGGTGCAGGTGACCAGGGTCTTATGTTCGGTTATGCTTGTGACGAAACTCCCGAGCTTATGCCTCTCCCTATTTCTCTTGCTCACAAGCTTGCTCTTCGTCTTACCGAGGTGAGAAAGAACGGAACTCTCTCCTATCTTCGTCCCGATGGCAAGACTCAGGTTACTATCGAATATATTGACGGTGTTCCCACACGCGTTGACACTATCGTAGTTTCCTCTCAGCATTCTGCGGAGATCGACTCTGCTACTATTCGCAAGGATATTATTGATAAGGTTATTCTTCCTACCATTCCAAAGGAGCTTCTTGACGGCAAGGTTAATATCTACGTTAACCCCACAGGCAGATTTGTTATCGGCGGTCCTCAGGGTGACACAGGTCTTACCGGTAGAAAGATCATCGTTGATACATACGGCGGTTACTCCCGTCATGGTGGCGGCGCTTTCTCAGGTAAGGATCCTACAAAGGTTGACCGTAGCGCTTCCTATGCTGCAAGATACGTTGCCAAGAACATTGTAAAGGCAGGTCTTGCAAAGAAGTGTGAGGTTCAGATCGCATATGCTATCGGTATTGCAAAGCCTGTATCTGTTATGATCGATACATTCGGTACTGCAACAGTTGACGAGGAAAAGATAGTAAATGCTGTAAATACTCTTGTTGACCTTCGTCCCGCCGCTATTATCAAGAAGTTTGAGCTTCGTAAGCCTATCTACAAGCAGCTTGCTGCTTACGGTCATATGGGTAGAGAAGACCTTGGAGTAAAGTGGGAAGAGTGCGACATCGCGGAACAGCTTAAGGAACTTTGTAAGTAATATTATATTAATGAAAAAAAGGTGCGATTTTAAGTCGCACCTTTTCTATTTAAAAGGGGAACGCGGTTGCGTTCCCCATATTTTTTGTTATATTACTGGAAAGGTGCGTATCCGAATACGAAGCCGAAGCATCCGTAGTAGAGAGCAACATAGTCGCCATCTGCAACACCTGCCTTATTGCCTGTAAGGGAAGCACTGGGCATTGCAACCTGCTCGCCGTTTACTGTTCCATCATCGACTATGATAGTAGCGTCAGTGTGGGTGTTGAGTATGATTGGCTTCTTACCTGAAAATGCTTGTGTTGCCCAGCTGGTTGCAACAGTCTGGCTGCCATAACCGTGTACGCCATCAAGTGCTACGGTGTCAGTCATATCGAGATACTTTGTATCGCCTACGGTAAATGTACCATCAAGGTCACCGGTGAAACCAAGAATATCTGTAATATTGGTTCCGTTAACAATGTTGACCATAACCATGTTCATGAAGAAAATGTTTTCGCCGGCAATTATACCGTCTTCTCCGTAGGGTCTTACAAAGGTCTTGGGCATATTATTCTGATAAAGGAGAAGACCGAGTCCCTGTATCTGAGATGCAATAGTGGTAGCACCGTTTGCTTTGAACCAAGCCTCCTGACCGGTTACCCATGTCCAGATCTCGGTTTCTGTATCGATGTTAACCTGAGGACCGGATTTTGCGTTACGGGGAAGATCAGGATCTTCGCACTGAGTAAGGATAACGGGACCGCCGCACTTTGTAATCTCGGAGTCAGTGACGTTAATAGTAACAGGGGAGTAGTTTGCATGAGGTGCATCATCATCGCCCTGAATACGGTTAGAATTATATGCGTAAATGTGGTTCTGATAAGCGTTATAGAATTTACACTCGTTAACGTTAGCAGTGGAATCGTCACAGTCAACGTAGAAGCTGATATAGTATGCCTCAATTACTACGTTTTCAATATTAGCTACCTGCCACTGAACCTTCATACCGATAAGTCCGCGCATATCACGGTCTGCAGTAGCGATGCTGTCGGAGTTGGGGTTATCATCCTTGAGGTAAAGGTTTTGGATGTTTGTTGTATAATCGTTGTGATTATAACCGGCAGTTGCCTGGTTGCAGGTGAAGCGGAAGAGCTGACCGGAAGAAACGTGGTCGGTCTGGTTTGCTACACCGTTAGCGCAAACGTTAGGAAGATCGTAAGAGAAGATGGTGTAGTAATTTCCGTGGAAGGTAAACGTCTTATTTGCGCTATCGGTTGCATGCGCAAATATTGTGACATAATCGTAGAAATCGTTGCTTCTGTTTCCGTCAACAAAATATTCCTTAGGAACATCCTCTCTCTTAACGATAAGGTCGTTGTGAAGAACGATGCCTGCAAGAGTTTCGGGTCTTGTAGCGCCCTTCTCATTAAGGAATGCGTCAACGTACTGTGTACGGTTCTCCATACCGGGAGCATCGGAGTCATTATAGTTTGTAATATAGTTAAGCTCCCAGGCCTCGTAGATGTTAAGACCATCTACTACCGTTACAGAGATTTCCTTGGTTGCATTATCACGGTCAGCAATGCCGAAACGAGGACGGGTCTTAAGAGTAAAGGTCTTGCCAATAGCCTCTTCGGTAAAGTCGAAGGAGTTATCAATCTCATCGATAACACAGTACTTGGCAAGCTCGTCACCGCTAAGGAGAATGCCCTCATAATAAACCTCGGAATAGCTTGTGTAGCTGGGAGAGTGATCAAGAGGCTTTGTATTTTCGTCAATAGCAATAATCTTAAGTCTAAAGATGAAGGGGTTATCATCGCCTACAACGTAGGTGTGTCCCTTGTTAAGGAAGGATTCCTTATTAGCATCGAATTCAACAAGTGAATCGGGAAGGGAAATACCTGTAATGATGTAGTTTTCTTCTTCATATACAATAATTGCAAGATTTGCAGAGGTAACACCGCCGTATGATGCTGTGATGTAATAGGTATCCTTTGTAGCGGTATCAACGTTAGCATCTACAGTAACACCCTCGGTGATGGTTCTCTGAACCTTGGAACCGTCAGAGCAGGTGATAATAACCTTAAGATCTGCAGTGCTGAAGTTGCTGTTCACCTTAACAAGAGTAGAAACAGAGGATGTGTCAATTGCAACCTTGTTTATACCAAGAACAGTAAAGGTCGCAGAAGCTGTAATAGTAGTGTCTGCGTTGTAGGTAACGGTAAGAGTTCCTTCGCCAACCTGATCAATGTCATGTGTGCAGGTAAATTCTTCAGCAGAAAGCATCTTGGAAGTATTGTTGCTGTAGCTGATTCTTACACGTACGTTTGCGGTAGAAATTACATCACCGTATACTACTGTATTGTTCTTATTCTCGTATCCGGTTGACGTAATGGCAATGCCGGTAACGAAGGGGGTGTCGTAAGAAAGAGCAAGATCAACGCTCTTACCCTGATATGCGATAGTTACGATATTACCGTTTCTGGTGATAGTAAGCTCATCAACGGGAATATTGTATTCTGCGCCGCTGTTGTAAATAGCGGTAACGATCATACCGGTGGGATCAAACTCCTGGTTCTCGTAGATGGTGGTGTCAACCGAGCCTGCAACAACCTGAAGCTCTACAAGCTCAAGTGCCTTAATAACAACAGGAACGTCAACGCTCTTGCCCATATATGTGATGGTAAGAGTATATGTGCCGGGAACAGAGGTGTTAATGTCAGCGCCGTTGTGCTTGATATTAGAATTAGCACCAATAGATATAGTTTCCTCGGTTTCCTCACCTGTCGAACTGATATAGTTAGCGATGATGTTGATCAAATTGAAGTTGATGCTTTCGCCTACATAAATGTTTGCGGGAAGACCATTGAAATACTCAATGCTCTGAATTTCACGTCCGCCAACGTCGATAGATGAATTTTTAACGGTAACAGTAAACTTAGCGGTGAAGTCCTTGTAGGTTACTTCAAGATCCTTTTTACCGGGGGTAGAGGTATCGAGATTACCAAAGGTGAGAGCAGTGTAATCTACATCCTCTGTAGTACCGTCATTGTAAATGATCTTACCGGTTACTCCGGTGTAGTCTGGGGTTTCGCCAATTTCGTAGTCGCGCTTCAAACCGTCAAGTTCAATACTCTGTACGGCTTTTCTGCCCTGACATCCGGTAATGAGAAGTGTGAGGGTGAGCACGATAAGCAAAGTAAGTGATAAAAACTTTTTCATTTTTTTCTCCTAACTTTAATTTTATTTATTATTTTAATTTAAAATAATCAAAGTAATTTTGTCGGATTGCTTAGTACCGTCGGTGGATCGCACCGTGATCTCTACTGAGTCGGCATATCCGAGAGAGGTAAACTTAACTAAGCCATTTTCGTCGACAGATAGATTGGATTTTTGAGTATCGTATATAAATGCGACAGCGCTGTTTTTTGCATTATCGGGATATACGGCCCATTTTAACTGATAGGTATAAACTCCGTCAACCTTATCGGTCAGTACTAAATATTTGCTTCCGTTTTCAAGGTAACTTGCCTTTTCTTCAATAATTTCGACCTGGCTTACGTAAACAATCTCGTTAAAGCTCTTGTGCTTTAATCCGAAGAATGTTACCAGCATTATTGAAAGGGCATAAATGATACCTATTGTAATAACAACTGATTTTTTCATTTATTTCTCCTTGTAGTAAAGCTTGATTTTGGAGAAGTACTGACATGCTCTGAATATCAGAACTGCAAGAGCAATCGCGAAGATTTTTACGTACATCATTTCAAGTATAAGATTCTCACCGATAGGAACGACATCAACAAATTCTGATTTGTCAACTAAAAGAAGCATTGATGCAGCAGCTACAATGAAGGAAATGATGAATGCGGAAAGTGTAGCCTTTGTTTCGTTCGGGTTATTATCTGAAGCACCTACGGTTGCATAGATTTCGTACTGAGGATTCATTATATCTAGCTCTCCGCAGTAAAGTAGGTGAGCGAAGTAGATGAAAATAATTCCTAATATGAGCAAGATAATATTTACTACACCAAGCTCTGTTGAAATCATAAGAACCACAGCGGTTGCTAAAAGAGAAATAATGCAGAAGAGTGCATCCGGTAATAGCTTTGAAAACAGGATAACCGAGGGATTTGTGGGCTGGGTCTTAATAAGATATGCTGCACGTCCGTCTCTCGAATAAATGCTTGCGGCAGACGCATTAGCGTTAAGTGCAACAAGTAGGATTATGAGAACATTGAATGCAACAACCATCGAATTGCCAAGCTCGTCGGTGTTCATAGCCAAGAATATCTTGTTAAGCAAGAAGGTAAGAAGAGGGATTGAAATCATAATTCCTACGTTCGAGTACATTCTGCTCGGATTTTTTATAGTAATTATTAATTCGGTGAAGAATGTAGAAAGCTTCTTGTGTGTTACTCTGTTTTTCTTGGGCTTAACAGTTTTTTTGAGATATTCAAATGGTGTGCTTGCCATTTTGTAGAACAGAGGAAGCACGAACGCCATGCCGAGAATCAGAAGAATAACATTGATTCCTATGAGAATAGAGAATCTTGCCAATGTTATGCCGGTGGGGAAGAGTGTCAGTAGGTTTCCGCTAGACATTCCGAGGAACATTAGTGTAAATCTATAATAAACACCAAAGTTTTCGACGTAGGTGCCGGACAACCAAGCCTTAACTTTGTTCATAGTAACAGGCATAGTAGCCAACAGGTCAAGATTTTCAGGAATTAGCGAGATAACATAGAACAGAGCAATAACAACTATAGTAACTATTGAAATTATTGTACTGATCTGAAGATATCTGTTTTGTCTGAAAACGTTGGAAATCCACATTGCCGGTATAGAGATAAGCGTAGCAACTGCCACTGTAAGCATTGAAATAAATACGAAGCAGATTGCGAGCCATATATATGCGAGGAAGGGATAACCGTGTAAAATATAAAAAGCAATGAATAGAGGTACGATGAATTCAAAGCTTCTTTTTAACTCATATGCATAGAAAATAATAAGCTTTGAAAGAAATACCTGTATGGGACGACAGGGGAGAGTGAGCAAAATTGCATTGTCCCGAGAGTAATATATTGAATTGGTTAAATTAATGGTGCATGAAACGAGTGATGCCAACATCAAAATTGCAAAAGCAATTGACATTACCGTTGTTGGCGTTGTTTGGTTGTAGCTGAATAAACCAAGATAATTAACCACATAAAGTATTACCGTAAACACTGCAGTTATTAAAGAAAACTTAAGAATAGCACCAACAATTGACACTAGAATGTTGAAGGCACTGACACCCTCAACCTGCATGCGTTTGAAATTGAGCTTTTCTTTAAGTTGCATTTTAACGAGAGTAATTAAGTTGTTCATTTATTAGTTACCCTCGCCGATACCAAGAATATCATCGCCGTTTATGCTTACAAGAGGAGCATCCTCGTCAGCATAAATTGTGTCGAGGTAGAACTGTTCAAGATCCATATTTCTTGCTTCAAGTTCCTTAACGCTTGCCGCGGCACGGATCTTACCTTTTCTGATAATAGCGATCTTGTCGCATATCTTTTCTACTACGTCGATAATGTGAGAGGAGAAGAATACGATATTGCCCTTTGCAGCATGCTCCTTCATGCACTCCTTAACCTCAAAGATACTTGTGGGGTCAAGACCGGTAAGAGGCTCGTCCAATACCCAAACCTTGGGGTTGTGAACAAGAGCAGCCATGATAGCGATCTTCTGTTTCATACCGTGAGAGTAGGTCTTCATCTGGTTGTCAAATGCGCCCTGAAGCTGGAATCGAGTAACCATTCTTTCGATGGTTTCGTTACGCTCCTCCTCGCTTACGTTGTAAAGATCCGCAATGTAGTTGATGTATTCGCGGCCGGTAAGATTTTCGTATAACGCGTAATGGTCAGGAACAAATCCAAGGTTGAGTTTTGCCTGAACAGACTGCTTTTCTACATCGTAGCCGCAAATTTCAATGCTGCCGGATGTGATGGTCTGTATACCAACGATGCTCTTTATGATTGTAGATTTACCTGCGCCGTTAGGACCGAGGAAACCGAAAATCTCTCCACCCTTAACCTTGAAGGATGCATGATCTACCGAGTAATGCTTATTAGCACCGTATTTTTTTGAGAACTGCTTAAGCTCAATACAGGGAGAAGCATCTCCGCTGATAGGCTCATCTATAGATTTACCGCCAAGGAAATCTTTGAAATCTTTCTGCATTTTTCTGTAATCTCTTTCTCTAAGTCTTTTGTCTTCCGCCTTGTCCCAAATTTTGAACAATAATTCGTAAAGGAACCACATACCTGCGGAAATTGCAACGTAAACAAGGTAGAATAATGTCTGATAAACAGGATAGAAGGTAAGTGAAATGCTTTCGCTAAGATTAACCGTCCAAACGAAATCTCTTGTTCTTTCAGCCCAAGTACCAAGCTTGTCTACGATAAAGTCACCGTTAATGAAGAAAAAGTCGGGGTTGTGACCGTAGTTAGTGAGCAACGCATTCAGGAAGAGAACAAAGAGGAAATATCCTGCAAATGCGATCTGAGAGTATACCCATTCCTTGAATTTGGGGCGTTTGAACAGTCCCAACGCAACCAGCACGATCGGCATAAAGAATGCGGGGTAATGGTTGATCCAATAAATGAATCTCTCTGCCGCCATAGCATTAACCGATTCTCCGGTGTTGGGCATTGTCATAGCAAGGAACGCGCCCATAACGTTTATGAATAAGCAGAAATAGAACACCTTGTCCCATTTGAATATAAGACAAAGAGGGATAATGAACATTGCAGTGTTGCAAAGGTGAAGGGGCCATTTCCAAGGCTCGAAGAAATTATCAAGGGTATAGTACGCAATGTAAGACCACATCCATGCCATAAGTAGATAGATCATTGCGAAGCGCTTTACTTCATAGCTCTTATCCTTGAAGATGTGGAAAATTACAAAGGGAAGAATAATAGAGAAGTAAAGGAGGATTCTGTGGATCTCGGTAAGATCGTAGGGCTTAATTGAAACACCCACGTAACCAAACAACGCCTGAGGAACGTATGCAGGCATTAGAGGGATGATCGCAAGCGGAAGAGCCTGAAGCATTGAAATAACCTGGGATTTGTTCGGCATTTTTCTGTTCTCGGTGAGAACACTTGAAAGACCGAGCGTTAAACCTATTATTATTTCAACTGCAAGGCAGGGGATTCTTGAATCAAATTCTACAAATGCATTGATACCAACTATTGCTGTTGAATAAAGCTTGAAGAAAGCAATATCAAGCATCAAAACGGGCACGGAGAAGAACTTAACTATGTTCTTCAGCGCATCAAATTTGTATAATTCATTAAATACAATTGTAAAGAGTGCTGCCCAGTTGAACCAAACAAGTAATACGGCAAAGGTGGTTGCCAAAGTATTATCGCCGAAGGGGACCTTGACACCGGGAAGTAAGGTCATATTAAGACCTGCAACCCAGTTGATCGCTTCACGCGCCACCTGATAACGGTAGAATGCAACGCATGATAAAGCCACAACAGCGATCTTTCTTATAATATTAAGAAAGGATAATTTCTTGTGTGCAAGGCACGCTGCCGTAGTTAATATTGCAACAGAGAAAATGACAATTAATGTGTATGTTAAAGCCATATTTACCTCAATATAGAATTTGGACATTTTTTAGCCCATTTTATTTCCTTAACATTATACACCTTCGGTCATATTATGTCAATAATATAAATTATTAAATATTATTAAATCTGCAAGGGGATAAAATGCATTCTACATAAAAAAATGATAAAAAGAAAGGAGCAAAAAACGCTTTTGCTCCTCTGCCTAAAAATATGTGTTAAATTTTGCGTTAGTTTTCAAGATCGATAACCTTTTGGCCTAAAATCTGCGATCCACCGCCGCTCGTTCCAAACGGAATTCCCAGGTGATCGTATGCAAGTTTTGTTGCACACCTGCCTCGAGGGGTTCTTGCAAGGAATCCGATCTGCATAAGATACGGCTCGTAAACGTCTTCGATAGTAACGGTTTCTTCACCGATTGTAGCCGCAAGGGTATCAAGACCAACCGGACCGCCACCGTAGTATTTTATGATCGCTTCAAGCAAACGTCTGTCAACGTTATCAAGACCGAGATCGTCTATTTCAAGCGCTTCAAGGGCGATTCTTGATATGTCCGATGTGATGATTCCGTCACCGATTACAAGGGCGAAATCACGCACTCTCTTGAGCAGTCTGTTTGCAATACGGGGCGTACCTCTCGAACGTGATGCAATACTGTGCGCGCCGTCATCGGTGATAGAAATTTCAAGTATACTTGCTGAGCGCTTTACAATTGTAGCAAGCTCGTCGGGGGTATAAAGCTCGAGCTTTAATAAAACACCGAATCTGTCGCGTAGGGGAGTAGTAAGCTGTCCCGCTCTTGTGGTTGCGCCAATGAGAGTGAATTTAGGTATAGGCATATGAATGGTTCTTGCACTTGGACCTTTACCTATAATAATATCTATGGCATAATCCTCCATAGCGGGGTAAAGTATTTCCTCTGCTACCTTCGAGAGACGGTGTATTTCATCAATGAACAGAACGTCACCGGGCGCAAGGTTTGTGAGAATAGCGGCGAGATCTCCGGCTTTTTCGATCGCAGGACCTGACGTAGTGCGGATATTAACTCCCATTTCGTTGGCTATGATACCTGAAAGTGTGGTTTTACCAAGACCGGGAGGGCCGTAGAGAAGAACGTGATCAAGAGCTTCTCCACGCATTTTTGCGCTTTCAATGTATACCTTTAAATTAGATTTAGCTTTTTCCTGTCCAATGTATTCGACAAGGGTTTTGGGACGAAGACAGTTTTCTACCTCACCGTCAACCTCTGCATCATATTCGTTTGAAAGAATTCGATTTTCATAGTCGAATTCGTTAACTTCTTCCATCATAAGAACAACATCCTTTCGTTACTATTCTGCCTGTTAAACAAGCTTCTTGAGTGCGAGCTTTATGATCTCGCCAACGTCGGTTACGGAGGGGTCAATTCCCTTGAGAACAGACAGTGCGGTGCTCTTGTCATAACCCAGAACAGTAAGCGCTTCCACAGCCTCGGAAAACGCGGAATTCGATACAAAAGATGTGGCAGAATGCGAAAACGAGCTTGTTTCAACATCGCCGTCGGTCATGCCAACAGACATTTTATCCTTGAGCTCAAGAATGATTCTTGCGGCGGATTTTGCGCCGATGCCGGGTGCTTTTGCAATGGCTTTTTTATCATCTGTGCAGATCGCTATTGCAAGCTTTTCGGGGGTCATGGTAGAGAGTATACTCATCGCGGCCTTAGGTCCGATTCCACTCACGCTTGTAAGCTTATTAAAGCACTCCTTTTCCTCGTATGAACCGAAGCCAAACAACTCCATTCCATCCTCTCTGACTGCAAGGTGAGTAAAGAGCTTTACTTCTTTTCCAAGCTTACTCATAAGCGACTCAGAGGTTATAAAGCTAACTGTAAGCTTATATCCAACACCACCGCAATCTATAACGCAGGTGCTGAGATCTCTATATGCTAATTCTCCGTTCAGATAGTAATACATAGGCAGAATTCCTTCCCGATAATATATCAATTATATCATATCATAAATCTGCATTTTTTTCAAGTCGATTTCAGAAAAATGTTAAAATTCAAGATTTGAAAGCAAGTTGATGAATAAATATGCAAAAATCTCGCAAATCGGTTGACTTTTTTATTTTAATATAGTATAATTTAAGATAATTAAATTTTTATTGCGAGGACAATTTTATGCAGAGAAAATTAGCAAGAGAAAATGCATTTATTCTTATCTTTGAGAGTGTATGTAAGAAGGATGAAACTGCAGAGGAAATTTTTGAGAAGGCAACAGAGGTTCGCGGTCTTGAATATGATGATTACGTAAAGACCGTTTTCTTCGGTTCTTATGAGAATGCTGCAAAGATCGATGAAGTGATGGAGAAGCATCTTAAGGGCTGGAAAAAGAGCAGAATTTCCCCCTGCGCGATGGCTATCCTTAAGCTTGGATGCTATGAGATAATGTTTATGGCAGATATTCCTTCCAAGGTTACTATTAATGAGGCGATCGAGCTTTCAAAGAAATACGATGACGAGAAGTCATACTCCTTTGTCAACGGTGTTCTCAACTCAATCGCTCTTGAATTTGCCGAAAAATGATGGACGAGAGAGTAGTTCTCGGTATTGATACAAGCAATTATACCACGTCCGTCGCTATATTAACTCTTGACGGCAGACTTATAGCTAACCTGAAGCGTCCTTTACCCGTTAAGCCGGGCGAACGTGGATTGCGTCAGTCGGATGCGGTTTTTGCACATACTGTCAATATTCCGCAGCTTATGACTGAGGCGAGGGAATTGCTTAATAATAAGGAGATCGTTGCGGTTGGTGTCAGTGCAACACCCAGAAATCAAGAAGGATCCTATATGCCTTGCTTTCTTACAGGCGTCGCATGCGCTGAGAGTATTGCCGCCTCGCTCAGAGTTCCGTTATACCGCTTTTCACATCAATGCGGTCATATTATGGCGGCGGTTTATTCGTCGGGAAATTTTGATTTATTGCAGGACGATTTTGGCGCATTTCATATTTCCGGTGGAACTACCGAGCTTGTTCGTGTTTCACCTACCGAAAACGGATTTAACACCGAGCTTATCGGCGGAACCGCAGACCTTAACGCAGGTCAGGTAATAGACCGTATTGGAGTTTATCTTGGAATGAGCTTTCCTGCAGGACCCGCTCTTGAAAAAGAAGCACTTAAAAACACAAATAAAATTCCGAGAAAGAAAATATCTTCAAACGGTATGACCGTCAATCTTTCGGGACTTGAAAACATGGCTATCAAGCTTTATCAGGATACTAACGATATACCTATGACTGCCGCTTTCGTTTTTGATTATATAGGACGCGCGGTGTCTGTAATGCTTGAAAACTACATCCTGCAGTACGGAAACAGCAAGGTAGTTTGCGCAGGTGGGGTCATGTGCAATTCTATTATCAAGAAAATGCTTAGCGCCAAATATGATGTTTGCTTTGCCGAGCCTGCTATGTCTGCCGACAACGCTGTTGGTGTTGCCGTGCTTACGCAAAGAGCATATAAATCGGAGAATAACAGTGATTGATATTAACTCGCTGAGAGATAGAGAAAATGCGGACGTTTTTTCGGTGTCCGATCTTAATAATTATATAAAAAATATTTTCGAGTCCAATCGCACGTTGGCATCTGTAACCGTCAGGGGTGAAATATCAAATTTTACTAATCACAGAAGCGGACATTTGTATTTTTCGCTTAAGGATTCCGACGGACAGATCAGGGCTGTAATGTTTCGTTCAAGGGCCGCATCGCTGAAATTTATGCCCGAATCTGGTATGAAGGTTATTGTTCACGGCTCTGTAACGGTTTTCCCACGTGACGGCTCGTATCAGATATACGTTTCATCAATGCAACCTGACGGTATTGGAGCTCTTTATCTTGCTTATGAGCAGATGAAGGCCCGCTTGGCTGACGAGGGACTTTTTGAAGAGGATCATAAGCTTCCTATACCAAGCATACCAAATAGAATCGGTGTAATTACATCTCCAACAGGCGCTGCCGTACGTGATATTATTAACGTAACAGGACGTAGATTCCCACAAGCGGAGGTATATATTTATCCTGCGCTTGTTCAGGGATCAGGTGCAGAAGAAAGCCTTATTAAAGCACTTGATTATCTTGATAAAAGCAATTTGTGCGACGTTATCATTATTGGACGTGGCGGTGGATCGATCGAGGATCTCTGGGCATTTAACAGCGAAAAGCTTGCCAGACGTATTTATGCGGCGACAACGCCTGTTATTTCTGCAGTTGGACATGAAACGGATTTTACCATATGTGACTTTGTGTCGGATATGCGTGCACCAACCCCATCTGCTGCGGCTGAAATTGCTGTTCCCGATATTCGCGATCTTATGATGCACCTGGTTTCTTATGAGGAGAGATTATCTCTTGCATTAGACAGAGGAGTCGTACGTGCTAAGGAAAGGCTTGCTTATCTTACCGATAAAACCTATCAGTTTACCGTATCTAATCTTGTTTCTATGCGTCGTGAGATGATCAATAGATTAGAGGATAAGGCCAATTTGCTTATCAATTCTCATATTGAAAGGTCAAAGGATAGACTTAAGGCATCTATTGGTAAGGTTGATGCGCTGAGCCCGCTTTCTATACTTTCCAGGGGATATTCCATAGCAGAAAGCAAAGGTAGGATTATACACAGTATATCTGACGTAAAAAAATGCGATGAGGTGGAAATAGTTCTTACCGACGGCCGTGTAATTGCTAACGTATCAGATGTTAGAAAAGGAGAAATAAAGCCTTGAAGAATATGAAATTTGAGGATGCAATGATAGAGCTCGAGAGCAAGGTTAAAAAGCTTGAGAGCGGAAGCTTGACGCTTGACGAATCCATTACTGCTTTTGAGGAGGCGGTAAAGCTTATTCGTGTATGTAACAAACAGCTTGAAAATGCGGAGCGTAGAGTTCGTATGCTTACCGAAGGAAATGACGGCAGCGTAACCGACGTTCCATTTGACATTGAAAATGAGACTTGATATTTATCTTGCTGACAATGCTTTAGTCGATAGTAGGACAGATGCAAAGAACTTTATTCTTGCGGGGGCGGTTACTGTCAACGGGAAGGTAGTTAAAAAGCCCTCCTATGAGATAAACGGCGGTGAGGATATTACTGTTGATAAAAGCGGCAAGCGATTTGTCAGCCGAGGTGGCCTGAAACTTGAGGGTGCTCTTGATTCCTTTGGCGTAGACGTATCGGGCGCTATGGCGATTGATGTTGGTGCATCAAGCGGAGGTTTTACCGATTGCCTTCTTAAGAAGGGGGCGTCTCACGTTATTGCAGTTGACTCGGGCTCGGGACAGATGGTTGAATCGCTCAGAAACGACCCGAGAGTTACCGTGATTGAAAACTTTAATGCAAGGTATATGAGTAAAACGGATTTTGAGTATTCTCCCGATCTTGCCGTAATGGATGTTTCTTTTATATCTGCAAAGCTGATCATACCTGCAGTAGCTAATGTAATCAAACCTAACGGCAGGTTTATATGTCTCATAAAGCCTCAGTTTGAGGTTGGCAGAGGCGGACTTAATAAAAAGGGAATTGTTAAAAATGATTCGCTTCGCAGAACTGCGGTTAATGACGTAGTAGATTTTGCAACATACTGTGGCTTTGAATTAATGGGACTTATTGAGTCACCTATTGTTGGTGGCGACGGTAACGTTGAGTATTTGGCGCATTTTGTTAAAGGTAATGTTTAATTTGTAAGCACTTTCGTGCTACTGAAAGGATTTTATTATACTATGAAGAATGCAAGACAACAGAAAATTCTTGAGATTATTGAGAAATATGATATTGACACCCAGGATACACTTATAAAGCGTCTTGGTGAGGAAGGATATATTGTCACTCAGACCACCGTTTCCAGAGATATAAGACAGCTTAATCTTATCAAAGGAATTGGAGCAAACGGAACATATAAGTACGTTGCTCCCGGCTCTGTTTTAAAGAACGAGGGTAAAGCACCTGTGCTTAATTCCACAATAACCGATGCTGTTATAAGAGTTGAGGCTGCAGGACATATAGTTGTGGTAAGAACATATTCCGGTATGGCAAACGCGATTGCGGTGTGCTTTGATTCCTTAAAGCGTGAGGATATTGTTGGATCTGTAGCAGGTGACGATACGATTCTTCTTGTGGTAAAAACCAGCGAGGGTGCTCTCAGACTTGAGAAGGAACTTAGAGAAATCTTTGGTATCAGATAAAAGAATTACAACCTTTGGAGAAATATAATGCTACTTTCGTTGCATATAGAAAATATAGCCGTTATCAAGAGCGTTGACTTTGATTTTACTCCCGGATTTATGGTGCTTACAGGTGAGACAGGAGCAGGCAAATCGGTTATTATTGACAGTATAAACCTTCTTCTCGGTGCAAAGGCAGAGCGTGAGCTTATTCGTCACGGTGAGCCCTATGCCATGGTAAGCGGACTGTTTGGAGATATGTCAGAATATACGCTTGAAAAGCTTGGCGAGCTTGGTATCAAGGCAGATGATGACGGTACGATTTTAATTCAGCGTACAATAGGTGCTGATGGTAAAAATAAGATAATGCTTAACGGCAGGAGCATCAGCCTTGCCGTGCTTAAGAGCGCAATGCCTTATCTTGTAAGTGTTCACGGTCAGAGCGATACCGCGAATCTTGTAAACTCAAGAAATCACCTTGAGCTTATTGACGTTTACGCAGGTTGCGGATCTCTGCTTGAGGAATACAGAGCAGCATATACTATTCTTGAGGATGCTCGCAGAGAGAAAAATGAGCTTATTAAGAAGGCTCACGAGGGAGAGAGAATAAAGGAGATTCTTGCATATCAGATAAAGGACATTGATTCCGCTGCACTTCATAGTGGAGAGGAAGAAGAGCTTGTCGATAAGAAGGTTAAGATCAAGAATAGCGAGAAGATTACAAAGAACTCCGAGTTTGTTTTTAAGGCTCTTAAAGGGAGCGAAAGAGGAAGCGTATCATATCTTCTTGATAGAAGTGTAACCGCTTTGTCCCAGCTTGTTGACGTTGTGCCCGATTATGCTGGATATGCAGAGAGACTTCGTGATATGCTTTATCAGGTTAACGATATTTCAGAGGAGGTTTATGCCGTTCTTTCTGAAATAGACGAGGATCCTACGGGAACTCTTAACGAGATTGAGTCAAGACTTGATAAGATTTCAAGGTTAAAGCGAAAATACGGCTTAACAATTGATGATATTCTTGCATTCCGTGATAAAGCATTTGCAGAATATGAAGCGCTTGAAAATTCTGATGAAATGATCAAAAAGCTGACCGCTAAGGAGAAGGAGGCGTATATCAACGCTCTTGCGCTTGCGGATAAGCTTCATGAAATAAGAGTAAAGGCTGCAAAGAGCCTTGAAGAGCAGGTAAAGGAAACACTAGAGTTCCTTGATATGCCCAAGGTAGTGTTCTTTGCATCTATAAAGGAAAGCTTTGAGGGCGGCGAAAAACTGCTTAATAAAGACGGTTCTGATAACGTTGAGTTTTACATCAGCGCGAACAGAGGCGCAGAGCCACAACCCTTGTCAAAGATCGCATCAGGCGGTGAGATGTCGAGAATTATGCTTGCTTTGAAGAGTGTAATTGCCGATAAGGACGGTATTCCTACCGTGATATACGATGAGATCGATACAGGTGTTTCGGGCAAAACCGCAAGAAAGATCGGTATTAAAATGCTTAGTCTTTCTAAAAACACACAGCTTTTCTGTGTTACTCACAGTGCGCAGATCGCTTCTCTTGGAGACGTTCATTTTCTTATCAGCAAGTCCGATATTAACGGTGCTACCGAAACTAGTGTCAGAGAACTTGATGATGATGGCAGAATTGCTGAGCTTTCGAGAATTCTCGGTGGTATCGACGTTACCGACTCACAGCGTGAGGCGGCAAGGGATATGCTAAAGGAGAGAAAGGATTATCTTTAGTTTGTAAGGAGCATTCATGCATAGAGAAATACTTAACTTTCTCAAAATGAATGACGTTGAATATAAAGAGGATTATTGTCTTGCGGAAATTTCAACTATCAAAATTGGTCCTAATGCGTTTGTGATAACATATCCAAACAGCATTCACAAACTGATTTTGCTCTTGAATTTTTTGATTGACCATAAAATAAGATATAAAATCCTTGGCAGAATGTCAAATGTTCTGATTACAGATGATTTCTATGATGGAGTCATTATTCGTACCGATCGTTTAAATGGTTTCTCGATAGATCATAACGTTGTTACAGCACACTGCGGAATTTCCTTGCCTTATCTATGTAATGTACTGTGTAAAGCAGAGCTCAGCGGTATCGAGGGATTATCTGGAATACCGGGAAGCATAGGTGGTGCTCTATTTGGAAATGCCGGAGCGTTTGGATATGAAATTGGAGACCGAGTAATCAGCGTTGATTGCTTTGACGTAAAAAGTCGTAGTATCATAACTGTTAAGGCAGATGATATTGAATTTTCTTATCGCCATTCGAAATTCAAGGATGGTGGTCTGGTTATTCTTTCTGCAAGGCTTTTACTTGAAAAATCCGATTATGATTCAATAAAAAAAGAAATTGATAGATGCCGTAGGATCAGGATGCAAACTCAACCAACAGATAAGCCATCGCTCGGCAGTGCTTTTAAAAGACTCGGCAACGGTTTATTTGCAGCCAAGCTGATAGACGATTGTGGTCTTAAGGGGTATTCCGTTGGCGGTGCACAAATTTCGACAAAACACGCAGGATTCATAATAAATAATGGCGGAGCTACGTCAAAGGATTATATTGACCTGTCAAATCTTGTTATAGAAAAAGTTTATGAGAGGTATAAAATTCTACTCGAAAAGGAAGTAGAAATCGTTTAAGGAGGATTTATGTCGGTTTCAGCTGAACAGAAGCAGGAAATAATTGAATATAGCTATAGATCCTCTTGTTGCAGAAGAGCCTTGCTTTCGGGTGTGCTTTTTGCGAAGGGTAAGGTGGAGGATAGGAAGATCATCCTTTCACTCGAAAAGCAGGAATATGCCGAGTTCGTTTCAAAATTGATCCACGAGTTTTACGGTAAGACTGCAGAGATCTTTCGATCGTCAAAGGGCGGAAGAAATATTTATTTATCCTTTGAATCGCCTTCTGCCGCAAAATATATCGGAGAAATTGATCAGATTAAAGAGGCTGAGGTTGGTCATCTTGTTGTGTTAAAGTGCAGAAGTTGTCTCTCTTCATTCCTGCGTGGAGTTTTTCTTGCTGCAGGTAGACTGTCAGATCCGGAGAAGCAGTATGCTCTTGAATTTACCCTTGGTGAACGTACCGAGATATTCGCACCGATACTTGCAGATTTTTCTATGACTCCGCGTATTTACAACAGACGCGGCAACAAGGTTATTTATTTTAGACGTGGCGAGGATATTGAGAATTTCTATGGCCACGCAGGACTTAATAAAATCGTTTTCGACGTGATCGAGAGAAAGATTACAACTCTTGCGCGTAGAGAGACTCAAAGATACCTTAACTGTGTAACAAATAATTATTTTAAGATGACGGCTGCTTCCGAAAGACAGCTTAGGATCATCACACAGTTAAATGAGCTGCAGCTTTTATCCTCCTTGCCCGAGGAGCTTGAGGAAACTGCAAGGATGAGACTTGAATATCCTGAGCTACCGCTGGCGGCTCTTGCTGTTAAATTCAATCCGTCTATATCTAAATCGGGCTTATCACACAGATTAAAAAGACTTGAGGAGATCGGTGCCGAGCTTTTAGGCTGGACCGATGACAAATAAATTTTAGAAAGGTGACAGAATTATGGGAGAATTCGTACATTTACATCTCCATACAGAATACAGCTTGCTTGACGGCGCAACAAGAATTTCTTCCATAGCCGATAAGGCATTAGCCCTCGGTCAGGATGCTGTTGCTATTACCGATCACGGCGTAATGTATGGCGCTGTTGAATTTTATCAATCACTTAAGGCGAAGGGAGTTAAGCCTATTATTGGCTGCGAGGTCTACGTTGCCTCACGCTCCCGACACAGTAAGGAGGGAAGAGCTGATGTATCCGGCAATCATCTTATCCTTCTTTGTAAAAATGAAATTGGTTATAAAAATCTTTCGTATATGGTTTCAATGAGCTTCATTGATGGCTTTTATTCAAAGCCACGTGTAGATATGGAGCTTCTTCGTGCACACAGCGAAGGACTTGTGGCGCTTTCCGCATGTATTGCAGGTAAGATACCTCAGGCTATTCTCGCAGGAAGTATGCCCGAGGCAGAGGCTGCAGCTCTTGAACTTAAGGAAATATTTGGCGAAGATTTTTATCTTGAAATACAAAATCACGGTCTTGATGACGAACGACGCGCCAACTACGGCTTAAAGCTGATCAGCGAAAAGTTAGGTATTCCTCTCGTTGCGACAAACGACGTTCATTATCTTGAGCGCGCAGATGCCGATACTCAGGCAACTCTTATGTGTATTCAGATGAATACTCTCGTCAGTGACGGCAGACCTCTTGGTTTTGAAACCGACGAGTTCTATTTTAAAAGTACGGAGGAGATGAAGGTCCTCTTTGCTACCTATAAGGATGCTATCAGTAATACGGTTAAAATCGCAGAAAAATGCAATTTTGATTTTGATTTTGACCATCTTCATCTTCCTGATTTCAGACCC
>JBGVRO010000062.1:0-73124 GCA_045128515.1 Eubacteriales bacterium | reverse complement strand
TCAGTGTTTTCATTTTCCTTAATTTCGAAGCCAAGTACATCTCTGTAGAATCTAATCATTGTCGCCATATCATTTACGAATAAACCATATCCATCTAATCTCATATAAATGCTCCTTTACTCTAAAAAATTCAAGTTTGTCGATTAGTTTTATACCCAATTTGAATTATACCATAAAATGATCGGAATGTAAATAATGTTATTAGCCTGTCAGTTTAACATATCCATCAAAACTGTCCTTTAGGGTACGCAGCGTTGGATTTTCGTCTTTTTTTATCAAAAATTTATGCAACAAGCTCGTTTTTGGGGATATAGTAATATACCACACTTATAACTCTTGCTGTTTTAATGGAAGCATGTGTTACCTGAACGTAGGGAGTGGGGTTGTAGTTGTATTTGCTGGAGAGAGTACCGCCACCCGTAACGTTACCGAACATCTCGCCCCAACCGCCTTCGTAATTCAGGTATTCCTGGAAATCATTGTAGTGGTTGTAGGTGTAGAACACGTATCTTTCATCAAGGTCAATGATTTTGTTGCCGTTTCTGTCCTTGCAGGAATACACGATTCTCGCCGCGCCTCGGGTTATTGAACTTCCATTGTTATAATCCTTAATGGGGTAGCTGGGATCACAGTCCGTACCGGTGGTTCCAATGTCCATTTCGTAGTAGGTAAGATCACCGCCGCATCCCGAAATACGGGGAAGCTCGGGTTCATAGGGGTATTTTGAGGTGCTTCCGCTGAACTTAGTATTGTTTACTCTTAAGTATTTGCCCCAAGAGCTGGAGCTAGGCCTTGTGTCCTTCGATGCCGAATGGTTTGCAGGAGGCTCGCCAAAGGCGAATACGTATGCCGCAACCTCCTCGAGAATAACGTATGCACCGCCCTTGTAAATCTCAAAGGCAATCTCTCCGTAGCAATCCACAACGTAATATGTGTTGCCGTCCTCGGAGAATATATAAACGTTATTTCTTATATATTTGCCACCCGATTTAGGTTGATATGCCGAGATAGTAGGCGCCTGATCCTGCTCTGCAATACTACCCGACATAAGATTGTGCTTTGATCTGTAATAAGCATCCATATAGCTTATAGCAGGGGTATAATTTGCGTAGAATTCGTTCTCGTTAACGTTTACGTAGGGGTCGCTTGTGATAGGATCATCCGTACCGGGGATAACAACGTCCTCACCGTCACCACCGCTTCCGCCATTGCCACCGTTTCCACCGCTGTTTCCACCCTGATCGGGCTTTGTAGGAGTGTCAACACCGGGGGTGTAGTGATTGTATACAGTACCCTGATCGATCTCAAGTGTGCCCTTGTAGTTGCGCAGAGTTCCGCCGATAACAATAATATCGTCTACTGCAAGATCGGTGGATGAAATACTTTCACCGCCGTTGTAGTCGCTCTTGTATACGTAGATCGAGCCGCTATCATCTTCAATATACATTCTGCCGTTTGACGCGCTGACGATCTCGGTTACTCTACCTATTACATAATATATTTCACCAGATGCGGCACTCGTGTAACCCTCTGCAATTTCAAGTGCCTCTGCAATAGTGATGCAGGGATATTCCGAACCAAATACGTATTCCTCGTCTTCGGTATCGTTATCATCAGATGCGTTGGGATCGGTTACGTTAATAATAACACGATCGGTCTTGTTACCAAGCGTAGCTTTAATAACCGCAACACCGTCGCTGAGCGCTGTAACAACGCCACCCTCAACCGATGCACAGGTGCTGCTGCTTGTCCAGACAACCTCGCCGACAAGATCCTCGCCCTTAATCAATTTTACCGTATAGCTTTCGCCAACCTTAAGCTCTACTGTAAGCGGAGCATCAATGTAAAAGTTCTCGTCCTTTTCTACCTGCTGTCCGCCACCGCCCGTACCAAGCAAAATATCGCAGGAAACGGTGTTAAATAGCAGAACGAATATCAGCAATATAGCCGCCAAAATCTTCGTTAATTTTTTCATAAAAACCCCTTTTGCGCATTTTTCTACAATACCATTATATCATCTTTTCGAGAAATAATCAATACTAAATTTAAATACTCTACAATTAATTATATATATTATACAAATATCAACGAAAGCAGAAATAGTACGAAAGTGGACTCGGTATTTTATCAAAATCCAAAAAGAAAACCGCACCCCGAAGGGTGCGGTCACTTATTAATATAAGATTAATATATTAAACTAAAATTCGTTAGATTATTCCCAAATAATGTCGAGAACAGTCATACGGTCCTTGTTGCCGGTTGCCTGATTAGGACAATCGTTAACAATCTCAATCTTGAAATCGCCGGAGATGGGAGCATCGAGAGTCCACTCAAAGGTGTAAACCTGATACTTCTCATCCTTAGGAAGCTCAACAGAAATCTGCTTAGTGTAAGTAGCACCGGTAGTAACATCGGTGATAGTAACAGTTGCAGAAAGCTTAGTATCAGTGAACATCTTTGTATACTTGATAGTAAGCTTAGAAATGCCACCGTTGAGAGTGGGAGAGGTAATAGTACCTGCAGCGCCAACCTTACCGTTCATGCAAACTGCTTTGCTGGAGGTATCAGAACCAATAACGGTGAACTGGGGGTTCATATCAGTGGTACCACCGCACTGAATAGCAGAGTTGGTAGTTACCCAACCATCTTCGGTGGTGTAAGTACCGGTATAAGAAGAGTCACCGGTAGGCTTGGTGGAAGGAAGAACGATAGAACCGAAGTCAGCAGAGTTGCCGCTTACTACGGGAGTATCAGGCTCTACAACGGGAGGAACGTAGTTAGGATCCTCTTCGCCGCACTCGCACTTACCCTCTACGAAGGTATGCTCGTGTACGGGAGGCTCAACGGGAGTGTCAGAGCCGCCTGCGGACTTAACATAGAAGGAGAGATAGTACTCGGTTGTGTTGCCTGCAGAGTAGGTAGACCAGTTGTCCTTGGAAGAGTACCACTCAAGGTAGAGGCCGCGACCAATGTTCTTAAGAAGGAAGAGATTGTCACCCTTATCGGTAAGAGACCAGGTCTTGTGCTCGCCGGTAACGTTAAGAGAAGAGTAGCTTGCTGCAAGAGCAAGAACGTCGCCGGTAAGAGAGGTGAAGGTGTAAGATCCGTCATCGTTAACGGTTACAACCCAGATCTCAGCGTCAGTAACGTTGTCGAAGTTATCTGCGGAATAGTTAACGCCCTTATTATAGTAGGAGCTTGCACTAACCTTCTCTGCAGAAAGAAGCTTGCCGTATGCGGGGTTACCGATAAGAACGTGGTCACCGGTCTTGAGCTCGGTGGTAACCTGCCACTGACCCTCAACGGGAGTTTCGGGAGCAACGTAGTTAGGATCGGACTCGCCGCACTCACACTTGCCCTCTACGAAGGTGTGCTGGTGAACGGGAGGCTGAGGATCAACAGGGGTGTTGCCGCCCTGGTTACCGCCTTCAGCAAGCTCAAGTCTTGCGGGGTACTGAGTACCGGAAGCGATCTGATCCTTGTAGTATGCACCGGAAAGGCTTACGGTAGAATAGGTGCCGTAAGTACCTGCAAAGAATGTATCGGACTTACCCTCTACCTCGTCGTAGATCTCGATGATACCGTAGGTTGTGTCGTAGGTCCAAGCGAGAGTAGGAGTATCGGTGGTGGTGGAGAAGTGACAGCCTGCATAGCCGTTAGACTTAAGGTATGCAGCAGCGGTGATGTAGGTCTTAACATCGCCGTTCATGAAGTAAATGTGATAGCCACCGGTAACTTCCTCGAAGAAGATCTTAACGGATGCAGCAGCATCAGTAGTAGTTGCGAGGTAGTCGCCGGACATAGAACCTGCAAAGTAAACCTTGCCGGTAGGAAGCTCCATGTAGAGATCATATGCCTGACCTGCTACGGGAGCGGTGTATGCGGGAGTCTCGGGCTTGGGATCAACGGGAGTATCGGGAGTCTCAACCTCACCGGTGAAAACTTCGATCTTCTCGATACGAACCTGAGAAGTAAGGCTGGTAGACTGGAATACGTCAGTAGCTGCTGCGAAGATGATAGTAAGAACATCGTTGTTACGAGAGAATGTAGCACCCTCAACAACCATACCGTCCATACCGGACATGTAGTTCTTTGTTCCATCGGGAGAGTAGTCGTCGAATGTGATAACAATCTTGGTCATACCGGGATACTCGATCTTAATGGTAGAACCTGCATATGCTCTCTGAGCATAGGAAGCCTGAACAGTAAGAGCAGAGGTAGAGGATGCCTTGTCGTTAGTGAAGGTGATGCCGTTTGCTGCAAATACGTTCTGCTCGCCGGAGCCGCTAACGAGATTTGCATTACCCATAAGGTCGAGAACAGCATTCTCGCTGGTCTCACCGTCGTCACCTTCGTTGCCGCCCTGGTTGCCACCGCTAACAAGAGTACAGTTCATGAACTCGTATGTACCACCGTAGTTCTTCATTGTAGTAGCGGTAACGGTAATGGTGTCGCCAACCTTGTTCTCTACAGAAAGTCTGTAGCAGTATACGGGCATGTTCTCGAAGCCTTCAACAACGATAGTGGGGTTGTTGTAGTTATCAAGAGCGGTGATCTTACCGGTAAGAGTGAAGGAACCTATTGCCTGCTCGCCGTCTGCAAGACCGTAGAGCTGGTTAAGAATACCCTCAGCATCGCTGGGAGAATCGGGAAGCTTATCTTCCTCAAGAGTGTTTGCGTATTCAGCAGTGATGAACTGCATTACGAACTGGCTGGAGCCAACCTTTTCGGGAGTGAAGTAAGAGCCTTCAGATACGGAGATGGTGGTGAAGGAGTTGTAAGTACCGATACCCCAAACCATTTCATGAATTGTAGCGGTCCAAGTGCCGCCCATCTTTTCGCTGTAAGTAAGAACAGTGCCTTCCTCGGTGGAGAAGCCAATGAACTTGGAGTACTTAACAGTACCGTCTTCAGACTCGGTTCTGGTAACGTTTACGTAGATGTAATTCTTAACGCCGTTTACTTCGGTGTAAACCTTGTAGCCGCCGTCAACCTTTTCTACGAAGAACTCAGCGCCATCCTTAGGATTAAGGGTGGTGTTGATGAACTTGTTTTCGTTATTCTGAGTATTGTTGAGCGCGTAGTATCTTCTGTTCTCGTTGCCCTGAAGGAGGAAGAGCTTGTAAGCTACGCCTTCAACGGGAGTAGAGGTGATACCGGAGTTGTCGATTACGGGAACCTTAAAGGTGTAAGACTTGCTTGCAGTCTCGCCGTCTGCATTAGAAATGGTAGCGGTAAGAGTGTAGCTGAACTCCTCATTGTTTACGTCGGGGAGATCAACGGTGTAGTAACCGGTCTTGGTGCTCTCTCTGATAACAACCTTATCGTTGTCAGAGGTCCAAGCTACAGGGAACTTAACGCCGTCAATTGCAACAACTGCAACAACGTCGAAGTCAGTTCTTGTAGTTTCCTTCTTATCCTTGTAGATCTTGTGAAGGAAAGAAGCTGCATCATCAAGAGAGGGGCCTTCTGCAGGCTGTTCGCCGCCCATACCAAGCTTGTCCTTGATGCTGTCAACGACGCCGCCAAGCTGTGCGCAGCTGGTGAGAACACCAAGGCAGAGAATGGCGATGAGGATTAAAGAAATAATCTTTTTCATTTTTTTCTCCTTATATTAAAATTTTTGAAGATCAAATTAATGGTGAATAAGGTGAATAATTAGTGAACAGTTACGTCATTCAAGGTATAAACCTTGATCTGATAAGTACCGTTACCGGTGTCATTGAGATCGAAGTAGTCGATAAGACCCTGAACGTCAATGGTTTTGTACATAAAGTACTCTTCGGTAATAAGCTTACCTTCGGCATTTTTCAGAACCTCGGTTCTGATGTCAATAGTTTTGCTGGAACCTTCGACCTTACAGGTAAGGGTCATTGCGCCTGCGCTGTCACCGTTCTTGGTGGTGTAAACGTCAATAACCTGAAGATTCTTCATTGCAACTGCGGTAGAAACACAGAGTCTGGTGAACTTGAAGGTCTGCTCCTCAATCTCGCCATTCTCGTTTTCGCCCATAGAAACAGTTACGTCGCTGTAGAACTTGTCCATGGTGATCTCGTTGAAGGAGACGCCAACGCCACCCTCAAGCTTTGCGGTATTTGCGGGATCGTTAGGCTTCATGGGGTTGTATTCCAAGCCGGAAATCTGCCATGTGCCGTGGAAATCGCTTACTACGCCAACAACACGAACTCTGTTACCCTGTGCAAGCACTGAGTGGAGAGAGGAGTTGTAGCCGTAGAATACCTGCATACCGTAGTAGAGATCGCTCTCTGCATCGTATGCTTCGATGTAAACGGTGTAGTTGCTGTTGTAGGTTACAACACCCTCAACAGAAACCTTCTGACCCGAGTATTCTGCAGTGTTGGTGCGAAGCTCCTTAAGAGTTACGCTCTGCGCTGCACCATAGGGGAAGTCGGGGTCAGTCTTGTTAGAGAAGATGTAAAGCTTTTCGCTGGTTGCCTGAGCAATTGCCTTTACAGCGATGTCACCGTAACGGGTGCTGCTCGCCTTAGAACCAACTGCAAGACCTTCCTGGAGAAGCTCAATGTTGAGGTTACGGAACTCCGCACCCTCGCTGGGCTGATACCATACCCAAACAAGGTATCTGCCGTTACCGTCGAAGTTCCAACTCTCGCTGTCACTCTCAACGATGATCTTGTGTGCATTGGTCAGCTTTTCTTCAGTAAATCTGGAAGCTGCCTTGCCCCACTCCTCGATCTTACCTGTGGACTCGGGAGTATTAACCGCAAGATATCTTGCCTTAATATATCCGTTTGTGTCAACGGTGTAAGGAACCTTAAGGTGGGTTGTGTCTCCGTCGATATGCATCTTCATGGTAACTTCCTGCTTCATAGTAGGCGAGTCAAGGTCAAGCTTAACCTGGCTGACGTAGTCTACGTGAGTAGTTTCGTTTCCACCCTGCTGCTCATCGTTGCCGTCGTCGGGCTTTGGGATGAGATCGCAGGAGGAAACGCAACCAATTACGATGCAAAGAAGGAGAAGCAGTGAAATCAATCTAGAAAAAATGTTCTTCATAGCTTCACTTTCTTATAATTATTGTAGAATAGATAAAAATTACTGACCGGACTGATACTTACACTCAGCTACGCTCTCCTCGAACGCCTTCTTGATAGCAGCGTCGATGTCTGCAGCCTCAAGAGTGAAGCACTTCTGGATAAGAAGACCAACCTCGTCACGAGCAACGGAGGAACCGTTGAATGCGGGAGATACGTAGTATGCCTTTTCCTGCTCAAGAGCAACCTTAACAGCATAAGCCTGGATGTTCTCGGTGGAAGCGGATGCAAGGAAGTTAGCGTAGATCTCGTTCTCGGTAACAGACTTAATTACGGGAGCGTAACCGTTAGTCATGGACATACGAGCCTGGAAATCAACGTTGGTGGTAAGGTACTTAGCGAAGAGCCAGGTAGCAACAACTTCCTGAGGATTGCTCTTCTTGAAGATAGTAACAGAGGGACCCTGAGAAATAACCTTGGGCTGCTCGGGATTTACCTGAGGAATAGAGGTGATACCAACCTCGAACTCGTAAACACCGTTTGTGCTGGTGGGCTGCTGGTAGGTAGCACCACCGGTAGAACCGATACACATGTAGCAACGAGTACCTGCCTCAACGGTGCTGTTTGCGGAGGAGCTGGACTCACCGGTGAAGAGTGCGGAGGTGTAACCGCCGGAAAGAGCCTCGGTGGTAACCCACTTCTTCTGATACCACTCTCTGAACATCTTTACGAAGTTACGGTTGGTATAGTTGTCGAAGAGGAAGTTGTCACCGGTTGCGGAGGTGTAGGGAGAACCGTACTGCTCGCACATGGTGATGAACCAGTTGGACTCGGAGTCGTAGCCGAGAGGAATGCACTTGGGATCAATTGTCTTGATCTGCTCACAAACCTCTGCCATTTCTTCCCAAGTGGTGGGAACCTTAAGCTTGTTTGCCTCGAAGAAGGTCTTATTGTAATAAAGAACCTCGGTAGACTTGGAGATGGGGAGAGAGTACATCAGGTTGTCACCGAAAGCCTTACCCTCGTTGTAGTATCCCTGGATAAAGTCGTTAAGCTGATCCTGAGTGTAACCAAGGATCTCGGTAGAACCGTCTGCACGGGTGATCTCGATGGTGCTTGCGATAAGATCGTCAAGAGTCTGAACTGCGCCTGCCTCGTTGTAGAGAGCGATGTGGTCAGGATAGCAGTATGCAATGTGGGGCTGACCGCCAACTGCGATCTCGGTCTTGATCTGGTCACGAACGCCGTTGTAATCGCCGTAGGACTCGTGCTCAATGGTGATGTTGGGGTAGAGCTTGTTGAACTCCTTGATAGCATCATTGAGAACTTCCTGAAGGTTTGCACCCATCGAGTGATAGAACTTGATGGTTACAGGTTTCTCGGTGTCGAAGCCGCCCTCGGGAATCTCAAAAGCAGTGTTGTTGCCGCCGTTGTTTCCCTGATTGCCACCGATGATATTACAGCTCGTAAGAGATGTAAGCATGCCGGTAACAAGGACAACACAGAGGAGGAGAGTTGCGATGATTCTTTTCATTGTGTTTTCATCCTTTTCTTTTATTTTTTTATTAATAGTATGTCCTTTTGACACACAGATTAACCCTTAATACCGCTTCTCGATACGCCCTTCATAATGTACTTACGAAGGAATACGAATACGAGGAAGAGAGGGAGAGATACAAGCGCAACCGCAGCCATCTGTACGGGAATATCGGTGTTACCCGACGCGTCGGTGAAGGCTGTACGAAGACCGTTTGTAATAAGTCTGTGCGCTGCATCGTTTGCAACGAGTCTGGGCCACATGTAAGAGTTCCAGGAGCCCATCATCTTAAGAATGGTAATGGAAATAAGGTTGGGGAGTGAAAGGGGGATCATAACCTTCCAAAGATATTTAAGGTCGTTGGTTCCGTCAACCTTCGCCGCGAGGTAAAGCTCGTTGGGGATCTGAAGGAAGTTCTGACGGAGGAGGTAGATGTAGAATACACTTACCAGGAAGGGAACGATAAGTACGGTGAAGGTGTTTCTCCAACCGAAGTTATATACTGTCTGGAAGTTGGTGATAGTGAACAACTCGCCGGGGATCATCATGGTTGCAAGAAGGAATGCAAAGAGCGCGTTCTTGCCCTTGAACTCAAGACGTGCGAATGCAAACGCCGAGAGAACGGTGATAACAAGCGAAAGAATAGTAGAAACAACACCAACGTAAAGAGTGTTCGCAAACAGACGACCAAGAAGAAGGTCTTCGTTAGTGAATACCTGAATGTAGTTTCTCCAGTCAATATACTTGGGGAAAAGTGTGGGGATGGCAAGTCTGTACTCTTCAACAGTCTTAAGAGATGAAATGATCATCCAATAGAAGGGGAAGATGATAATAAGTGCCATCAGGAGAAGGAAAGCGTATGTTATTGCTCTTACAACAACCTTAACAACTCTCTGCTGTGCCGTTACCTGCTGCATATCCTTCTGTTTCATAACTTTGATTTCAGACATTTCGGCACCTCCTTAATAATGAGTCTTCTTTTTGCTTACGTAGAGGTTAATCATCGTAACAACAAAGATAATGGCGAACAGGATAAGAGCCGCAGCGGATGCAGTACCCTCCTGGTTACCGATAGCACGGTAGATAAATCCTACCATGGTGTCAAGCGCCTTGTCGTTTCCAACAGGACCCATGCTCTCACCGAATACGCCGACGATGGAGGAGTACTCCTTGAATCCACCGATAAAGCCGGTGATAACAACGTATGCGATCATGGGAGAGAGAAGCGGAACGGTAATTCTTGTGAATACTCTTGCTCTGCTTGTACCGTCAACCTTAGCTGCGTCATAGTACTGCTTGTTTACAGACTGAAGACCGCCGAGAAGGATGAGGATCTTGAAGGGAAGAGCGTTCCATACGATGTAAACCGTCATAACGACAATGTTTGCCCAGTACTCCGAGCCTGCGTTCATCCAGTTAACGTATTCAAAGCCGAGAGCCTCAAGCACGTTGTTTACGATACCAACAGAGTCGGGACGATCGCTACCGCCGATGATCATATTGAACATTGCAGCGAATACCATGCCTATCGCGATGGAGTTGGTAACGTAGGGGAGGAAGAAGATTGTCTGAAGGGTTCTGGAAAGAGCCTTGATAGAGTTAAGACAAACTGCAATAAGAAGTGCAAGGAATGTGGAAATCGGAACTGTAAGAACAGTCAGAAGCATGGTGTTCTTCAAGCAAGTGATGAAACCGGGGTAATCAAGAACTCTCTTGAAGTTGCCAATACCAACCTTGAATATTGCGCCGTTAACCTCTTTCATAGTGGTGTAGCCCTCGAGGAGAGACATACGAACGGTGTTGAAAATAGGCCAAACGGTGAATATCATAAGCAGAACGATTGCAGGAGCGAGATAAACCCAGCCCTTCCACTGGTCAAACTTGACCTTTTTAGCAAATGCGTTTGCTTTTTTTCCTAAATTGTACCAAAAATAAGATTTGGTAGCACTAGATTCATTTGCCATAGCTTACACCTCGAAGTAAATTCTTTCTTCGGTTTCCTTGTCGAAGATAAATACCTTGTGAGGCTTAAGAGAATAGCTAACCTCGGTAGCCGCTGGGTTGATGTTGGCATCCGAGTTGATGATAGAACGAATAACAGGGTTGATAGAATTCTCGTTTGTGGAAACGATGCTTACGTCACGACCCATTACCTCAACGCCACTAACCTGACAGGTAAGAGGACCGTTCTCGTCAAGGATAAATGCCTCGGGACGGATACCGATGAATACCTCACGGTCTGCCACACCGGGAGTGTCGAGAACTGCGGTCTGACCAATGTAAAGCTTCTCGCCAACAACTCTACCTTCAAATACGTTGATGGGAGGAGTACCGAGGAACTTTGCAACAAAGAGGTTAACAGGGTTGTCATAAACCTCCTGGGGCTTACCAACCTGCTGAACAACACCGAGCTTCATTACAACGATCATATCGGAGATGGACATAGCCTCTTCCTGGTCGTGTGTTACGAATACGGTAGTGATCTTGGTCTCTCTCTGAATTCTTCTGATCTCCTCACGGGTCTGAAGACGCAGACGTGCGTCAAGGTTGGAGAGGGGCTCGTCGAGAAGGAGAACTCTGGGCATCTTAACAAGCGCTCTGGCAATAGCAACTCTCTGCTGCTGACCGCCGGAAAGCTCGCTGGGCTTTCTGTCCATAAGCTCGTCGATCTGTACAAGTCTTGCTGCCTCGTATGCTCTCTCGAGCATAGCTTCCTTTGTCATCTTATCAGGACCCTTAAGGTTCTGCAAGGGGAAAAGGATGTTCTGCTTTACCGTCATGTGGGGGTAGAGCGCATAGTTCTGGAACACCAGACCAACGCCTCTGCTCTCAGCAGGTAAATCAGTTACGTCGTCATCTCCGAAGAGAATTTTTCCGCCAGAGGGCTGCTGAAGACCACTAATCATATAAAGAGTGGTGGACTTACCGCAACCGGAAGGACCGAGAAGACCAACGAGCTGGCCGTCAGGAATAGTAAAGGTAAAGTTGTTAACCGCCTTTACTTCTTCACCGGACTTCTTGTTTCTGCTGGGGAAGATTTTGGTGAGATTTTGCAATTCGACTTTCATATATCTTCCTTTCTTTAAGAAAAAATAAATATCGTAACCCAAAGGGGATAACGCGAGATGAAAAATAAGATAGGATATTTGCCGGATAAAGTTCTGAATTACTTAAGGTATTAAATTAGAAATATTTTGCTTGCTTAACTTCTTCTTCGTGGATCTTTGTCTTGTATTCAAGCACAGCCTCGGGACTGTCGAATATCATCTGGCTTGCAAGGTCAACAACAACCGTGCTGGCAAGCATATCGTGAATACCGGAGTTGGTTTTCGTTGCGATCATCATAATGATATTGCTGAGGAGGACCAAAAGAATAACAACCGGACCCATAACTCCAACAAGATTAAACACGATCAAGATAATGAGAAGAACGGGAATCATAGTTTCTACGGTATATTTACCGAGAATATTTCTGGTAAAGATGAAGGGTGCTGTTACCTTCACGTGATCAAGGCGCATAACCGCAATACCGAACACCTTTTTACCGATGGTTTGTCCATTCTTCAAAAGAAGCGGAACGATGAACTCAAGCACCGCGAAAGCAAGAAGAATACCGATGGAGATCGTGAGAATGGTGAGATTGAAAAGCATGTTGTAAAGGTATATTGCCTCATCATCTTTAGCAAACTCTCCAAAGGCAACGTCAAATATTGCTTTTTGTTCCTCGGGGAGAGCCTCGTATTTCTCAATAGTATCTATTTCATCAAAGTTAACACCGTACTTGCTTTCAAATACATCCTGACGGGCTTCGTACTGATCGGAATATCCCTGAAATCCCACTATAAGTGAAAGAACAAAAACAAAACCGGTGGCAAGTATAACGGTAAGTATAAAATCAAGCAGCGCTGCTGATGCGCGCTTCCATATATCAGCTTTTTGTAAATCGTAGATCATTGCGCGTTCCTTTGCTCTGTGGCTCGATAAAAGAGCCTAAAATATACAATTAATATTAATAGCAAAACTATACCGAATACATTTTAACATAATTAATAGATAAAATCAACTCTTTATTGGAAATAAAAAAAGAAAAAAATAAATAAAAATAAAACCGAATTTTATCTAAAATGCACAAAAAACACAAATTTATATCCTGCTGTGTCAAATCCAAGATTAACGTCAAACAAAAAATGTGAAAAGATATTTTGGCGAATCAAAATGCTGCGGTCCTAAAAATGGTATGATAATCAGACAAAATGTAAAGTATAATAGTCAAAATACGCATTTTAACACAAAAAAATCCTATCTTTTTTGAAAAAACAAAAAATGCTTTTTGTGATTTTTGTCCAGCCACTTGGCTTTAAATCTAACTCGCTTTTATTTTTCTTTATGGATATATCTAACAAAACTAACATCTAATTTTTGGTAAGAATGTGTTATTGATTTTTTTGAACAAAAGTGTTACAATTTTAATACGCAAATAATACGTTATACATCTGATCTAACAGTAGAATGGAGTTGCTTATGAAAAAATACGCAAAAATCTTCATATTCTTAATTTTGTCGGTAATGCTTTTGCTTTGTTTCGCATCCTGTAAAAAGGTCAAAAGCTCCAAGACCCTTTACGTTGATAAGGTTGAGAACATGCCCAAGGATTTTATCATGGGTATGGATGCATCCTGCGTTCCTTCGCTTGAGGCGAGCGGCGTAAAGTATTACGACCATAAGGGAAAGGAAAAGGACGTCTATAAGATCCTCAGCGAAAACGGAGTTAATTATATCAGAGTTCGCATTTGGAACGATCCTTTTGATAAGGAAGGCAACGGATACGGTGGCGGAAATTGCGATCTTGAGAACGCTATCGAGGTTGGTAAGCGCGCCACAAAATACGGCATGAAGCTGCTCGTCAACTTCCATTACTCCGACTTCTGGGCTGATCCTGCAAAGCAGATGGCTCCGAAGGATTGGGAGTATATGAGTATAGATAGAAAGTGCGATGCGCTTTACGATTATACGAAGAATTGCCTTGAAGAGCTTGTCGATGCAGGCGTTGACATCGGAATGGTGCAGATAGGCAACGAAACAAACGGAGCTATGTGCGGTGAATCGAGCGCTGCGATTGGCGGTTGGGCAAAGATAACAAAGCTTATGTCTGCCGGATCAAAGGCGGTTCGCGAGGTTTGTCCAAAAGCTCTGGTTGCCGTTCACTTTACAAACCCCGAAAAAGTAACTAATTTTGAGAGCTATAGCGCAAATCTCGATTATTATAAAGTAGATTATGACGTATTTGCATCATCCTATTACCCTGCATGGCACGGTACGCTTGAAAATCTTGCAACGGTGCTTAATAAGGTGGCGGATAAATACGGCAAGAAGACCATGATCATCGAGACGGCATACGTTAATACTCTTGAGGATACCGATTTTTACGGTAATACAGGAACCGACGGTGTTAAGGAATATCCCTTTACCGAGCAGGGACAGGCAAACCATATCAGAGAGCTGACCGACACGGCTGTCAATAAAATGAATAATTGTATTGGTATCTGCTACTGGGAAGGAACGTGGATCTCGGTTGGCGGAGAAAGCTGGGAGGAGAACTCTGCGATATGGGAAAAATACGGCTCAGGTTGGGCATCATCCTATGCCGGTGAGTACGATCCTGATGACGCTGGTCAATGGTACGGAGGATGCTCGGTTGACAATCAGGCATTCTTTGATGAAAACGGCAAGGCGCGCGAGTCGCTTAAGGTGTTTGGCCTTGTGAGAAAGGGCAATACCGTGAAGGTAAAGCCCGATGCCATAGAGGATACGAATCTTATCATAGATCTTAATGATAAGATAGTCCTTCCGAGCAAGGTAAATTCCATCATGAATGACAACTCGAAGCAGCAGGTCGACGTTGTATGGCATAACGTTGATTATAATAAAATGAAAAACAGCGGTCCTGCCAAGTACACGATTCTCGGCACGGCGGGCGGAATGGAAGCAGTCTGCTACGTTTCTATGGTTGAATATAACTACGTAGAGAATTGGAGCTTTGAGGATGATACGACAGGCGGTGGTTGGAACGCTACTGCCATTCATAAGTTCGATGAGCTTAAGGTTATGGACAAGGTTACCGATAGTTTGACCGGAACGAAGCACTATCACTTCTGGGGCAATACCTCAAATCCCGTTGAGTTTACTCTCGAGCAAGAGATTTTGGGGCTTAAGAGTGGCGTGTATAAATTCTCCATGTCTACTATGGGCGGAGATTGTACCGATTATGAAGCCTATATTTACGTAAAAATTAACGGAGCAATCGTATATAAGGCAGACGCAAGCTTTACTGCCCATGATGAGTGGCACACCTCGCTTATCCCTGAATTTAGTTACACCGAGGGTGATTCTATCGTAGTTGGCATATACGTAAAGGCTAACGGCGGTGCTTGGGGAAGCGTTGACGATGCAATGCTTAATTCTGTAAAGGAGTAAAAAATGAATAACACAAAAACATGTATAGGTGAGAATAAAAGATCACCGAGAATTGCAAGAGCTATTGCCGTTTCTACTGCGGCTATATTACTTTTAATAACAATGATCTTCAATATGGCTTCATGCTCATTATTCAACAAGAAGCCGGAAAAGGTAGTTGACCCTATTGACGATAATTACAGAACGTTTTATCAGATATTCGTCGGCTCATTCTCCGACTCTAATGGAGACGGTATTGGCGATCTCAAGGGCATTATTAACCGTATCGATTATCTCAATGACGGTGATATAAACAGCGGAAACGACCTTGGTATACAGGGAATCTGGCTTTCTCCCATCTTCGTATCGCCTACATATCACAAGTATGATACCACCGATTATTATAAGGTAGACCCGAAGTTTGGTACAGAGGATGATCTTAAGGAGCTTCTTGCTCTTTGCCACGAGCGTAACGTTAAGGTCATTCTCGACCTTGTTGTCAATCACACCTCCGACAGTCACCCCTGGTTCGTTGAGTTCAGAAAGGCAAGACGAAGCGGTGATACCTCTAACAAGTATTACAATTACTACTCCTGCGTTCCTGCCGGAGAGCAGGTAGGTGGCAGAACCTATCAGAAGATATCCGGTTGTAACTATTATTACGAATGTAACTTTACAGGCGGAATGCCCGAGCTTAATTACGATAATCCCGCAGTCAAGCAGGAAATGCTTAACGTAGCAAAGTATTATCTCGACCTTGGCGTTGACGGATTCAGATTTGATGCCGTTAAGTACATTTATTATGGCGATACCGAAGCATCGGTTGATTTCTGGAAATGGTATATGGGCGAGCTTAAAGCATATTCGCCCGATATTTACTGCGTAGGTGAGTGCTGGTCTGCTGAAAGCGAGATCCTTAGCTATTACGATGCTATGAATTGCTTCAATTTTGCTATGTCCGGACCTGAAAGCTCGGCTGCGACCGCAGCAAAGGGAAGAGATCTCGGAGCTTTCCTTAGCTACGTTGTAAGATATCAGGAAAAGGTTCAGGCGGCGAATCCCAACGGTATGCCTATTCAGTTCCTCTCAAATCACGACCAGGATAGAATTGCAGGTGCGTTTGCATATCCCGAACAGATGAAGATGCTTGCTAATCTTTATCTTCTTTCTCCCGGCTCTCACTTCATTTATTATGGAGAGGAAATTGGCATCAGAGGATCAAGAGGCGGAGCAAGCACCGATGCTAACCGTAGACTTGCAATGCTTTGGGGCGACGGTGATACCATTGAAGATCCCGAGGGTACGACGTACCCGGCACACGGTCAGATATTGACCAACGTGCAGACCCAGCTGCAGGACGAGGCAAGCATGCTTAATCATTACACGAAGCTGATCTCTGTGCGTAATAAGTATTCTGCTATTGCTCGCGGTGATTACAGCATCGTTACCACTGATAATAAAAACGTCGCAGGATTTTTGGTTGAGTATGGAGAGGAGTCCCTTGTAATTATGCACAACAACTCCATTGAGTCTATTACTATCGACCTCAGTCAGTGCAAGGCTCTTGATGGATACACCCCCTCACAGATTTGCGATTACGTCGGAGTAGGAGCAGCAACCCTTGAAGGAACTATGCTCACTATCGACGGTCAAACCAGTGTAATTCTCAAATAAAGTAAATAAAACTTTACAAAAACCTACAAAAAAACAACAAAACTAATGTTTATCGTCGATCTTTGGCTTTTGAATTTGTGTTTGAATTGCGTCATTGGATTTTTGGAATGCTCACTACTACCATGGTTCATCGAGCCTAAATTTTCGTTACCTAAATTATTTATAGTAGTGCTGAATCTGTGCGTTGTGAATCGAGGATAAAATACTGTCTAAAGCGGAGTAAAATGGCACGCTTTAAGGTCTTACAATGGTAACCTCGCCCGAAGCTGTTTTGCTCTAACGTTAGATTAACATTAGTTTTATAAAATAGTAACAAATCACCTTGCCGGAATGTTAAAAAAACGCAGGGTGATTTGTGCATTTTGCTGATTTTAACAATTACCGGACATTTGATGTTGACAAAAATGTATAAAAGTGTTATAATCTCTATGCGCGAAAACGCAATAAAAATTTTATATCAAAGGAGGATTTACTCTAATGAAAATGAGTAAGATCTTATCTCTCGTTCTTGTTCTCGTTATGCTTCTTTCTTGCTTCGTAGCATGTAAGCCTAACGGCAACCAGGGCAACCAGGGCGATCAGGGCAATAATGGCCCTAAGAAAGAGGTTGTAAAGGTTTGGGTATCTGAGAAGGAAGGTGCAAAGGCACTTGCTGAAGAACAGATCGCTGAATTCCTTGCTGCAAACCCCGATTACGATGCTAAGTATACCTTCGAGGTATCCGGCGTTTCTGAGGCAGACGCTGCTTCTCAGGTTCTTGCCGACGTTGCACTTGCTCCTGACATCTACTGCTTTGCACAGGACCAGCTCGCTCGTCTTGTTCAGGCTGATGCTCTTGCAATCCCCGGTCAGCAGGCTACCGCAAACGTTAAGGCTGCTAACGACGCTATTTCTGTTTCCGCTGCATCCGTTGCAGGTACTCTTTATGCGTACCCCCTTACTTCTGACAACGGTTACTACATGTATTATGATACCAGCGTAGTTACCAATCCCGACGATCTTGCACAGATCGTTGCTGATTGTGAGGCTGCAGACAAGTATGTTTGCTTCGAGCTTGAGAACGCTTGGTACACCGCTTCCTTCTTCATGGCTACCGGCTGTGTTAACAACTGGACTATGAACGAGAACGGTAAGTTCACCGGTGTTAAGGATACCTACAATTCTGCAGCAGGTCTCGTTGCTATGAAGGGTATGCAGATCGTTACTAAGTCTGAGAAGTACGTTAACACTTCTAGCGAATTCGAGAAGGCTGGTATCGTTATCACCGGTATCTGGAATGCTAACACTGCTGAAGAGGCTTTCGGTGAGAACTTTGGTGTAACCGATCTTCCTTCCTTCACTGTTGACGGTGAGTCCTATCACCTTGCTTCCTTCTCCGGTAACAAGCTTATGGGTGTTAAGCCTCAGGCTGACTCTCAGAAGCTCTCTATGCTCCACAAGCTTGCTCAGTACCTTACTAACACTGAGTGCCAGCTTGATAGATACAACGAGTTCCAGTGGGGTCCCTCTAACCTTGAGGCTCAGAACGACCCTGACGTAAAGGCTAACGCATCTCTTGCAGCTCTTGCGCTTCAGAACCAGTACGCTATTCCTCAGGGCAATATCCACGGTTCTTGGTGGGATATCGCTAAGCTTCTTGGCGGTGAGTCCAAGAATGCAAACTCTGACGAGGACCTTCAGCTTGCTCTTAATACTTACACCGAAACTATCAACGGCCTCTTCAAGATGACTGATGAGGAGCTCAGAGCTTGGTCCGTAATCGGTTCTATCAACGGCACTGAGTGGAAGGTAGACCTTGAGATGGAAGAGCTTTCTAAGAACGTATGGCAGACTCTTAAGGCATATGACATCACTACCGATGATCAGTTCAAGCTTCGTCAGGGTAAGGCTTGGAACGTTCAGGTTGGTGTTGCTAACGAGAAGACCGGTGAGACCGCTTCCGGTTACTATGCAAGACTTATGGACGGCGCAGATGAGCCCGGCAACATCGTTGTTGAGACCGCAGGTAAGTACTTCATTAAGCTTACTTGGGAAGAGGGCACTCATAACGCTACCGTTGAGCTCGTTCCCGCTAACTAATTTTTAGTGTGAATTAAAATTCAATAGCTAATTGTTCTTCGGGTGGGCCTTCGGGCTCACCCGACAGACAAAAAGGCATTGTTAGCCGGCATACAAGGACAACATATGCCTTGTGTATCGACTAACAATGCCTTTCATTATAAAAAGGAGTTATATAAACTCGGTTTATATTTTGATTTATGAAAAAATTAAACTCATTGGAATACTTGAAGCTGAACAAGCTTCAAAGATTTCTTTATGATGCAAAAGAATTTTTCTGTGCCATCCCCGGTTGGTTCGTTGGCCTTTTCGTTAAATTCTTTGCCATCGTAAAGGATGCAGCCATCCGTATCAAGGATGGATTTTTAGATATCATTATGACCTTTGTTAAGGGTAACTGGGCTGTAAAGCTTTCCTTCCTTATCTTCGGATTCGGTAACCTTTATTACGGTCAGATCGCACGAGGAATTCTTTTCCTTCTTTTTGAGGTTGCCTTCTTCGTGTATATGTTTGCGATCCCTACAAGCGTAGACCCTGTTACACAGCTGCCTAACTACCGTATTCAGAGCGGTGCAAACTGGCTTAAGAGTGTTAACTGGTTCGGTCTCGGTGACAGCAACACCGTAGGTGATTTCCAGCAGCAGGCTAACGTATACGATCCTGATCTGGACGTATTCGTTACACTTCCCGGTGAGGACTCTACCAGAGTTCTCTTCAACGCGCTTCTCGCAGTTATCTTTATCGTTGCATTCATCTTCACTTGGAGAATGCAGGTAAAGCAGTGCCGTATCTGTATGGACATTACTGCAAGCGGTAAGAAGATCAAGAGCGGCAAGGATGACCTTAAGTCGCTTCTTGACGATCAGTTCCATAAGACTCTTCTTACTCCCTCCCTTCTCGGTATTCTTATGTTCACCGTTCTTCCCATGATCTTTATGATCCTTATCGCCTTCACTAACTACAGTGACGTTATGGGTTCAAAGGGTATGCTTAACGGTACCAGCCAGCTGTATGAGTGGGTTGGATTTAAGAACCTTGCCGACCTTCTTAACTTCGGTGAGGGCGGCATAGGCGTTGCCTTCGGAGAGCTTCTTGTATGGACACTTATCTGGTCTGTATGCGCAACCTTCACAAACTACTTCCTTGGTATGTTGGTTGCTATTATGATCAATAAGAAGGGAATTAAGATGAAGAAATTCTGGCGTACCGTTCTGGTTATGACCATTGCAATTCCTCAGTTCGTGTCCCTTCTTTATATCTCCAAGATGTTTGACTTCAACGGATTTATCGGATCGTTTGTATATAACAACATTCCTGCGATTAGAGATTTCCTTAGAGCAAACAATACAAATACTCTTTGGGATATTCAATGGGTTTCCAGACTTATGGTTATTGTAATTAATATTTGGATAGGTATTCCTTACGTAATGCTTATGGCTACAGGTATTCTTATGAATATTCCTGCCGATCTTTACGAGTCTGCTTGTATCGACGGTGCTAACGGCTTCCAGCAGTTTACAAAGATCACCCTTCCTTATATGCTCTTCGTAACAGGTCCCTACCTTCTTACCAGCTTTGTAGGTAACCTTAACAACTTCAACGTTATATACTTGCTGACCGGTGGTGGAAAGCCTATACCGGGTATGAATATCCCAAGCCTTGAGGGCTTGGTGCCCGGTCATACCGACCTGCTTATCACATGGCTCTTTAAGTTGAGTACGGGTAGTGGTTCGGGCGCGAGATACTATCTTGCATCGGCGCTCGGTATTCTTATATTTGTTGTTGTTGCAGTGCTTTCGCTTATCGTCTATAACGCAATTCCGTCTACTAAGAATGAGGAGGACTTTGGCTAATGAAAAAGAATAATACGTCTTCTATTAAAAAGTCCGGCCTTGGCGCAAGGGCGAGCAGAACTATATCCAACACACTTGTTTACATAGTGCTTATCTGCATGACCTTTATTTGGATATTCCCTTATTTCGGTATCGTTTTCGAGTCTCTCAGAATGGAGAGCACAGGACGTGTTGACTATATGTTACCTAAGGAATGGGGTATTGGAAATTACGTTTATCTCTTTACTAAGACTAATTTCCCCACTTGGTTCGGTAACACCCTTCTGATGGGTGTAGCTACCGCGGTTTTGCAGACCTTCTTCGTTCTGTCAATGTCCTATACGCTTTCACGTCTTAGATTCAAGGGCAGAAAGCTTCTTATGAACTTCATGCTTATCCTTGGTATGTTCCCCGGCTTCCTTACCATGATTCTTATTTATAAGGTATTCGGAGATTTGGGAATTACACATTCTAACGCACCCGTCGGACTGATCATCGTTTATTGCGCATCCTCAGGTATGGGATACTACGTATCCAAGGGCTTCTTTGATACTATTTCCAAGAGCCTTGACGAGGCTGCACGAATTGACGGTGCAACCCGTTGGCAGGTATTCTACAAGGTTATTATGCCTCTTTCCAAGCCTATTATCATCTACACCATTCTTATGGGCTTTATGGCACCCTGGGGTGACTTCATGCTCGCAAGATTCTTGGCTGCAGGAGATGATCTTGGTAAGAACGTAGCGGTTGGTATGTGGGGATGGCTTCAGGCTTCAAACCCCAGCGAAATGTATACAAGATTCTGTGCAGCAGGTGTTACAGTTTCAGTTCCCGTTACCGCGGTATTCCTTGCATTGCAGAAATACTACGTTGAGGGTGTTACCGGTGGTGCAGTAAAAGGATAAGGAGAATAAATAATGGCTAGTGTAAAATTAACTAATGTAAAGAAAATATACGGCAAGAACACTCTTGCGGTTGATAACTTCAACCTTGATATCGCTGATAAGGAATTCATCGTTTTCGTAGGTCCTTCGGGATGCGGTAAGTCTACCACTCTCCGTATGATCGCAGGTCTCGAGGATATTTCCGGCGGTACAGTTGAGATTGACGGTGTTGTTGTAAACGATCTTCAGCCCCGTGACAGAGATATCGCCATGGTATTCCAGAACTATGCGCTTTATCCTCACCTCACCGTATTTGAGAACATGGCGTTCTCCCTTCGTCTTAAGAAGGTTCCTCAGGATGAGGTTTATAAGAAGGTTACCGAGGCGGCTGAGATCCTCGGCATTACCGAGTATCTTACCAGAAAGCCCAGAGCTCTTTCCGGCGGTCAGCGTCAGAGAGTTGCTATCGGACGTGCGATGGTTCGTGATTCCAAGGTATTCCTTATGGACGAACCTCTTTCCAACCTTGATGCCAAGCTTCGTAACCAGATGAGAGCAGAGATCATTCTTCTCCGTAAGAAGATCGACACCACCTTCATCTACGTTACTCACGACCAGACCGAGGCTATGACTCTTGGTGACCGTATCGTTATTATGAAGGACGGTATCATCCAGCAGGTAGGTACTCCTACTGAGGTATTCGATATGCCCTGTAACCTCTTCGTTGCAGAGTTCATCGGCGCTCCCAAGATGAATACCTTCAAGACCAACCTCGTTTGCGAGGGCGGCAAGTATTACGTAACTCCCTACGGCGCTAAGATCGAGGTTACCGGTGATAAGGCACCTGCTCTTAAAGCAAAGGGTGTTGGATCCAGAGAGGTTATTCTCGGCGTTCGTCCCGAGCACTTTGTTCTTGCTAATGCAGGTGACAAGGATGCTATTTCCTGCGACATTCTCGTTAACGAGATGATGGGTAGCGAGCTTCATCTTCACGTTGTTACTAACAACGGTGATAAGCTTATCGTTCGTATTCCCACCGTTTCTCTTACCGATGAGCAGAGAAAGTCCCTCGTTCAGGGAACAACTATTTACGTTACCTTCGAGGGTAAGGTTATGCACTTCTTCGATGAAGAAAGCCAGACCAACCTTCTCGTATAATCAATACGTATTTTGGTCGGATGTCTTACGGCATCCGACCTTTTTATTTAATTTGACAAATGGATATTAGTGTGATATAATTATTAAGCAAGAATAAAGAAAGGCGAAATATTATACTTAAGACTAAAAACAAAGTGGCTAAGGGTGGCCTTACTACCAAGCATTGGCTTGGCTATATGTTCGGTGACTTCGGTGGCTGTATGACCTTCGCACTTATGGCAAGCATATTCTCTATGTACTGTACCAACGTACTTGGAGTAAAGGCAAGCGTAATGGGTGTGCTTACTATTATCTGGACCATTTGGGACGCAATTAACGACCCCATTATGGGTGCAATTATGGATAAGGCGTTTGCACGCAATAAGAACAAGAGAGGTAAATTCCGTCCTTGGCTTCTCCGCGCAACTCCTCTCCTTGCTGTTACTGCGATAGCACTTTGGACAGTGCCCACTCTTCTTGACGGAATTCCTCTGCTCGTAGCACTCTTCTCCTTCAAGATCCTTTACGAGGCGTCCTACACGATGTTCAATATTCCCATGGGCTCGCTTCTCTCCGCTATGTCTACCAACGACACCGAGCGTGCGTCTCTCTCATCTGCAAGAGGTGTTGGATCTATGTTCGGTAATATGATCCCCGGTATGATCGGTCCTGTTATCATCGGTATGTTTGGCGATACCAATTCCGCAGGCTATATGATCACAGGTGTTGCTTGTGCTATCGGTGGCTTCGTAGTTTGTCTGCTTCATTATGCTCTTACAGAGGAGCGTCAGATCGTTAACGAGGAAACCAAGGCTGATGATATTAAGCTTACCGACATTCTTGACGTAGTTAAGAAGAACCGCGCATTTATTGCTCTTTGTATCCACGGCGTATGCATCTGTACTATGCAGTATCTTGCAGAAAATATCAGTATGTATATGTATGATGCAGTTTACAATGACGTTACATATAAGACCATTGCTTCCGTGCTTTCCGCACCCTTTATGGTAGGCGCGATGGTTGGCGTTCCCTTCCTGTGTAAGAAGTTCGGTCTTGAAAAGATTATCCGTTACACTCTTCTTGTGGGCGGTGCTATCTGCGGACTTCTCTTCGTAATGCATCTCTTTATGGATGTAAATCCTCTCGTTCACGGTGTTATTCTCGGTACAGGCTCGGGTATGGCTATGGTTTCCATTCAGATGCAGTGGGGCCTTGTAGGTGAGGCTATCGACTACAACGAGTATCTTACAGGCAAGCGTACCGAGGGATCTATTTACGGAACCTTCAACCTTGCCCGTCGAATCGGTCAGACCGTCGGTCTTGGCTTCAGCTTCTTTGCGCTTGATTGGATCGGATATAACCCTAAGCTTGAGGTGCAGGGTGATGCAACTGTATTCGGCTTCAAGATCCTTTGCGTTCTTGCTCCCGCACTCTTCATTCTCGGCTCTTGGGCGGCATTTAAGTTCGTTTGGAATATCACTCCCGAGATTCGCGAAAAAATGGCAGCATTTAAGGCTGCAAGCAAGGAAGAAGCTCCCGCGATCGAGGAGTAATTAAAAACGGTAGATCTACCGACCAAAAATCTTTTATGAAAGATGGGTCATAAATATGGAAAAAATAATTAAGACACCTTGCGGTGAAATTCAGGGCACCTCATGTCGTCTGACAGGTGTAACAGCCTTTAAGGGAATTCGCTATGCCACTGCAGGCAGATGGGAATACCCCAAGCAGGTGACAGAGTGGAAGGGAATATATGACGCGACAAAATACGGTCATTGCTCCTATCAGCCCAGAGCCTTTTACAACGAAGAAGAAAACCTTAAGAAGATTTTCTATTACAACGAGTTCCGTAAGGGCGCAACCTATACTTATAGCGAGGATTGCTTGTTCCTTAACGTGTGGACTCCCGACGATGCTACGGATATAAGCAAATTACCTGTAATCGTATATATTCACGGTGGTGGATATACAGGTGGATGCGGTCACGAGAAGCACTTTGACGATCCTGTATGGCCTACCAAGGGTGTTGTGGCTGTAACTATCAACTACCGTCTTGGCCCGATGGGCTTCCTTTGCCTTCCCGAGCTTACTGAGGAGGCAGGTCATTGCGGCAACTACGGTCTTTACGATCAGCTTTGTGCGATCAAATGGGTGCACGATAACATTGCATCCTTTGGCGGTGATCCCGAAAAGGTCACTATTATGGGTCAGAGCGCAGGTGCTATGAGCGTTCAGCAGCAGTGCCTGTCTCCTCTCAGCGAGGGTCTCTTTCGCGGCGCTGTTATGTCCAGCGGATGCGGTATGGGCAATATGCTTATGTCCACGCCTGAGAAGGTTTATCCCTTCTGGCAGGAGGTTATGAAGCGCCTTGGGTGCTCTACTCTTGATGAGTTCCGTCAGGTTTCACCCGAAAAGCTCTTTGCCGAATGGCAGAGTGCAAAAAGGGAGGTCAAGGGCGGTGTTATGTCAACCACTCCCGTTAAGGACGGTCATTTTGTTGTGGACGGTGTAGGTCCGAAGCAGATTTCTTATATCATTGGCGCAAACAGTCATGATATGGCACCTCCCGTTCTCTATTCTCTTGGAAAAAAGTGGTGCTCGAAAATTTTGCCCCAAAGATATATTTACCACTTTGACCGTATGCTCCCCGGTGATAACTGCGGTGCATGGCACAGCGCAGATCTGTGGTATTGGTTCGGTACCTTAGAGAATGGATGGCGCCCGTTCGAGCAGAAGGATTATGAAATTTCCGACCAAATGACAACTTATCTTTGCAATTTCGCTAAAAATGGCAATCCTAATGGCGAAAATCAGCCGATTTGGAACACATATAACGATGGCAAAAAGGTGATGCATTTTGGCGAGGGAAAGACCGAGATGAAGAACCCTTCGCTTCTCAGACTTATCAAAATTATGTTTACCAATAAGGCTGTCGGAGAATAACTCCGTTAGCCTATATCTATGAAAAAAGCTGCTTTGAAAACATGGAGCAGCTTTTTTTGTTTTCTTCTTGCAAATAGCGATCCTATTTGCTATAATGTATTTGCAATACTTTTTATAGAGGACAGTAGATTATGCGTAAGAATTTTGGAGCAAAAACCTGGCTTTATCCCATGCCTGTGCTTATCGTAGGTAGCTATGACGAAAACGGCGTTCCCAATGCGATGAATGCTGCGTGGGGAGGCATATATGACACCAACCTTGTCATGGTCTGTCTTGCAGACGATCATAAGACCACCGACAATATAAAGAAAAGCGGCGCGTTTACTATAAGCTTTGCTACCACCTCTACGGTAACAGCAGCCGATTACGTAGGTATCGTGTCTGCAAATGACTGCCCTGACAAATTTGACAAAGCAGGCTTCCATGCTACAAAAAGCGACCTTGTGAATGCTCCCATAATCGACGAGCTTCCCATGACCGTTGAATGTAAGCTGCTTAAATTCAACGAGGACGGCATCTGCATCGGTGAGATAGTAAACGTTTCGGCAGACGAAGGCGTTCTTGATGAAAACGGCAGGGTCGATGCAAAAAAGCTTGATCCAATTATTTACGACAGTGTCAGTCACGCTTATTGGAGCTTTGGCGAGAAGGTTGGTCGGGCGTTTTCCGACGGCAAAAAAATAATCTCGGAGGAGGAAAAATAAATTGATTTACTATATTCTGACAGCATTATTTATAGTTGCATATCTGGTTGAAATATTTTATTTCTGCAGAGGCCTCGTTAATAAGAGTCCAAAGGAGATGATCAACTATCTCAAGGAATTTAAAAAGATCAAGTACTTGGCTGTTTATATCACCACGTTCTTCCTTGTTATGATGGGACATATATATGCAGGCAAGGGCGTTATGGGTTCGATTTATCTTTCCGTTAACAGAATGATAAACCTTGTGGTGCTTAAATATGATTTTAAGGATATGGAGGGTCTGATGCGCGTTAATCCGTTGTATGAATGGACGGTATACGGAGCATATCTCCTTATTGGCGTAACAGCCGCGATATTCACCTTCTCTCTCTTTATTCAGCGCATCTGGGTGAAAAATCAGAAGAAAATAGCCTTCGACACCACAGAGGATAAGCTTTATATCTTCGGCAACAATCCTCAGAGCATAGCCATTTATAACAGCGACAAAAAGAGAAGCAAGTTTATTATTGATAACATTTCCGATGAGGACGGCGACAGGTTCTATCTGAATCGCATACCATATATTTCGACCGAAAATCCTGAAGGCCAGCTGAGAGATCTTCTTCTGCACGAAAAGAAGATCGATCTTGATAAGGAACAGATCTATATTATCAATACCGGTGACGAGGAGAAAAATATTCAGCTTTGCACCGCCGTGATCGACGAGATCGAGGCGGCAGACGAAAATACGAAGAATAAGCTGTTTCTCTGTCTTAAGGTATTCGTATTCGGAGATCCCAGATACCAGGCTATTTATGAGGACATTATATCAAGCGGCTATGGCTGTATTCACTATGTGAATAAATATCAGAAGATCGCCGTTGATTTCGTAGACCGTTATCCCTTTGCTAAATTCATGAATGAAAAGCAGGTGGATTACAATAGCTCCCTCGTTAAGGACGGTGTGGATATTAACGTTTGTCTTATCGGCTTTGGCAAAACCAATCAGCAGATATTCCTTACCTCTGTTGCGAATAATCAGTTCCTTACAAAGGGCGAGGGCGACCCCGTGCTTAAGCCCGTAAAGTATTTCATCTTTGATAAGGACCCTGCTGAGAACAACAAGAATCTTAACCACAGCTACTACCGCTTCAAGCACGAGTGTAGCGGAATAGATCCTCGTAGCAAGGATAATCCCTATCTTCCTTTGCCCAGCCTTCCTGCAGAGGAATATCCATTCCTTCTTGATATAAACAGCAAGGATTTCTATAATGAGATCCGCGGTATTGTGTCAAGGAATCCTCTCGATGCCAATTTCATCATAATCGCCTTCGGCAGCGATCTTGAGAACCTTGATATGGCGCAGAAGCTTGTTGAAAAGCGCAAGGAATGGGATCTTCATAATCTCGCGATATTCGTTAAGGTCAGAAAATGGCATAAGGAGCAGACTCTCCTTGAGGAAAAGGGCTGTTATTTCATAGGCAACGAGAACGATTGCATTTACGATATTGAAAAGATCACCAGAAGCAAGCTTTACAAGATGGCGCAGATGCGTAACGAAACCTATGATCTTGAGTACAAGGTTACTCACGAGAAGGATAAGTCAAAAATCAACGAGGCTTACTTTGTTGAAAGCTATGAGGAATCCTATGAAAAGTGGTATAAGGAAAAGTCCCAGATGGAGAGGGATTCCAGCCTTTACGCTTGTCTGAGCCTTCGTTCAAAGCTTAATCTTATGGGACTTGATTACTGTCCTGTGAAGGGTAACGAAGGTATCCCCGAGATCGGTGAGGCGGAATATCTTAAAATATATGCTTCCGACGATATGCCCGTAGACGCCGGCTATTCATTTGCTATAAACGGCAAACGCATCCTGCAGTACGGACTTAAGTTTAAGAGCTCGCGCCGCAGAAATATGGCTATCCACGAGCATCAGCGTTGGAACTCCTTTATGATAAGCCGAGGAATGATTCCTTCAAGCTGTGACCAGATCATGAATGAGAAGATCGTTGTCGATGGTAAGCTTAAGCATTCCAACGGAAGAAACTATTCTGTCAGACGACACGGAAATCTTACCACCTTTGACGGACTTGTGGAATATAGACAGATGCTCACCGCCCGTGACGGTAATTCCGAAGCGGAAAACGACGTTATCAAGTATGATTATCAGCTCCTCGACGATGCTTATTGGCTGCTCTCAAAGAACGGATTTAAGATCATCAAAAAGAGAGCGATGGAAGAGTAAAATCAAATAATTATTGCGCAGGCTGCCTTGGTATACACCAGGAGCAGCCTGTTTGTTGTAAAAATGTATAAAAATACCTTGCTTTTTGGCAATAAAAATGTTATAATGTACAATGTAGAGATATTTTTTCAAGGAAAAATGAGAGGTAGCAGAAAATGGTCAAATTAGTTATATCACTTTCGGGCTCTTGGGTGCTTTCTCACCGCGAGGATGACATCCTTCCCGTTGACTATCTTATAAAGGTCGTTGGTGATAAGTTTGCAGGTAAGCTTGAGGTTGAGGATTCCGGCATTACCGAGTTTGTTCTTAACGTTAAGGGTAGCGACAGTGCAGACACCATCGTCGCTCAGATTCGCAAGATATTCTGCGAGCATTATTCTCTTGCAGATGACAACAGCGTTCTGCTTATCAAGACTCACGTAGCCAAGGACGAGGTCTCTTCCGAACCGGAGAAGAAGCCTGCCGAACAGCCGAAGCAGAATAGCGAGCCCGGCGAGAGCACCGAGACAAAGGATGCGTCGGGTATGGAGAAGGCGCTTGATGAGATTGACAAGCTTGTCGGCGCAGAGGAATTCAAGGCTCTTGCCAAGGAGATCGTGGACATCGCTCCCCAGATCATTAAGAACAAGACCTTCGATATTCTTTCCTATCAGGCATATCTGTTCTCCGTAAACGACGGTTACGGACTTACTACATATCTTTCCGCCCTTGAAAATCTTTTGAAGTCGCTTAACATTAACGGCGTTTCTTCTGTCGATGGTGTGGTCGAGGAGACACTTCCTGCGCCTAAGGGCGACGGTGACGATCTGTTCGAATCCGTATCAAATCATTTCAGATTCTCAAGAAAGAACAGCATCAAGATCATCTGCATTGACATCAGCGAGTGGATCAATAAGACGAACAGCCGTTCCTTCAAGAAATTACTTGTTGAGATCTCCAAGCATATGTCCGAATCTATCATCATCTTCCGCGTTCCCTTCGTGGACAAGGAGGTTTTGAATAAGATCAGACTTTCGCTTAATGACCTTATGTTTATCCGTACCGTTTCTATTGCTCCCTTTGATAAGGAGGAGCTTCAGGCTTGTGCCAACACCGAGCTTGAGAGATATGGATTTACTATGTCCGACGAGGCTTGGCAGGGCTTCCATAGCCGTATTGCAGAGGAAAAGAGAGACGGAAAGTTCTACGGTGTCAACACCGTCAGAAAGGTCGTTAAGGAGCTTCTTTATAAGAAACAGCTTTCCAATGCACGCGGTGGCAAGAGCGATACCAATATAACCCTTGACGATTCGTCGCAGATATGCGTAAGCCTTCTTGATTCTGCCATCTCGGGCTACGATATGCTTGATAATATGGTGGGCGGCGAGGTATTCAAGTCGAAGATCAACGAGATCATCGCCCAGATCGAGTTTGCAAGACGCAGTCCCGACGTTCAGATACCCTGTATACATATGAGATTCGTGGGTAACCCCGGTACAGGTAAGACCACCGTTGCAAGAATCGTTGGTAAGATCCTTAAGGAGAAGGGAATTCTCCGAGTGGGTAATTTCTACGAGTTTGCAGGCAGAGACCTGTGCGGCCGTTATATAGGCGAGACTGCTCCCAAGACTGCGGCTATCTGCAGAGATGCCTACGGCTCTGTTCTGTTTATCGACGAGGCGTATTCGCTTTACCGCGGTGACGGTAATGACCGTGATTACGGCAGAGAGGCGCTTGACACTCTTATTGCCGAGATGGAGAACCATCGCACCGACCTTGTGGTAATTATGGCGGGCTATACAGATGATATGAATACTCTTATGGAGGGCAACGCAGGTCTTGCCAGCAGAATGCCCTACGTAATTGAGTTCCCCAACTTTACAAGAGAACAGCTTTACGATATATTCGTATCTATGGTTAAGGGTCGCTTCGGCTACAACGACGATATGCTTGATGCGGCAAAGGAATACTTTATGAGTATTCCCGACCATGTTTTAACCTCTAAGGAATTCAGTAATGCCAGATTCGTTCGCAACCTGTTCGAGAGAACGTGGGCGAAGGCTTCTATGAGATGCCAGCTCGAGAAAATTGGCGACATTATTTTGATCAAGGACGATTTTGAGCGTTCTATCAGCGACAAGGAATTCTCCTTCGCCGCAGAGAAGAAGAGCAGTAAGATCGGTTTTGTAAATTAATTTAAAGGAGAAATAGGCAAATGGCAGATTTAAAGGAAATGAAACAGGCGCAGAACGCCTTCAACACCCTCTGTGCTATGCTTGACGACCAGGATTGGAAGTATCAGAGAGATGATGAGAATCTTCGCATAGAGTGCGGAGCAAACGGAGAGGACCTTCCTATTGACATCAGAATCAGCGTTGATGCTGACAAGCAGCTTGTTACCCTTCTTTCCCAGCTCCCCTTCAAGGTTCCGGAGGAGGAGAGAGTTCTCGGCGCGGTTGCAGTTACAGCAGCAAACTATAATATGGTTGACGGTAGCTTTGACTATAATCTCGCAAGCGGCGCAATTATTTTCAGATTAACCACCAGCTTCAGAGAAAGCCTTGTTGGCAAGGATGCATTCCAGTATATGCTCTACGTTTCCTGCGCAACCGTTGATAATTATAACGACAAGCTTCTTATGGTAGTTAAGCACGCAATGTCGCTTGAGGACTTCATTAAATTTACAAAGGAGTAAGAAAAATGGAAGATAGCAAAAAGTTAATGTATGCAAAGGAAGCATATAACACCCTTTGCAGAGCACTTGATAATATTGGCTGGAAATATAACAGAATGGAAGATGAGCTGAAGATCATGTTCGGCGTTGGCGGCGACGATCTTCCCATGAACTTCCTTATCATCATCGATGCGGAAAGACAGCTTGTAAGACTTCTTTCGCTCCTTCCTTTCAAGATGAACTCCGACAAGCGCGTTGAGGGTGCTGTTGCAACCTGCGTTATCAACTACGTTCTTGCTGACGGTAGCTTTGACTTCGACCTTGATGAGGGTCATATCATGTTCAGACTTACCGCAAGCTTCAGAGAGAGCCTCCTTGGCGAGGAGCTTTTCAAGTATATGGTTTCCATCGCGTGCCATACCATTGATAAGTACAACGATCAGCTCTCCGATCTTAACGACGGAAAGATCTCTCTTGAGCAGTTCCTTCAGAACAACGGCTAATTTTTCAGATAAAAAACCGACGGTTTAGGCGTTGGGTCCCTAAGGACACAACGCCAACTCTATTCGCCTCCCGGCGAGTTATATTGCATCGCAGTGATATTCGTCTTGCGACGAGTGGTATTTGCTACGCAAGTTTATGGGCGAATAGAATATAACCGCTCTGCCTGCAGAGTAATATCACTTTTGCGGTAGCAAAAATATCACGCTGTCGAAGACAGCATATCACTCAAAACTATCAGGAAATGCGCACTTACTCACCACCGAACGCGGCGGTGCAATAAAAAATAGTCAATATGGATTTTATTCCGTATTGGCTATTTTACTGTCCTTTAGCACCCGAGGCTTATGCCGTCGGTTTTTTCTTATTGGGCGTGTATTCTTTTGGATGAAGTTTCCCTACGGTATAGCACGACCTTAGCTCATTCGATCTGCAGTATATGTTGCTAAATTTCTGACACCATACGTGGATGCCATCTTCTGTTGCTTGAGGCTCTTGATGACTTTGTCTGCGACTGCTTTGTCTTCTGCACTTAAGCCTTCGCTATAGTCTCTCTCCGAGTACATCAGATTTTTGGAAAAATCACTGTTCCTGCGTGTAGTGCCAAGTTTTTGATAAACATCGGTGGAAAACGTATCGTCAAATACCCCATTGACATCTTTCAAAAATTGTGCTATACTATATCCGTAGACTCTGTCATACCCACGGGCAACGCTATTTTTAGCGACCTTAAGGTTAGGCGAGTCTATTTTTTTGTGTTTACTGCGTAAAGCTTTCCAAGCACATTAGCTTCAATCAGAATATCCTGAACTTTTCTTGATGTTCGAATAAGGGATAAAAAAGGACTTCTCCCGATTATAATAAAACAAAGAAAAAACAGCCTAAATCCTGCGAAATAGGCTGTTTTTCTAGTGCAAAATGCACTTTTTGGTCGAAGTGTGGAGGTATTCACCTTTGGTGAAGATATCCTCTTACTTCGCCTGACAAGCAAGCTTGTCGATCTTCGTAAGGGATATGCGCATACCGCTTGCGGTATCTTGCCCGGCGAGGAGATGGAAGCTACGGTAGTACAAAAAGCGGAATTAGCACTTATTAACCCCCGAGCGGCAATACTCCTTTGCGCAAGGCGCAAATGGAGTCGAATCGAGCAACACATCGACCAAAAGGAAAAGAGATAGGGTCATCGCAAGGGCGACCCTATCTCTTTTTGGTCGAAGTGTGGAGGTACTGCCCTTTAGGGCAGAATTTCTGCACTTGCCACTGAAAAGCAAGCTTTTCGACGGCTTCGTTTGAAAAACGAACTCCTTCTTGCTGCGCAAGAATGTAGTTCTCATCACCCACACCGGCAAAAAAAGAAAAGAGAACCGCAAGGGCTCTCTTTTCCTTTTTTGGTCGAAGTGTGGAGATTCGAACTCCAGGCCTCCAGTACCCGAAGCGACCTTTATTCGTTTTTTCAACACTTTTGTTTACATATAGTCCGTATATTCCGCTAAAACGCACCATTTTGCACATTGTTTCCGTTGTTTCCGTATAGAACAATTCCCGTTGTGGTCAGTTATGTGGTCAAACCGTTTTTGCTTTGCAAACGGTTTGACAGTGGACAGTTGAAAATGGAAAATTGAAAGTTAATGAACTTTTCTCCCCCATTAACAAACCGTACCCGTGTTAAGAAATATGCACGAAATATACGCTTGGTTTGCTGTATTGTAACTCTAAAACGAAGAAAAAGCAAGAGCTTTTGATGATAAAAATCTTATCAGCCTTATACAAAGATCAATCGTGAAAAATCACTATGCCTAAGACAATGAAAAGCGCCTTGCACTGATCGAAAATTAGTCAACACTAAACAAAGAATACCGGCTCGATATTATACGCGATCCCCAGCGTTGCCGTACTCGCGTTTCATGGCTTCGATTGACACGACCCACTGCTTGCCAAACTTGCACACGTCAACTCCGTTCACGAGCTTGCCGTAGGTGATTGCCTTGCGGAGAGTGCTCTCGTTAAGTCCCCAAAGTTCAGTCGCGTCACTAAATGCCAGGAGTCCGTCGAAGGGGGTATCAACTTGCACACCGTTCTCCCAAAGCTCATCACAAGAAAGGTCGAGCTCATCATTCCAAACGATGCCGTAGCCACCGACATCAACGGTTACCGAAGCAAAGACTTCGGGCTGATCCTTGAGCGTAGCAAAGAACGGTATTTTCTCAAACAAAGGCTTAACGTCGTAAATTTTTGTTACTCCCTCGGAGAACTGAGCCGAGAGCTTAAAATCCGGCAAAGCCGAAATGTTTTTTATTTTGTGAAACATAGTAAATCTCCTTATTCCAGCGGCGGTATCTTCTTGAATTCTTGTGTCTTCCAAATCTCCATCAAGGTGTTCTTATGGAGCGCGAGCCACTCCTTAACCATGCTCAAAGCTTTGGGCGGAAGATGACCTTCAAGAACCTCACCCGTCATAAAATCTATAGCAGCAACATCCTCGTTGTAGATTGCGTGAATGTGCGGAGGATTGTGCTCACTTTGCAAAAAGTACATTCTAATTATAATTCCGTAAAATTGAGATAATACAGGCATTGGAAAACTCCTTTTTCAATTACTTGCATTAATATTATATCACGATACCGTGATTTTGTCAATATTATTTTATGCATTTTCTTGAGGAACTATAGCATGGACGACAAAACACAATGGCAAAAATCTTTACTGCCTGAAACAAAGAATAGCGACGAGTAAAATCGTCGTTTTTTCTTTCTCCAAAAGTCTGGACTTTACGAAATTTGTGTGGTATTGTGTTGTGCTACCGGAGGTAATAAGAATGAACATAATAAAAGAACTATGGCACGGAAATATCGTGCCCCAAGAGGACAGCAGAACGAACACAAAAGAGATGAAGGAACTGCTAGGCTACATCGCCAGGCATCACGAGGATTTAGATAAGACCTTTAATGCAGAGCAAAAGGAACTGTATGAGAAGCTACACGACTGCTGGGATGAATACGTGAGCCGCGCAGAAGCAGCTATCTTCGAATATGCTTTCAAACTAGGAGCACAAATGATACTTGATATAATAAAAAAGAACTGAATTATCATCGTAGATGTTGAATTTTGCATATTTTTGTGATATAATTACGTATACACTACGATTAGATTTACGATAACGATAAAATTTACAAGAAATAAGCGGAGGTAGATATGGGGTTCTATATAGCGGATTTGGAAACTGAGTTGAAACAACACCTTAATCTTTCAACATCAGCGTGGCTTGTTATAGACGAGGACGTTAAAAACTTTAGCAATGGCGCCAAATATAATTTAGCTGGATTTTTAAATCGCATATTTACTAATTTCTATCAAGAAGCAGAAGCAACTATATCACAACGTTTTCTGAAAAAGAACGAAGAGCTTGTGGCTATGTTTTCGTCCAAGGAATTCAAATCCATGGACAAAAAAACTACTGATTTATATATATCTAAAATACTTGATGTTTATGAAAAAGAGCTTATAGCGAAGGTTGGTAGCTACGAAAAGGGCGAAGGACGCAAGTTTAGAATTAACAAAGAAAATGTTGAAATCTTAAGAGAATCATCAGAAAACATTTACTACAACAATGCTATTGGAGCATATCTAAAAGCTGTTTTTGAAGAATATGCATTAAAACCAATGTTTGAGCGCGAACAAATCTATTTCAGAGATATCATGGACATTCTTCAAAGTGCGATTTCTCAAAAGAAGAGTGTGAGCATGTCTATCTTAAAAAAGATTAATCCTAACAGCAATGAAACCTATACTCGAAAATTTTATTTGGTTCCTTATAAAATCATTCAAGATAAAACAAGGATGTTTAACTATGTAATTGGTTATTCTGAGGAGGTAAAACAGGATAGCAACGAAACCCGGCCTAGAAGAGCGGTTTGCTATCGAATTTCCAGAATAGATCATCCTCGTATTAGCTTGAGTAAGAGCGGTTTTATTTCAAAAGCAGACAGAGAGGCTATCGACAAAATGGTCTCGGAAAAAGAACCCCAATTTTTAGCAGGAGAAGTTATTGAATTAAAAGTAAGGTTCACCGATAAAGGAGTAGAAAGCTTTAATCGGCAACTTTATATGCGCCCCAACGATTTTGAGGTTCTTAATGAAGAAAAAAATACATACTTGTTTAAATGCACTGAAGTTCAGGCGATTAACTATTTCTTCAAACTTGCGCGCGATGTAGAAATTCTCTCTCCGGAGATAACGCGAAACAAGTTTATTCAACGCTACAAAGACGCTTATGACAAATATGTAAGACAAGAATGTGACTCGGCTACATTTGACGAATAGAATTATTGCTCTAGATGCAATATCAACAAGGAGATATACATATGATAAAATTAGTTCCCGGTGCTGATGCAAAAATCAAGGAAAAAATTTTCAAAAACTCGGTCAGGGCTTATTATAAAAGTGTTTGTGAAAATTATGCAAGAGGATTTGTAAATCCATTTATCACCAATATGCAAATATTGATTACAAAACTCGGCATCATGGTCTCAGAGGTTTCAAACGGCCCAAATATTGCGTATTGTTATACCAGTATCAACTATTTATGTGAAACCGTACTGGACAACGTCGGATTGATAGAAACGTTTGATGACATAGGAATAAACGACAAAGGAAACCGTAATAAGCATGCTATAGTAGATAATGTTAATATCGATATGTTAAGATGTGTAACCACATATAACAATCTTGTCACTAGAATTGCAGACAAATACGGTTTGAGATCCCTTGAACACATGATTGTTAGAAAGGCTCCTATAGATCAACCTTCTCGCACGCCATCTCGAAACACCGTTAGTTCAAATTCCTCTAAACCCACTTCAGCGCAACACAAAACTGGAAGACCTGCTGAATCTGGTGCGACAGCAGATGGTAATTTGAAGCTGAAAGCAACTCTCGAGAGAGGAGAAGGTAGATATACAAAAGGTCTTTTTAACAAAAAAGGAATGGTAAACTTTAAGCTTAAAGTTTCTATTCAGAATCAAGAAGGATTGAAAATTTCAAGCATTACTGCATCTCTCAAAGGTAAAGGTGACCAGCTCGAGAAGAAACTTCCTACTCAATTGGAGAGCACTACGGAATTTGATTTGCCCACCGACACCTATGGTGGAAATATAGAGGCTTCTATTGTGGTAGTATATAAAATAGGAATATTCAAATCAAAGCAAATTAAAACCACAGTATCTAAGAATTTTTAATTTTATACTATAAGACCAACGGCATAAAATTGATACATGATAGTATCAATTTTATGCCGTTTTTTTATTTTTTATATGCCAAAAGTTCCATTAATATACCCACAAAACAATGAATAAGCTGTAAAATATTCAAAAACAGGAACAAATCCTCCGTGTTATATGTTCGTTTACAAACAAGTAGAATGGGGGTATAATTGTATATGTCAAAAGCAAACTGTTGAGGCTTATTAAGGACGTTGAAACTGATCTTCCTATGCCAACGTAAAAGAGGGTTTGAAATACCATCTATGAGTTTAGCTGTTTGCATAATTTGTTGATAAGGAGAATTACTAATGGAAAATTCAAAGAAAAACGCCAAAAACATCGGATGCGAAGGAGTTGGGGTAATGTCAAACAGCAAAGGACAAAGGTCTGTCAGTGAGGAGGAAATAGATGCTATGTATGAAGAGTTTATCTCATCCTATTCATTTGAATTAAGCGAAGAGGAAGAGTCTGAACTTAATCGAATGATTGAAGCATGCGAATTAGAGCACGAGGCTGGTCTGGATTCGACAATTTCACACGAAGATATTATTAATCAGTACAAACACAGGTATGTTAACGAGAAGAATATTAAAAAATATCAGATTATAGACGAAGAGAAACTTACGAGAGCTATAACAAATATAAAAGATGAGTTCTTGGAGTTTGTCTATAATATCATAACCGTAAACGATGTGCAATTTTCTATTGATAGAACACAATATTGTACATCAGGAAAGGATTCAGACGGTAACATTAGAATTAAAGTTTTTTCCACCATTGATGACATAGATGGAAGCACGCTTTTTCATGAATTAGGACATGCCGGAGCACAGTGCTTATTTGGAGATCGAACACAATCATACGATTTGTTGTCTATGCAAATTTTGGGGGAAGGTACACTTGCCGATGTCCTAAAGAGAGAAATTTCAGAGAACGAAGGAACGATTAAAGAAAAAATACTGGAGGCACATAAAGCAGCGGTTGTAGGTGAACTTAGTGAAGTGGAGTATTCTGCAATTGCTGAAAACAGCACTTTCCTTGCCGAGTATTACAAGCTGTCGAGATCTCTTGGTGGATGCTGCGGAATATTTATCCCGTCGTTTAAGAGCAATCGTCAAAAAACTCCTGATTTCCAAAAAAAATACGAAAAGTATCAAGAGATGAGCAAATTGATTGTTGAAAAATCAATGATTGCCACTAGAGAAAAAATGATACATTGTAGGGCTCACAAACAGTTCTGCGAGGATAACGAGGCTATTTTGGATGTGTTGTCATCAGTTTGCGACATGGAACATCCCTACAACTTGCAAATACACACTTCGGCCTATTACAGAAAAGACGAAGCCTATCAGGTGGATGAGCTTTGGGCAAATCTCTTTTCTTTGAAAATAACAGGACGAGATGATTTACTTACTAATGTTCAAAAGTATCTACCTCAAACATATCATGCGTTCGAAAGCGTCTTTTATAAAGTAAAGGAGTTTTTCGAGTTGCAAAAAAGTACAAGCAATTTGAAGTAAGGAGATATACATATGAGTAATAATAACGATCGTTTTTTATCAGCATACGCAAACGGTATTATGTATTTAGCTAAAGACGAACCGGAGCTGGCAATCAAATATTTTGAGGGCGCAGCGATGCAATTAAAGGAATACGTGCAGGGGCTATGTGATGAGGAGCAAGACGAAATGCGCGATTGGTTGCTGGAGATGGTGGCGCATGTAAGAGAGCTTGAAAAATATATCAAGCTAAAGTTAAAGCGTAGCTCTTCTGTGAAGGTTCAGAGTGACGAAAAATTTGCATTTGATAAATCCGAAATACCTAACGTATCATTCTCGGATGTCATCGGTCTTGACGAAGTTAAAAGTCAGATATACGACAAGATACTTTATCCAAGACGGTATAAGGAACTTTATAAAAAATTCAACAAAAAGGTGGGAGGTGGTATTCTTTTGTACGGCCCTCCCGGAAACGGTAAAACAATGATTGCCAAAGCTATTGCAAACGAAACCGAATCCACCTTCTTTTCAATAAAGTTTTCCGATCTTGGCAGTAAATGGTTTGGCGAAACCGAAGGAAAGATAAAAGCTTTATTCGACGAGGCAAGGAAAGAAGAAAGTGCGGTTATTTTCTTCGATGAAATTGATTCTATAGCCTCAAAGCGTAATAATGATACTATTGCAAACCGTATGGTAGCAGAGTTGTTAACACAGCTGGACGGTATAAATCGTTCTTCCGGAAACGTTACCGTTATTGCCGCTACAAACCGACCGGATATTCTTGATCGAGCGATAATTCGCCCCGGAAGGTTCGATGAGAAAATATATGTTCCGTTGCCGGATATGCAAACCAGACAGTTGATGTTTGAAAAGCATCTGAATGGTATACCGTGTCAGATTACAAGCTATGTACGTCTTGCCAATAATACAGAAGGTTTTTCGGGTGCGGAGATTGAATATGTCTGTGAAAAGGCAAAGCAGTCTGTCATTAGAAGTATTATTGCAGGTGCTCCCGAAAACACGAATATCACCGAAGCAGATATTATGAGAGCAATTTCGGGTGTTAGAGTAGCGTAATTAAGAATATAAAGGAGAATATAGGATGAGCGTAGTTGTAGCAATTAAAGAGAACGGAAAAGTAACAATAGGAGCAGATAGCCAGTGCACGAGAGGCGGTACGAGAAGAACTCTTTCTAACCCTAACAATTACAAGGTATGGAAGGTGCTTGATGCAGAAAATTGCCTCTTTGCTCAGGTGGGACTTGTAAGAGAAGCTAACATTATCCGCGTTGCGCGTGACCTTGTGCCCGAGATGGCACAGCTCAAAGACAGAGTGGATTTCTCCTTCGTTGTAAAGCGTCTGATCCCCGCTATGTTCGAGGAGCTGGAGGAGTACCGAGCAATAAAAAAAGGAGACAACCCACCGGAGTTTGAGTCGTCGTTCCTCTTTGCGTATAAGGACAAGCTCTTCTACATATCAGGCAATGCCACCGTTATCGAGATCGACGATTACGTCGCTATCGGTTCGGGCGAGTGCGAGGCAATCGGAAGCCTTCTCTCTACCGAGGGCGAGCTATGTGAGGATCGCATTAAAAAGGCAATTAAAGCCTCTGCTGCTAGTGATATCTACGTAGATTATCCCATCGTTATAACCGATACCGAAAGCTGTGAGTTTAAGGTGTTTTATGAGAAAGATCTAGCATCAAAAAATTAAGCAAACTACAAGTAGTTCAGGACAAAACCGTGTTAAAGTGCACGGTTTTGAACATTTTTAGCGACAAAGTTACTTGCATCAGGAACTATTATGAAGCGAAAATCTAAAAATACAGCTTAAACAGGAACTAAATACTGAATGTAACTGTTCATTTTATAAATAGATAGTTTATAGTATAATTAAATTGTCAAATGGCTCTTGCCAAATTAATGTGCTATTATAGGAGGTCATATTTATGAGTAATTATGTTATTGTTGATTTGGAGATGTGCAATGTTCCTCAAGGAGCAAGAAAGGGAACGTTTCAGGCGGCAAGCGAACTTATTCAAATCGGTGCTGTTTTGGTGGATGAGAACTATCATATTATGGATTCTTTTATGACATATGTTGCACCTCAATTTGGTGCGATTGATTCTTTTATTCAACGCTTAACCGGTATTACGCGTAAACACACCGAACATGCACCTTCTACTAAGGATGCACTTGAATCATTTGTTAATTGGTTGCCTGATGATGCTTGTCTTGTCGCATGGAGCGATAATGACAGAAATCAAATACAAAGAGAGATTAGGGGCAAAGAAATTAATATACCAAGACTTGATATGTATATGGGAGAGGAGTATTGGATAGATTGCCAAGCGCTTTTTGCAGATAGACTGGATTCAAATAAACGCTTTAGATTGTCTGAAGCATTGATTATAGCTGATATAGATTACGACGAAGGAGCTCATGATGCTCTAATTGATGCTCGTAACACAGCTAGGCTTTTTGAAAAGGTGCAGTGCGAGGAAGTCATTACTTTAAGCCCTTACCTTATTAGGTCCGACATGGTGGATTCGTACACCTTTAATCCTTTCCGCAACGCTTGCCGTGTCGCAGCTTATTGACATTGCGATAAATACTGTAAAAACTTAGGATGGATACATATGAGCTGGGTAAGAAGTTTAAATATGGATAATACATGTTTTTTGTTTGACTCTTTTGCATTCCATTATCACAGAGGGATTGCATTTCTAAGTGAGCAAGATTTCCGTGCTACAAGAAACAACTTAATTTATGCCACAGAAATATTATTGAAAATAGCAAAAGATTCAAACGGTGCTGTAAAAGCACGCAGGTTGATGAAAGTTAAAGAGATTTATTCGTTGGTTGACGGATTGTCATTGAACAGAACAAGGTGTTCGAACACATCATAACACGGCGCGCGAAACATTGCCAACCATTGAAGTAGAAAGGAGAAATTATCATGGAACACACAGAAAGACAGGAATTACTCTATAAGGAAGGAGTTAGGTTACTCAAAGAACACGGCAAGGCATCCTGCGTTCTATTTCAGCGAAAGCTTGCGATAGGTTACGGAGCAGCACGCGAGATAGTTGACAGAATGCTTGAGTCGGGAATAGCAACCGCAGGAAAGGACTACACGATTATTTTGAACGAAGAGGGAGTAAACAAGATGAGAAACGATAGTTTTAACGGAATGTACGCAAAGGATTTTCTTGAAAGGGTTATCGCGAGAGAGAACGAGGCAAACGGTAACGAGGAGAAGCCCTCATTCAGCAAGCTTACCTACAAGAAATATTTAGATCTTGCAAAGCAAGGATACAAAGAAGCCATCGCGCATCTTGAACGCATTTCAGCAATCAAAGCCGAAAAAACAACCTCGGAAGACGAGCGTAATGCGGCTATTTTGGAACGTGATTTCTGGGAAACCGTCCAGTTTATGATAGCGGAGCATTACTATAATCTTGGGGAACTTAAATACGAGAAGCATTTAGGCTTTATGCTCTTGGTTGGAGTTGGATGTGACGTTAACACGGAGCGCGGAGTAAAGCTGACGTTTTCCGATATGGAGCGCACGGCAAGCTCTCTTGATAGTGAGGTGAAGACTCGTGCGATAGAGTTATGCGCGAAGCATGCTTTTCGAACCGGTGTGGTTGAAAGAATGCTGATAGATGCGATTTGGAAGGGCGACATGGAAAGTGCCTACGATATTGTAGAGAAGATTCATTCTCTCGGTATAGTCGCAGAAGTTGTGAACAAGGTGTCCTCAATATTTTATTCGAGAATACACGATGCAAAGAAGGAGGTAACAGATGAAGTTTAAACGAAACGACACTATAACTCAGGGTGAGAAGACCTACACCGTCACAGACTTTCTCGGGGAGGGCGGTCAAGGTGAGGTTTATCTCGTTGAGTGCGAGGGTAGCGAATACGCGCTTAAGATCTACAAAGATCGAGTAAGCGCTGACTTCCGCTACAACCTTAAGAACAACATAGCAAAGGGCGCTCCTTCCTCGGAGTTTCTCTGGCCTATCGAGCTTCTGGATTTTGACGACGGAGATCTTGGGTACATAATGGATCTTCGACCGAAGAACTACGTTTCATTCGTGTCGTATCTCACCGGTAAGAACAAGTTTGCCGACAAGAGTGTGATGCTCAAGTGGTGCATATCCCTTTGCACCGCTTTCAAGAAGCTTCACGAGGAGGGATATTCTTACCAGGATCTTAACGACGGTAGTTTCTTTTTCGATCCCGACACCGGTGCGCTCCTTATTTGCGACAACGATAACGTAACGGCAGACAAGAAGAACCTTGGAGTCCTTGGCAAGATGCGCTATATGGCTCCCGAGATTGTCAGAGGAGATAAGACCCGTAGTGGCTCGGTGCAGCTTCCCGACGTTCATTCGGATAGATTCTCTCTTGCCGTCATACTCTTTATGGCTTTGTGCCTTGGCAATCCTTTTGAGGGTGAGAGGCTTAAGAACTATGACATCGTGGATGAGGACGCGGAGTACGAGATGTTCGGCAAAGATCCGGTGTTCGTTTATCACAAGACAGACAAGTCCAACCGTCCTATCAGGGGTTATCACTCTGCCGTGCTTCGTAGATGGGCGTACGTGCCGATCTATATTAAGGAAGCCTTCCACCGCACTTTCGTTGACGGACTTCGAGATAGAGAGAATGAGCGCACAACACCTCTCGAATGGGTCAAGCTCCTCTCACGTTATCGCGATGAGCTTATTACTTGCGGTAAGTGCGGTTACGATTACATCGTAGGCTACGCAGAGAAGAAGCGATACACCGAATGTCCGTCCTGCAATACTCCCACTAAGGACTTCTGCACACTTCATATCGGTAGGAGCGACATTGCACTCGACCTTGGCAAGAGAGTATACGAGCCACACGTGGACAAGTTCTCGTCAAAGTACGGGAACGTGGTGGGGCGTGTCGTATCTAATAAGAATAATCCATCCCTTTGGGGTATCAAGCTGGCGCTTGACACGGACGTGGAGATTAAGGACTCGGCAGGCAAGACCAAGATAGTCGCAAAGGACGGAGTTATCCCGATTATTCGTAATCTCAAAATCAAATTCAACGATAAAACAATAGGAGAAATAAGATGAACAACATACTTACACTTAAAGAGATTTCTGAGCAGAGCTTTGCCACACTCGTAAAGAACGGATACTCACCCAAATGCACCGATGACGAGCGCATAGAATTCGATTGCAATATCGGTGGCGTTAAGTTTTCCTTCTACCCGATCGAAGACGAGGTTTTCGGATATAGTGCCGAGTTTAACCTTAAGGAAGAGTTGTCGGTAAACGAGAGAGAACGCCTTGAGAATCTTTATATGCAGACCGATACAGACGACGTGATTTTCGAGAATTTCCATATTGATGGAGCATTCGTGTGCCTGTCAAGTGCATTCACATGCGACTTCTATCCCGAGGACTTCGTTGAGTTGTCTATCAAGATGCTCACAAGCTCCGAGGGAATCGTGCCGGAGCTTAAAGCTAAATCTTACGTATGGGAGGAAAACTGATATGAAGGATAGAATGGAGCTTGGCGAGGGTATCGCCAGACAGGAGCTGAACGTACTTTTCGTTATCGATAACTCGGGCTCGATGGAGGGCGAGAAGATCGGTGCGGTAAATAACGCGATCCGTGACGTTATGAGCATTATGCCCGAGATTCAAGAGGACACCTCGGATGCGGTTATCAAGATTTCTGCGCTAAAATTTTCTGACAAAGCAGAGTGGATCTTTCCCGAACCGAAGGATATACCCGATTTTAAGTGGAAGGATCTGAATGCTGATGGCGGCACCGATCTTTCTGCAGCTTACGACAAGCTTGCCGTATGGCTCTCAAAGAAGTCTAACGGTGGTCAGATGCCAGACATCGGTGGTGTAGCACCTATCATTATTCTTATGACAGACGGTCTTCCCACAAGCTACGATTGGGAAAAGCACCTTGACACCCTTAAGAAAAAGGGATGGTTCAAGGTCGCTCTTAAATATGCTCTCGCAATAAGCATTGATACCGACGAGGCTATGGACGTGCTCAAAAAGTTTACCGGAAACCCCGAGACAGTACTGAAGGTGCATACTGCCGAGGCGCTCCGCAAGGTTATCAAGGTTATCGCGGTAACCGCATCTAAGGTTAAGTCCTCCTCAGGTTCTGTAAACGGTGGAAACCAAGGGGGCGTGCGTAATAATAACGCGGTAGCGCAAGAGGAAATTAAGGACAAGCTTGAAGATATAGACGACGTAGAATGGTAAGGTAGGTGCACTATGGTAGCAGACAGAATAGCAAAACAGCAGTTGAACGTCATTATCCTTGTGGATACGTCCAAGAGCATGCAGGGCGAGCGTATATCTCAAGTAAATAAGGCTCTTCGAGATATTCGCGATCACCTTGTTGAAATGCAGGACGAGAACACGAACGTCAGCTTCGCAATCACGGTCATTCCTTTCTCAAACGACGCAAGCTTTCTCAATAACGATAGGTCGAAGGAAATTGAGCACTTCAAGTTTCACGATCTCAAGGGCGGTGGGTGGAGCAACCTCCACCTCGCCTACAGAAAGCTTTCAGAGATACTAACAAAGCAGTCAAAGGGCGGCATAATGCCCGACTTTGGTGGAGTAGCTCCCATTATACTTCTTATGACCGACGGTCACCCCACGAAGTATCCGCTTCACAAAGAGATGGATGAGTTAAAGAAACTTCCTTGGTTTCGCGAGGCTCTTAAGTACGGAATCGCAATCATGCTCAACGACGATAGAACACGAAATGTGCTTGACGAGTTCGTTTCGGGTAACGGTGACGTTATAGATTGCTACGATGCGAGCCTTCTTAAGAACATAATCAAGATTATCGTCTTGACTGCTTCAAAGGTAAAATCCTCAACCACAGGTGTTAACGCATCGAAGCCTGTGCCGAAAAACGAGCAGGTTGTACAAGAGGTTAAACAAGCGCTTGAAGAAGTAGATTGGGAGTGGTAAAATGAGCATTTTCTTTACTAAAACATCAATAGGTTACTCCCACGTAACCGCTAACAAACGCTGTCAAGACTTCTCTGCAAGTTATAGCGACGAGGAGCGCACAATCGTAACCGCATGCGACGGACATGGCGGAAATGCATATATTCGTAGTCATTTAGGCTCAAAATTTGCCTCGGATGCGGTTATAGACGTTCTCCGCGAGATCGAGAGAACGGCATTTCACAAAGCCAAGAAAGAAGCCGTTATCGAGAACATAAGGCTCAATATCCTTTGCCGTTGGAATGCGCTTGTCGAGGGGCATCTTGCGAAGAATCCGATTCGTATGTCAGAGGTATCCGAACTTACCGAAGCCGAGATTTTGTCACTTCGCAAGAATCCGATCAAAGCGTACGGAACAACGCTTAATGCGGCTATGATCCTCGGTACGAAGCTTATCTGCGTTTCCATCGGTGACGGTGGTTGCTTCTTAGTTAAAAGCGGTGTTGTTATCCCTGCATTTACAGAGGATGAGGACGAACCGGTAGCGAACATAACCTACTCACTCTGCCAGGACGATGCCTTCTCGCACCTCTCAGTATCGGTGCATGAGTTGTCCGCTTACGATGGCGCTGTCGTATGTACCGACGGCATGATAAACCCTTATCAGAATTTATCCAATTTCAGTTCGGGGCTTATTGCTCCCGCGATAATGAACCTATACCTTGGCAAATTCGAGCAGCTTTCCGCATTCGTTAGTCAAGTTGGCACTAAACTTGGCACGGGTGACGACGTTTCACTCGGAATATTAGTCAAAGGGAAAGTATCAATAAGAGCTTATTCCAAAGCGAAGGGAATATAAAAATCATAGAATGACAAACTGTATAATTGATTTTATTATATTTTTATGGTATAATTTGTTTAGCAGATTTAGATGTTCGAAATTGTGAACTCAGCATAATTAAACAAAATACTTTTGGATCGGAGGATTAAAATGTCTAATACATATAACATGCAATTTAGCGATGCTGTTGATAAGTTAAATAAAAAGGCTGAAATGATCATCGGAGGAAATGCTAAGGATTGGGCAGCAAAAGCAGTTAGAGCAGGTATTATCGATTATGATGACCGTGTCACAATCGTACGACTTGTGGATCTAAGAAATCAAATAGATCATGGCAATTCTGCATATATTAATGTTGGCCCCAACGAAGTGCGTATAATCAATAATTATAGTAGAATTATGAGCAATACCGCAAGTCAATTAAGAAACGGAGGCGGTAATAGAGTTGGCAATAAAGGTGGGCGAAACGGTGGCGGAATTAAACTTCCTGACGGAACCTTTAGATTTATCAAAGAGTTCAGACTCGAAGGCAACGATCATAAAACTTACTATTTCAAGTTTCGCATAGTACAGGAATATCAGCGCAGGGCTTACGATGACGGTACTCGTTTTTCTGGAACTGGCTATACGATTTATGTAATTGAGGCGCCTTATAAAGAATGGTGCCAAGATCGTTCGGCATTCCATTATTACAATTTGCCTGCAGACCGGCCTTCTATTTGCTGGAATTCACTTGTAACAGATTTCCAGGACGCAAATGCGGTAATGATTACATGGGCTAAGCGTTACGTTAAACTTTTGGTTTCTTATATTCAGAATGGTGAGCTTAACGAAAGTTCGGCCCATCACAGAGTTAAAAATAAAGGAATCCTTCCTACGGGCACTTTTCGCGCTCTTCGTAATAAAAACAGCAATTTCAAAACAAATTCTAAGCCTACAATTACAATGTCGGAAGAAGTATACCAACAAATCCTTGAAACTATTGGAACGCTCAAACCCGAAAAAGGTGGTATGTTGGGTAGTACAGATGGCAAAATCATTGATTGCTTCGTTTTTGATAAGAACGCAAACACTGGTACTGCAGAATACTCACCAAATACGAAGTTTTTAAATCAAGTTTTGGAAGAGGAGTGGTCGGACGTTTCTTTTAAAGGTTTTGTACATAGTCATCCTTTTAATGGATCTGAACTGTCAAGCGCGGACATCGAGTATGCTATAAGAATTATGCGTGCAGTATCTCTTCAAGAGTTGTTTATGCCACTTGTAAATAGCTCTGCTGGCGGCAAGTTCAGAGTTTTCGGTTTTATCGTAAAAGCTAATGGTAAGGTTGTTCCTTGTAATATTAAAAGTGTGCAGCTTGATGTGATTCAGATAGATGAAGTCGGTGAATCTTCTCTTAGCGAAGAAGAAATCATGAAACGATTTGATGCTGGTTTTTCTCCAGTATTAGATGAGCCATCTGAATCACCGTTTGCAAGAGTTGAAAGTGTATTAAACGTTGATTTTCTAAAACAGTGCACCGTGATAGGTGTAGGATGTGGTGGAGCCAGAGAGTTTTATCTAGATATGGCGCGAATCGGTGTTGAGAATTTTTTCTTGATGGATGGAGACAAAGTATCCGTTCAAAACATTGCAAGCCAAAATGTTTATAACGATGAAATCGGTCTCTCTAAGACCGATGTAACGCGAACGAACATCTTGAGAATCAATTCAACTGTCAACGTTGTCTCTATTCCGGAAATGCTCGATGACTCAAAAAATGATATTTGGTTTGAAACCGAGATCCTTTCCAAGTGTAATAAAAGTGGCAATATCCTCTTGTGCGCATTTACCGATAGTTTTGAAGCTCAGGCTCGTCTTAGCAGACTAGCATTAAAGTATGATTTACCTTTTCTTTCTGCACAGCATCATGCAAAAGGTGAAACATCCGAAGTCATATTTTGGTATCCTGGGGTAACACAATATTGTCAAAGAGAAATACTCAAAGATCGATATGCAAGTTATGAAAATGGATATAAAAATGCTGTAACATCTGAGGGGAGTCCAATCTTTAATACTTCAAGATTGAACTCTATCTGCACAAAGCTCGCTACGGGAATGTTGCTCTATAAAGACAGTGAATTTAATCTGTATAGTATGTTTCTCACCATGAAGTACAACAGCAATTTGCTTATTATCAGACAAAACTGTTTGTTGAATTCTGATTCAAGTCTCGTGCAACTTTTCAAATCAGATGAATTGGGTTATTTCTTTGATGATATAGTTTGGGTTGATGTTGATACTATAGTAGATTATAATGAGGACTGCGAGTGCAGAAAAGAAATCTTGGATACCAGAATCGTTTGGAATAATAACAAAAATGACTAATTAAGGGGATAGAAAAATGAAGAAAATTATTTGTTTAGTTACGGCAATGCTTATGTTGACAAGTTCTCTATTAATGTTTGCTGGTTGCAACAACGAGTATGAAGGCGAAAAAGAAGTGGTTGACATGGCTGGAGATACTATAGTTTTGCCCGATAATATTGAAAAAATTGCTTCAACGTCAAATCCGTGTTCCAATATGCTTATCGCGCTGGGCGAGGGTGACAAGTTGGTTGCTTCATATAAGACAATTTTCGATAATCCCTGGTTTGAGAAATTTTATCAAAATGCTAGCAATCTCACGGTTTTGAGTTCATATCAGCCGGAAGCTGAAAGTTTGATAGCCATGGGCGTGGATTTGATTTTCGTTCCTACACAGGAGTGGGCGGCTGGACTTCGCGAAAAAGGCGTTTGCGCGCTTTGTATCCGCTTCTACACCCCCGAAGAAATAAAAGAAGCAGTGCAACTTCTCGAAAAGATATTTGGTGGGGATGCTAAAACTCGTGGAGACAAATGGATAGCTTTGTTAAACGATTCGATTGCGACTGTTGCGCAGAAGTGGGAAAATGTAGCTGATGCAGATAAGCCTGTCGCATATGAAATAATTGGAGACAAATACAGAGGTCTTTTCAGAACCAATTATGGCATGGCACAAGCGTGGTTGCAGTACGGTGGCGGCATTATTGCTACCAAAGATTTTGGCGATTATAACACTGCGGCACCTACTGAAGAAGAGATACTTGAAACGAATCCGGATATTATTTTCATAGGTGGTACATATTGTTCACAGCTTGAAAAAGATTTGTTCGCGGATGAAAAGTGGGCAGATATTAGTGCCGTTAAAAATGAAAATGTACATATTGTTCCTGTTGGAAGCTGTTATTGGAATGATTGTTCTGTAGAATATCCTATGATGATCTATTTCGTATACTCGTGTATGTATCCTGATCAGACCGACTTTTCTATGAAAGAAATGGCACATGATTTTTACCTTGAATATTACGGTATAGATTTCAGCGACGCTGACATGGAAAAAATGATGAATGGATTGGCACCCAATGGTGAAGCTATATGCGATCAGTTGAAAAAGTAAGTATTATTGCCGAGGAGAAGCATTACAAGGCATCAAAGAGATTGTTTTTAGCTTTGATGGCAATTGGCGTGTCGTTGCTTCTTGGAACTGTTTGCTTATCACTTGCTTGTGGAAATTATCACACATCTCTGAAAGATGTAGTGAACGCAATTATAAATCCGGACGGCCACTCTCAGGTATACAGAATTATCACATTAAGCCGTGTCCCACGATTGATTGCAGCACTCTTTGTGGGTGCTGCGCTCTCGGTGGCAGGATTGGTTTATCAAGACATTTTTCTGAATAGAATGGCTTCTCCTGATCTATTGGGAGTCTCAGCAGGAGCAGGATGCGGAGCTTCCTTTGCAATCATTATGGGGCTTGGATTTTCAATGGTGGGAGTTATGTCATTTTTAGGCGGCATAATAGCCGTTACATTAACCATTGTTGTATCAAATTTATTTGGACGAACGAACAAATCAATAGCGTTAATACTGAGCGGAATTGTTATTGCGGGATTAATGAATTCTTTACTTGGACTATTTAAATATGTTTCAAGCGATACTCAACTTGCAACGATAACATTTTGGCTGTTGGGTGGATTTAACAATGTAACATATAAACAATTGACGCTTGTCGTTCCTATTATTTCAGCAGGTTTAATTCTGTTGTATTTGTTGCGCTGGAAAATCTTGATGCTTAGAAATGGCGATTTGGATGCGAAAATGCACGGAATCAATGCAACTGCTTTGCGCTATGGTGTAATTGTAGTATCAACGATTATCACTGCACTTTCAGTTTGCATAAGTGGAACGATTGGCTGGATTGGTTTGGCTATTCCCAATTTAATGCGTATTTTTGTCAGCAACGATAGTAAACGATTAATGCCACTCACAATAGTATATGGTATGGTTTTTACTGCAACATGCGATCTTTTGTCAAGAACACTAACTAAGTCAGAAATACCCGTTGGTATTTTATCTGGTGCTCTAGGTGCTTGTTTGTTTGTCATTGTTCTCGTTGCAAGGAGAGTGCAAGATGGAAAAAATAGTTATTGAGGTTAACAAGTTAAACTTCAGTTATGGTGACAAGCCTGTACTACAGGATTGCTCTTTTTCAACAGAGGAAAATACGATAACTGTACTGTTGGGAGCAAATGGTGCTGGAAAATCAACGTTGTTTGCATGTTTAATGAAGCAATTGAAAATTGATCATAAAACTATTATGATCGACTCTGTTCCTCTCGAAAATATGAATTTGAAGGAACTATCTAGGATTATGAGTTTCGTTCCTCAAATTAACGCAGTAAATAATTTAGATTGTATTGTTAGAGATTATTTGGTTGAAGGAAGAACTCCATACTTAAATTCTTTTTCAATCCCAGGCAAAAAAGAGTACTTAATATCTGAAAAATATTCTTCGATGGTTGGAATTTCACACTTGTTATCTAAGAATATACAACACCTAAGCGGTGGAGAGTTGCAGTTAGTTTTAATCACACGTGCATTGGTTCAAGAAACGCCTATCATACTAATGGACGAACCGATGTCAGCTCTTGATTTGGGTAATCAAGTTAAGATATTGAAGCTAATAAAAGAGCTACAAAGGCAGAAGAAAACGATACTTTTTTCTTCTCACAATCCCAATCATGCACTTGTTCTTGATGCCAATGTATGTATGATCAAAGACGGACAAGCAATTGCCTCTGGAATAGCGTCTTCTTGTATTACACAAGAGAACTTACGTACGCTGTATGGAGACAATGTCGTTCTCAAAGCAACGAACGATTGCAACATTTGCATTTTGTCATTGGTGTGAAAATATGAATTTAATATTGATTTCAGGAATACCTGGTTCAGGAAAAACAACAGTTTCGCAAAAACTTGCCCAAGAACTAGGAATCAAATGCATATCTAAAGATGAATTCAAACTTGACTATTACGAAAAGCATAGGTTTAGTTCAAGCGAAGAAAAACGCGAGCTGGATAAACTCGCGGAAGATCAAGTATATCGGGAAATAGTTTGCAGTGCAAAATCCGGAACAGATTTAATAGTTGATAAATGGTATGTGGACACAGATATCATCATTCAAGAAGTACCGAAGCATATAATTAACATAATTTGTATTCAATTAAGTGTTTCTCCTCAAATTGCAGCCAAAAGGTACAACGAAAGAATTAACGATGGATCGAGGCATGTAGCGTTAAGCATAACCAATCAGTATCCGGTTGTTACTGGCGTAACGCAGTTTGAGAGCCATAAAACCGAAGAAGAAATGCTATTAAGAGTTCAGAACACTCCACAAATTAAAAATGCAGATTTTTATCTATCCGCGTTAAATGACACGGAAGAGATTGAATTCGTTTATGCTACCATATCAAACTTTGTCCGAAGCAGCATTGAGCGATAATAAAGAATGATGTATAAGCAACTAGAACCATAAAATATTAAATTTATGTAGGAAAGGTATCGTATGGCAGTTAATTTTTTGTCTGCTACCAGTATGGTTAGCATACCTAGAGCTATGTCGGGAATAAATCCTAATCCATGCCCTGACCAGCATAGAGGGGAATATGATAAAGGAATTTTTAAACCAGCTGCGCCATTGAATCGACTGGATATTGATTATAACTCTTCACTTGGTCAAACAACATATGCTGGTAATATTCCAATAGTACATCCGGTGATTGCAGTTGTTCTTGAAAGTCCTCACAAAGACGAATATAATGCAGGACGACCATTAGGTCCAGCGAGAGGTACAACAGGTAGATTGTTTGACAGTAAATTTCAAAATATGTTTTCGCAATCGGTCCTGAATCACCATTATTTAAGTGCGGTTTATGATGTAATACTTGTAAATGCTGTACAATTTCAATGTAGTTTGGGATTACCGTTGAATAATAGCAATAACAAACTAAATCGTGATGTTAACTGGTTGAATATATTTAATAATCACGGAGGATATGCTGATATTGTTGATCGACTTAAAGCACTAAGGCCAGCATTGATCCTAAATTTGTGTACAAAAGGTTATTCCAATTTACAAATGATTCTAGATAGGCAGTTGAGGTCCGCTTTAAGTTATCCATACTTACGGAACGCATCCTTCTACTTGGAATTTCTCATATGCGAAAATTTTTTAAAGGTTTCAGGTATTATATCATATATATTTAACAACTATAAAATCAGATCTGGCATTGTAAACAGGTCTGATTTTTTATATTAAATCATGAATGTAGAAATAGAAGTTAAATATTCTTGTGAATCTACATCTCCCTCTTGACAACTTGATTTTTATATGATATAATCTAAATGTACCAAATGGTAATCATATCTTGGAGGTGCATATGAGAATCAAGAACGAAGCTGTGTTCGGTGAGATAATTGAGTTCGTAAACCGTTACTTTGAGAAGAATGGTCGCTCCCCGTCTACCAGGGAAATCGAGGGCGAGATAGGACTCTCTCACGTTACTGTGCAGAGATATCTGCAGGTTTTACGTGAACGTGGTGAAATTGAATACGACGGTCATAGAAGTATTGTTACCTCATTTATGCGTGAAATAATGGATACAAGTCGCGTACAGATGGGTAATAGCATTCCTTGCGGTGCGCTTGATGACGTGATAGACGAGGAGATAGAACACCTTCGTTTGCCAAAATCAATCACCGGAGAGGGCGAATTCTTTATGCTTCGCGCACGCGGTGAGTCGATGATCAAAGCCGGAATTGATGACGGTGACCTCGTTCTTATACGCAAGCAAGAGACGGCTAAGCAAGGAAATATCGTTGCTTTCCTCTATGATAATCAGCAAACAACGCTCAAAAGGTATAAGCAGTCCGAAGATGCTATATATCTTTGCCCGGAAAATGATTCGATGCAGCCTATCGTAATCAAGGGAGAGGACAGAGCAAAGCTTCGTATCCAGGGAGTTGCCATAGGTATTTATAAGAAATTGTAATGGGGGTGTAATCGTGAAAAACGATGACGGCAGAAGAAATATGCCCAAATCTCGTTGCCCTTATTGCGACTCACGAGTCGTAGATTCAAGAACACCTACGCTGAAAAACTCGCTTGAGTTAACGGTAACGGACGGAGCAGATTACTATATTCAATGCCCAAAATGCAGAAAAGTTGTTGGATTAACCATCAAACCGTTACATAATACAGCTCCGCTTGTAACGGCATAATGAAAATAATATCATCCTCCCGGCAGTGAATTCGGGAAACAAAAGGGTCGATACAAAAAGCAAAACGACATAGTAATGTGCTATGTTAAATGCTGATTGTATCGACCTTTTTCGCGTTTATAGAGCAAAAAATATACCGCCTAAGACAAAAAAACCTAAAAAAGTCGCCTAAAAAACGAGTTTTCAGAAACTAGGTCTAGACCAAGGCAATTTCAGAGTTTACCATATTTGCAACGGTATTCGCACACATATACGAAAAGGCGGGTTTCATTTGAAAATTCGACATATTCTTACGCTCTAGACCAAGGCTTTTTGAGCGAAAAATCAAGCACTTTTGCAGAAAGGACGAAATATGAAAAAGAGGGATAAAACAACGAGTATTTTCTTCAATGAAGCAGATGCAAACACTACCGTATGCACCTATAATACCAAGTTAAAGAACAGACTTGCCGAGTTCGCAGAAGAATGCCCGGAGCTTTGCAGACTCGTAACAAGCGACGAGGACGGATATATGGAGTTCGAGGTCAACAAGGACAACTTCACATTCAGGTGTATGAAGCCACCGTCGGACGAAAAGCGAGCAAAAGCCAGGGAGCAAATGAACAAGCTTCGAGGTGAAAAGCGGGAGTCGAGCGCAACAATAAGTGAGACAAAAAACGAACCTAAATTCATTCCCAAAGACGAGTGGAAGAGCAAACTTTGGGGGTCAAACTAAGGCAAAAACCAGCCTTAAAAGTTCGGTCGATTTTTAAGCAGGAGAAAGGGTGTACGTCGGTAACCGACTTTCACCCATATCACAGCTGACGGCAGTGCCGACAGCGTAAGGGTTTTTGGCACTTTTGCCTCTTTATAAAAGTGTACGTCGGTAAAACGCCTTTGACGCAGAATAAAGGGTCATCGACCGCTTTTTCGCAGATTTCAAAGCAAATTCCCATAGATTATTTTATGGGTCACAAAAGAAAGGAAAGCATTATGAAAGAAAACATGAAAGAACAAGATAGCAAGCACAAATTCGCACTTTACATTCAGGATTCGGTCTTGGACATCGCCAAGGACTTGTATGAGAAGGACAATTGCAGAAGTGTCAGCGAGTTCATTTGCAGGGCAATTCAGTTTTACGGTGGGTACGTTAGCAATACAAATATGAACCAGGATTACGTTCCGCAAGTTGTATTATCCACCTTGAAAAGTATAATGCATGATAGCGAAAACAGGCACAACGGTTCGCTCTTCAGAATTGCTGTTGAAATAAGTATGATAAAAAATTTACTTGCAATACGACATGGAATCAGCGACGTCGCATTAAACAAGTTGCGTAATGATTGCATAACGGAAGTCAAGAAAATAAACGGTACGATTTCTTACGAAGATGCTATCAGGTGGTAGCTTTGATTTTTTCAAAATGCAAACAATTCTTTTCAAAAACATTGAAAAATGTCTGGATATTTGGTTGAACCTGTGATATTGTTGTGTTACAAAAAAACAGAAAGGAGAAATCTATGGGAAACAAAAGACCTGACGGAGACGGACTAGTCAGAAAACGAAATGACGGTCGATGGGAAGGTAGAATAGTAGTCGGACACAAGGACGATGGCAAACCAATATTCAGATATGTTCTTGCTCAAACGCAAAAAGAGTTAACGAAAAAGCTTCACGCAAAAATACTTGAATATAGGGGCGTAGAGTTATCAGAAGATAGCTCAATGACACTTGCCGAGTGGCTTGAAAGGTGGCTCATCGAGTACAAGGAAAATGAGCTCCGCCCGAGGACACTTGAAAAATACAGAAGAGCCGTGGAGTGTTATATAAATCCTCGCCTTGGGGATAAAAAGATTTCATTCATCACAACAAACGACGTGCAGAAAATGTATGTAGATGTTAAAGAGAATGGAAGAATAAGCGGTGTAGATAAATATGGCGCGTTGCTATCCGACTCGGTAGTAAGAGCGGTACATATGATTCTGCATCAGGCTTTGGATACTGCAGTAAAGCAAAGGCTCATATCGAGGAATCCTACGAAAGGTACTACGATACCGAAGAAGAGTCGAGGTGATCTCAAAGTGCTTAACAAGGAAGAGCTCGATAGATTTCTTGTAGAGGTGGACAAGGACGAAATATGGCGAGACTTCTTCTATACGGAGTTAACTACAGGTCTTCGCAGAGGTGAAATATGCGGGCTCAAATGGTCGGACTTCCATGAGAAAAACGGAACGCTTACGATACAGAGAAGTGCGAGCGCAAAGAGTGGCGGAGGAGTAGAAATCGGTGAAACTAAAACCGAAACCGGAAAGAGAATAATATATCTCCCCGAAAGCACTGTTAATATATTAAAGGATAGAAAAAAGCAATCTCTCACCGAGTGGATATTCCCGAATCCGTATAGACCCGAAGATCCAATGCTGCCAAACAGCGCTTACCATAAGCTGAAAAAGATTCTCAAATCGGCAGGTCTGCCGAGCATAAGATTCCACGACCTAAGACACACCTTCGCAACCCACGCACTGACGAGTGGAGTGGATGCCAAGACACTTTCGAAAATCCTCGGGCATACCAACGCAAGCTTTACCTTGGATACATACACCCACGTAACGAGTGATATGCAAGAGAGAGCATCCAACATAGTGGGTAACTTCACCGAGAGCTTATTCGGTGATATCATAGGAGGTTAGTATGGGAAGAAGAGACAGAGGAAGCGGAACAGTCCGCAAAAGAAGTGACGGCAGATGGGAAGGACGAGTACTTGTAGGCTACGATGAAAAAGGACTTCCCAAGACCAAGAACGTACTCGCAAAAACGAAGATGGAGTGCGAAGCGAAGCTTGAAAAGCTCAAAAGCGAGATAGGAATAGTAAGACGAGATAAGGTTACATCGAATATGCTCTTCGGGGAGTGGATAGACTTTTGGTATCAGAATTATAAAAAGCTCTCGCTCCGCCCATCAACTCAAGCAGCTTACGAGAACGTGATCTATAAGCACATAATCCCCGAAATAGGCAAGATAGTCCTCGAAAGACTCAACGCAAACGACCTTGAGCAGTTCTATGCAAGAATGAAAAAGAACGGAAGACTGCAATACAAAGACACGCTCGGTGAGGGAATGTCTGACAGAATGGTAAGAGCATGTCACGCACATTGCAGATCAGCACTTGAAAAGGCACTTGAAGACGGACTCGTACATACAAATGTTGCAGTCGGTTGCAAGATACCTCCGAAGAAAGCCAAGGAGATGAACACACTGACCGAGGAAGAAATGCAGAGATTCCTTATACAAGCAAAGTATGACGGATACTTTGAAATCTGCCTTCTTGCACTCACCACTGGTATGCGTAGAGGTGAGATAATGGGTCTCCAGTGGCAAGACCTAGACTTTAACACGGGTATGCTTGAAATAAGAAGACAAGCCTACTACTTAAACGGTAAGATGCAGACAAACGAGCCGAAAACAAAAAGCTCGATAAGAACGATAAAGCTTCCCGAAGCAGTTCTCGAAGTCTTGAAGAAATTGAAAGAGGAAACTCACTCTCGCTGGATGTTCCCATCGCCAAAGGTTGATGACGTACCGAGAAACCCGAACACCCTGCAAAAGAAGATACGCAAGGTGCTTGAAAGAGCCGACTGTAAACGAATAAGATTCCATGACCTAAGGCACACCTTTGCAACAACCGCACTTGCGAACGGAATGGATATAAAAACACTCTCCTCAATAATCGGTCACGTGTCATCGTCAACGACTCTCGACATTTACCTGCATAGCACCGACAAGATGCAAAAGGAAGCAGCAAGGAGTATTGACCGAGGAATTCGCGGTGTGTCGACAAAAGAGAAAACAATCGGAGAACTTAACACGGATGGTGATAAAACCGCACCAAAACAGAAATTTGAGCCCGTAAAGAGCAAATACCGAAAGCCCGGCACCGGTTGCATAACGAAGATAAACGATCACCTATGGGAAGGGCGATACACACCAACTGTAAACGGCAAAAGAATGCCAAGAAACGTGTATGCTCATACCGAAGAAGAGTGCGAGGCGAAGCTTGTAGAGCTAATAAAAGAGATGAAAATCGAGATTGCCGAACTCAAGAAAAACGGTTAAAAATTACACCGCCTTAAACAAAGAAAAGACCGTCGCGGAAATTATCGCGGCGGTCACGATATATAAAACAATTGAAAATGCATTTAAAATATGCTATAATAATGAAAAGAAGATTACAAGGATTGACAATATGAAAGTGATATTACCACATAAATTTTTACTCTATGCTGCAAATTATTCCCTAAAGTCAATGCTAGCATCTATAGCATATTGGTCTAATGAGCTTTTTCAACACGAGGATCCTCAGTTTGGTCACTTTGCTTCATCCAGGAAATATAAGATACCCAATGATAACGGAATGCATTTTGGAAAAGTTACTATCGTACAGCCTTGGCTTTTAGATTTAGCATATGATTTGATTGTAAACAATTTAGACGGTCACAAAAATATAACAAAAAACGAAACCTTGCATCTAATCGCGCTTCATAATGATTATGCTAATGACAAAAGTGCCAAGAGATTATCTGGCAATAAGGTTAGTCCGATGCTAAATGTTTATGGTATGTTAGGGGAACAAATCCGTTTTCAAAGAGCAGCACACGCAAACGAAGAATTTTCCAGAGAAAAATACATACTAGATATACTTTCGGTAAGGGAAGACCCAGAAAACATTTATGACATTAATGTACCGAAAGAATTTTTAGAAATAACCGGATTTACAACAGATCAGCATGCATGTTTGTTGTTTTCCGTTTTTGCTTATTTTACTCAATTAAGCTTTATTATCGACACGGATTCGTTGCCTAAAGATCCTATTATAGACAGCTCAAATGAAATAATTAATTCTGCCAATTTTAAAAAGATAATACAAAAATATTCAGTTATTTTAAATGAAGCCAGAAACAGTCCTTTGAAACGACAAGTTTTCTACTCAAAACCTATTGTAAAATTGAATGAGAAAACATACGTAGCTATAAATCCTATTTTACTGATGTTTTTATTTGCCAACTCAGAATATTGGGTTATGCGAAATCATTATATGCAGTATAAATCGCAACACTTCATAAATGCATTCGGAACTTTTTTCGAGATGTATGTAAAAGAGGTGTTACAAAAATGTATAGATTCTTCTTTGTATTCACGTATAGAGGAAAACAATGGGAAACGAGCAGATTGGCTACTAAAAATTGCTAACAAGACTATTTTTATTGAACAAAAATCTGGTCTGGCTATGCTTTCGATAAAACAAACACACCCAAATACAGATGCTATGCTAAAACATATGGAAAGCACTTGGAAGGAAGCTGTAGATCAATTGATAAGTACCGAAAAAGCGTATAATCTTAGTGATACAATAAAAATAATTCTAGTATACGAAGAGTATTTCAAAAGCGAAACTCTTAACGAGTGGTTTAAGAGACATCCGGAATATAACAATGTTGGAAGTTTCTGGTTAGTTAATATAAATGAATTTGAAATCCTATTACAAACCTACAAGGACAATCCGTCGTTAGCGGAAAAAATATTTGAAGAAAAATACAATTGCGAAAAAACATTTTCGGGTGAGGGGCGGGATTTGCAACAGATTTTTGCTCGGCATGGCATAAACGAGAACACTTACCTAATTGAGTCGGGTATATATGAGTCTCAATTTGAGAGGATTGTATCACTGTGTTTATAAAAGGCGTGCAGCTAAAATCATAAATGAAAATCCCATCACGGAAATAACCGTAACGGGATTTTCATCACTAAAAAAACACATTTTCAATAAAAAATCATGGCTATATTGAAACGTGTAGATTTGCGTGATATAATGTTAGTGTTAAGTTTAATTTGTCTAATTTTATCATACAGAGGTGTAAAAATGAATGTTTTATTGCTTGGAAACGGATTTGATATATATCATTACCTTCCTACAAAATATCATAATTTTTTAAACGTGGTTAACTATCTTGTTGAATACTATAGCGAGGAATATAAAACGATAGGATCTGTTTTTTCAGATGAATTGCTACAGGAGGACGATCCATATATAGCAAAGTGTTATGAACGGCACAAAGAAATTTATGATAGCATGCCGCTGAATGCAGAAAAGATAAATGAAATTATTCGTATATGCTCTAAAAACTTATGGTTTTCTTACTTTACAAAATCGTTTAATAAAGATCTTGGGTGGATAGATTTTGAACGAGAAATCACTTATGTAATAGAGGTGTTTTTTAAGTTCCTTTCAATTGCTTCTGTTAACCCCAACTTATCAAGAGTAGACACAGCGGCATATTATTTGATAAAACATTTTGGTTTTTTTATGGAAACTAAAATTGATAGCATATTTGGGACTACAACACATAAAATAATTGATGAATACATTATTGAATATCCACAGGGATCCAAAAATCTAACGATAAACAAAGCGAAGATAATTGAAAAAATGTCGGTGATGCTCGATGAAGTAGCCAAAGCATTAAAATTATATTTGGAATGCTTTGTTGATGTTAGTTTGAGTGGCATTGTTAATCAGTCTAGTACACCAATATGCAGCGCGGTTAAGAATATGGATTATACGATATCATTTAATTATACTGATACATATGAAAAATTGTATTCTCAAAACACAATTTATCACATACACGGAAAGGTAACTGATAGAATCATTATAGGCGTCAACCCCGACTCGAACGATAATGTTGAAACCATTAATGTTTCTTTTATAGCGTTTAAAAAATATTATCAAAGAACCTTATTTGGAACCGATTATAAATATCTAGAGTGGATCAGAGACATAAACGAAGCGAACGAGGACTATTATTTAACAATAATGGGGCATTCTTTAGATGACACAGATAAAGATATATTAGAAGAGGTGTTCTTACACGCTAGTGAAATTTACATACTGTATCATAGCGAAATGGCTAAAAAAGACTACATTAAGAACTTGATAAAAATATTTGGTAAAGATGGTTTTGACGATTTGAAGAAAAACAAAAAACTAACATTTTACTCTCTAGATACGGATCTATCAGATTTTTCATTACACCTAAATTCAAATTTTGGAGAAGAGATTATTCACATAACAGCTCCGTGGAATTAACGCAAATCGAAAGTTAACAAAAGATCACGCAAAAGATAATTCGCCACAAAATTCTCAAGTTATATCTGTGATCATAATGATAGCACCACTCAAGTGAGTCGGCTAAAATTACAACGCCTTAAACAAAGAGAAGACCGTCACGAAACAAAGCCGTGACGGTCTTCTTTAGCGAGGTTAAACGGATAATCTTTCCGTAGTTGTATACGTAATAATTAAGTAAAAAGCGGTATAAAAAGAATTTTGTTGTGGTCAGTTATGTGGTCAAAACAAGTTTTGGAGAGATTTTGGAGCGAAAATAAGAAAATGAAAAAGTGCCGAAAACCCAGTAAAATCAAAGGGTTTCAGCACTTTCTTTTTGGTCGAAGTGTGGAGATTCGAACTCCAGGCCTCCAGTACCCGAAACTGGCGCGCTACCAACTGCGCTACACCTCGTTTTGATGATTTTTATGCGATTTTCTGTAAGTGGTCAAACATGTGGTCAGACCGAAAATTTGCGAACTTTTAAGACTTCGGGAGAGCCAAAAAAATCAGTGTTTTCAAGGGATTTGGGCGTTTTTCAAAATTTTAGATTTGAAATCGGTGGTTTGCACCCGAAACTGGCGCGCTACCAACTGCGCTACACCTCGAAATTGTTGTTTATTTTAGATTTGCTATGTCATTGTGCTCGTTTTTCCGCGCGCCCAAGATGGCGCTCTCTCTTGAAACATAGTCGTACTCTCCGCCTCGATACACTCGGCAGCATTTTCCCGTCTGCTTTTGTGTCGCATAGTTTCGCAAGGTAAACCTCGCTCACTCTGCTCGCAACGCGAGACATCACTTCGGCGAAAACAGTTATTAACTATTTTCTTCTCGTTCTCCTTGTTTCTGCGCATTCGCTACTCGCTGCTGCTCGGTCACGTTCGGGGTCTGACAGTCCACCGGACTGTCATTCAATACCCTCACGCCGCTTCGCTACGCCAAAAACAACACTCAGTTGTTTTTGCCTGCTCACAACTGCGCTACACCTCGAAATATTATTTATTCTTTTTAGCCTAACCATTATATCAAAACAAGGGCGATTTGTCAAGTTATTTTGCAAAAGCTATTGCATATTTATTGGGTTTAAGGTAAAATGTATATAAAGTAAATGGTAGAAAGGCATAAAAATGACGATTCATGGATTACAAAAGCTTACGCTGCTTGATTATCCGGGCAGGATTGCCTGTACGGTGTTTCTTGGCGGCTGTAATTTCCGCTGTCCGTTTTGTCACAACGGCGGACTTGCTCTCGGTGGCGATTCCGACGGAATAATGTCTGTCGAGGAGCTTCTTGCCTTTCTTGATTCAAGGCGCGGCAGACTGCAGGCGGTTTGCATCAGCGGTGGTGAGCCTACGCTTCACCCCGATCTTCCTGCGCTTATCGGCGAGATAAAGTCACGTGGTTTTGAGGTAAAGCTTGACACCAACGGCACAAATCCCGAGATGCTTTCGTTGCTTATCGCTGACGGTCTTGTGGACTACGTGGCGATGGATATAAAGAACTCTCCCGACAAATATGCCTTGACAACAGGTTTAATTTCGAATTCCGAATTTCAAATTTCGAATTTCAACGCTGTACGCGAAAGCGCGGCGCTGCTTATGCAGGGCAGGGTGGACTTTGAGTTCCGAACCACCCTTGTAAAGGAGCTGCACACCGCAGACGACCTTGAGGCGATCGGCAAGTGGCTGTCGGGTGGCGAAAAGTATTTTCTGCAGACCTATCGCGATGAGGGAGATCTGCTTGTCGGCGGCTTTACGGCATTCTCGCCCGAGGAGACGGGGGAGCTTTTGGCTGTTCTAAAAGCTTATATTCCGTCTGCCGAGATAAGGTAGGGCTTATGGAGAGAGATTTTGTAAGCATCATCAGCGCTGATGATCTGACGGTAGGTTACATACCCGGCTCGGACAAGGTTCTGTTTATCAAGACGGGGCAGGGCGGCTCGATCTACGGCAAAGATAACAGCTATCTTAAGCTTGGTAATGAGATAAACGATCGCTTGGGCTTTTCGGTATTCGTTTCCGCGACAACGGTTGACACAAAGGACTCTTTTTTAATGGATATTCGCACCGTAGAGCAGACTCTCGGCAGAGAGGATTTTGAGATATACTATCTCGGTGTTTCGAAAGGGGGACTAATCGGCATCTGGCACGGCTGTGACGAGCCGAGGATCGTCAGAATGGTCAGCGTCAACGCGCCCCTTATGATCAATTATCACGGCAAAACTCTCCCCGGTGTCAAAAAGCTGGGCAGGGACAGGCTGACAATGGTCTACGGCAGCCTTGATCCGTCTTACAAGTACGTTCCCTTTGTGGAAAAGCACGCGAACGTTCGCATCCTCGAGGGCGAAGACCATAATCTTAAAAATCTTGACCCGATACTCTCGGGGTTAATTTTACAATGAAAACGCGGTTATTAGGCAGAGATGTCGGGTGACCGCATTTTTTATCGCCGATCGGAAGAAAAAACTCTATTTTTTGGCATTTTTTTACAAAAAATCGGGGTGTTTTAGCAATATGCACAAAGACCGATTTTTGCAAAATGTGATTTATTAAAGAAAAAGCCCCCGAAACCCCTTGAAAAATATAACTTTTACTGCCACGTGCACATTTTGTAAACTTTTATTTGCGAACTATATATTGTGACGAAAATGCCGTTTTGACACAAAATCTTGTGTAATTTTATTGACTTTTTATACTAAATATGGTATAATGGGCGTACTTTATCGCTATTTTTTTGAGGTTAAAAATCTGCCTTAAAATAACCATAAAAACCGTATAAAAAATCAAAAAAAAGGAAAAAATGCTATGTATACCGTGTTAAAAAGAGACGGCAAGATCGTCGAATTTGATATAAGTAAGATTTCGGGTGCTATCGCCCTCGCTTTTGAGGCGCAGGAGCGCAATTATACACCCAATATCATAGATTTCCTCGCCCTGAAGGTTACCGCCGATTTTGAACCCAAGATCAAGGACGGACACGTTAGCGTCGAGGACATTCAGGACAGCGTTGAGTCGGTGCTTATTCAGGCAGGATATGACGACGTGGCGAAGGCGTATATCCTCTATCGCCGTCAGCATGCCAGACTTCGTGAGATGCGTTCCACCGTGCTTGACTACAAGACCACCGTTGATAACTACGTAAAGGTCAGCGACTGGCGAGTTAAGGAGAACTCTACCGTTACCTACTCGGTAGGCGGTCTTATCCTCTCAAATTCGGGCGCTATCACCGCCAACTATTGGCTCTCCGAGATCTATGACGACGAGATCGCAAACGCGCACAGAAACGCAGATATTCATCTCCACGACCTCTCTATGCTTACAGGCTACTGTGCAGGCTGGTCGCTGAAACAGCTTATTAAAGAGGGTCTCGGCGGTGTTACCGGTAAGATCACCTCTGCTCCTGCAAAGCACCTCTCCTCTCTCTGTAACCAGATGGTCAACTTCCTTGGCATTATGCAGAACGAGTGGGCAGGCGCGCAGGCATTCTCATCCTTTGACACCTATCTTGCGCCCTTCGTAAAGGTGGACAACCTTACCTACGAGCAGACCAAGAAGTGCATCGAGTCCTTTATCTACGGTGTAAATATCCCTTCAAGATGGGGTACACAGGCGCCCTTCTCCAACATTACTCTCGACTGGACGGTTCCCGAGGATCTTAAGAACCTGCCTGCTATCGTTGGCGGCAAGGAAATGGATTTCACCTACGGTGACTGTAAGGCTGAGATGGATATGGTAAACAAGGCGTTTATCGAAACCATGCTTGAGGGTGACGTAAACGGCCGTGGCTTCCAGTATCCTATTCCTACCTATTCGATCACACGCGACTTTGACTGGTCGGAGACAGAGAACAACCGTCTGCTCTTCGAGATGACCGCAAAGTACGGCACACCTTATTTCTCAAACTATATTAACAGCGATATGGAGCCCTCGGACGTACGTTCTATGTGCTGCAGACTCCGTCTTGACCTTCGTGAGCTGCGCAAAAAGTCGGGCGGCTTCTTCGGTTCGGGTGAGTCCACAGGCTCTATCGGTGTCGTTACAATCAATATGCCCAGAATCGCATATCTCGCAGAGGACGAGGCTGACTTCTACAAGCGCCTTGACCATATGCTTGATATTTCCGCAAGATCGCTTAAGATCAAGCGTGACGTTATTACAAAGCTCCTTGGCGAGGGACTTTATCCCTACACCAAGCGTTATCTCGGCACCTTTGCCAACCACTTCTCCACCATCGGTCTTGTTGGTATGAACGAGGCAGGTCTTAATGCAAAGTGGCTGCGCAAGGATATGACCCATGCCGAGACACGTGAGTTCACCAAGAACGTGCTTAACCATATGCGTGAGCGCCTCTCCGACTATCAGGAGAAGTACGGTGACCTCTACAACCTTGAGGCGACTCCTGCCGAGTCTACCTCCTACCGTCTTGCAAAGCATGACAGAAAGTTCTATCCCGACATTATCACCGCATCCGATAAGAATGGCGGTACTCCCTATTACACCAACTCCAGCCACCTTCCCGTTGGCTATACCGACGATATCTTCGAGGCTCTTGATATGCAGGACGAGCTTCACACCCTCTATACCTCTGGTACAGTATTCCACGCATATCTTGGCGAAAAGCTTCCCTCTTGGAAGTCTGCCGCCCTTCTCGTGCGCACCATTGCCGAGAATTACAGATTGCCTTACTACTCTATCTCTCCCACCTACTCTGTATGTAAGAACCACGGCTACCTTGCAGGCGAGCAGTTCAGCTGTCCTCACTGTGGAGAGAAAACCGAGGTCTACTCCAGAATCACAGGCTACTACCGTCCCGTACAGAACTGGAATGACGGTAAGAGTCAGGAATATAAGGACAGAGTTGTTTATGCCGAGTCTAAGCTTACAGGCAAGCAGCCGCTTTATTTGAGTGCAGAGGGCGGAGTGCAGAGTGAAGAGGTGCAGACAGCGGAGTGCGAGTGCGCACCCGAGCAGCTTCTCCTCTTTACCACCAAGACCTGTCCCAAGTGCCGTATGGCTAAGATGTTCCTCGATCAGGCGGGACTTCACTACGACACACTTATCTCCGAGGAGAATCCCTCGCTTGTATCTGCCTATGGCATTAAGGAAGCGCCCACCCTCGTTGTTATCCGCGGTAATAGCGCAGAGATCGTGGCAAATCCCTCTAATATCAAGGCGTTCGTGGATAAGATCTGCGTAAAGGCGTAAGATGAATGCAGAATTCAGAATGCAAAATGCAGTGAGCAGACAAAAACAACTGAGTGTTGTTTTTGTCGTAGCGAATGCGCAGAAACAAGGAGCAGAGGCTGCCGAGTGTATCGAGGCAGAATATGCGACTATGTTTCAAGAGTTGGTGCAGAATGCAGAGTGCAGAGTGAATGCAGAATTCAGAATGCAGAATGCAGAATGAATTATAGCATCATATAGGCTTAAATAATTATGGGAGGCATTTTGCCTCCCTAAAAAATACTTTTTAAATTAGGAAAAATAGATTTACACCTTGTATTCTGCATTCTGCATTTTGCATTTTGCATTATTTTTCCTGAAAGGAAAAAATTGTGTACGACATAATAATCATCGGCGCGGGACCTGCAGGTCTTACCGCCGCAATATACGCAAGACGAGCAGAAAAATCGGTGCTCGTTATTGAGAAGGACACCTTTGGCGGACAGATCACATCCTCGCCCAAGGTGGAGAATTATCCCGGTTTTACACAGATCAGCGGCAACGAGCTTGCCGACAGACTTATTGAGCAGACTATTTCTCAGGGCGCAATGATCGAGCTTGATCGCGTGGTGGGAATTGAAGGAACACCCGGTGACTTTACAGTCAAGGGTGAATATAAGGAATACAAGGGCAAAAGCGTAATTATTGCCGCAGGCTCTCACCATCGCAAGCTTGGTATTGAGGGCGAGGAAAGACTTACAGGTATTGGTGTTTCCTACTGTGCGGTTTGTGACGGCGCATTCTTCCGCGGACAGACGGTTGCGGTTATCGGTGGTGGAAACACCGCCCTTCAGGATGCGGTTTTGCTCTCCGACGGTTGCGAGAAGGTCTATATCGTGCAGAATCTCCCCTATCTTACAGGCGAGAGCCGTTTGCAGATGATCCTTGCAGACCGACCCAACGTTGAGATCATCTGCTCCTCGGTTGTCAGCCGACTTGTCGGTACGGACAGCCTTCGTATGATAGAAATTAAGAACACCGAAAGCGGTGACGAATATGCCCTTAACGTTGACGGTATGTTCGTCTGCATCGGTCAGGCACCCGAGAACGAGCCATTCACCTCGGTTGCTCCTATAGACGAGCGCGGATACATCACCGCAGGCGAGGATTGCCGACCCACAGGCGCGCCTGACGGTATCTTCGTAGCAGGCGATTGCCGTACCAAAACCGTCCGTCAGGTAACCACAGCCACCGCTGACGGTGCTACCGCAGCCCTTGCGGCAATTAAATTTCTTGAGGAAATTTAATTAAGTGCAGATTTGATTAAAGGCTCCCTCTGAGAGGGAGCTGGCACCGAAGGTGACTGAAGGAGTAAGCGTATGTATGCACTCAGTTTTGTTAGAGCTAACAAGCACCTACTCCTCCACCCGACCTTGTCGGGAGCCCCCTCCCGGAGGGAGCCTTGGTGTAGAATATAGAATACAAAAAACAGCCAAAATGCAAACTAAAAGCTGCAAAATGGCTGTTTTTTTGTTTGTTATGAATATTCGCCCTTTTCAAAAAGAAGTGCTACGCGCTCGTCATATCTGTTTAGGGCGGCGATGATTTCTTCATCGGTTTTTGCTTCCTTTGCGTCGAGGTAAAGATCGCCGGCGATGGTCGACCAATAAAGATTTTTGTGTCGTTCGGGAACCGATATATTATACTGTTGTATTTGTATCTTACGGTAGGGATCCGACTCTATTTTCTCGCTTGTCTGCGCGGCAATATTGGTAGGACACCACATGAAGTTCTCGAATCGCTCTAATTGGCACTCCTCGTCCGAAAGCCACAGAGCAAGGCGGGATAGCAGCTCGGCCTTTTCGGAATCCTCGGTAGGAGAGATTCCCATTAAGAAGGTGTTTCCGACACTCTTCATCTGATAGTTTTCGCCGTCTACGGTGAACGAGGGCATAATGGCAACGCCAAGATTCTCGCCAAATGTATTTTCGGCGGTCCATCTGTTGTTGATCTCTGAAATGATTACCGCAGTATCGTTACCGTAATTATAGCCGTAGGTTTCGTCATTGAATGCAGATGAGCCGGCTAACTTTGCAAGCCCTTTCATAGCGGCAATACCTGCGTTGGAGTTGTAGTTATCGTCAAGAGCCACAAACTCAAAGTTCTTGTTTACCGTCCATCTTGATTCACAGCCTGTCGAGAAGAAGAAGTGTTCAACACCCCAGCCGCTGCTGAGCTGAAAACGGAAGAATTTATTGTTTTTCTCGCATATGTCGATGATTTTTTCAAGGCTTTTTGCATCATCCTCGCTAATAAGGCTTTTGTCATAGTAGAGTACGGCAACTCGCTCGGTTATCGCCATAGGATATCCGTAGAGAATTCCATTTTCACTGGAAGCTAAAACAGCTCCGTGACAGTGAGTTGCTTTGATGTTATCGGCCGCTGCGGTGCTAAGCGGCATAATAGCCTCCGCGTCAATAAGTCCCTGCAGCTCCTTTTGTGTAAAGCAGAATATATCTGGCGCGCAGGTAGGATCGTTAATAATATCATTTCCGGCAACGGTGCCATCTCTCTCTGAAATGGTGAGATTTATGGTAAGCTTGTTTGCATCAGCAAATTCCTTTACCTGTTTTGCAAACAGATCTGTCGCCATATATCCGTTTTGCACCCATATGGATATTTCGTAGTATTCCTCAAAACATCCGCAGACTGTACAGCATTCATCTTCGTAGCTATGATTTTCCGTGCCTATTGCCTTGTCACAAACAGAACATATCTTGTAATGCTGATTGGCGGTCATTTCATATTCCTCACCTAAGGAGTGATCGTTTGTGACCGGCAGATTTACTCTTTTTTCTTCGTTGCAAATCGAACATACGTATATTTCACAACCACTAATCTGACAGGTTGGTGTGAAGCTGTATTTTAACTCCCAAAGATGGCTGCACTCACCTGTGTCGCTATTGTCATTTTTTTCATCCTCGACGTCGGTCTGAGAGTTGTCATCGTAGATCCCATCGTCATCCTCGGAGCCGTTTTCACAGCTTAAAAGAACGGAAAAACAAAACAGCATACATATCATGAACAATAAAGCTTTGATTATTTTGTTTTTCATAACTTTCCTCCAATTATTTTATTAATTACAAAATGCGAACTTACTTCATAACTCGCTTATCTTTTCCTTCAAATGGCAGAATCTTCGAGCCGCTTCCGATGATACGGGAGTAAATTCTGTCCTCATACTTGCGGGCAAGCTCGTCGGGGGAGAGATTTGTGGAAATAATGGTTGCAAGACCCTTGTTCTGTCTGGAGTTCAACAGATTATAGATTGTTGCAAGGGTAAACTGATTCGAGAACTCTGTTCCAAGATCGTCGATTATCAGCAGAGTACAGTCGAGATACTTCTCGGATCTTGACTCCTCACGTCCGTAGCCACTTCTGAAGCGGTCTGCCTCAAAGTCGGAGATGATGTTCTGTGTGGAATCGTAGATCACGTCATAGCCCTTGTGTATCAGCTCTCTTGCGATGGCTGTGGAAATGTGGGTTTTGCCCGTTCCTGTGGGGCCGATGAGCAGAAGATTCTCGCGTTTTTTATCGAAATCACGAACGTAGTTCTTTGCCATAGCAAGGATCATGCTCATTCTCTCGTGGATCTTGGGGTCGTAGGCATAGCAGCCAAGGTCAAAGTTGTCAAAGGACTGCACCTCGATAAGTCTGCCCATGGCAGATGCGGCAATGCGCTCTCTTATCATAATTTCCTTAAGGCAGTTGCAGATCTTGACACCAACAGCGCCTGTGTCGGAGCAGGTGGTACAGGTGTACTTTACCTCGGTATAATCCTCGGGGTGACCAAGGCTGACTAATATCTCGCGGCGTCTTCTCTGCAGGGCGCGATTGCGCTCTCTGACAGCCTCAATATCTCCGCCCTCAACGGCGGTCTTGAAGATAAGCATACCCGTCTTGGTAAGCTCGGTGTCGATCTGTCTTATCTCCTCGCTCTCCGAACGGACAAGCTCGTTGCGCATATCCGCGTCCATAATAGCCGCGTTGCGTCTTGCCTCGATCTCTGCCTTAGCCTTCTCGTAAATATTGTACTGGGACATAATTACTTATCTCCTCCTTCGTCGTTGTCGTCTGTAAAGCTTCTTGCCACGGCATTGTTAAATGCCTCGTTGATGTCAAAGTTGCCGTAGCGTGGTGTTTCGGCAGTAGCCTTCGGGCGCTTTTTGCTAACGGTAGCCTTTGCCTCTGCCTGCTTCTTCGCCTTTTCCTCCTCGATCCTCTGACGGCAGTCGCTTACAGTCTTGCAGCCTGCCTCGTGCCAGGCGGTAAGAACCTTGTCCATATATCGAAGATCACCGTGCTTTGTGTTAAGCACCGCAATATCGTACGCCTCGCTGACGATACCAACCGAGTAGCCGAAGCTCTCCGACCATTTCTTGAAATAGCTGCGCTCGCTTGCCGACAGATTTCTGCCGTAAATGCCAAGCACGCGGCGGAATTCCCACTCAGCACCCGAGCTTTGCTCAAGCTCGGTAAGGTATGCCTCAAGAGCCTCTACTGTATCAACACCCTTTCCCTGCAGTTTGATCGCCTCGTTGCAGAGTCGTCTTACGGTAAGCTCGCCACGGCTGACAATATGCGCCGCAAGAGTAACGATATACTGTGGGCAGAGCGAATACTGTGTATAAAGGGCGGTCAGGTTCTTCACGTCACCGTTAGAAAGGCACGCCTGATTCATAAGACCTGCGCACTCGTCTATCATAGCCGCAAGGTGCTCGTTGCGAATGCTGTCAGCAACCTCTGTGGCAGGAACCTCGTCAATCTCACCACGGGTCAGTCTGTCCTCAAATTCATCGGTGATTTTAGGCTCACCGTCGTCTTGGGAGATAACTCCCGACTCCTCCCAGAAGGCAAGCGCCGCCTTGCATCTTGCAGGCGAGATCATTGCCGCCTCGGAAAGCGCCGCTATGCTACTTACGTTGCCCGAAAGCTCGGTGAGGGCGAGCAGAACGCGCAGCTCCTCCTTTGACGCCTCAGAAAATGCCGCGTTGCCGATAACCCTGATAGTCGCAACGCGATACTTAAGACTCGACATTCTCGTCTACCTCGTCTCTCGTCTTGATCTCGTAGCAGAGGCGCATCAGCGAGTCGCCAAGATGTATGTTCTCAACGACAACCGAGTCGCAGTCAAGCTCAAGCTCGGTGTTGGCAAAGTTCCAGATGCCCTTTACACCTGCGCGCGCCATAGTCATAGCCACCTTGTACGCCGCCTCCTTGGGAACGGTAAGCACGCCGATGGAAACCTTGTGTTCCTGACAGAAATCGTACAGCTCGTCTATGTGATACACCTTGATGCCGTAGATCTCGGTGTTAACGATTTTCTCGTCAATATCGAAGAGGGCAAGACGGGTAACACCGCGTCTGCCGAACATTCTTGTGGATGCCAGAGCCTTGCCAAGGTTACCTGCGCCGCAGATAACGGCGGTATAGCCCTGTGTTACGCCAAGCAGCTCGCTGATCTTGCCGTGGAGATACTTGATGTTGTAGCCGTAGCCCTGCTGACCAAAGCCGCCGAAGCAGTTAAGGTCCTGTCTGATCTGTGATGCGGTAACGTTCATGATCTTCGACAGCTCTGCCGAGGAGATACGAAGTCTGCCGTCTGCAAGCAGCTCGCCCAGGTATCTGTGATAACGGGGGAGTCTCTTGATTACCGCGTCGGGTACGGTCGTCTTTGCGACCTCTTTATTTTTTAATTCAAAGGTGCCTGTCACCTTGTCAATAGATTCCATGCTGTCAAATCCTTTCTGCCTGTATAGTGTCAAGGGCGCTGGCATTTAATGAGGAATCTGCCGAGTTGCCCTTCTTGTATTCATAATATCCCTGCGCGGCTATCATTGCCGCGTTGTCACCGCAAAGGTCGAGGGAGGGGATAAAGAGATTTACTCCGTGCTCCTTTGCCACCTCGGCAATTCTGCGTCTTAAGTGTGAGTTTGCCGCAACACCGCCTGCCATACAGAGATCGTGACCCGGATAACGGTCAAGCGCCATAGACAGCTTTTTAGCCACAGCCTCAACTGCCTCGTAGGTGTATCTTGCGGCAAAGAGCGCGCGGTCGATCTCCACACCGTTCTGCTCGTAGCGGTGTAGCAGGTTTATCGCAGCCGTCTTAAGCCCCGAGAAGGAGAAGTCAAGTGTGCCGTCATTCAGCGCAGGAGAGGGCAGGATCATTTCCTTGTCCTTGTATGCCGCGCTTTTTTTGTATTTTGAGTAGAAATTGACCTCGTCGCCCGTCGCCTTAATAAAGCCCTCCTTGGCAAGTGCGTCAAATCCGCGGCCTGCAGGGTAGGGAATGCCGATGATTCGTCCGATCTTGTCAAAGCTTTCGCCAATGGCATCATCACGTGTGGTGCCAACTATGTAGAGTTCGGTGTGACTCGCAACGCGGTATATGGCAGTATGTCCACCCGATGCCGCCAGAGCGATGAAGGGGGGCTTTGCCACGTTGCCCTTGCCACCGAGGTAGCAGGATGCGATGTGTCCCTTTATATGATCAACCGCCACGAGAGGAATGCCGTTTGCCACAGCAAGTGCCTTGGCAAAGTTTACTCCCACAAGCAGTGCGCCGATAAGACCGGGATTTGCGGTAACGGCAATCAGGTCGATGTCGTCGAGGGTCATCTCCGCCTCGGCAAGTGCCTCGTATGTGATGCGTGAGATCGCCTCGGTGTGTGCTCTGCTTGCTATCTCAGGCACAACTCCGCCGTACAGTCGGTGTGTCTCTACCTGAGAGGCGATAATATTTGATTTTATCTTAAAGCCCCGATTTGCGACAACGACGGATGCGCTTGTCTCGTCGCAGGAGCTTTCAAATGCAAGTATGTTCATTTTTCCTCCATTTTCTCGTCGCTTATGCGACATATCGAACATCGCTTCACTCGCGAAGCGAACTTCACTTGGACATCGTTCAAACTTCACTTGTGCGAAGCATAAACTTCACTTACACCTA
>JBGVRO010000061.1:0-30324 GCA_045128515.1 Eubacteriales bacterium | reverse complement strand
ATATACGTCGAGAGGAAGGAAACGGCGGTAGAAAAAGACCATTAAAATTTAAGAAATCAGTATGATTTCAACCTTATATTGTCTCATTTACGATTTCTTTTGTATTTGTGACGATTTTTTATTATTTTCGGTCTTTTTCGGTCTTACCAAATGTGACAGCCCCTTTTCATTTAAAAATTAAATTTTAACTGACTGAGAAGCGTTCCGTTTGAAGGAAGCGCAAGCTTCTTGCACTTGAGCGCATCCTGTCCAATGTCATCGATACGGTCGGTCACAAGATCAACCTTAACAGTCTTCTTTGGCAGCTTCATAACCTGAACACCTGCAGCAGTTCTTGTTGCCTTAAGAGGAACAAGGCTACTCTTAATAAGCATTCCCCTGCCCGCATCACTACGGATGAAGATATTTACAGGCTTATCGCCCTCATATACCGCACCTGCAAGAGGTGATTCGGCAGAATACGCACCCGTGATCTTACGACGGCGCGTTTTTGCCTCATATACGCCAAGACTTACGCGAAGGCCCTTGCCGTTTTCAAATATGTAGACCATATTATGGTTAGGATTGATATCGTAAATAACCTTACAAGCAACTACGTGCTCGTCATCGTCCATACCAAGCTTTGTAGGAACGTAATCTCCCATCTGACTCGCCTTGGACAAATCAAAATCTGCAACCCTTGCACGATAGATCTGTGCCTTATCAGTAAAGAACAATACGTCTCCACGGTTGTCGGTATCCTCCTGATAAATGACGAAGTCACCCTCCTTAAGCTTGTGCTCATCGGCGGCACGTGCAGCCTGAACAGAAAGCTTCTTGAAATAACCGCCCTTGGTAAGTAAAACACGACAGTTATAATTTTCGAAGAACAAATCCTCCTTAGGAGGAGCAACGCTTTCATCCTTGGCAACGATCTCGGTTTTTCTGGGCTTACCGTATTTCTTCTTAATTTCCTGAAGCTTGGTGATAATAGTTCCCTTCAGCTTAATTTCATCACGAAGGGTTTCCTTGATATCAGCAATCTGCGCCTCAAGCTGGCTGATCTCCTCAACACGGTTGATGATATACTGCCTATTAAGATTACGCAGCTTAATGTCTGCGATATACTCAGCCTGAATTTTAGTAAGGTTAAATCCTGCAGCAAGGTTGGGTACAACGTCCTCCTCGCGCTCGGTATTTCTGATAATCCTGATTGCCTTATCAATATCAAGAAGAATTGCCGCAAGACCGCGAAGAAGCTCCAGCTTGTGCTCCTTTTTGCCAAGATCGAAGGTAAGCTCACGTGTAACGCACTTAACTCTGAATTTAATCCACTCATTAAGTATCTCACGAATTCCAAGCTGCATAGGAGTTCCGTCAACAAGGATATTGAAGTTACAGTCGAAGTTATTCTCAAGCTCGGTCATAGCAAATAGCTTTTTCATTACGAGCTCGGGGTCGCTGTCTTTTTTAAGATCAAAGGTAAGCTTAAATCCGTTAAGGTCAATAGCGTCACGAACGTCAGCCACCTCACGAAGCTTGCCGGATTTAATCATATCGGTCGCCTTCTTCATTATTGCCTCAATAGACGAGGAATAAGGAATCTCAAGGACGTCAATGCAATTATTCTTCTTTACGTACTCATACTTCGCACGCATTTTGAAGCTACCGTAACCAGTCTCATATATTTTGCGCATCTGCTCTCTGTCGTAAAGGATCTGCGCTCCACCGGGAAAATCTGGTGCTTTCACTATGTCGAGCATACGGTCAATTGTGGTATTGGGATTCTTAAGAAGAGCGATAGTTCCGTCACAGATCTCTGCAAGGTTGAAGGAACAAATCGAACACGCCATACCAACGGCAATACCCAAATTAGGAGAAACGAGAATATTTGGGAAGGTGGTAGGAAGCAAGGACGGTTCTTCCATCGTGTTGTCATAGTTAGGCACGAAATCAACCGCATCCTTGTCAATTGCGGCAAATAATTCTTGGCAGAATTCATCAAGTTTTGCTTCTGTATATCTTGATGCCGCATATGCCATGTCTCTCGAATAATGCTTTCCGAAAGAGCCCTTTGAATCAATGAAGGGGTGAAGCAATGCCTCGTGACCCTTGGTAAGACGAACCATTGTTTCATATATGGATGCATCACCGTGGGGATTAAGACGCATTGTCTGACCTACGATATTAGCGCTCTTGGTCTTCTGCTTTGTAAGAAGCCCCATCTCATACATTGTATAAAGAAGCTTTCTGTGAGCCGGCTTAAAGCCGTCTATTTCCGGAAGCGCACGAGAAACGATTACGCTCATAGCGTACGGCATATAATTTTTCTCGAGAGTTTCGGTTATAGGCTGGGCGGTTGCTACAGCCTCATTGTCTAAAGGATTTTCTACAGCCTTAATTTTCTTTTTAGCCATTTTAGTCCTGCCTTAAATTTATTACAGTATGCGCAGCAGCGCGAATCATACGATTATAAAGTGCAAGTCCCACGCCGTCCTTTGTAGGAAGCGGAGCGTATATAATTTCATAGCTGTGCTTGTCCGCATCACGAAGTATAGCAAACAGCTGACGTGCCTGCTCGTTTATATCCTCCCTTGCACCGAGAATATAAATATCGGCATTGGGAAGTCTCTCTGCTACGACATCCTTATCATCGGTGTAGCAAAGAATTGCGATTTTGCTTTTATTGTCACTAACAATATATTCGGTTACACGTGAAAGATCACCGTCAAGCAAAACAAGGGGTGATTCAGGTGCGTAATGACGGTATTTCATTCCAGGAGAAAGCGCAACCTCTCCCTCGCGAAGTCTGTCGGTAACAGCATCAGCAAGGCTTACAGGTGCAACGCAGGCAAGCTCGGAAAGGGTTACTCTGCCGGGACGAAGAAGTATCATTGAGCCGTCATCCTCGATCTTTACAATAGTGGATTCAAGTCCAATCTCGCAGTCTCCGCCATCGATTATCATATCAATTCTTCCCTGCATATCATCAATAACGTGATGAGCAGATGTTGGCGAAGGACTGCCCGAAATATTAGCCGACGGAGCAGCAATCGGTCTGCCTGAAAGCTCTATAAGTCTGCGTGCAACAGGATGCGAAGGGCATCTTACCGCTACGGTATCAAGTCCACCTCTTGTTTCAAGAGGCACACTGTCCTTCGCTTTCATAACCACGGTCAGAGGACCGGGCATAAAGCGGTCGGCAAGCTTATAGTAGGTAGCGTTGGTATATGTAAATTTTTCTGCATCAGCGGGGTGTGCGATATGGATAATTAACGGATTATCCGAGGGTCTTCCCTTTGCAGCATAAATCTTGCGAGATGCCTCGGGATTTGTACCATCACCACCGAGTCCGTAAACCGTTTCTGTGGGAAAAGCAACAAGTCCACCGTCAATTATAATCTCTGCCGCGCTTTTTATGTCATTTTCACTCACATCGAGATGCGAAGGATCGACAGATATAATTTTAGTTAGCATTCTGTTCTCCCTTAAGACGCTCTGCGGTATCGGCAGCAATAAGGTCATCGACAATGCAATCGATGTCTCCGTTAAGGAATGTGCCGAGAGTGTAGATGGTCTTGTTTATTCTGTGGTCGGTAACACGCGACTGGGGATAGTTATAAGTTCTGATCTTCTCGCTGCGGTCACCGCTGCCAACCTGACTCTTTCTTGTAGAGGCAATCTCCTCCTCTTGCGCACGAAGCTTCATATCATAAAGCTTTGTGTAAAGAAGCTTCAAAGCCTTCTCCTTGTTTTGAAGCTGGCTTCTCTCCTGATCGCACTCAATAACGATGCCGGTAGGCTTATGCGTAAGTCTGACTGCAGATTCGGTCTTGTTAATATGCTGACCGCCTGCTCCGCTCGACTTACAGGATTCAAACTTAAGATCGGCAGGATTAACCTCGACCTCGACGTCATCCGCCTCGGGAAGCACAGCAACAGTTACGGTAGAGGTCTGAATTCTACCGTTGGACTCTGTAACGGGAATACGCTGTACGCGGTGAACACCACTCTCAAACTTAAATCTGGAGTATGCGCCCTCGCCTATAACGTTAAAGCTTATCTCCTTAAGTCCGCCAAGCTCGGTTTCGTTTATGCTTACAACCTCGGTCTTAAATCTTCTCGCAGTAGCGTACATCGTATACATTCTGTAAAGATCCGCACCAAAAAGAGCCGCCTCTTCTCCGCCTGCGCCCTGTCTTATCTCGACGATTACATTTCTGGAGTCGTTAGGATCTCTTGGCATAAGAAGGATCTTAAGCTCATCGGTAAGTCGCTCACAGGCGATCTTACACTCCTTATATTCCTCCTCAGCGAGATCGCGTAAATCGCTGTCAAGGCTTGAATCACGCATCATTTCCTCGGATTCATTAAGCCTTTTCTCTGCCTCCTTATACTCACGGAACTTTTCGATTATAGGCTCAAGAGCCTTATATTCCTTAATAAGCTCGGCATATTTTTTATTGTTTCCGACGATTTCAGGGAGAGTCATCATCTGCTCGATCTCCCTGTATCTATCGTCAGCTCTTTGTAATTTCTGGAATATCATTTATCCACCCTCAAAAAATTATATTTATTTTAATTTTATCAGGAAAGACTACTTAATAAACGCACAGAATGCCTCGTAGGTAGAATAAACGTCAGCCTTGGAAACGACCTCGTAAGGAGCGTGCATAGAGATAACCGGCACACCAAGGTCAACGGTCTCAATATTCTGATTTGCAATATACTGTGCAACGGTTCCGCCGCCGCCCATATCAACCTTACCGAGCTCACCGGTCTGCCAGATAACTCCGTTCTCGGCAAAGAGCTTACGGATATATCCAATAAACTCTGCAGAAGCATCGTTGGTGCCGGACTTTCCTCTCGAGCCTGTGTACTTGGACATGGTTGTGCCGCAGGAGATCATAGCGCTGTTACGCTTTTCATAAACGTCAGCGAAATTAGGATCAAAGCATGCAGTAACGTCTGCGCTGAGGCACTTGCTCTTTCCTCTAACAACGATAGGATTCTTGCCAAGCGATGTAGAAATCTCGGAAATAAGATCAACGAGAAACGCGGACTGCATACCGGTGAGTCCAACAGAACCGATCTCCTCTTTATCAGCAAGAATTACCATAACAGTATGCTTTGTGTCAGAGTTATCAAGAAGTGCGGTTACTGCAGGATATGCACATACTCTGTCATCATGGCCGTAGGAAGCAATAAGGGCTCTGTCAAAGCCTATGTCACGTGCCTTGAATGCAGGAACGAGAGAAAGCTCTGCGGAGATGAAGTCCTCCTCGGTTACACCGTACTTATCGTGAAGGATAGAAAGTGCAGTAAGCTTAACCTTGTCAGCAACCTCCTTATCATCATAAGGAAGTCCGCCAATAAGAATGTTGAGAGTCTCGCCCTTGATCGCAGTGCCGAGAGGCTCCTGAGACTGATGCGCGCCAAGGTGAGGAAGAAGGTCGTTAATATAGAAAATAGGATCGCCCTCATCCTCGCCGATGCAAACGTTTACAACCTCACCGTCAGCCTTAACCATTACACCGTGAAGTGCGAGAGGAATTGCTGTCCACTGATACTTCTTAACACCACCGTAATAGTGGGTCTTAAGGAATGCCATACCGCTGTCCTCATACATAGGAACCTGCTTAAGGTCAAGGCGGGGAGAGTCAACGTGAGCAGCAACGATTCTGATACCCTCACTTTCAAGATCCTTCTCACCAACCTTGAACATAACAAGGCTCTTGCCATGCTGGTTAAGATACTTCTTATCACCAACAGAAAGTTTGTCGCCAAGCTTGTACTCGGTATATCCCTGCGCCTTTATAAGCTCGATAGCTGCCTCTGTTGCCTCGCGCTCGGTCTTGGAATTATCAAGATAGGTCTTGTAACCCTCCGCATAATCATAGATTGCCTTGATTTTTTCGGGAGTAGCCTCCTCGTAGATGTTTCTTCTCTTGTAGGAAAGCTTATCAAGCATTTCCTGTCCAATTGTCTTTTCGCTCATTTTATTTTCACCTTTCAAAATAATATTTATCAAGTATTTTTTTAAGCACAGTCTTGACTTCTTGCTTAAGATAGGAGAGATCGCGATCATTCCTGATCATATAATCACAACGCGAAATTAGCTCAGCATCTGACATCTGAGAATTTATTCTCTGCTCGGCTGCCTCACGGGTGATGCCGTCTCGATTCATGATCCTGGCGATGCGCAGCTCTCTTTCGGCTGCGACAAAAACAAGAACATCGCACTCGCGGTCAAATCCCGATTCAAAAAGAACAGGTGCATCAACAATTGCTGCAACAGCGCCCATTGCTCTGTAATTATCCAGCCTACGCCTTGTTTCGTCAAGGATAAATTTATGAGTTATCTCATTAAGCCTTGCAAGCCTATAACACGAATCCTCGCCCGAAAAAACAATCGACGCAAGCTTTTTACGATTAAGAGCACCGCTTTCGGTTATAATTTCACTGCCAAACTCATTTTGCAAAGCTGTAAGGCATTCACCGGGCGCAGAGGTTATTTCGCGGTAAACCGCATCGGTGTCGATACAAGGAATACCGAATTCAGAAAAAATCCGGCACGCGCTTCCCTTTCCGCTACCGCTTCCGCCGCAAAGTCCAATTATTTTCATAACATCTTCTCCTTCAAATAATTATTATACTATAAAATAAATAGAAATGTCAAGATTTTATGATGTCACTTTTGTAAAAAAAGAATATTATATTAAAGAAAAAGTTAAATTGAGGTGAATTATGGCAGAAAAAATGAACAGCATTATTCCCAAATACTTTGGAGCAGCTAACAGCTACAATGGATTTGTAAGCTACTTTGACAAGATCTTTGATTCGAAGGAATATGATAAAATTTACGTTTTAAAGGGTGGACCCGGTACAGGAAAAAGCAGTTTTATGAAAAGGATCTCCGCCCATTTTCACAACAAAAATTGCTATGTAGAGGAAATATACTGCTCGTCCGATCCACACTCGCTTGACGGTGTGATCGTTTCCCGAGAGAATAAGAAAATAGCGATTATTGACGGCACCGCCCCCCACGAGCGGGATGCCAAAATCCCTGGTGCTATTGATGAGCTGATAAATCTCGGCAATGGGTGGGATGAGAGAATTCTCACAGCACGTAAAGGCGAGATCCTGTCACTTACCGGCGAAAAGACAAAAAGCTATAAAACCGCCTATCATTACCTCTCTGTTGCCGGTCAATTAATGAAGCTGATCGAGAATTTTGAGTTGGAAGGTTTTGATATAATCAAGGCAAAATGTAAGGCAGAAAGTATTTTTGAGGAGATTTCACCAAGCGAAGGCGACAAAACAACAACGCGATTGATCTCATCATTTGGACGATATGGAGAATACCTTCTAAACACGCTATCACAGACGTCAGACAAAGTAATAACCATCGGAGGAAAGGCATCTGCGGCGTATAAATTCATAGAACTGTGCCGAGATTATCTTGAAACAAAAAATGCAAATTATATTCATTTCCCCTCAGCTCTTGACCCGAGAAAAACCGAAGCCTTATACCTTATTGACAGTAAAATTGCTGTAATTCGAGGTGAGGGATGCGACGTAAATGCAGACATCTATCTGTCTTCTTCCCCCGCTGATAACGAAAGAGTACGCGCAGCGAGTCGTATTTACGGAGAAATGCTTGAGGAAGCAAGAAGGTGGTTTTCAATAGCGTCCGACATACATTTTCGACTTGAAGAAATTTACGGCTCGGCTATGAATTTCGATAACAACAATACCATGCTCGATGAAAAAATCAGACAAATCGAGAATATTCTTGAAATTGTCTGATATTTTTCGCACATTTATTGACTTATTATTTTATTTATGATATTATAAATAGAGGCACGCTCGTGCGTGCCTCTAAAATTATTTAAGATTTGCGACAATTCTTGCGGTATCTCTTGCTATAACAAGCTCCTCATTTGTGGGGATCATGTACACAAGAACCTTGGAATCATCACTAGAAAGCTTAACGGGAGTGTTGGAATGACCAAAGGTATTTCTCTCCTTATCAAGCTTAACTCCGAGATACTCAAGACCGCTGAGAGCATTCTCTCTGATATAGGGTGTATGCTCACCGATACCTGCGGTAAATACGATCGCATTAAGACCTCCCATTGATGCGGAATATGCACCGATATATTTCTTTATCTGGTAGCAAAGCATATCGAAGGCAAGCTTTGCGCGCTCATTACCCTCGTTCATTGCAGCCTCAACGTCACGGGAGTCAGATCCGACACCTCCGATACCTGCAAAGCCACACTGCTTATTCATGTAGTTGTCCATTTGGGCGGGAGTGTAACCCTTCTTTTCCATTATAAACGGAACAATCGCAGGGTCGATAGAACCGCATCTTGTACCCATAAGAATACCGTCAAGAGGTGTGAATCCCATCGAGGTATCAACGCACTTGCCGTCCTTTACGGCACTGATGGAGGATCCGTTACCGATATGACAGGTAACAATCTTAGTTCCCTCGGCATTGCCACCCATAAGCTTGATCATTTCACCGCTTACGTATCTGTGAGACGTACCGTGCATTCCGTAACGACGAATGCCGTATTCCTCATACATATCGTAGGATATACCGTAGGTATAAACCTCCTTAGACATTGTTTGGTGGAAGGCGGTATCGAATACAAGCACCTGCGGTGTATCCGGCATTGCGGCAAGGCAACCCTTGATACCCATAATGTGCGCAGGATTATGAAGCGGAGCGTAAACGATGCACTTTTCAACTGCCTCGAGCACCTCATCGCTGAGAAGGACCGAGTCAGCAAAATACTGACCGCCGTGCACTACTCTATGTCCAACGGCCTCGATCTCATCGATAGATGTGATGCATCCAACGTCAGAGTCAACAAGAGTTTCTACAAGTATCTTCATCGCGGCAGAGTGATCGGGCAGATCTATCTGTTTAACATATTCATTTTTTCCTGTGCACTTATGAATAATGCGAGAGCCATCAATACCTATTCTTTCGCAATTTCCTTTTGCAAGCACAGCCTCGGTATCCGTATCAAGAAGCTGATACTTAAGAGAGCTGGAGCCTGCGTTTATTACTAAAACTTTCATAACAAAATCTCCTTTTTGTTGTACAGTTAAATTATACAACAAAAGTACAAAAATATCAAGTCATTTGGCTTAAAATAATAGGAAAGGAAAGCAAAAATGAAGGTTGCCGCGATTATTTCGGAATATAATCCCTTTCACAACGGTCACGAATACCAGATAAAAAAGCTTCGTGAGATGCTTGGTGAGGATACTGCTGTTATTGCGATTATGAGCGGTAATTTTATGCAGAGAGGCGAGCTTGCCATTGCCGATAAAACCATCAGAGCTCGCGCTGCTGTTGAGTGCGGTGTAAATCTCGTGCTTGAGCTTCCCTTCCCATTCTCAATGTCAAGTGCCGAGTTCTTCGCTAAAAGCGGAGTTAAGATCGCAAACGAGATCGGCGTAGTTGATCATCTTGTATTCGGTAGCGAAAGTGGTGACATTTCCGAGCTTTCGGATATTGCCTCAATTACAACAAGTGAAGAATACGCGCTGACTCTTGATGCGCTTTCGTCCGCGCCCGAATACAGGGACTTCGGCTATCCTGAGCTTTGTCAGATTGCGCTCAGCAGAATCTACGGAAAAGAAATTCCGAGAGAATATCTTTCTCCAAACAACATTCTTGCGATTGAATATATTAAGGCGATTTCTGCGTTTTCAAGCTCTATCACCCCACTTACAGTAAGACGGGAGGGCTGTGGATATCTCGACATATTAAACCCCATGGCAGAGTTTCAGAGCGCAAGCGCGATACGTCAGGAATCGATGGCAGGAAACATTTCTGCCCTTGATTATGTGCCAATAAAAGCAAAAGAGATTTATTTTGAAGCTATTCAAAATGGCAAGATGCCTGCAGATGCATCTATGCTTGATTATAGCGTTATTTCATCATTCAGATTAAACTCCACCGCACGCGATGTTGATATACACGACGCTGCGGGAGGTTTATATAACCGCCTCTGCGAGATGAGCGCAGAAGCAACAAGCATTTCCTCTTTGATGTCGATGACCGACACAAAAAAGTATACCAAGGCGAGAATCAGACGCGCAATCTGGAACACCTACTTCGGCGTTACCTCCTCCGACGTAAGGGCGCTTCCCTCCTATACGCAGGTTCTTGCAATGGATAAGATCGGTCGGTCTGTGCTGAAAAGAATTAAGAAAGTGAGCGACTTCCCTGTTATCACAAAGCCATCATCCTATAAGGATCTTGGCGATGAGGTAATCAAGCAAAAAGAACTTTCGGGCAAAGCTGATTCTATTTACGGATTAGCACTTAAAAACCCGAATTCAGGGCGTTTTCCCCTAACCTTTACACCTTATGTAAAGGAATGATGCTTTTTGCGATATGTTCACTAAATCGACCTTTGTCGAAGCTATTTACTTATAGTTTAAGCTTTGATAAACTGTTATCGAGGTGGACAAGCAAGCCGTCATTTTCAAATAATACGAAAGGAGCATACAACTATGTTAGAATTTGAAGGCGTTTCTATGGATGAGTTTGTTGAATACAAGGGCAGACCCATCGTGCGCCAGGGCGACGATATTTTCTACGGCGATATGTCAGAAAAATATTACGTTTACATGATGATCATGTCGGATAAAAAATCTCCTAAGGCAGATTGCGAAATTCCCGGCACGATCATGGTACAGCTGCTTGACAGCAAGACCAAAAAGCCTGAAAAACAGAAGATCACAAACGGTCTTGCGGAGGCTTTTGAATTTGCTGAGGCATGGCTCCGCTATAACGACAGAGATTGATAAAAGCATCATGGCTCTGCTGTGATAATTTTCAAACGTGCATACTTAAACAGGTATGCAAGGAGGTAAAAAATGAATAAAACAAAAATAAGCAATCCCGTAAGGTTGATTGCTTTTTTTCTAACCGCTTTTCTGCTTGTTTGTACATTTGGCCTTAGCGCAGACGGTTGGCAAACAGATGAAGGGCAAAAGGATGAAAACATCACCCAAAATCCTGATCCATCCGATGACAATTCGAGCATAAACGACACTTCAGATATACCGGAAATATACATACCGAAGTTTATTAACAGACTTACAGGTATTGAAACCGACGAGGCATATGCAAAAAAGTCTCACTATGCTTTCATTATGAATGGAGATTCTCCGCTTTACGGTATATGGGAGTCTGATATACTTTGCGAATTGCCTACCGAGGACGTCAGAAGATATATCGCTTTTATTTCCGAAGGACAGAATCTTTGGAAATGCGGTATTATTAAACCGGCACGTGGATATATTTCCAACGTTGTAAAATATTTCGGTGGAATATGCGTTTCCTACGGAAATGATGACGCTGTAAGCTACAATAAATGCGATATAAACGAAATTAATATTGATCTATCGGTCAGCGATAAATATTACTACACCGAGTTTGGAAGCAACGTTTATTGTAACACCGATCTTATGAATTTCGCTGCCTCAAATTCAAACATAAAATACGAGGATAAACCGCTCCCCTTTGAATTCGTAGATTTTGGAAAAGACCCCTTAATTTACGAAGATCAAAACGCAGAGCATATCAGAGTTGAAAGGTCGCTTTCAAACTTTTCCGACATCCATTATAACAATGAGTCACAAAAATATACTGTAAGCAACAACGGTGCAGCCATAACCGATGCAATTAACGGCAAAGTCCCTGAATTTACAAACTGCTTTATTTTATTTGCCGATTCTGTAACATATGATAATGCTAACGGATATCAAATGGTTATGGATACAATTGGTTGTGGTGTTGGATATTACTTCAGCATGGGTGGAATGACAAAGATACTGTGGTCGGCAAACGAAAGCGGCGTCATGTACTTCACACTTGAAGACGGCTCTGTGCTGGTAGCAAATCGCGGAAGAAGCTATATAGCATTCTTAAAGACATCAATGCTTGATAGGATCAGCTTTGAATGAATAAAAGAAGGACAGAGATAATACAAAATCTCTGCCCTTTTATTTTTTTCATTGACAAATATATATTTATGTGGTAAAATTTTATTATCAAATAATAATTTAGAGAGAAACAAAATGACTATCATAGAATTTTACGACAAAGTTGCAATAGAAAATATTGCAGGTGCGATGCTTTGTAACGCAGATAAAATCATTTTAGTTGGCGACAGCAAGAAGAAGATGGAAAGAAGCCGAGCAATATATCAAAGCATTCTTGATAACAGAGGTGTACAAGCCACTGTTTCGCACATGTGTATCAACCGCAACAATCTAATGAATATCGTTAGCGTTCTGACAGAGATAGTAAACACCGATGAAAGCTGTATTTTCGACCTTACAGGAGGCGAGGATCTTTATCTTGTTGCTGTCGGAATCATTATGAATAAATTTGAAGGAAAAATTCAGTGTCATCGCTTTAACTTTATTAACAATACCCTCTACGACTGCGATGCCGACGGAAACGTATGCTCAACACTTCCCTTTATTATTTCTGTTGATGAAAACATCGGCATGTACGGCGGCAGAATAGTTCGTGATACAAATCAACCGCTTCACACCTACGGATGGAATATTGACGACGATTTTTCAAGAGATATCGAGCTTATGTGGGAGGTCTGCAAAAGGAACACGGGTCTGTGGAATCTTAATACCGCAATTCTCGGTTCATTATGCGAAAAGCTTGAAAGCGAGGAGCAGCTTGATTTCGATCTTGACAGATCAGCAATTATGCCCGAGCTTGAGAAAAAGAAGATTGGATTTGGTGAATACGTTGATTTCCTTGCAGAAATTTCGCAGCTCGGTCTAATCTATTTGAGAAAAATCAACGACGGAATTGCATTCAACTTTAAGAACGCTCAAACCAAACGTTGTCTTACCCTTCCGGGCCAGATACTTGAGCTGATTATTGCAAGCAGAATGAAACAGGTTCTGGATTCCGACGGCTCGCCTCTTTACCACGATGTTACGGTTGGCGCCGTGATCGACTGGGATCAGGGAGATGAAGCAAATCGATACCGCACAATAAACGAAATTGACATTCTTGCGATGAAGGGCGCAATTCCTATCTTTATTTCATGTAAAAACGGTAATTTTGATGAAAATGAGCTTTATAAGCTCAGCACGGTTGCCGACCGTTTTGGCGATAAGTATGCTAAAAAGGTGCTTGTTGCAACAAAGCTTGATAAATTCGGGGTAAAAAGCGATTATCTGCGCGCGAGAATGAACGATATGAATATTCGTTGTATCGAAAATATTACCACAGCCAATCATTCTCAATTTGAAGCTATCTTAAGATCATTGTGGTTTAACTAATCAAAAATTACAGCGGAGTGAAATTCACTCCGCCATTTTTTCATATATTAACTTTCCGTCAAAATCTATTTCGTAATAATTATTATTAAAATCGTGCAATTTGATACATTTATCACTAATTTCAAAAGGAATCGTGTCATCGATTGTAACAAAAATATCTAGTGCTGAGAAACGCCATTCAACATCATAATTGAAGGATAATTTTAATATTTCTATTTCACCATAAATTATATATCCAGACACAATCTCATATATAGCAAAATTACATCCAAAGGTATCTATATTTTTATAATCAACTATGTTTCCTGAAGGTAAATCAATAAAAGAAAGTGTTTCGTTTTGTAATATTATTAAAGTACTGTCTTTAATTATAGCACAGTCTTCGACAAACGAGTAAGCTCCACCTATTAAAGCAATCATTACTTCTTTATTTGACGAAATGATTTTTACAGAAAATGTTACATAATCACAAGACAAATTATTAGGGTTGTATATATAATCGTAGTGTGTAATATTATCTGCTGAATTGATTGTGAAGTTTTCATCTTTATTGATCTCTATAATAAAATTATCATTATATAATCTCATAGCGAGTCACCTCCTGTTTATATTGTATCATATTAACCTCAAAAAGTCAACAATGCAGTATAAATCCCCTTTATTTACAAATACTAACATCACACCTAAAATAAAAGGAGATTTTTGTATATATATGAAAGCAACCGGAATTGTCCGTAGGATCGATGACCTCGGACGTGTAGTTATACCCAAGGAAATCAGACGCACTATGAGGATCAAAGAGGGAGATCCCTCTTTTACAACATTGACAATATTCGACAGGTTTTTTATTGCGATACATAGTTTAGAAGAAAGAGTAAAGGCGGAGTAAGAACTCCGCCTTTTTAATATATTATTTCATATTATACACAATGCAGTATCTAGTTTGGGCAGATTTCATAGGATCATCAACCTCAGATTCCCAGTCCATCGTTTCGTGTGTAAATACAATTAACCAATCCATAGATTCATCAAATACATACAAGTCTTCAGGTAAGATAGGATTGGGGTTGTACATGTTTTGTTCAGCCAATCTATATACCTTATACCACTCATCTTCAATCAATTTAGTCAATTCCTCAGCATTAACCCGAGCGACGAAATTTGTTATTTTTTTATTGTTGATAAACAACTCTCCGGGATAAGGATGATTTTCATCCTCGGACATAATAAGCACTCTATCATTATGTTTTTTCAGAGCATCTAGTGCCGAAGCAAAGGATGCAACAGAAACATCAAAATTAAGTTTATCCCACAAGTAGGCCTTATTATACCAATTTATATCAATGATATATTTGTTTTTTGCACATTCATCTATAAAACGCTTGTGTCCTACCTGAAACTCATCCCACGAACAAACGAAATGTTCTATAAAACTTTTTCTAATTTCATCGGTGTTATTAAGAAGTAATATTTCCATATCCTACACCCCCTTAATTACATTATAAAGTATTATATTCAAAAAGTCAATCCCAAAGTATAATTCCCCTTTATTTACAAATACTAACATCACACCTAAAATAAAAGGAGATTTTTGTATATATATGAAAGCAACTGGAATTGTTCGTCGAATTGACGATCTTGGACGTGTAGTTATACCCAAGGAAATTCGCCGTACTATGAGGATCAAAGAGGGAGATCCTCTGGAGATTTATACCGACCGTGAGGGTGAGGTTATATTTAAGAAATACTCGCCTATCGGTGAGATGCAGGACTTTGCATCCGACTATGCAGACACATTGCAAAAAACATCTGCTTCCCCTATCTTTATCTGCGACAGAGATGCAGTTATTGCCGTATCGGGCGCTTCAAAGCGAGATTATCTTGAAAGAAAGATCTCGCGTGGACTTGAAGAAATTGTAGAATCCCGTTCACTTTACGTGAGGGGCGCCGGACGCGAGCCCATTTCTATAATCAGCGACGGCGGTTCGCATTATGTCAACTGTGCAATGCCCATACTCAGTGAAGGAGATATTATCGGTTGTGTTGTTTCCGCGTGGCAATATGACACCTCAACCAACGGTAAAATCTCGGACGAAATCGAATCAAAATTAGTACAGACTGCAGGAATGTTTCTCGGTAAGCAAATGGAAAGCTAATAATTTAAGCCGAGGCTCACCTCGGCTTTTTTAAAATTATCTCTTGAAATATTGTTGTAAACATGGTATTATATTATAAAAGAATATTTTTGAACAAACATCAAAGTAGGAGAACACTATGGTAACATTACAAGATAAGACCATCATAGAAATGATGGAGTATGCCCAAGAGAAAAAGATAAGTATCCCCACTGATGCATCGAAAAGCGAAGTTTTGGAGCTTATACTTCCCTACCATCTTAGCGAACTCAGTATAATGGAAATACGAGATAGAGCTTACAACAATGGCATCGCTATTCCTTCTTCAAAAAATAAATCAGAATTGATTTCCAACGCACTTGAAATTTATACAATAATTTATAAGCACGGCAATTATGAAACCTTGTTTGAAAGAAAATTAAGCAATTTCAGATCATATCACTCAAGCTACGAAACATCAAACGATTCCTTCTTCATGAGGGAAGTCGATGAATTAATAAAGTCAGTTCCCCATCCGGCCGATATGCCAACAGAGAACAAATTTGCAACAACGATTCTTTCGAAGCCTGAACATATTAAAAATTATCTGTTGCATGTTATACATCTTGAAACCGAAACCGACTTTTTGAAAAAATACATATCCTACCTCAACGAGCAGATATATCATTGTAAGAAAAACAGAGATGCCGTTAGAGACATATGCGAAAACTATATGAAAAATAAGATAGCGCACGAAGCATATGACCTTTACGGAAGACTTGAAAAGCTCCAATATATGAAAAACAATCCAAAAAAATATCTTTTAGAGCAGTCAAGCATAGTAGATAAAAACGGAAACGTAATAGAAAATCCTCGCTACTGGAAGCTTACAAAGCCTAAAGCTCCTTCGCAACCTTATGCTCCTCGCACTGCAAAGCCTATTCCTCCTGAAAAGCCCAATTATGCAAGAGTCCCCCTTTTCAATAGAAAAAAGGTTCTTGAAGAAAATGAGGCTTTGAAAAAGAAGTATGATATAGAATTAGGTAAATACAATGTTCTTTTGACAAAATATCAGGCTGAACAGGAGAGATACTCTGCGGCTATGGCAGAATATAAAGCAAAGTATGCCGAGTATGAAAAGCTGCTTAACGAATACAATCTCAAGCTTGCTGAGCAGAAAAAGATGTCAAAGATATTTGATAAAACAGCTGCAGAGGTTGGAGCGGAACAGTCAATCCAAGCTATTGATTCTGAGATAAAATCCACAAAAAAGCAAATCGATGCTATTGTTGAACAAAACAAAGCGCTTTGCGAAGAAATATTCGAATCAATGCTTGAACAGGTGCTTTATGAATTCCTCTGCAACGAACGAAAAAAGGCAAGAAAAGAACTTAAGGAAACCTTAAAGGCATTGAATGAAATGTATGCCTATAATGTAGTATATAAGAAGTACAGAGAGCTTCCTATTCTTACCACTCTTTATGAATATATCAACTCAAGAAGATGCTATGACCTTCGAGGCGGCGACGGAGCATATAATCTCTATGAATCCGAGCTTCGTGCAAATATCATCTTTACAAAGCTTGATAATATCTCTGCTTCTCTTGAAACTATAAAGGCAAATCAGCTTATGCTTTATACTGAAATAAAGCAGGTTAATCGCAACCTTGAAAGCGCAAACGACGGAATCAAAAAGATTGTGTACACTGTTACAAAGATTGATAAAAAGCTCCAAAAGTCAAATTCAATGCTTACTAGCATAAGCGAGTCACTGGAGAAGATCGATAAATCAACTCAGGAAACCGCTCGAAATACCGCACAATCAGCAAGAAATTCCGAGATAACAGCTCACAACTCTAATTTGACCGCGTACAATACTCAAGTAGCAGCATACAACAGCGCTATCACCGCACAGTATTCCAGAGTTGCCGCGTCGAGACTTGATTCCATTGAATTCATGATGTCCCTCCAGTAATCCAAACAATCCTTCTCAAACGAGCTTGGAACATAACCGGCTCGCATAGAAACCCCAAAAATCATAAAATCAACAGCAAAAAGCAAGGCAGAGGTGTAAAATGCACCTCTGCCTTTAAAATTATTAGTTAGAAAGATAATCCTTAAGAGTCTTAGATCTAGAAGGGTGTCTAAGCTTGCGAAGAGCCTTAGCCTCGATCTGTCTGATTCGCTCTCTTGTGATCTCAAACTTTCTACCAACCTCTTCAAGAGTTCTTGGTCTGCCGTCCTCAAGTCCGAAACGAAGCTTGATTACCTGCTCCTCTCTGGGAGTAAGGGTGTGAAGAATTGCACAAAGCTGCTCTCTGAGAAGCGAGTAGGATGCGCTGTCGGAAGGTGCGGGAGAATCGTTGTCCTCAACAAAATCACCAAGGTGGCTATCCTCTTCCTCACCGATAGGAGTTTCAAGAGAAACGGGGTCCTGCGCGATCTTCATGATCTCACGAACCTTATCTGCGGTCATACCGAGTGCCTCTGCAACCTCATCTGTGGTAGGCTCTCTACCGAATTCCTGAAGAAGCTGACGGGTTGTTCTAGAAACCTTATGTATGGTTTCAACCATATGCACAGGAATTCTGATAGTTCTTGCCTGATCGGCAATAGCTCTCGTAATAGCCTGACGAATCCACCATGTAGCATAGGTAGAGAACTTGTAGCCCTTGCTATGGTCGAACTTTTCAACCGCCTTAATAAGACCAAGGTTACCCTCCTGAATAAGGTCAAGGAAGTACATACCCTTACCAACGTGGCGCTTTGCAATACTTACAACAAGACGAAGGTTTGCCTCTATAAGCTCGTCCTTTGCCTTCTTATCACCCTCGGAAATTTTCTCTGCAAGATATGCCTCGCGCTCGGGAGTGAGAAGCGGAATCTTACCGATTTCCTTAAGGTACATACGAACGGGATCGTCAATAGCAAGACCCTCCTGCGAGAAGTACTTGTCCATATTCTCGGTAGAATCAAAGTTTCTCGCATCCTGCTCGATCTCACGCATTTCCTCGTTTTCAAGCTCGTCGGGACTTGCAGAATCAATGTCACTCTGGGAAATATCGTAGTCAATATCCTCCAGTGCCTTCATAATGTCCGAGTTACCGATACCGCCATCACCCTTGGAATCAATATACTCGTTAACGTCAATCTTATCTCTGCTCATATATAAACCTCCGATAAATTAATCATTTTAAATCTTTCTTTTTCGCTTCAAGCAATCTTGTCAGACTGTCAAGCGAACTGTTTTTCTCGTTGTTTTTCTTTGAAACCGAACGACGAAGTCTGTCTATTATTTCAAGAAGAACGTCTACACCGTTCTCCGTAAGCTCCATACGGTTCAGCTTCATTTTAGTGATTCTGCCGCGCTCATCAGGAGTGAAGCATGCATCCATATCAAGATGCGATTCATCACCGCTATGATATGCATCTCTTAAATAACAGAATATCCTTTTATTAAGATCGGTAAAGAAATCGGCTTCATCTACCAATCCCTCCTCAAATACTTTTTTACGATGTTCGGGATAAAGCAACAGAAGCCCAAGCAATGTTTCCTCGTTCTTAGCTGCAGCAGGTGCTTTTATATAGTCTGGATTAACCTTGTCCGAATATCCGATGGCATCCTGCTTGATCTTGTTGGATTCTTCTTTGCGTCTGGCAGTAGCTGCCTTGGCAATGATTCTGTCAACATCACTCTTGATGCTCTTAGCATCAACTCCAAAGAGTTTGGATATGTTTTGAATATAAATATCTCGCTCTGCCGAGGAATATGTCTCGGAAATAAGTTTTTCACATTCGTGAAGCGCCTTAACCTTGTCCTGCGGAAGATTGATATCGTATTTAGAAAGTATGTTTTCAAGATTATAATCGAACTTTGATTTTGATGCATTAAGTACCTGACGGAACTTGTCCGCACCAAATTTCTTGATATATTCATCAGGGTCCTTTGCGCCCGGAACCTTAAGAATTGAAACGTCAAGACCGACGTCGGTAAGCATCTTAACAGCTCTCATAGCCGCCTTCTGCCCCGCCTCGTCAGCATCGTATGATATAATAACCTTTTTGGTATATCGACTCATCATCCTTGCCTGCTCGGTTGTGATCGCAGTTCCGAGCGTTGCAACCGCATTCTCAAAACCTGCCGAGTGCATGGCAATAACGTCCATATATCCCTCACAGAGTATCATAGTCTCTGCGCAATGATGTCTTGCAAAATTAAGAGCGAAAAGATTCCTCGACTTTTTAAACACCGGAGTATCCGATGAGTTCTTATACTTAGGTTTGGAGTCATCCATAACTCTACCGCCAAAAGCGATCACGTTACCCGATACGTCAATAATTGGGAACATAACACGGTTGCGGAATGCATCGTAATATCTGCCCTTCTCACTCTTGCCGCAAAGAAATCCTGCCTCAAGCTCCTCAAAGGTATATCCCTTTGCAAGCATATACTTTGAAAAGGTATCAAAGCTATTGGGAGCAAAACCAAGTCCAAAATGTTTGATAGTTGCTGTTGAAAGACCGCGAACCTCGGTAAAATATGCAAGAGCTGCCTTTGCATCGGGATTATCCGAGAAAAGACATCTATTAAAATACTTCGCCGCATCAACGTTCATCTGGAACATTCTCTTCCTATCGAATTTAGGAACACCGACGGTTGGGGTGCGCTCATCTCTAACAATGGTAATACCTGCGCGCTGAGCCAAAAACTCAACCGCATCGGGATAATCAAGGTTCTCACGCTTGCGAATAAAGGTGATAGGATCTCCGCCTGCGCCACATCCGAAACAGTAGAAGCTGTTGTCTGCGGGATAAACGGTGAAGGAGGGAGTCTTTTCGCTATGGAAAGGACACAGACCCTTAAGATTTGCGCCTGCTCTTTTAAGTGATATGTAGCTACCGATCAGCGTAGCAATATCGGTGCGCATAAGCACCTGCTCTATTGTTTCCTTGCTTATCACTAAGAGTTCCTCCTTTTCCTTTTCTGCTTTAATATACGACTTGATTTATAAAAACACTTTTTTATTTAATAAGAAAATTCTTCGCCTATTATTTCAATCTCAATTCTGCCTGCAGTTGCCTCAACTAAGGCGTTTTTAAAGCTATCAAATCCGCTTTTAATTATACTTCCGTCAAGCTTTATACCCGTATCGTAAATGGTAGACTCGGTACGGAAGCCGTGGTCGGAAAGAATAGACGTAATCTTACCGTAATCAGAATAACTGACAGACAGCTCAAGGCTGGTATAGATATCATATCTGATGATCTCTGCTCCTTCAAGCGCGCCAAGTGCGGCAGCGGTATAGGCACGAACGAGTCCTCCCGTACCAAGCAGAGTTCCGCCAAAATATCTTGTTACAACGATAACCACGTCGGTACATCCGTTCTTACGGATAATATCGAGCACCGGCATGCCTGCAGTTCCCTGCGGCTCATGGTCATCTGTAAAACGCATAACCGAATTTTCGCGCAGAACGTAAGCGTAAACGTGATGACGCGCATCGGGATAACGTTTTTTCACCGAATCGATAAAGGCTATAGCCTCTGCCTCGGTGCTAACAGGCATCGCCTGTCCAATAAAAACAGATTTTCTATCCTCGTATTCAAAATGCGAGGGATTTTTTACTGTGATATAGCTTTCCATATTATCACCTTAATCAGCGATTATATACTTCGCATACTGACCTCTGCCGCGCTCGTCAAGAATAACCTCGACACTAATGCCATCGTCAACGTACTCAACGTTACCAACGGTATAGCTATTATACAGCGCGCTTAAGGCAGACTGATTTGAATATGGTATAAGAAGGCTATACTTTTTCTTGAATCTGTGAATAGTATCCTCAATAAGCGAAAGAAGTCTGTCAATTCCCTCGCCTGTTGCGCCCGAAACTATAACCGTATCATCACCCTCGTAATCGGTGATAGGCTCCTCAAGCATATCGCACTTGTTATATACGAAAATTACAGGCTTATCCGAAGCACCAAGCTCCTCGATAACTCCCTTAGTAACTTCAATATGCTCTCTTACCTCCGAATCGGTAATATCCGACACGATAAGAAGAATATCGGCGTAAACCACCTCATCAAGTGTGGATTTAAATGCCTTAACAAGATGGTGAGGAAGCTTTCTGATAAAACCAACGGTATCGGTCAGGAGAATACTTTCACCGCAAGATAATTCAAGCTTTCTTGTAGTCGGGTCAAGTGTGGCAAACAGCTTGTCCTCTGAAAGCACACCTGCGCCTGTAAGCGCGTTTAAAAGAGTGGACTTACCTGCGTTGGTATAGCCCACAAGCGCAATTTTGGGAAGACCGCTTCTGTCACGTTGAGCACGCATTACCGCTCTGTTATGCTCCATCTCTGCAAGCTTCTTCTCAAGAGCATAGACCTTTTCCTTCATGTGACGGCGATCGCTCTCCAGCTTACTTTCACCGGGACCACGTGTACCAATACCACCGCCAAGACGTGAAAGCTCTGTGCCGCGTCCCATAAGACGGGGTGCGCTGTATCTAAGCTGTGCCAATTCAACCTGCAGCTTACCCTCGCCGCTTGTAGCATGAAGAGCAAATATATCAAGTATAAGCATACTACGGTCGATAACTCTTACGTCATCGCCAATATCATTCTCAAGATTTCTGATCTGAGCAGGAGTAAGCTCAAAATCGAATATTACAAGATCAATGGCATTATCCTTGCACAGGTCGGATATTTCCTTAACCTTACCGCTACCGATACAGGTACGGGGATCAAAGCTGTCCTTAACCTGAATAACTCTGGCAAAAACTGTTCCGCCTGCGGTATCAAGCAATCTCTCAAGCTCATCAAGAGAGCGCTCGCACTCGGGCACGTCAGATCCGCGCTCGGCAATTCCAACGATAATCGCCTGACTTTTTACAATTTCAGAATCCTTCATAATAAAAACCCTTTTAAGAAACAAAAAGAGCGACGGAAAGATCCGAGCGCTCTTTTATGATACATAGATTACTTGTTGTTCTGTGCTGCTGCAAGACGCTTCTTAAACTTATCAAGACGTCCGCCAGCGTCAACAAACTTCTGCTTACCAGTATAGAAAGGATGGCACTTGGAGCAAATTTCAACGTTCAAATCGCCCTTAACAGAGTGAGTCTGAACAGTAGCGCCACATGCACACTTGATGGTAGCCTCTTTGTATTCGGGATGTAATCCTGCTTTCATTTTAACACCTCTTTTACATTAAAGTCATTTTAATACAACTTATTATATCATATGATTTTGGTTTTTGCAATAGTTTTTTTAAAAAAATTATATCTTTTCTTCTATTTTTTTGCGTAAACGTGTCATAATTTTCTTTTCGAGGCGTGAAATATAGCTCTGACTGATACCAAGTGCATCTGCCACCTCCTTTTGAGTAAGCTCCTTGCCATTATGAAGACCAAACCTCATTTCAATAATTATTCTTTCCCTATCACAGAGATCAGATACGGCATCGCGCAGGATTTTCTTTTCCTCATCATCCTCCATATCTCTTGTAACAACGTCGGAATCGCTACCGAGTATATCCGAAAGCAAAAGCTCGTTTCCGTCCCAATCAACGCTTAACGGCTCGTCAATGGAAATTTCTCTTTTATGAGTCGCACTTTTTCTTATGAACATCAGTATTTCATTCTCAACGCAACGGGATGCATAGGTTGCAAGCTTGATATTTTTTTCGGCATTAAAGGTAGAAATTGCCTTTATAAGCCCAACCGTACCAATGGATATAAGCTCCTCTATATTCGCACCCGTATTCTCAAATCTTTTTGCAATATAAGCTACAAGTCTGAGATTATGCTCGATAAGAATATCTCTTGCCTCTTCTGTATGAATATTTTTTATCATTACCTCCTCTTCCTCTGCCGAGAGTGGCGGTGGAAGTGTTTCACTACCATTTATATAATATATCTCGTTCTTTCGGATAAGTCTTGCCAAAAACAATCTTATGGAAAGCAACGGTCTTCGAAAACTAACGGATTGCATTTTCAAGCGCGGCAGATGGCATAAGCGCCTTATATCCGCCGAACGTTCCTCCTTCCTTATCAATCGCGAGTGTTACCGCGATCTCCTCTGCGAAATCACCCTTTATTATTTTTACACTGTCGACCTTTACACCAACGAGCACGTGAGTTTCTCCTCCGCGAGAAATTGGAATAAGTCGTATGCGTTTTTTTATCTGACGGTCAAGCGAATCAATATCACAAATCTGATCAATATTTACAGGCAAAATGCCTTCTGCAATCTCTTTTTTAATAAGCAAGACCGGTGTCATATCCATTGGATCAACGGCAAGATTACCACTGTCAACAAAGGCGGAAACTATAGCGGTCTTGTTAAGAAAACGTATTTCAAGATCTACGCTTTCTTCGGTTTCTACGTTGGTAAATAAGGAAACAAGCATTTTAAATACTCCTATCGATAATAAAACAATTAGTGAGAGAAATAGCATTTTGCGATTAACAGCCCCACCCTCAAATCCATTAAAAAAATCGGATATGTATCGGTCTAAAAGCCCCCATATAAATGTTACAACCCCTCCGACCAATGCCTCAAAAATCAAAAAAGCAAATATGTATTTAATCTTTCTGCGAAGGGTTATTTTTTTAGGAGCTATAAATCCAATTAATAATAGTCCTAAGGCTGCAGCAACAAATTTTAGGAGTGTGTTTTCAGGCAAAAATACTATACCAACAGCACTTAGTGCGCCAAATAAGGAAGCGATGATCAACCTTTTTATTGTGGTAGGTATTTTTGAAAAACGCGCTGCAAAATACAGAGATAAAAGGTCCACGGTAAAGTTAATAAGAAAATACACGTCGATATAAAGTGTCTTTATTTTCATCGCCTCCTCTCGTAAAATATTGTAACACAAATAGGATAAATAACTTGTCATAAAATGTATAATAAAAATTATTTTTTAAATAAAAAAATCACGGAATATATGCATAACATACACCCGTGATTTTCTATTATATTAATTTAAATGTAGTGTTTGAATTATTTGAAAAGTGTTTCAAGCTGATCCGCAGCTCGCTCCATATAATCTCCCTCAAATAGCTCGATTGCACCCTTGTCGCAAAGATTTGCAAGGCTGGGATCAATAGGAAGCTCTGCAAGTACGGTTGTAGAATGCGCCTTTGCAAGCTCCTCAATATTGCTCTTGCCGTAAGGTCTGATAACCTTGCCACAATCGGGGCAAATAATGTAGCTATAGTTTTCCACAAGACCGAGAAGCTTAACGTCCATAAGAGACGCCATATTAACAGCCTTCTCAACGATCATAGAAACAAGCTCTTGAGGGCTACCGATAATAATTATTCCGTCAAGAGGAAGACTCTGGAATACGGTAAGAGGAACGTCTCCTGTGCCGGGAGGCATATCTACGAACATATAGTCTACCTCGCCCCAAACTACCTCCGACCAGAACTGCTTAACCACACCTGCGATAACAGGACCACGCCAAACAACAGGCTTGGTCTCCTCATCCATAAGAAGGTTAACGCTCATAACCTCGATTCCGGTCTTGGTCTTGGGAGGAAACATACCGAGCTCGCTGCCTTGAACAGATCCACAACCCAGGCCAAAGGACTTCGGGATAGAAGGACCTGTAATATCAGCATCAAGAATCGCAGTCTTGTAGCCTCTTCTCTGCATTGTTACGGCAAGCATAGAGGTAACAAGCGACTTTCCTACACCACCCTTACCGCTGACAATACCAATAACTCGTTTTACTTTACTTAATTTGTTCTGCGGCTCGATCATCGACTCCTTGGAGCACTTCTGCGAGCACGTGGAACAATCATGTGAACATTCTGCCACGTTTTATATCTCCTTATCTGTAAAATCAAATGTATTCTACCTTGATGTCATTATCAACGACAGTAAGCGAAATACCGCTAAGTCCGTTGTTGTAATTATCAAGAATTACTGCCGCAAGCTTATCCTCAACCTGTTTTTCGATATAACGACGCATATTTCTCGCACCATACTTTTCGGAATAGGATTCGTTTGCAATAAGCTTCAGAACATCTTCGTTATAAACAAGCTTAATTCCCTTCTCGGCAAGATGATTACGAAGCTTTGAAAGCATAATATCAGCGATCTTAACAAAATCATTTTTATCAAGATGACGGAAGGTAATTATCTCATCAATACGGTTAATGAACTCGGGACGGAGGAATGTAGAAAGCGATTTCTCTGTTCTATCCTTCGCAACAAGCTCACGTTTATCTGCAAAGCCGGGAATCGAAGAAGATCCCTCGCTGCCTGCGTTGGTAGTCATAATAATTATTGTATTCTCAAAATTAACCTGTCTGCCCTGTGCATCGGTGATCTTACCGTCATCAAGAACCTGAAGAAGAATATTAAGCACGTCGGGATGCGCCTTCTCGATCTCATCAAACAGAACGACAGAATAAGGACGACGACGGATTTTCTCGGTAAGCTGACCAGCCTCGTCGTATCCAACGTATCCGGGAGGAGCTCCAACGATTCTGGAAACAGAGTGTTTCTCCATAAACTCCGACATATCAAGTCTGATAAGTGACTCAGGCTGCTTGAAAAGATCCTGCGCGAGAACCTTAACAAGCTCTGTCTTACCAACGCCTGTAGGACCTGCAAAAATCATAGAAACAGGATTCTGTCTGTAGGAAACTCCTGCTCTCTTGCGCTTAATAGCACGAACAACGGCATTTACAGCCTCATCCTGACCAATTACCTGCTTGGAAATTCGTTCGTAAAGACTTGAAAGCTGATCAAGATCGCCAAGCGAAAGCTCTGCCGCAGGAATACCTGTCCAGATCTCAATTACACGAAGAAGATCATCGGGAGTAAGTCTTAAGGACTCGGTAACAGGAACAATAATCTTCTGTCTTGTTTCAAGTCTGATCTTTTCAGACTTAAGATCGGCAAGTTCCTTGTAGTTTTCCTCGGTCTGTCCCTCGGGATTTTCAACCTTAGTTTCAAGCTCCTCGGTTCTCTTATCGATCTCGGCAAGGCGCTTTTCATTACGTCGCTTTTCATTCAGCTCGGGACAATTTAGAGCCGCCTTAGCCGCTGCCTCGTCAATAAGGTCTATTGCCTTATCAGGAAGGAATCTGTCGGTGATATATCTCTCCGAGAGAGTTGCCGCAAGACGTGAAACCTCGTCTGAAATAGACACGCCGTGGAAATCCTCGTAATAATTCTTTATTCCCTTGATAATTTCTACAGTTTCCTCAACAGAAGGCTCTTCCACCTTTACAGGCTGGAATCTGCGTTCAAGAGCGCTGTCCTTCTCAATGCACTTTCTATACTCCTTGAGGGTAGTTGCACCGATAACACGTATTTCCCCTCTTGAAAGCGCAGGCTTAAGAAGGTTTGCCGCGCTCATGCTACCGTCGGAGGTTTCTCCTGCACCTGCAATATTATGAACCTCATCAATCATAAGAATAATATTGCCCGCAGCCTTTATTTCCTTAAGCAGACCAAGAATTCTCGACTCAAACTGACCGCGGAACTGTGTTCCCGCCACAAGCGCTGTAAGGTCAAGCTGCCATACCTCAAAGCCTAAAAGCGCCTCGGGAACCTTTCCCTCAACTATACGCAAGGCAAGTGCCTCAACAATAGCCGTTTTACCTACACCGGGCTCACCAATAAGACAGGGGTTGTTCTTCTGCCTTCTCGACAGGATTTGAATCATTCTGTCGATCTCTCTGTCACGGCCAACGATTTTATCGATCTTGCCGTGCGCTGCCTTCTCATTAAGGTTTGAGCAATAGGTAGACAAAAGCTTCTTTGAAGGATCCTCGCCCTTGCTGTCGGGACGTTTCTTTCCGCCACCGTTTTTATCGGGCTGAGGTTTACTTGGCAAACCGAATATTTCGCTGAGATTTAAAGTAGGAACTTTTCCATTCTCGCCGTCATCCGACTCAACGAGAGCTCCCTCCATCATGCTGTTTATTTCCTCACTCATGCCTTCAATGGCATCTTCATCAATGCCCATTTTCTTAAGCATGTCCACAACAGGCGGAGGCTTGATGCCGAGCTCTGCCGCGCACTGGAAGCAAAGCCCTTCGTTAACTGAATTTCCCCCATCAAGACGGGTTATATAGACCGATGCCGGTCTTTTTTTACATCTGACACAAACTTGTATTTTCATTTATATTCCATTCCGTCGTATAAACGACAAATTTTAAAGCTATACCCGACATAGTCATCGGATATATCCCATTAAAAACATTTTATCAAATTATTGTGAACAAATCCTACAATATTTATTTCAAAATAACATTTTCTGCGCCAAAGAGTGAAGAAAGTTTTTCTAAAACCTTGGCCGAAGGATCGATTGAAATATCCTTCATTGCGCAGTATTTTCTCCTGCTCTCATCAAAGAGTACTATTTTAGCATTACCTCTGTTAAGTGCACCAATACGCTTAACGTTATTAATTCTTTGATCCGAAAGATCGGGAATCTTAATATACAACGTAGGATCATTCTTCTTTACCTCAGAAAGCGAATATTCCGAGTCTGGTACAAGAGGCGATGCCTGTGAAAGGAGTATCCTCGGCAATTCTCCCTCATCGGTAGCAATATTACCCTGAATAATCACAGCATTTTCTTCTTCAAGTATATCCGAGAATTTACTGTAGCTCTTGGCAAATACGACCACGTCTATCTCCGCATATCTGTCCTCGAGAGTAAGATATGCCATTACATCACCATTCTTGGTCACTTTAGTACGCTTTGAAGTAATAATGCCTGCAATTTTTACAGTCGACTTGTCCTTATATTTAGGATCGCTTACTGCCTCATCTGTCAGCTGGTCGATTATCTCCGAAATCTTATCGGGACGTGCAGCCTCGAGATGACGAGAGAATCCGTCAATCAGGTGACCCGAGAAATACATTCCCGAGCTTTCCTTCTCAAGCAAGAGAAGTTCTCTCATAGGATATTCGGGTACGTCGGGATATTTGTACTGAATTGCAGCACCTGATCCGCCGACAGGATTTGAAAACAGATCCATCTGACCCGCGATATTATTTCTCGACCTATCGTGCTCAGAGTCAATAATATTCTCATAGCACTGCATAAGGGCGCTTCGAGAAACTCCAAGACTGTCAAAAGCACCGCACTTGATAAGCGATTCAACGGTACGCTTATTCAGATCGTGATCGATCATTCGAGTAATAAAGTCATCGAATGTACGGTATTCTCCTAAAGCACGGTTTTTAATTACAGCCGCAGCAAAGTTGCGACCAACGTTTTTGATAGCAAGTAATCCAAAACGAATATTACCTCCGTCAGCCGAGAAGGTCTCACGGCTTCGGTTAATATCGGGAGGCAAAACCCTGACACCGAATCTCGATGCATCTGCTATATATTCCCTCACCTTACCTGCATTATCAAGCACGCTTGTAAGCAAAGCGGTAAAGTACTCCGCAGGATAGTGTGCCTTAAGATAAGCAGTACGGTATGAAATTATACCGTATGCAGTTGCATGACTCTTGTTAAAAGCATACTTGGCAAATCCGAGCATTTCCTCAAAGATTTCATCTGCCGCCTCTCTCGATACACCGTGATCCAAGCACCCCGAAAGAAACGCCTCTCGTTCGGCCTGCATAGCAGAGGTCTTCTTCTTCGACATTGCTCGTCTGACAATATCTGCTCTCGCATATGAGTAACCTGCAAGAGTACGGCAAATCTGCATTACCTGCTCCTGATATACTATACAACCATAGGTTACGTCAAGAATATCACTAAGCTCGGGAATTTTGTATACTATCTTCTCGCTTCCATGCTTACGTGCAATAAAGCTGTCAATAGAATCCATAGGACCCGGTCGATAAAGTGCGACACAAGCTATAATATCCTCAAGGCAGGACGGCAAAAGTTTTGTAAGAACCTGCTTCATTCCGCCCGATTCAAGCTGGAATACACCGTCTGTTTTTGCCTCACAAAGCAGATCGAAGGTCTTTTTATCGTTAAAATCGATAGTTGTTATATCAAAATCGGGAGTATGCTTTCTAATTTCCTTAACCGCATCATCAATAACCGTAAGATAGCGAAGTCCAAGAAAATCAAACTTTACAAGTCCAAGCAACGCATCGGTGTTCATATCAAACTGTGTAACAACACCGGTACCGCTATAAGAAAGCGGAACGTACTCATAGGTGGGTTTTTCGGTCATTACGACACCTGCCGCGTGGGTAGAAGCATGTCTTGGCATACCCTCAAGCTTCATACTGAGGTCAATCAATCGCTTAACTTCCTCATCTCCGCTATACAGTGCCTTAAGCTCAGATGTGGATAATGCATCCTCAATCCTTGCCGCGTCACGCGGAATAAGCTTGGCAACGGTATCCACCTTGCCGTACGGAAGGCCGATTGCACGTCCAACGTCACGCACCGCTGCTCTTGGAGCAAGTGTACCAAAGGTAACGATCTGCGCAACCTTATCATCGCCGTACTTAGACTTAACGTAATCTATAACCTCCTCGCGTCGGTTATAGCAGAAGTCAATATCAAAGTCAGGCATTGATACTCTCTCGGGATTTAGGAATCTCTCAAAGAGAAGATCAAAGTTCATGGGATCGACGTCGGTTATATTAACAAGGAAGGCAACAAGGCTTCCTGCACCAGATCCTCTGCCGGGGCCAACAGGAATGCCCTTATTCTTCGCGTAACTAACAAAATCGCTGACGATAAGGAAATACGCATTAAATCCCATCTTATCAATGACGGAAAGCTCATACTCTATTCTCGCCTCGTAATCTGCGCGAGAACACTTATCAAAAGCGATTCTGCCCTGTTTTATCTTCCTGTTAAAACCATCGTACGCATCAGATCGCAATTTCTCTGCATGGGTTGCTCCACCTTCGGGTCTGA
>JBGVRO010000060.1:0-28424 GCA_045128515.1 Eubacteriales bacterium | reverse complement strand
CCCGAGATTAAGTTCGGTATATTAAGTATTCTGTTAAAAAACGCGTGTTTTATTTTAAATATATTGCATTTGAATTTTGCTTATGTTATACTATTTGTGGTAAATATTTAAAATAAAAATAACAATATGTAAAATTAACGGAGGATTTAAATAATGGAATTTGATTTCGAACAGGTATATGACAGTGGTGTTAGCATTAAGGTCATTGGTGTAGGCGGCGGCGGAAACAACGCTGTTAACCGTATGATCTCCACCAACATTCGTGGTGTTGAGTTCATTGCAGTAAACACCGACAGTATGGCACTTGATACCTCTTGTGCTGCAAAGAAGCTTGTTATCGGTGATAAGATCACTCACGGTAAGGGCGCAGGTGCAAACCCTGAGGTTGGTAAGCGTAGCGCAGAGGAGTCCATCGAGATTGTACGGGATGCTCTTCAGGGCGCAGACATGGTATTCATCACCGCAGGTATGGGTGGTGGAACCGGTACCGGTGCTGCTCCTGTTATTGCTAAGGCATCTAAGGAAATGGGTATTCTTACCGTTGGTATCGTAACTAAACCCTTCTCCTTTGAGGGTAAGAGAAGATACGTTCAGGCAGAGGCTGGTATCGCAGAGCTCTCCAAGTACGTTGACTCCCTTATCGTAATTCCCAACGAGAGACTTAAGCAGGTTGAAGATACTCACATCACTCTTGCTAATGCATTTGAAATTGCTGACGACGTTCTTCGTCGCGGTGTACAGTCCGTATCCGAGCTTATCAACGTTCCCGGATTCATCAACCTCGACTTTGCTGACGTTACCTCCATTATGAAGAATGCCGGCTATGCTCACATGGGTGTTGGTGCTGCTAAGGGTACTGACAAGGCTCAGGTTGCTGCAATGCAGGCAATTTCCTCTCCCCTTCTCGAGACCAACATTACCGGTGCTACCGGTGTGCTTGTAAGCATTACTGCTTCAGAGGATATTCAGCTCGATGAGATCGATGCTGCTTCCAACATGATCTACGAAGAGGCTCATCCCGATGCGAATATCATTTGGGGTGCTGCATTCGATCCTACCCTTCAGGATGAGATGCGTGTAACCGTTATTGCTACCGGCTTCATTGCTGAGAGTGCAGATCAGAAGAAGGCTGCTGAGCCCGCAAGAGCTGCGCGCCCTGTTGTTGAGACTCCTGTTGCTCCCCAGCCCACCGCTCCTGCTGCTCCCTCTGTGGACGAGTTCTTCGGCAAGACCGAACAGCCTGTTGCAGAAGCTCCCAAGGCTGCTGAGCCTGCTTCTAACGCAAGTTACGATTCTATCTACGGCGACACCTACAAGTGCATCGTTAAGAAGAGAAAGTAATTTTTAAACACAAAATACAAACCTAAAAAGTTTATTGCGGAGCGCATTATTTGCGCTCCGTTTTTTGTTTTTTATATAAAATAATAAGATAGCATTTTATATAAAACAGCTTATTATTTTAACCCCCAAAAAGCTCGTTTAATAACGTTGCCTTTCAATAATCAAAACCAAATATCAAATATTCAACATTAAATGTTTATTGATTGTTAGGAAAAATCAAACGTATATTTTTCCGCAATGAATTATTTAACAACATTTAACCTATTCATTTTTCCGTCTTGCGCAAAATGAATTTTCCACATCGCTATTATGTCATTTTAACGCATTTTAATTGATTTTATGCATCGTTTTATATCATATAACGGAATAGTATACTTTTTAGATCAAGGTTTTCCACACTGTTTTGGGGACGTTTTTTGGAAATTGTTGAAAATTTTCTGCCGTTATCCACACCAACCAACAGTTTTGATACCCCGAACGGAAAAGTGTAATTTTCGTATTTTTCAATATTTTCTTTTAAAATCCTGAGTCAAATTTTCTTCTTTAAATCATTTTACCAACTAACAACAAAATACAAAAATTTGTCTAAAATAAAAAAACAGCCCCCTACCCTACCTCGGTAGAAGGCTGCTTATTTTTCGTCTTACTGAACAATGTAAATGATTGCGATTGCAACCGCACTTACAAGCATAAGACCTGCGAGAATACCCGCCATAATTTTTGCAAAAAGATTATTCTTTTTCATATGTATATTTCCTTTGTTTAATTTAATTCCTTGTAATAACTTGCGATAGTATCGGTAACATTTTTTCTACCAACCTTTCCCTTTACAGGGATCTTAGAGTTGATGATTGAAAGGCCCTTTGCAACAGAGTCGATCGGATCGTCCGGCTGTGTTACGGGAACACCAAGCACCTTCGCTGTCATAAGATCGAGTCCGTGGATCAAGGAACCACCGCCCGTCAATACTATACCCCCTTCAAAGATCTTCTCGACCTGTTCAAGAGGAATTTTCTTTATCGCGGTTGCAATTGCCATCAAAAGACTGTGAAGTGGCTTTTCAAAGACACCTACAATATCCTCTGAGGAAATATTCATTTTAACGTTATTACCCGTCAAGGAAAGAGTTCCTTCAATTTCAATACTGCTCTCCTCCTTGCCCTGCCATACAGAACCAAGCTGCTCTTTAATAGCCCTGGCAACAGAAAGAGAAATATTAACGCCTCCCTGCTCACCAATATATTGCTTGACAGCCTTATCAAAATCCTCGCCGCCAACAAGCGCTCTGGACGTGAAGATTACCTGACCGTCATGTAATATTGCAATCTCGGTAGCAGAAGCTCCGACGTTGACAGAAACAACACTTTCAAGAGGAGATCTGCCTGCACCGATAAGTGCGGCAACAGCGCGATTGACCGCATAGCATTCTGCTACACCGGCATCGTTAAGAATATTGTAAATCTCGCGCTCCTGCTTGGGCATAAGATCAGAAGGAATTCCGATAACGCAACGAAGTCGCTCATCCTTAGGAATAGCACCCACAACGTAGGAGACTATACTCTGCGTGATCTGTCTGTCAAAGAGCAGACCGTTCTTAAAGGGTCTGACAAGTATAGCACGATCGCTAAGCTCGTCTCCCTGATCGATCGCAGCCTTACCCACCGAAACAATGCGGCGGCTGTCTCTATCTATCAAAGCAACAGATTGTTCGCGGTAAATACCGGCAATCATATCGCTTAAGGTTATATTAGCGTATCCTAAATCAAGACCGATTTTTGTAACCATGCCGCCTCCTTTTCAAGTGTAATTAATAAGACCCATATCTACACAGGTACATCATATTATACTACATATGCAAAAAAATTTCAAGTATATTTTTAAATATAATCACAAATTTTGTCTTTTAACGATGTAAATCTCAAAACAAGTCTGTTATTTTCTGTCATTTTACGCGGTATGTCGGATCTTCCGACTAAAATTACCATTCTTTTTGCTCTTGTAACCGCGGTGTACAAAAGGTTTCTTGCCATCAGCATCGGCGCGCAGGAATACATCGGAATTATAACAACGGGGTATTCACTTCCCTGACTCTTGTGCACGGTAATTGCATAAGCCAGCTCAAGCTCCTCCAGCATATCGTAGCTATACTCGGCAGTTCTGTCATCGAATCTTATTCTAATCAATTCCTCGGATAGATCAATAGACTCGATCACACCAATATCACCGTTAAACAGACCTACGCCTACAGCGCCGTTTTTCTCCCACTCAATATCATAGTTGTTAACGACCTGCATGACTCTGTCTCCCTCACGGAAAACGGTGCCATGAGCCGCTTTTTCCTTCTTAAACTTGGCAGGAGGGTTAAGTCTTGCCTGAAGGACGCTGTTCATCGTTTCAACACCCGCAACACCTTTTTTAGACGGTGTTATAACCTGAATACCTTCTTTTATACTTCTGCCATAGGTTTTAGGCAATCTTTCATCTATCAATGAAGAAACAGTTTCTGCAATATCAGCCTCACGCTCTCGCCTTACAAAGAAAAAGTCACTGTCGGTAACGTTAAGCACAGGGGCTGTTCCCTCGTTGATTCTATGGGCATTGGTGACGATAAGACTCTCCTTTGACTGTCTGAATATTTCGGTAAGTCTTATAGTCTTTATCCTCTCTGAGCCGATAAGGTCGGCAAGCACGTTTCCTGCACCGACGCTGGGAAGCTGATCCGAGTCACCAATCAGAACAAGCCTTGCGCCCCTTCTCATAGCGCGTAGCATTGCCGCAGTAAGCGCAAGGTCGAGCATTGATGCCTCGTCAACTATAATTACACTCTCGTTAAGAGGATTACGCTCATTACGGCAGAAACGCATACTTCCGTCGGTCGTACGCTCCATCTCAAGCATTCGATGTACAGTCTTTGCTTCCTCGCCCGTAGCCTCGCTCATCCTCTTTGCCGCGCGCCCTGTCGGTGCGGCAAGAACCGTCTTTAAGCCAAGGCTCTTGAATATGGATAGCATAGCCTTTACTACCGTAGTTTTACCCGTACCGGGTCCACCGGTAAGAATAACAACACCGTTCTCTATTGCGGCAAACAGCGCGGCTCTCTGCAACGGCGCAAATGAAATATCAAGTCCTGATTCAACCTTTTCAATAAGACTTGCAATATCCCCTGCAGAAAATCCGCCTGAAGAATTCAGCATACGCGAGATCGTACGTGCAATAACGTCCTCGTCCTCGGCAACCTCCCTTGTCATGATATAGTTTACGTTGTCCTTCCTATAGCAAGAAAGATCGGAATTATCAAGCAAAGTGTTAAGCACATCCGACACTATGTTAGGATTTATTTCAAGCAGCTCGGCTGTCGATGTGACTACGTCGTTTTCGGGCATACAGGTATGACCTGCAAGACCGCCGTTATGAGAAAGAATATAAATTATTCCATTTAGAATACGCGCAAGCGAGTCGGGATCTGCGCCAAGGCTCTTGGCAATAGCATCAGCCTTGGCAAAAGGAATGCCAAGCTCTCCCTCGCAGAGTATATACGGATTCTCCTTAATAAGTCCGACAGCGCCTGCGCCGAACTTCTTGTAGACCTTAGAAACCTCTCCAACCGACATATAGTCCTTGCAGAACATCATAACTCCGCGTATTCCTGCCTGCTGACGGAATGCCTCTGAAATAGCTGCCGCCTTTTTTCTCGTGATACCCGAAATATCTGCCAGCCACTCGGGACGATGCTCGATAACGTCAAAGCTGTCAACACCAAATCTGTTAACAATTTTAAGCGCGGTAACAGGCCCGATCCCCTTAACCGTTCCGGAGGAAAGATACTTGAATATACCGTCAACGTCGTCAGGCAGACTCTTGTCAAATGAGTCAAAGGCAAACTGCTTACCGAACTCCTTGTGGAAGGTCCAGCTTCCGCGAAGAGATACAATTTCCCCTTCAAAAGCCATAGGCATAACGCCTACCGCGGTGACGAGATTATCCTCACCGTCAACTATCTCAAGCACGGTATAGTCGTTATTCTCGTTGTGGTAGACGACGTTTTCTATCGTTCCCTTAAGAACTTCCTTTTTTTCGGTAAGACTCATCTTTTTTCCTCTGCAAAATTTGTTATTTTAATTATACCAACTTTTTTCGACTATTTCAAGTGAAATTGCATTTTTGCTTGTATAAAAAAATAAGCAAGGGACAAAATATCCATATCACAGGAAATGGAAAGGAATGGATAAATGAAAAAAACGATTTCTCTTTTGGTTTTAGCTTCAACTCTGTTGTCGATGCTTTGTTTTGTCGGAATAGAGTCAGCGGCATTTTTGGGTACGGGAGGAGCTGTGGTAGCTGCAGACGTAAGTATGATAAAAACCGCACTTATCGGTCAAAAGATATGCTTCACAGACGGCGATTTTAAGTCTGCACTTGCACTGCCCGACTTTGACACTATAACGATAACCGAGCTTCCTCTATCGACCGAGGGAACACTGCTTCTAAGCGGCAGACGAGTCGGAAAAGGACGCGTTATTAAGCGCAAAAATCTCGGAGCTCTTGTTTTTATTCCCGCATCTGATACAGTAAGAGAATGCAGCTTCAAATTTACCGTTGACGGTTATGCAGGCGGAGCTGAGATCAAATGTATTATGAAATTTATCGACAAGGTCAACTATGCGCCGGAGGCTCTCGGTGACACAACGGGAGCATCTGCAATTAACACTCAACAGTCGATTTCGGTTTGGGGAAATTTAGGCGCAACCGACCCAGAGGGAGATAAGATTGAATACATCATTGTTACCTACCCCAAGAGGGGCACTCTTACCCTCACCGAAGATGAAAACGGCAGATATTGCTATACACCAAACGGCAACTATAAGGGCAAGGATAAATTCACCTACGTAGTCAGAGATGAGTACGGAAATTATTCAAAGCCCATGACTGTATCTATCAAGGTAAATGAAAGAATGTGTGACACAGTCTACCGCGACATGGAGGAACGCGAGGAATACAATGCCGCCGTAGCCATGACCGCAATGGGTGTAATGAGCGGAGTGCAGTTAGGCGACGATCTGTACTTTAATCCCGACGAAAGGATCACTCGCGCGGAATTTGTAGCTATGGCAATGAAATGCGCAGGAATAAAGATAGACACCAGCCTTGCCGCTACGTTTTTCGACGATGATAGTGCAATTTCCCCCTCGCTAAAGGGTTATATTGCCACCGCACAGAGAACGGGGCTAATCGTAGGAGATTTCAGAGACGGAAAACTGCTTTTCTCTCCTAACGAGGAGATCAGCCGTTACGAGGCGGCAAAGATACTTGCTGATATATCGGGCACAAATGCCGAGGGTGAGGAAAGCGTTTTCGCAGGTGACAACGATATCCCCGTGTGGGCAAGATCAGGTGTTTACGCAATGTGCTCTCTCGGAGTTTTTGATTCCGACGACACCTCATCTCTCGGTGAAAAGATCACTCGCGCAGACGTTGCAGAATATCTATACAGAATACTAAAAAATAGATAAAACAAAAGGGGCACGGTTTTCGTGTCCCTTCTCTATGCCCATTCTCTCACATCAAAGGTTATTTCGCGGATATGCCGCTTCATCTCCTTGATATCCTCGGTCATACCGCTTGTGTCCTTCTCGTTGGTTACCAGCTCCTCTGCAAGTGCCTCAACACTCGCATACGCCCTGTCTCCCGACTCTGCCGTAAGATCAAATAACATATCTGCCGCCGCAAGGAACTCGTATCTCACACCGGTTCTTGTAAGCTGTCCGCTATACCTTGCAAAATACTTGTCCGCAATAGCAATAATACCCTTCGGATCAATACCCCTCTTGCTGATCAAGCTCTTCACCGCCGCAACCTCTCCGGCAGTAGCCCTCTTACCGTCTGCAAGGGCGTAACGAATGTCGGGTTCATACGGTGAAAATGTTCCGATATTATCGGTTGCAGATTTAATTTGCGTTTGCCATTCAACGTAATAGGTATCATTTTTAAGATCTATGATACCGTCATAATCACCGGCATTATATTCTTTAGCCCAATTTCTTCTATCAGCATCCGCTTCTATTACGTATGGGTTTTCCATGTGAAGATATACAGGCATTATAATTCCGCCCCTATCTTGTCCTTTTGAGAATAATCCGTTAGCAAACTTGAACGCCTTATCATAGCTCGAAGTGAAATAAAAACCATCACCGAGAGCTCTGCCGAACTTTGCTTTATCCTGAAGCTCAAAAGTTGTAAAGTTTTCTCTCGTTCCATGATAAAACACCTTTGGTGTACCGTCATCATTAAGAAGCAACGGACTTATTTTCGGTGCAGGAGTAAATTTTTTGTCATAGGTCTTGACAAAATCGTACAAATCGGCTATACTATATGTAGTAGCTGAGGGCGAATCGGTTAAGCCTCCTTTATTGGAGTGAACACCGTTATCAAACTCGGCTACTTTTTGTATATATTTAAGACTATACGCTCTGGTAAAACTTTGGTTTTGCTTTTGTGAATATGCTTCTTCCGCAAAAAGCTTAATAACAATATTTTTTCCATTCAAATTTACAACAGCATAAAGGCTGTGCATCCAAGAGGTTCCATTTAATTTTTTATTACTTGTGTTATTAGATACAACAGTATCAAGTAATATTGATTTTTCGACAATATGGGGCAGATTAGATGCAATAATTAACATGTCGCCCTTATATGCTTTTGGAGCATGTAGTGCAGATTCAACAGCAACATCCTTACTCCAAGAAAATTTACGACCCATATCTGCGTTTATAGCATTTCCAGAACTTATTTTAGCAGAATTATCAACTTCTACTATATTAACAGGAGAATGATCATATGCTCTCCAATCGCCAAACCATGCACGGAAAAAAAGAGATTTTACACCAAGTTCTTTATAAAACTTGTATGCCCACTTTTGGGTTGCTTCGATATCTTCTGCGGTAAATTTGTTAATGCTTAACTTTTCATCTCGTTCGTAGATTTTATGTATTGCTTCAACATCAGCAAATGTAATCGGCTTATCATAGTCGCTAAATTTAGGCTTTGCCACCGCAAATCTCTCCCCGCTATCCTGCACCTTTGTGCCGGAGGCGGTTTTTTTATCTTCAGGCACCAGCTTACCAATCTTCTTGATAACCTTATTCGGCACCTGCGTTGCCGTGCCACCCAGCTCATCAACAAGCTTACCGATCTTTTTGATCTGTTCCTTTCTCTCGACCGTCGTCACGTCCTCGACTACGTTCATTCCCGCATTTCTTGCCGCCACCTGGTCAAAGAGCTTCTTGTACTCCTGGATCCACTTTTTCGCTGCTGCATCTATCTCGGGCGCAATGATACATTTTGTTTAATGAACAAAAAACAGGAAGAGTTTTATCTCTCCCTGTAATCTCCTTATAAAATACTTTACACGCCTGTATTATCAAACGGTGGAATAAAGCTTTCCTCTGCGGTTCCGAATTCCTGAATAAATCCGTTTTTCAAGCCGAGCTTTTCGGCATAATCGGTAAGCTGACGGTATTCCTCATGCGTAACCCTACGGTCAAGGGGCGGCTTCATTCCCTGCATCGGGGTATACTGGTTCATGAGACTGATATATATACTGTCTCCATAGGTGTCTATCAGATACTTAAGCGATAGCTTTGCCTCGGCAACGTGACCGGGTAACAACAAAATACGAACGATAACTCCGCGTGTCATTATTCCCTGACTATCAAGCACAGGCTCTCCAACCTGACGAACCATTTCATCAATGGCTGCCTTAGCAACCACGGGATAATCGACAGCAGATGATAGGGCTGTCGAGGTCTTTGACGTAAAATACTTAAAATCCGGAAGATACACGTCTACAAGTCCATCAAGCATTTTTATTGTAGACGGATTATCATAGCTGCCGGTGTTATATACTATCGGAATAGATAACCCCTGCGACCTTGCAATTTTTATCGACTCTGCAATAGACGGCACGAAGTGGGTGGGGGTTACAAAATTTATATTGTGCGCTCCCTTGCTTTGAAGGTCGGTCATAATCTCGGCAAGTCTTTCGATTTTTACGCTTTTTCCCGTTCTGCCGCGTGATATATCTCTATTTTGACAAAATACGCAAGAAAGCGAACACCCCGAAAAGAATATCGTTCCCGAGCCGTTAGTCCCCGATATCGGAGGTTCTTCCCAATAATGGAGGGCAGCGCGAGCAATATACATTTCATCAGTCGCCTTGCAAAAGCCTGTGTAATGAGTTCGGTCTATGCCACAATTTCGCGCACACAGACGACAATTTTCATATTCTATAATGCTCATTTCCCCTCCTGTAAAAAATTTGTTGACATAATGATGCTTTTGTGTTACAATAATTGTAACTTCTTTTTGCGAGGTACGGTTATGGAAAAAAGAAAAGACTATATATCCTGGGACGAATATTTTATGGGAGTTGCAATACTTGCAGCACAGAGATCAAAGGATCCCAGCACCCAGGTCGGCGCATGTATCGTTGACACCGACAACCGCATACTCTCTACCGGATACAACGGCTTCCCCAAGGGTTGCTCTGACGACGTATTCCCCTGGAACAGAGATGAGAGCGAGGGTGAAACAAAATATCAGTACGTCGTACACGGCGAGCTTAACGCGATTCTTAACGCAAGCGGAAAGAATCTTACCGGAGCTATCGTATACGTAGGTCTTTTCCCATGTAACGAATGTGCCAAGGCAATTATTCAGTCGGGCATCAAGGAGGTCGTATACCTCTCTGACAAATATCACAACACCGCAGCTATGACCGCATCGCGTAAGATGCTTGATGCCGCAGGAGTAAAGTACCGACAGATCCAGCCTACCAAAGCAAGCATCGTTCTTGATTTTATATGATTTTTCGGGTGTTGCATCTGCAACACCCTTTTTTTATTTAAAATATTTCTTTATTTCGTCAAGTGTAGTTGCAAACGAGCCCTGAAGCATCTCTGCTCTGCCACCGCCCCTGCCGCAAAGCGCCGCGTTAATATCCTTTGATAAGGTGCGCAGGTCAACAGAGGATGAGGATATAACGTATTTGTAATCGCCATCATTGCCGGATAGAGCAACGGTAATTTTTCCTACTCTTTTGTTTGCAATATTTGAAAATGCAATAAGCTCGGGGATCGTAAGATCAGGCAAAAGTATTACTAAATTCCCCTCGGTAGGCTCTACCGTCATAGCATAAAGCTCGCCAATCTTAAGCCTTGCGGATTTAAGAGCCGCTTTCATTTCCTCGCAATCCGAGATATAACCTTCAAGTGTAACTGCTACATCCGACTGAGGCGTAGAAAGCATACCCGATATTTTCTTAATATTTTTATATCTTCTGCGATAATCAACCAGCGCGCGCTTACCTGCGGTCATCCATATACGTGTACCGCCGCGATGCTTCATAAAATCGAGAATCTTAATAATACCTATCTCGCCCGTTGACGAAACGTGGGGCGCGCAGCATGCACAGATATCGACCTCGCCTATGCGAACAAGTCGAACGCCCTCGGCAATATCAAGCTTTGAGCGATATTTTATATACGGAAGTCTTCTCTCAAGAGGGAAAAACGCCTCGACCTGAATATTTGAGAAAACAACCTCATTCGCCATTTCCTCAACCCTGTCAAGCTGCTCTCTGTCAAGCACACCGCTAACGTCAAAGGTAACCTCGTCATCGCCAAGGTGAAATCCAACGTTGTCAAAGCCAAACAGACTGTGAATTATTCCGCAGAGAATATGCTCGGCAGTATGGCACTGCATCTTCTCAAATCTCGAGTCAAAGTCAACACTGCACCAATGCTCACCAAGTGTTGGCTCGGTATCCGTAATATGATGAATGACTCCGTCCTTTTCATAAACGTTCAAAACGCGGGACTCAGCAATATATCCTGTGTCAGCGCTCTGCCCTCCCTCCTCGGGAAAGAAGGCGGTTTTATCCAAAATTACGTCGTAGCCACCGTCAATGCTTTTGGTACTGATAACGGAAGCATAAAAATCACTGGTATATGCGTTTTCATAATAAAGCTTTTCGGTTTTATTTGACATATTTTTCCTCCTCAAAAAGTGACCAGGGGTACACCGAAAGGTCAGGCAGTCTATATTCACTTACCGTCTTGCCGTTAAAGTCAAATGAAAGGCGGGTGGCAAAAAGCGATGGCAATTTTGCCTTAAAATCTCGACTGCCGTATTTTTTGTCTCCAATTAGCGGCATTTTGCGAGAAGAAAACTGGGCGCGTATCTGATGAAATCTTCCTGTCTTCAGCCTTACTTTAACAAGAGAAACCTCGCGGTTATCAATACTAACGGTATCAAGAGCGGTATATTCAAGATCGGCTTCCTTAACGCCTGCGCGCTTTCTGTCGGTGACAAATGCCTTGCCGAGAGTTGCGTCCTTATAAAGGTAATCGCGCATAACTCCGCCCTCTGCTCTGCCATCAACAACGGCAAAATATTCTTTGGTTATATTATGCTCTGCAACAAGGGCGGAAAGTGTAGCTGCGCTTTTTTTATTTCTGGCAAACACTATCAATCCGCCGACGACTCTGTCAAGTCGGTGGATAAGAAACAGCTCCCCATTCTCTCCCATCTGACAAAGCATTTTCGAGCAAAGGGTCATGGCATCCTTATCTCCCGTTGGGTCAGACTGTGACGGAATGCCTGCCGGCTTATATATTATTACGTAATCCTTGGTTTTGCTAACAATTTCTATCATAATCCCTCAAAAAAACGGAGGTCAAAGCTGACCTCCGTGGTAATAGTTTCAAAGAAAGTAAGCTATGCTATAATTTTAGCATAGACTAAGTCTTTTTTCAAGTAGTTTTATTCTTTTTCATCCTTCGGCCGTTCCTTAAAGGTGACTACCCTTATAACCTTACCGCCTGTAAGGGCAATCATTTTAACAGCCGAGAGGCTGAAATCATTGGCATAGATCAATAGTGGCTTATCGATTTTGCCACCGCCAAGAACCTTAATATATCCCGTTTCGGAAGAAATAAGCTGCTTTGCCTTAAGAGAATTTACGTCCACCCTGTCGTTCGGGTCAAAGGCAGAGCTGATGTCACCAAGATTTATTATCTCCCTCTCGATACCCGAGGTATATACTATCTCTCCCTCTCGATTGACCAGGCTTTTGGCAAGCGAATCGGATATGAGTGTATCAGCCCTCTCGGCATCAACCTCAAAGCATCTTGCAATATTCTCATCTACATTTTCTTCATCAATCGGTTCTTCATCAGACGTAGGCGAAGCTTCGGATATATCATTGCACTTATCCTCGGGTAGGATCACAGTTGGCATAGGAGCTTTATATCCCCTGTTAAACCATCTGCATTTTACAATAGCCACGGCAGTTAATATCTGATGTCTGTTTTGATACGCCTTTACCGACCCGAAGCATAACAAAATCGCTAAAGCTGAAAGGATCATAATTACAAGCGCACCGCCAACGGTGGGATACGGCAGTCTTTTTATCCTTCCTGCCTCTACGTCAAAAATATAGTTCGGGTTTTCGGATTTTAGCAGTACTCTTTTCCCTTCGGAATATGCACTGACCTTTAGACTATCATTCCCATATACTGTTCCCGACGTTATAGTATAATCGGCGTAATTAAGCTTTTCAAACAGCTTAAGGCTGACGTCGTGTACCCTTATACCTATCCTTGCTGGTGTAATTTTAAATATTGCATATGCCACGTCGGACATATTCTCCTTAAATACATAGTTTTGAGGATCGGTAAGGCTTACCGAAACGGTATATTCGCCAAAATCAACATATTCCCGACTGACCGTAATTGTATATAGAAGCGAATCGCAGACCGGTCCTTGCGGCTGACCGTTATACACCGCGGAAAAGAGCGGAATACTTATCCTCTGCTTTTCAATGACAAAATTACAAGGGTCGATATATGGCTTGTTGTAATTTTCGCTGTCATATTCAAGATCTGCATATATTTTATAGCTCCCCGCATATATGGGAGAGGCGTCTCCGTAATTCTTAACCGTGACCCCATCGGGCAGACCGCTAAGCCTTGGCAATCTCACATTGCCGTTATACTCCTGCTCGATATCGACCCATTTAACACCCGACATGTCGTAATCGGCATAATCCACGGTGATAGGCAACTCAAGAACGAAGTCATTATACTTAAACGTAACCGCACTGTCATTTTTCCTGAACGAGCTACCGTTTTCGTAGCAAATGCTTATAAGCGAATGCTCTACGGTTTCAATACTACCGTCATTATTCACCACAGTACAAATATAGTCCTCAGACGAAAGGGTCTCAAATGCCTTCAGATTCTCCCTCTCTATGCTAACAAGAAGGGTTACGGGCACTACCTCAATAATTTCAAAGGATATAGGATCGGATATTAAGCCGCTATAATTCTCGGTTTCACTAACGAACAGTATAGCGTAATATTTTCCACAGGTCTTTGGAGCAGAGATCTCCTTCGTACACTCCTTATCCGCATAATATTGCATGTTTATATTACCGAATCTTGTCTGTCCGTTGATAACTATATCCCTCCCCTCATAGCAAATCGAGCTTGAAGGTGTGACAGTCCAATAATTCTGCGCCTTGATTATGCTGAATTCTTTTTTATCATTGGCAATAAAATAGTCGGTGTTATCCGTAGTCGCGGTTGCAATATATCTGCCCGTTACCGTAGCTCCGCCTGACACCGTTACGGCACATTCATCAGCATATGCGGTCGGTGTCTGCTTTTCACCCGTATAGGTTAAATTCACCTCACCCCATTTAACCGATATTCCGAGTGGTGTGATTCTTACACTCGAATATTTCTCTGTTGGGATATTATAGTTTGAGCTTTGGGTATGAAAGCTGATAACTACCGCAACCGTACCGTCCGCAACGTGACATGCTCCTGCAGAAAAGCTGTACTCGAGGACCACTCCGTCCGCCCCTACAGGCATATCACCGATCATAGTTGGATAATGCATTCGTCCGTCATAAACAAAGCTTTCGCTCCTGAAGCTTACGCGCGACATGTCATAGTCTGCCTTTTTAATTTCCCACACGTGGGTAAGCTCACTCGGCGGATTATAATTATTCTCATCCCAGCTTAGCATTGCAGTTGCGGTATATATTCCTGCGTCTGTACTACGATCACCGCTATAGCCTATAATACTGACACCAAGGGGCAAACCCGAAGCACTGACGCTCTTTTTCGTTCCGTCATAGACAAAGCTATGGTTGCTCCACACAACAGACGAAAAATCATAATCAGCCTTTCTGATATCAAAGGATGTCGAGGTGTTATAAAATTCATAGTTCGGATCATTCAAGGTTGCTCTGGCAATATAGCCTGTCCCCGCATTGGTTGCTACACCGCTGACGGTTACATAATTTTTCTTTCCCTTGGCGTCGGTATAATAAGCCACCGGAGATTTGCTTTTTCCGTCATAGATAAAGGAAAGCCCCTCCCAGACTATATCCGCCCTTGCAGGCTCAATAGACATGGTTATGATACGACTCTCGGGAAGAAGGTAATCGCTGCTGGCGGTACTGAAATTAATGCTTATGTCGTAAACACCTACATTGATTCCACCACCTGACACACTTATTCCAAGAGGAATTCCGTCAAGTCCTACGATCTGAGGCAAAGGCTTGTTATAGCCTTGAAACTCACCGTTGTATACCACAGATGAAGAAGACAGGTCGATAGCACTGAGATCATATGCAATGCGATTTACAGTTACAGGCAGCTTAATGCTTTTTCCGCCATATGACAATATGACCGAGTCATCTCCTACGCGAAGGCATTTATCTCTGTTATATGATACCCGTATCTCCTCTCCCCTGATTATCTTCTCACTTCCGTCGGCAAGGCAGACCCGCAGCGCAAGTCCAGATGTATCAAGCTGTTCAAAAGCACCGTATACGGTACGGTCAGGATAGCTGCTGATGCTGATAGAGCTTACCGCAGGTGAGGTGGCTCTGTCCTCCTCGGCATGCGCAAAGACTGTAAACAGCATAAAGATCATAAGACCCACAGCTATAGATAATATTGTTTTTTTCATCTTAACCTCCATATTACCATAATTTTCCATAAAGTCGTAGTTATTATACCACCCTATGGATAGTTCTTCAAGAGTAATAAGCGTTAAGATTTCGGTTGATTATAACAAAAAAATACCGTCCTTGATCAAAGGCGGCATAATAGAAAAAAATATAACAAAAACGGTCATTTATATCTTTCGAACAAATCAAAAGGTAAAACGACCGTTTTATGCTTTTTACTTTTCCTTATAATAAAGGTAGCAGTGGCAATAGCCCTCGTAATTTTCATCGGCTATCTGCTCGCGGAACTCGCGGCACATACATTTGTTCTCCTCGGTACGCTCAAAGCGGCAGGGACAATATCCACCTGTACGCTTCAGTCCCTCCTTAACAGCCTCTACTATTTCCTTATCCTCATTATATCTTATTTTCATTTGTTCTCCTCGATAAGCTTGATGATATTTTCCTTTGGAACAAATCCGACGGACATATCAACGAAGGTATTGTTTTTTACAAGAGCAACCATAGGGATGCTGGTAACGTTAAACGCCTTGGCAAGCTCGGGATCGTTATCAACGTTGATCTTGCAGAATTTTACGTCGGGGTACTCACCTTCAAGCTCAGCGAGCACCGGAGCAAGCATACGGCAGGGACCGCACCAATCAGCATAAAGGTCGATAAGAACAAGCTTATCGGAATTTTCAACCTCGCTTTGGAAATTATCTTTAGTTACAATAATCATTTTTTTAACCGCCTTGTTTTTTTGGTACTATTATTTTAACAGAAAAAATCATAATTGTCTATACAAAAACAAAATATTTACAATTCTGTCAAAGTATAAATTTGACAATTCAAAAAATATGGTGTAAAATATAGGAAAGAAAGGAATTATATTATGGAATACAGAATGAAAACAGAGGTTGACGTACACGACGTTGATTTCAACGGTGTTGCAAAGACTTCCTCTATAATGAAATATATACAGTCGGCTGCACAGTGTCAGCTTACTGAGGGCGGGATGTCCTACGATAATCTGAAAAGCAACAATCGGGCATTTATCTTATCCCGTGTTAAGCTTGAAATACTGAAGCCTCTGCGCGCATATGCTCCTCTTACTGCAGTCACATATCCCTGTGAGAGCCGAGGATACAGCTTTTTACGTTGCTATCAGCTGGAAAGCGACGGTGAGGTTGTGGCAAGGGCTATTTCGGTATGGGCGCTTATAGACACGGAGAGCCGTGCATTGGTAAAGGTAAACGACTTTAATCTCGGTCTTCCCACCCTACCGCAAAACGGTCTTGTGCTGGGAGCAATGAAGCTACCTTCAAATATGACGGATATTGGCGGATACGGTGTACATTACGGTGACGTTGATCAAAACAGGCATATGAACAACACCAAGTATCCCGATATGTACTCAAGCTTTCTGCCGCTGAACGGCAAGATGATCCGTTCCATTACCATTAGCTATTCAAACGAGGCGCAGATCGGTGAAAAGCTGCGTGTTCAGAGAGGCGAGGAAAACGGACTGTTTTATTTTCGTACGGTAAGAAGTGACGGAAAGGTCAATTCCGAGGCTCAGATAGAGCTGTGCGACATTGATTTTTGATAATAATATTGCATTTATTGCTTTTTATATGTCAAAATAGCATAAATGAATATTTTTTTCATGTTTTTTGACTTTTTTTCTTAAAATAATGAATTATTTTATTTCATAATTCGACATTGAATTTTAGAGGGCGAAGCTTTTTGCCCTCTGTTTTTTATAAAAAGATCAATTTTTGCAATACATGTAGGTAACGACAAAAATCTTCATTTTTTTATCCCATTTTTCTCAACGACATTGCTTATTTAAATGTGCTACAATATTACCACCGGAATTTATGGAGGTATAATATGAGAAAAAAGCATTATAACTTAGTTAAGAAAGAGGAAAAAAGCGAGGACGGATATTCCTATACATATGAGCTGTTAGTTCGCCGAGGTGTAAGAACAGCCGACTTTGGTCTGCCACTCTATTCAATAAAAATATCAATGACCGACCCGTCGGGCAACAGAAGTGAGCGAGAGGCAACCGACGTTTTTTCAAGCTCCGATGAGGCGGTAAGATTTTTCGACAGGCTTGTAAGAAATCTTGCGACACCGATCGACCTTTGCTACGTGGTTGAGGATGAGGTGATCTCTTAAAGATAAATTTTACTGAATAATTCCCTTAGCTACCGTCAATAATTCTTACACCACAAGAAAAGAGGTGTAAAAATGAATGAAATTATAAAATGGGCGATAACTCTTTTAATAGTTACCATGGTCATCGGAGTAATGCCCACGGATGCAGAGGGAGAAATCTACGACGATACTCTGAGGCTACATATTTTAGCCAACTCCAATCAAGGCGAGGATCAAAAGCTAAAGCTTGAGATCCGCGACAGAATTCTATTAAAATACGGTAAAATGCTTAAAGGCGGCGAGTCAATAACCGAAGCAAAGGAATCCGTGGAACAGCTTCTGCCCGAGATCGAAGGAGATGCCAGGGTATGGATAGGTGAGCTTGGTTACAATTACGACGTAAAGGCATCCTTAAGCGTTGAGTGGTACGAAACGAGAGAATACGAGGACTTTACCCTGCCTGCAGGCTACTATTCTTCCCTGCGGATAATCATCGGTGAAGGCAAGGGACAGAACTGGTGGTGTGTAATGTATCCTCCGCTGTGTATGGAAATGGCAAGCGAGTCTGCTCCCCGTGATGACGGCGTGATAGATTACTCAAAGGAAGAGATCAGACTGATAACCTCAGGCAAATATCAGGTAAAATTCAAAATACTTGAAGAACTTTCACGCGCTTTTGAAAAAAACAGTTGATTTCATAGAAAAACTATGCTAAAATAATTACAAAACACTTTAAAGCGAGCATTTTTATGAAAATCGAAGGAAAAATTATTGCCGACAACAGAAAAGCGCGGCACGATTATTTTGTTATAGAAACCTACGAGGCCGGTATTGAGCTATTCGGCACGGAGGTAAAATCACTCCGAGCAGGCAACGTAAACCTGAAGGATTCATACTGCGACATTGACGGTGGCGAGATCTTTGCTCTCGGTGTACACATCAGCCCCTATGAGCAAGGCAACATTTTTAATAAGAATCCCTTAAGACCCAAAAAGCTTTTGATGCACAAAAGGGAGATAATGAAGCTTACAGGTCTGGTTAGCCGCGAGGGTTATACCCTCGTTCCCCTGTCGCTCTACTTTAAGGGCTCACGCGTTAAAATGGCTGTGGGACTCTGCAAGGGTAAAAAGCTTTATGACAAGCGCGATACCGCCGCAAAGAGAGATGCCGACAGAACTATTGAAAAGGCAATGAAAAACAGGTTTTAAAAAAAGCGACCAAACGGTCGCTTTTTTTATGCCTTGGGCGCTTTGAGAGCACGCATAGAATTAAGAATTGCAAGTACCGCAACGCCAACGTCTGCAAAGACGGCAAGCCACATATTTGCAAATCCGAGAAGTCCGAGAATAAGTATCAATCCCTTTACTCCAAGGGCGAAAATTATATTCTGCCAAGAAATATTTATCGTTTTTCTTGCTATCAGTATCATCTCGGGAAGCTTCGAAAGGTTGTCGGTCATTACAACCACGTCTGCCGCCTCAATAGCGCTGTCCTGTCCAACGCTGCCCATGGCAACGCCAACGTCAGCAAGAGCAAGTGCGGGAGAATCGTTGATTCCGTCACCGACGTACATAGTGCTATCAGAATTTGAAATTATCTCGCCAAGCTTACTGTACTTCTCCTCGGGAGAGAGTGAAAAATGTGCCTCGTCTACGTTAACGAGAGATGCAACGCGCTTAACGTTTTCTTCCCTGTCACCCGAAAGAATGTAGCTATGCTTAACACCAAGTCGCGAGAGTCGTTTAACCGATTCTGCTGCCTCGGGCTTAATTCTGTCAGAAAGACGGATGAAGCCAACAAATTTATCATCCTTTGCTACGTAAACCGCGTCATAAGGCGCGCTTTCAAGCCGATCCATACTAATAGCAAGACTACTCATAAGAGAACGATTACCAACAGCGCATCGACATCCCGCAAGCTCTGCCACAATTCCAAGACCTGCCTGCTCGCTCGCCGAAAGGAGAGGCAAAAGTCTGTCGGTCGCATTTCTTAAGCACTCTGCGATCGGGTGATTTGACGCCTGCTCTGCAGATGCCGCAAGGGTTACAAGCTCTTCACGGCTGATGCCTAAGGGGACAACCTCGCTTATCTCAAATTTACCGTCGGTAATAGTTCCCGTTTTATCAAAGGCTACACTATCTACCTTGGCAACCTTGGAAAAAACGTTGCCGCCCTTAAAGAGAATACCGCGTGATGCCGCGCCGCCAATGCCACCAAAAAATGCCATCGGCACGGAAATAACAAGGGCGCAAGGACAGGATATAACAAGGAAGGTTAAAGCCGTATATATTGAATCGTTTAAATTTCTGAAGCCAAATATAGGCGGAATCACCGCAACAAGCAATGCGATTATTACCACCGCGGGAGTGTAATAACGGGAGAATTTCGTAATAAAGCTCTCCTCTTTTGACTTTGACTCGTTTGCGTTTTCCACAAGCTCAAGTATTCTTGCCGCAGCAGAATCGCCCGATTCACGAACAGTTTTAGCCTGAATAACACCGTTTTTAATAATATAACCGCTGCATAGCTCCGAACCGGGAGCAACAGCAATTGGCATAGACTCACCGGTCATACTTGAGGTATCAACGTCGGCTGTGCCGAGAATTACTACCGAGTCTATCGGTACTCGCTCACCGGGACGGATAATAATAATACTGCCGACCTCAACGTCCTCGGCATCGAGAGTTTCTTCACCGTCATCGGTAAGCACGTTCGCCTCGTCGGGACAGATGTCCATAAGCGAACGGATAGATGCGCGGGACTTACGAACGGCATGATGCTCAAAGGTCTCACCAACAAGGAAGAACAGCATTACCGCCACGCCCTCGCGCCACTCACCGACTATCATAGCACCGATGGATGCGATAGACATAAGGAACTTTTCATCAAGCAGATCGCGACGCAAAATACCTCTCACAGCATCAACGAAAACTCTGCCACCTGACAAGAGCAGCGCCACGACGTACAATGCAAGCGCCCCCCAGGGACTAAGTATCTGCTCCAAAATAAGTGCCGAAATAAAGAAGATCAACGATAAGACGATCCTTGCAATATCGGATTTAAGAAAGTTTAAAAGCTTTTTCATTTTTCAATTTTTACATCTCTTGAAAATGCCTTGGCACTTGCAGAAAGAGCCTTGTATGCAGACTCCTCATCAAGAGAGGTTTCAACGGTAAGCTTCTCGGTAAGGAAGTTGATCTTAGCAGACTCAATTCCATCGATGCTACTCATCTGTGACGCAAGCTTAGCCGCGCAGTTGGGACAATCCAATCCTAAAATCGTGTACTTAAGTTTCATAATATTTCTCCTAAAAAATTATTCTTTAATATGCTCGAGCGCCTTCTCAATAATATCCCTGACGTGGTCATCGGCAAGGCTGTAAAAGACGTTTTTACCCGATTTGCGATAGGTTACAAGATCGCTCTGTCTAAGTATCTTAAGCTGATGTGAAACCGCAGATTTCGTCATTCCGAGAAGATTTGCAATATCGCACACGCACATGGGCTCACCGTCTATAGCGAACAGAATACTGACACGGGTAGAGTCGCCAAGCACCTTGAAAAAGTCAGAGAGATCATATAGGGTATTCTCGTCAGGCATCTCCGCCCTTCTCTTCTCAATAATATCGCCGTGTATCTCCTCACATTCGCAGGATGGGGCGTTTTTTTCATAAAGCTTCATTTGATAACCTCTTTTATAATCGGTTTAACAGTTGAATAATTGTTCAACTGTTTACTGTAATTATATCATCTGCAATGCCGATTGTCAATAGTTTTGATAAATTTACAATTTATTCTCTTGAATTTTATTTCTACCTATGGTAAAATACAGTAAAATACATATTTACTTTAGAGGTCATTATGAACAAATTCAAGAAATTTCTCGGTTACTTTAATTTTATGGAGCTTAATCTGAGCGCAAGATCATATAAATCCGGATTTATCAGAATGTTCGTTTCGCTTCTCGTCATGTTTGCAGTTCTTATGATAAGATTCAGCGTTACAATAGATAACCCTGCCCTGAATATTGCTCTGTTATTTGTTATCCTGGCAGTTATTATTTTATGTGTTCTTTGCTTCTTTACCGCAGCCGTAGAATGCCTGCAGGTTGGTGATAACAGAAAGAAAGACAAGGAAAGACAGAATATGTACAAATAAAAAAATTCCCGAGTCGTCCATATCGGATACTCGGGAGTTTTTGTTTTGCAATTAAACGGTGAACTTTGTAAGCTTTTCGAAAAGAACGGCTGTGTTATCGGAATGTGCGATAAGAGTAATAGGAGAGAGGAGATCGAGAGAGAAGATACCCATAATGGACTTGGCGTCGATTACGTATCTGCCCTGCACAAGGTCAACGTCGTAGTCTGCAAGAATAACTACGTTAACGAATTCTCTGATATCCTGTACGTTGCTAAGCTTAATTTTAATTTCTTTCATTTTGATTAACCTTTCAAAATTTCTTTTTTACATAAGCATTATATCAAATGAATTTGTAAATGTCAACCGAAATATGTCAAATTACGCGCATTTAGAAACTTTTTTTGACTAAGGCGCGTTTTTTTTCTCTTTCCATTGACTTTTTAAATAATAAATGATAAAATATTGTATTGGTGTAATATGCTTGAATGTAAGTAGGTATTTTAAGCCTATCAAATAAAGAGAGGTGATATGTGTGAGGATATATTTCCCGAGGCTTATCGGCAACGGTGAGACCAAGGAGCGCTTAGGCCGAGCTATCGAATCAGGCACTCTTCCCCATGCATTTCTTATCGGCGGTCCATCAGGCAGCGGTAAATCAACTCTTGCTATTGAAATAGCGGCAGCACTTAACTGCTCTGAAAAGCACAGCAGCGCAACACTTCCCTGTGGCAAATGCAATAACTGTCGAAGAATCTACGACGGTAACTTCCCCGATGTGAAGGTGCTGGCGAAAAAAAAGGATAAGGCGACACTTGGTGTTGAGGCTGTCAAGGATTTCCGCGAGGATATGTTCCTCTCATCCACCGAGTCGGAAAACAAAATATATATTATCGACGACGCGGAGTCTATGACTCCCGAGGCACAGAACTCTCTGCTTAAGGTGCTTGAAGAACCGCCGAAGTCGGTTAATATCATTCTTCTGGCGAAGGAATGCGACAGAATACTTACCACAATAAAGAGCCGAACGCAGTATATTCCCATGAGCCGTTTTGACGAGGGTGAGCTTGCAAATCAGCTATTAAAGGATAGCGCCGAGGCGAGAGCCATAAATGCTATGGATCCCACGAGATTTATGGGCTTGGTAATGAGCGCTGACGGGCGTCTTGGACTGGCGAAGGATCTTATGAACAAGCGACTCTCCGAACAGAGTGAGGAGGAGCGATATGAGATCGTTAAGCTTATCCGAGCTACATCACAGAAGGCATCTTATGCTGAGATATATTCGGCGGTTTCATGCTTTCCCACCAAAAGAGTGGAGCTTACGCTTACACTGGAAAGACTTATGAATGCGCTGCGCGATCTAATCGTAATAAAGTACGATGAAAATGCTAAAACCGTATTCTTCCCCTCTGCTGACGAGGCGATCAAGCAATGCGGCGACATTAACAAAAAGAGGCTTATCGCCCTTTATGATGCAATAAACGAAGCACACGAGCTTTGTGTAAGAAATGCAAACGTTCAAAATCTGATTGCAAGTCTTGCATCAAAAATAAGACTTGCGGCAAATAATTAAAGAAAAAGGAAAAAAATATGTCCGAAGAGATAAAGAATAAAAACAATAACGAGTCGGTGGAAACCGAGTCTGTGTCCGTCGAGCAGACCCCTGCAGAGGACGTGGAGATCGTAGGCGTAAACTTCCGTGAAGCAGGCAAGATATACTTCTTCTCTCCCGAGGGATTCAAGCTTGCAGTTGGTGAGAAGGTCATCGTTGAAACCTCTCGCGGTGTTGAGCTCGGTACGGTTAAAGTAGCCAATAAAATAATTTCCTCAAGCGAGATAGTTTCTCCTCTTAAGCCTATCACAAGAGTAGCAACCGCGGCAGATATTAAGCACTACGAGGAGAATCGTGCAGCCGAGGCAGAGGCTATCGCAATATGCGAGAAGAAGGTTGAAAACCACGGTCTTGGCATGAAGCTTGTCGGTGCTGAATACACCTTTGACAACTCAAAGCTGATCTTCTACTTCACCTGCGAGTCTAGAGTAGACTTCAGAGAGCTTGTACGCGATCTCGCATCCACCTTCCGTACCAGAATCGAGTTAAGACAGATCGGTATTCGTGACGAGGCAAAGATGCTTGGCGGCATTGGTGTATGTGGCAGAAAGCTCTGCTGTGCAAACTTCCTGTCCGATTTCGTGCAGGTTTCTATTAAGATGGCTAAGGAGCAGAACTTTTCCCTCAACTCCTCTAAGGTTTCGGGTGCATGCGGCAGACTTATGTGCTGTCTGCGTTACGAGCACGAGACATACGAGGACGCTATCAAGCACACTCCCCCCGTTGGCTCGGTCGTAAAGACCTCTGACGGCGAAGGCGTTGTTATTGAAACCAAGCCCCTTGCAAGAGAAATTAAAGTAAGACTTAACGATAACGACAAGGATGCACCCAAGCTTTATAAGTCCGCCGACGTCAAGGTTCTCTCCCGTCCCAGCAAGCAGGCTAGCAAGCAAAAGGACGAGGATGAAATTATCGAGGACTGATTTTTAAGAACTAATTTTCAATTTTTTATAAATTTTTTCAAAATAGTCTTGATTTTTTTCGCAGATATGATAGAATATATATGACAACAAATATGGAGGTTAGTCAAATGGCATTTAAGATTTCTGATGAGTGCATTAGCTGCGGCGCATGCGCTGATGCTTGCCCCACAGGTTGCATTTCCGAGGGCGACGGTAAGTACGTAATTAACGCTGACGAGTGCATCAGCTGCGGTTCTTGCGCAGACGCTTGTCCTGTAGGCGCTCCTGCAGAGGAATAATAAGCTACTTATTCCCCAAGTGGGAAACGAAAAAAGCGGGGTTATTCTCCGCTTTTTTTCTGTAAAAAATGAAAGGCCATTTATGTAGCATCTTTTTTCTGGTAACGGATGCTGACGGATAACTGATATATGGAAAGAAAAGATTTTGTAAACGACAGGCTGACTCTTATACAGCAGACCGACGGACTGACCTTTGGAACAGATGCCCTGCTCCTGGCAGGATATATCAACGGCAAGTACAAGCGCGGTTGCGAATTTGGAAGTGGAAGCGGAATTATTTCCATGCTGCTCCTCACACGCGAGAAAATCGAGACCGTAGTAGCACTTGAAGTTCAAGAAGAATATGCCCACCTTACCCGTCGCAATGCCGAGCTAAACGGTCTTGACGAAAAAATGGAAACAATTCACACCGACCTAAGAGATTACAAGCCTGAAGCAGAATTCGATATTATATACTCAAATCCGCCTTATATGAAGACCGATTCGGGCAAGGAAAATACTCTGGCAAAGAAAAATATTGCCCGTCACGAGGTGTGCGGAGATATATTTGATTTCTGCAAATCAGCAAGAAGAATGTTAAAATTCGGTGGTTGTTTTGCGGCAGTTTATAGAACAGACCGTCTTATAGACCTTATAGACGCGATGAGATCATGTAAGATCGAGCCGAAGCGTATCACCTTTGTGCATGCCGACTGCGACTCGGAGCCATCTATGGCGCTGATCGAGGGCAAGGCGGGTGGCAAGGGTGGCTTGCTTGTTACAAAACCACTGATAATTTACTCTGATAATTCGCATAAAAGTTATAGCGAGGATATGAATTTTATTATGGAGAACGGAAGCTTCCCTTCCACATTTAAAAGATAATGAGTGACGAAAAAAACAAGGTGCTGAAATCCACCCTATATCTTGTGGCAACACCCATAGGAAATCTGGCGGACATTTCAGAAAGAGCAATAAAGGTACTGAGTGAGGTCGATTTTATCGCTGCTGAGGATACAAGAAACTCGGCGAGACTGCTCAGCGCCCTTGGTATAAAAAAGGAGCTTGTAAGCTACCACGAGCATAATAAAAAGGCAAGTGGCGAAAGACTTGTTGCGCGACTGCTGTCGGGCGAATCCTGTGCCGTTATCACCGATGCGGGTATGCCTGCCATAAGCGATCCGGGCGAGGATATTGTAAGACTCTGTGCAGACGCAGGTATTACGGTTTCTGTAATTCCCGGTGCATGTGCCGCAGTAAGCGCCCTTTCGGTTTCGGGACTCAGCACAAGCAGATTTGCTTTTGAGGGCTTTCTTTCGGCTAACAAGGGTGAGCGCAAAAGACATCTCGATAAGGTGAAGCAGGAGGACAGAACGCTTATCTTCTACGAAGCACCTCATAAGCTTCGTGCCACACTTGCCGACATGGCAGACGCCTTTGGTTGTGGCAGAAAAATATCACTCTGCCGTGAATTAACCAAGCTTAATGAAGAAATCAAGCGAACAACTCTCGGTGAGGCGGTTGCTTATTACGAAGCAAATGAGCCCCGCGGAGAATACGTTCTGATCGTCGAAGGCTTCAGCGGTGTTGTGATCGACGAGGGCGTCAGCGAGCTGCTTTCGCTTTCTCCCGAGGAGCACGTTGAAAGATACGTAGCCGAGGGTATGGCAAAAATGGATGCTATCAAGAAAGCTGCTAAGGACAGAGGACTTTCAAAATCCGAGCTTTATAAAATCCTAAATTCATAATAAATAAAACACCATCAATACGCAGGAGGCGGTCAAAATCGCTCCTAAAACGTTGATGGTTTTTTATTTTAAAAATATTTTCGCAAAAAATATTGTATTTGCCTTTAAAATATGGTAAAATATATTATTAATTATGGCGAAAGGCGGTGCTTGGAATGGCAGAAGAAAAGAAAAACTCCACCAATGAAACCGAAATCAATACAACAGACGACAAAAAAGCAGACACCCTCGAAGCCCTGAGCTTTGACGACGGAGACGTCGGAGGCGACGAGGAAAGCGACGATACTGACGATTTTGCAAGCTTTATGGCAGACTTCCGTGGTCTGTTCGGCAAGAAGAAGGATGATAACGATGCCCCCCTTGACGATCAGTCAGAGATCGAAGAGGAAAAGCCTGAGGACGTTCTTATTTCCCTACCTAAGAAACGACAGGAGCAAAACACAGGCGAAGAAAAAGCCCGGGAAAAACAAACCAATCCCGATTGGAATGATCAAATCACTCTCGAACCCGAGGAATACGACGATCCCTATGAGGATGATAAAGATATGACCGAGGAAATTGCCGAGGAAAACGATTCGGAAGTTGAGCTCGGAGAGATTACCGAGGAGTCGGACGGCAGCTTCCAGATATCAATCAATTTTGACGGTGAGGACATCCCCGAACCAAGTAATGATGAGGAGGATGAGCCAAAGAACAAATACAATCCCGAAAAGCCGAGAGTTATGGACTGGGTATTCGACGTTGCAGAAATGTTTGTGTTCGTCCTTGCGGTCGTAATTCTGCTGACCTCATTTATTTTCAGACATTCGATCGTTGACGGTCAGTCGATGATGAATACCCTTGAGCATGGAGATCACTTAATAATTTCCGACCTGTTCTACACTCCCGAGCGCGGCGATATCATCGTGTTTGAGGACTATTCCACTTCCCTTCGAAAGGCAGTCGTTAAAAGAGTAATCGGACTTCCCGGTGAGACGGTTGAGGTGCGAATGAATGACCTCGGTGACATCGTGGTTTACATTAACGGTGAGCTGCTTGATGAGGATTATGCATACAATGCAAAGGATTGCTACGTAGACAAGAGCAGCTTTAACAAGCCAATCGTTGTTGAAGAAAATGAGATTTTCGTTATGGGCGATAACCGTTATCACTCTACCGACTCACGTACAAGTAGTGTTGGAACAATTAGCATCGACTCTATTCTGGGCAAGGCTATTTTGAGATTTTTGCCCTTTGATAAATTCGGAATTTTAGATTAAAGGAATATTTATGGCAACTAATCCTATACAGTGGTTCCCCGGGCATATGGCCAAAACCAAGCGCATGATGCGTGAGTGCCTGTCCGAGGTAGACATTATAATCGAGCTTTTGGATGCAAGAATTCCATACAGCTCGAAAAACCCCGAGATCAATTCACTTATAAACGGCAAGCCGAAGATCACCGTGTTTACCAAGTCTACCCTTGCCGATCCCGATATGACGGCAAAATGGGTGGATTCCTATGCTAAACGTGGAGAAAAGGTTGTTGTTATCGACTCCACAACCGGCGCAGGCATCGAAAGACTTGCAGACGCGGTACGTGAGGTTATGGCAGAAAAGCTTGAGCGCTATCACCTTAAAGGCATGGACGGCAGAAAGCTGAAGGCTATGATCGTTGGAATTCCCAACGTAGGCAAATCCTCGCTTATCAACCGTATTGCAGGTAACAAGAAGGCAAAGGTCGAGGACCGTCCCGGTGTTACCGTAGACAAGCAGTGGGTTCCTACCAAGATTGGCTTTGACCTACTTGATATGCCCGGTGTACTTTGGCCCAAGTTTGAGGATCAGATAGTAGGTGAAAACCTTGCTATGACCGGCGCTATCCGTGACCAGATCCTTGACACCGAGGAGATCGCAATGATACTCTGCTCCCGTCTTATGAAGGTTGCCCCCGATAAATTTATGGCAAGATACAAGCTGACCGAGGATGAAACCTGTGGTCTTGATTCCTACGATCTGTTTGAGCTTGTTGGACGTAAGCGCGGCTTCCTTATCAGCGGTGGCGAGGTAAATCACAAGAGATGCGCCGATATGCTGCTTGACGAATTCCGTGGCGGTAAGATAGGCAGAATCACCCTTGAAGCTCCGACCGACCGATAAGAGAGGAAAAGAAAATGCCAAGCTTTGAATATGAAGAAAAGCATTACTTAGAGGGCTACACAGCCGTTTGCGGACTTGA
>JBGVRO010000059.1:0-12004 GCA_045128515.1 Eubacteriales bacterium | reverse complement strand
GTCGAGATGTCCCATTTTTTCCTTCAGTCTACGTTTATCAATGGTTCTTATTTGCTCAAGCAGTATGATACTGTCTTTGGCAAGCCCTGCGTCGTCTCCGGGAACGTCGATGTGTGTTGGTAATTTTGTTTTTCCCATTTTTGAGGTTATTGCTGCTGCAATTACAGTGGGACTGTATTTATTTCCAACGTCATTCTGTACTATCAGGACAGGGCGCAGACCGCCTTGCTCGCTACCGATCACAGGGCTGAGATCGGCATAATATATATCACCGCGTCTTATGTTCATTTTTTATTCCGTTCCTTTTTTAGAAATTTGCTTCTCCTTATTATCGTTACATTGTTATTTTGTCATCTTTTTCTTCTTTTAAACACGCTTTCTTTTGAAAGTTTGTTATTAATATTTTATGATTTTATAATTTTTTAGTTTCAAAAATAAAAAAACATTGACAATCGATTAAAAAAATTATATAATAAAGAAAATGAATATGAAGGAGGTTCATATATGTCTAATATTTGGCACGATATTTCACCTAAGAGAATTACCCCCGAGGACTTTATTTGCGTTATTGAAATTTCAAAGGGTAGCAAGAAAAAGTATGAGATGGATAAGGAAACAGGTTATATTATCCTTGACAGAATACTCTATACCTCTACTCACTATCCTGCAAACTACGGATTCATTCCCAGAACCTACGGTGATGACGGAGACCCTCTTGACGTATTGCTTATTTGCGCAGAAAAGCTTGAGCCCATGTCTCTTGTAAGAGCCTATCCCATCGGAGTTATCACAATGATCGACAACGGCAGGTTTGACGAGAAAATCATAGCAATTCCGTTTAACGATCCTAACTATAATCACTATACAAGCATTGACCAGCTGCCGAAGCACGTATTTGACGAGATGACACATTTCTTTAAGGTTTATAAGAATCTTGAGAACAAGGAAACCTGTGTTGATGACGTTAATGGCAGAGAGGAAGCGCTTAAAATCATTTCCAACGGTATTGACCACTATATTGAGTGTTTCTGTAAATAAAAGATCAACGGAGCGAGCCGCATTGGACTCGCTCCGTCTTTTTTACGCGTGTGTGCTTGCTGTTTCCTCGTCATTCATAAACAGCATAGAAATACTCCAAATACCTGCGAGAGCAATTACTGTATAAATTATTCTCGCTACGATCGCGGTCGCGCCGCCGCAGATCCATGCAACCAGGTCGAAGGAGAAGAGTCCGACAAGACCCCAGTTGAGCGCACCTACGATAATCAGTAAGAGCGCGATTTTGTTTACAATCATCATGAAATGTGACCGTACCTTTTCTTGAAATATGGACCGATTCCGTGCGGATACGGCAGGATCCGTTATTATTTTTACACCGTAGAGCGATTTTATTCTTAAAAGCGAAAATTAATCGTCAAAGCAGGGAATAATGTCACCAAAGGCATCCTTCATTTTTTCAAGAGCCTTCTTTTCAATACGTGAAACGTATGAGCGAGAGATGCCGAGATATTTTGCAACCTCGCGCTGTGTTCTCGGCTGATAACCCTTTAGTCCGTAGCGTAAAACGATTATCTCCTTTTCCCGAGGCAATAAGACTGTTTCTACAAGTTCTCTGATTTTTTCAATATGTACCTTCATATCAAGGTCGTTTTCGATAGATTCGTTTTGGCTTATAATATCAAGATATGTAAGGGGATTTCCATCCTTATCAACGTCAATCTGATCGTTTATTGATATTTCGATGCCTCGTTTTTTCTTGCTTCGGAAGAACATGAGAATCTCGTTCTGTATACATTTTGCACCGTAGGTAGCAAATCTTGTGCCGAAGGTTGGCTTGAAGGAATCGACCGCCTTGATAAGTCCAAGGCTTCCGACTGATAACAGCTCGTCAGGGTATTCATAGGACGAGTAATATTTTCGGATTATATGCGAAACAAGCCTGAGATTGTGCTCGATGATTCTGTCTCTTGCTCGGGCATCACCTTCTGCCATTTTTAAAAATAATTCACTCTCCTCGTTTTTTGACAGTGGTGGAGGAAAGCTTTGCACATCCTCTATTCCAAGTATAAGCGAGATGAAGCGTAAAAACAGACCTGCAATTTTCATTTTAATACCTTCCAATAAAAAAATTCAGCCAACGTTATTTTGCCGTTGGCTGATAAAATATATGCATATTGCGCTTGTACACTTGACCTTATTTTTTATTGTATAGATATTCGGGGGTAAGAATAATATATCCTTTACTTGGCTCGAGCGAGATCATCTTCCTGCCTATTGACTCCTCAAACTTTTTATTCATTAAGGACAGATGAGTTCGTATGCTTGACAGCTCGGGTGTCCTTGAGGATTTAAAGGCATATTTCAGAATGCTTTTGGCATTCTGCGGTATAGGATAGCTCCTTATGAGATAGCGTAGGATCATTGCCTCGGTTTTTGTAAGCGAAAGCTTTGTGTTAAAATAATATACTCCGACGGTATTACAGGAGGCATCAAAGCCGGCAAGATAATATTCGCCAATGCTTAAAAGACCATTTTCCTTTGCGCAAGAAATTATTTTGCTTGCCATCACCGCTGTGGAAGTCGACCTTGTGAAGCAGACGTCGAACAAATCGTAGTAGTGCGGAGCAATTTCACCGTCCACAAGGGCATAGATGGGTATATCACTTTTATATGAACGAATTCTGTTCACGTAATCAAGAATATCAGCAAAGGCGTCGGGATTTAATATCAATACCGCGCGATATAGCGTTGATATTTCCGACAGTGCCTCGTGTGGCGTTGTGCCGTAGGAGAGTATGCTCATATAATGAAATGCTTCGGCAACGCATTTCGCATTTTTCTTGCTTGGACTGATGATTAGTAGCATGACGGTCTCTTTTCTTCCTTTATAATTTGATTATACAGCGATAGGGTATTTTTGTCAAGAACTTGACATATAGAATTAGAAGTGATATAATGAATTAACTTATAAAAATCAGGTGAATTATGAAAAACGTTTTGATTACAGGTGGCTCTCGCGGTATAGGCAGAGCTATGGTAGAGCTTTTTGCTTCAAATGGATACTCTGTGGCATTTACATATAAAATCTCTGAAAACGAGGCTAAAAGCTTGGCAGAAGCTACCGGAGCTATTGCAATAAAGGCAGATTCGGCATCCGAGAGCGATGTTTTATATGCGGTAAATAAAGCTATATGTGAGCTTGGATCTATCGATTGCCTTATAAATAACGCAGGGGTTTCTTCCTTCTCGCTTTTCACGGATATTACTTTAGATATGTGGAATGAGCATCTTGCCGTAAATCTCACCGGTGCGTTTCTTTACTCAAAGGCGGTTATTCCCGGTATGGTTGCAAGGAAAGAGGGAAGAATAATCAATATAACCTCTATGTGGGGCATTACAGGCTCATCCTGCGAGGTGCATTACTCTACTGCTAAGGCTGGTCTTATCGGTATGACCAAGGCATTGGCAAAGGAGCTTGGCCCCTCGGGAATTACGGTCAATGCTATTGCTCCCGGACTTATTGATACCGATATGAACCGTTGTCTGTCCGATGACGATATTCGTGCTATTGAGGATGAAACTCCGCTTATGAGGATCGGTACTCCGTCAGAGGTTGCCAAGGCTGCTTTGTTCCTTGCAGGTGAGGGAGCAGCCTTCATTACCGGCGAGGTTATGAACGTAAGCGGCGGTTATCTGATTTAAAATGTAAAATTTTTAAAAAATACTTGCTTTTTTAAATATAATATGATATACTATCATAGTCATTAACATTGACGGCTTCGGTGTGTCGAATGGAGTCATACCAGTCGGGGAAGTAGCGGCGCCTTGTACCTGAAATCCGCTATAGCAGGGATCAATTCCTGTCCCGAGGGTTATCTTTGTGTAGTCTGCACCATCTTTTTCTGTGTTGAAGAATGGGTCTTGCGCAACGTGAGGCTGTGAACCATGTCAGGTGGGGAACCAAGCAGCATTAAGCGGTTTATTGCGTGTGCCGCAAGGTTGCCTGTTTGGAGCAGAAGGGGCGGTTACCGTATGTAAGGGTATTCTCGACGGATGGGTGTATGGCTCTATTCGACATACCGAGGCTAATAATTTTGATTATTGACTTAGCACGTTGGCGGCAGATAATATGCTGTCGCGTGTTTTCTTTTTATCTTGATTCAGGGGGGGCTGTGTTTTGTCCGAGTATAGAGCGCTTTATAGAAAATGGCGTCCGCGCGACTTTGATGACGTTTGCGGTCAGGACGGTATCACCGATATTCTTAAATATGAGGTTGCAAACAATCGCCTCTCTCACGCATATCTGTTCTGCGGATCACGCGGTACGGGTAAGACCAGCTGCGCCAAGATCCTTGCCAAGGCGGTCAACTGTGAGAATCCTATAAACGGAAATCCCTGTAACTGTTGCGAGTCCTGTCGCAGCATCGATGCAGGAATTGCAACCGACGTTATTGAGATGGACGCGGCAAGTAATAACGGTATCAACGACGTCAGAGATATGCAGGATGAGATAGCCTTTACTCCTGCGCTTCTTAAGTATAGAGTATATATCATAGACGAGGTTCATATGATGTCGGGTCAGGCGTTTAACGCGTTGCTTAAGACGCTTGAAGAGCCTCCAACATACGTTATTTTCATTCTTGCTACTACCGAAAACCACAAGCTTCCTACTACTATCGTTTCGAGATGTCAGCGATTTGATTTCAGAAGAATTGCTACCGACGTTATTATTTCAAGACTGCTTGAAATTTCCAAGAACGAGGGTATAGAGATCACCGAGGATGCCGCAAGAATTATTGCAAGAGTTTCGAGGGGCGGTATGCGTGATGCTATCAGCTTGCTTGAGCTTTGCGCGGGTGCGAATACCAAAATAGACGAGTCTGTTGTTTTTGATACTGTTGGAAGCGGTAACAGAGATAGCAGCTTCAGGATCATTGAGGCTATTTGTAAATCTGATTTTGATACAATTTATTCGATCATAAACGACATTGTTATGAAAAGTGGAGATCTTTCGGTCTTCTGGCAGGAGATAATCGATGCATACCGTGACGTTATGATCGTAAAGAATAGCGATAGGGCAAAGACCTATCTTGATCTTACAGATGCCGAATACTCGATGCTCACAAAACTTGCCGGTGAGTTTACGATGGCTCGCCTGTCCTATCATACCTCAATGCTTGAGGATGCGATGGCTAATATGCAGCGTGCACTCAACTCCAAGCGTTCTATTGCGGAGATTACTTTGACAAGAATGTGCGACACGAGACTTTCCTCGGACAACGAGGCACTTCTTCTGCGTGTGGAAGAGCTTGAGAAGGCGGTTAAAATGCTTAAGCTTGGTGTTCCCATTGCAGCCCCTGCGGTAGAAACTGTACAGCAGGAAATTCGAAAAGTTGAAGAAAAACCAAAGCAGAATGACATAAAGGCGGTCAAGGCTGAGCCGAAGTCCGAAAAGGCTCTTTCATTGTACGGTCATTGGGGCGCGGTGCTTAAAAAGATTGCCGAGCTTAAGAAGCCGCTTTCATCCCGCTTTGCAGGTGCATCGGTTTACACCGACGGTGTAAGATACGTATTTAAAATGAGTGGGGTCTTTGCAAATATGCTTGCGGCTAATCAAACCGATCTTGCGATGGTAAGAGGTGTTATCGCTGAGCACGAGGGCAAGAATCCCAATGAGATTACTATTATAATCGAAAATACTGACAAAACTAATGCAGCTCCAAGCGAAGAGCTGGAAGATCTGTTTAAATAATTAATACTTTTGGAGGATATATAAAATGAAGGTTAGAGTACCCCATCAGGGAATGGGCGCAGGCCCTTCCAACATTCAGGCTGTAGTTAAGAAGATGCAGGAGGATATGGCAAACAAGCAGGCAGAGCTTGAGGCTTGCGAATACGACGTTAATGCAGGCGGCGGAGTTGTTACTGTTAAAATTAACGGTAAGAAGGAGATCCTTTCTGTTAAGATCGATCCCGAGGTTATTGATCCAGACGATGCAGAAACTCTTGAGGACCTTATCGTTGCTGCTGTAAACGAGGCAATTAAGAAGGTTGAGACTATCTATAACCAGGAAATGGAGAAGATTACCGGCGGTTTGGGTCTTCCCGGAGGCTTGTTCTAAGCTATGGCTGAGTATATAGCTCCTATTCAAAGGCTTATTGAGGAGTTCAGAAGACTGCCCGGTGTTGGCGCTAAAACCGCTGCAAGATATGCCTTTGCCGTACTTAATCTTACAGAGGATGAGGCTGCAGGCTTTGCTGATGCAATAAACGGTATTAAGCGTGACGTACACAGATGTCCTGTGTGCTTTGGTCTGTCATCATCTCCCGAGGAATGTGATATTTGCAAGAGCGAGAACCGTGATCATTCGGTTATATGCGTTGTTGAGCAGCCGAAGGACGTTATGGTTATGGAGAAGGTGCGCGGTTACAGAGGACTTTACCACGTTCTCGGAGGTGTACTTTCGCCTATTGATAACGTAACTCCCGATGATCTTACCATAAATGAGCTTATGGCAAGAGTTGAGTCGGGGGAGGTTAGCGAGATCATTATTGCAACGAACCCAACACCTCACGGTGATACAACTGCGACATATCTTGCGAGAATTCTTGAACCCTATGACGTCAGCGTGTCCCGTCTTGCATACGGTATTCCCGTTGGTGGAGATATTGAATATGCTGATGAGATCACACTGTATCGCGCCATGGAGGGCAGACGGTATTTTAATTGATTTTTCGATTATATTTTTATTATTAAAGGACGAGTGGAACTCGTCCTTTTTTATTTATATTTTTAAATAGCAGCGCACTTATATTTAAGGCGAAGATTGTCGGCTATCATTGCTATAAATTCGGAATTGGTAGGCTTGCCGCGACTGTTTTGAATAGTGTATCCGAAATAGGAATTAAGGGTATCGATATCGCCCCTGTCCCACGCAACCTCGATAGCATGGCGAATAGCTCTTTCTACTCGTGAGGTGGTGGTCTGATATTTCTTTGCTACCGTTGGATAGAGGACCTTGGTAACCGAATTTATAACGTCATTATCTTCTATAGTCATAAGTATAGCTGTTCTCAGATACTGATAGCCTTTAATGTGTGCAGGAACACCGATCTGATGAATGATCTTTGTAACCTGCGCCTCCATATCCGCAGAGGCAGAGAAGCTTTCCTTCATATCTCTTCTTGAGCGCATACGGAGAAGGGAATCAATATGCGACACAAGAGAAGAATTGTCAAAGGGCTTAAGCAAACAAATATCTGCACCTGCCTCCGATGCCTCCACAAGAATGTTTTGCTTGTTTATCGGTGACATTAATATAAATGAAGGCTTGCTTTTGATCTGGCTGTTTTGTATTGCTCTGATTATGCCTATTCCGTCGATAACTGACAGCCAAAGGTCGATTATTGCAACGTCATACAGTCCGCTCATAAGCTTATTCATTGCAGAATCTCCGTTTGATGCCTCGTCAATGTGATGAAAGCCGGATTTTGTCAAAAAGTCGTAAATTCTCTTTCGTTCCTCGCTATTTTCGTCACAAAGCAGTATTTTAGCGTTGTTTTCCATGTTTTGTTTCTCCTTATTTTGTTGATTTGGTGGAAAATATTGGTAATTACTCGAACAACATCATTTTATCATAGAATTTATAGAAAATCAAGTTGTTAAAATAACAAAATTTACCAATAGATACCGGCAAGAAAAATAGTAAATATTACCAAATGTTAAGGTCGATCTTACATTTAATGATAAATTTCGACAAAAAACGATGGTAAATAATAATTCGAAAAAGATAATAAAAGGGAAGAAAAACAAGAATGGCGGGAAAATGATTTTTGAATATAATAATTTCGGTCGGCGGTTTAAGTATAATATGAACATTGTTCGGAATTTTGTTTAGAAAATATTTAAAAAATTTATTGAAATGTTCTAATGCAAGTGCTATAATGTATACGTGGAAAGTTTGGTTCTTTTCACAAAATTATATTGTTTTATATTTTTTAAGGAGTATATAACTATGAATACTAAGATTACAGGTAACATCCATATTGATAATTGGATTGCCGAGATGGTCGAGCTTGTAAAGCCTGAGAATATCGTTCTTATCGACGGTAGCGAGGAACAGGCAGAGCAGCTTCGTGCAGAGGCTTGCCGCACAGGTGAAATGATAAAGCTTAACCAGGAGCAGCTTCCCGGTTGTTATCTTCACAGAACTGCGGTTAACGACGTTGCAAGAGTTGAGGACAGAACCTTTATCTGCACCTCGAAGAAGGAGGATGCTGGTAACATCAATAACTGGATGGATCCCAAGGAATGCTATGAGAAGCTTTCTAAGCTTTATAAGGGATCTTATCAGGGAAGAACAATGTACGTTATTCCTTACTCTATGTCTGTGGTTGGCTCTGACTTTGCAAAATACGGCATTGAGCTTACCGATTCTATTTACGTAGTTCTTAATATGCTTATTATGACACGCGTTGGTCTTAACGTGCTTGAGGCTCTTGGCGACAGCGCTGACTTTATTAAGGGTCTCCATGCTCGCGCTGATATCGATGCGGAAAAGAGATATATCTGTCATTTCCCTGAGGACAACACCATCTGGTCGGTAAACTCCGGTTACGGTGGAAACGTTCTTCTTGGTAAGAAGTGCTTTGCGCTCAGAATTGCTTCCTACCTTGGTAGAAAGGAAGGCTGGATGGCAGAGCATATGCTTATCCTCGGTGTTGAATCACCCGACGGTGACGTTAAGTACATAAGTGCGGCATTCCCCTCTGCTTGCGGTAAGACAAACCTCGCTATGCTTATCCCCCCCGAGATCTATAAGAGCAAGGGATATAAGGTTTGGTGTGTAGGTGACGATATTGCATGGCTTCGTGTCGGTCAGGACGGCAGACTTTGGGCTGTTAACCCCGAGAACGGTTTCTTCGGTGTTGCTCCCGGTACTAACGAAAAGTCTAATCCTAATGCTCTTCATACTTCTATGAAGAATGCAATCTTTACAAACGTTTGTCATAATCTTGATGACAATACCGTTTGGTGGGAGGGTCTTAATGATAATCCCCCCGAGCATGCTCTTAACTGGAAGGGCGAGCCTTGGGACTATAGAAAGTATGACAAGGCTGATAAGGTAAATACCTCCGGCGCTCATCCTAACTCCAGATTTACCGCTATGGCAGAGAACTGTCCCTGCATTTCCGATAAGTTCAACGATCCCGCAGGTGTTCCTATTTCTGCGATCGTATTTGGTGGCCGTCGTGCAAAGACAGCTCCCCTTGTATATCAGTCCACATCCTGGCAGCACGGTACATTTATCGGCTCTGTAATGGCATCCGAGACTACCGCTGCGGCAGCAGGTGCAGTAGGCGTTGTTCGTCGCGATCCTATGGCGATGCGTCCCTTCGTTGGTTATGATATGGGCGATTACTTCGCACACTGGCTCAAGATGGGCAAGATGATCAAGCACGCGCCCAAGATCTTCCACGTTAACTGGTTCAGAACCGATGACAACGGTCATTTCATCTGGCCCGGCTTTGGTGACAATATGCGTGTTCTTATGTGGATCCTCGCAAGATGTGAGGGCAAGGTTTCTGCTAAAGAGACTCCTATCGGTTACGTTCCTTATGCAGAGGATATTAACATTGAAGGTCTTAACATCGATTTGGCTACAGTCGAGGGACTTCTTTCTGTTGACAAGGAGCTCTGGCTTGAGGATTGTAAGGCAATTCACGACTTCTATGCCCAGGTTGGCGAGCGTGTTCCTGCCGAGCTTTACGATGAGCTTGCCGCTCTTGAGGAAAGACTTTCTAAGTAATTTGATATTTAATTTAAGGCAGTCGCGTTTTGCGACTGCCTTGCTTTATTTCAAATTATAATATACTCTTTTAATTGACAAATACGGACTAATATGATATAATAAGTTATAAATTAGATAGGAGATAGAAAATGAAAAGAATCATAACTTTAATTCTTGTAATCTGTACTGTTGTTTGTCTTAGCCTTTCGTTTACGTCCTGCGACGTGATTGGGGGCTTTTTAGGTGATAACGGCGGTAACGATTCGGGAAACAACGGTAACAATAACACCGATACCGACAATATGGGAGATGATTATAATCCCGATTGTCCTGCAGGAGATCATCTTGACGAAGACAATGACAGGTACTGTGATCTTTGCAACGAGTACGTTATCGTTGTAATTGATTTCTACGTTCTTAACGACCTTCACGGCAAGTTCTGCGATACAAATAAGCAGCCTGGTGTTGACGAGCTTGGCACATATTTCAAGCTTATGGAAGAGAAGGACGACAACGTTGTTCTTATGTCAAGCGGAGATATGTGGCAGGGTACTGCAGAGTCTAATCTGACCGGTGGTAAGATCGTGACCGAGTGGATGAACGAGCTTGGATTTGTTTCTATGACCCTCGGTAACCACGAATTTGACTGGGGAGAAAATGCTATTCGCGAAAACAAAGAGGTGGCAGAGTTCCCATTCCTTGCAATCAACATCTATAATCGCGATACGAATACGCTTGTAGATTATTGCACTCCTTCGGTTATGATCGAGCGCGATGGAATTAAGATAGGAATTATCGGTGCGATCGGTGATTGCTATTCTTCAATCTCCTCCGATATGACTCAGGATATTACCTTTAAGGTGGACGGCGCGCTTACAGCACTTGTAAAGGCAGAGTCTGACAGACTTCGCGCAGAGGGTGCTGATTTAATTGTTTATTCTCTTCACGACGGTTACGATAACAGCAAAACCAGCGCGACCATTGTCGGGGCATCTACTTTGTCCGGATATTATGATTCTGTTCTTTCCAACGGATACGTTGATCTTGTTTTTGAAGCTCACTCTCATCAGAGATATACCTTAATTGACTCCTACGGTGTATATCATCTTCAGGGGGGCGGCGAAAACTCCGGAATCTCTCACGTTGAGATCGAGGTTAATGCAGGTAACAGAAACAACAAGGTTACAGAGGCGGGCTTTGTTGGAAGCGCCACCTACTCAAATCTTGAGGATGATCCTAGAGCAGAGGCGGTTGAGGACAAATATTCTGACGTTATAGAATATGCTTATTCACCTCTCGGTGTAGTTTCGAAAAAGTATTCGGACAGTGAGGTTGAGGATATTGTCGCACAGATGTATCTTGAGGTTGGTCTTGAGAGATGGGGCGATGACTATAATATCTTCCTTGGCGGTGGTTTCCTTAAGACGAGGTCTCCCTACGATCTTACCGCCGGAACAAAGACTTATGCAGATATTCTGTCACTTCTGCCTTTTGACAACCGACTTGTGCTTTGCTCTGTGTCGGGTACTAATCTCAAAAACAAGTTTGTTAATACGACAAATTCCGATTATCATATAGCACTTAGCGATTACGGTATTGCAAGTACGATAAATAATGATGAAACCTACTACATAATCGTAGATACTTATACGGCATATTATGCTCCTAACGGTTTAAAGATAATAGATTTCTACGATGAAGACGTATATGCACGAGATCTCTTTGCAGAGGCTGTTAAGAACGGCGAGTTTGAGATCAAGCACGAGGGATATACGCTTACGTCAATAGCCGAGGCCAACAGAATCGGAAACGGACTGTCTCGCGGTGAAACTGCACCCGGAAATTACTATATCAAGGGAACGGTTAAATCGCTTGCCAACTCGGTGTACGGAAACATTTATCTTGCTGATGAAAACGGAAACGAAATATACGTCTACGGTTTGTATGACATTTACGGAAACAGATATAACGCAATGGCAAATAAACCGAACGTAGGTGATACGATAGTGGTTTACTGCAATATCACGCATTACTATAATGCAGATTACGGTAGCGAAACTATTGAGCTTATCAACGCTGTGGTTGTTGAAATAAATTAAATTTAGAGGCTGTCTCAAATGCAAAATTTGAGACAGCCTCTTTAGATTTGACAAGGGGATAGGCAGATTTGAGGAAGAAGCGTCGTTTTCCGCCCCGAAGGTCTCACCCCTGCT
>JBGVRO010000058.1:0-13339 GCA_045128515.1 Eubacteriales bacterium | reverse complement strand
GTCGTAAACTTCCTTGATTACAGGGTTGAGGTGGGACTTTCTCATCTCCATCTTAGTATCCTGATCGTAGAGAGCCTTCGCTCTAACTGCCTTAAGATCAACAGTATCACGAACGTGCTGAGGCTGGATAGGCTGACCGCCGCCGTTTACACAACCGCCGGGACAACCCATGATCTCAACGAATGTCCAATCTGCTTCGCCACTTGCGATCTTGTCCATAACAAGCTTAGCATTTGCTGCACCGGATGCAACGCAAACCTTGATGTCCATACCTGCGATGTTGTAGGTTGCTTCCTTAAGACCCTCGGTACCACGAACCTCGTGGAACTCGATCTCGGAATTATCCTTGCCGGTAAGAACGTCGTTTGCAGTACGGAGAGCAGCCTCCATAACACCACCGGTCGCACCGAAGATAACAGCCGCACCGGTATCTACACCGAGAGGATTGTCAAATTCTTCGTCGGGAAGAGAAGTGAACTTAATGCCGGCTCTGCCGATCATTCTTGCAAGCTCACGGGTGGTAAGTGCAACGTCAACGTCAACTGTACCCTCAGCAGCAGACATATCATCTCTGCCTACCTCAAACTTCTTTGCGGTACAGGGCATAATGGAAACTACAAAGATATCCTTAGGATCATATCCCATCTTCTCAGCCCAATAGGTCTTGATAAGCGCGCCGCCCATCTGCTGAGGAGACTTGCAAGAGGAAAGGTGGCCGATCATCTCGGGATAGTAGATCTCGCAGAATTTAACCCATCCGGGAGAGCAGGAGGTGATCATGGGAAGCTTGCCACCGTTGTTAACTCTGTCAAGAAGCTCGGTTGCTTCCTCAACGATAGTAAAGTCTGCCGCGGTATTTGTGTCAAATACCTTCTCAAAGCCGAGTCTGCGGAGGGCGGCAACCATCTTGCCCTCAACGTTAGTACCGATAGGCATATCGAAGCATTCGCCGAGAGTTGCTCGGATAGAGGGAGCAGTCTGAACAACAACGTGCTTGGTAGGATCAGCGAGAGCTGCCCAAACCTTGTCAGTGTCATCGCGCTCAACAAGTGCGCCGGTAGGACATACAGCGGTACACTGACCGCAGGAGATACAGGGGGTCTCGTTAAGAGAAAGGTTGAAGGGCTGACCGATGCAGGTATCAATACCGCGGTTGTTAGCGCCGATAACCGAAACATACTGCTCCTCACATACTGCAACACATCTGCGGCAAAGGATACACTTGTTGTTATCTCTAACGAGGTGTGGAGTAGAGTAGTCAAGCTCATAGGTGGGCTTGAAGCCTTCGAATGCATGAGAATCTACACCGTATTCAAGACAAAGCTTCTGAAGCTCGCAGTTTGTAGAACGGGAGCAGGAGAGACAGTTCATATCGTGGGTGGAAAGAATAAGCTCAAGAGTAGTCTTTCTTGCGCTTCTAACCTTGGGAGTGTTGGTCTGAATGGCCATACCCTCGGTTACAGGGTAAACGCAGGCGGTAACAAGACCGCGAGCACCGGTAGCCTCAACAACACAGATACGGCAAGCACCAATCTCATTCTTTTCCTTCATATAGCAGAGAGTAGGAATTTCTACACCCGCTGCACGGGCAGCCTCAAGAATTGTGGCACCCTTGGGTACGCTTACAGCAATACCGTTAACAGTTACATTTAACATTTCCATTTCAGCGTACTCCTTTCATTACCTTTTAGAAATTGCATTAAACTTACAGCCGGCGATACAAGCACCGCACTTGATACACTTTGAGGTATCGATAGCATAAGAGGGAAGCTTGTGACCGGGAGCAACATAATCGGTCTTAACGATAGCATCAACGGGGCAGTTCTTTGCGCACTTGCCACAGCCGATACACTTATCCTGATCGATTACGAAGGAGAGCAGGCTCTTACATACACCTGCAGGACACTTTTTGTCAACAACGTGAGCGATATACTCGTCACGGAAGAACTTAAGAGTTGCAAGAACAGGGTTAGGTGCAGTCTGTCCAAGACCGCAGAGGGAGTTAGCTTTGATATAGTTACAAAGCTCCTCAAGTCTGTCGATATCCTCGAGAGTGCCCTTGCCATCGGTGATCTTATCAAGAAGCTCAAGAAGTCTCTTGGTACCAACTCGGCAGGGAGTACACTTACCACAGGATTCGTCAACGGTGAACTTAAGGAAGAACTTAGCCATATCAACCATACAGTTGTCCTCGTCCATTACGATAAGACCGCCGGATCCCATCATACAGCCGAGAGCAACAAGGTTATCGTAGTCAACCTCGGTGTTGATAAGGCTTGCAGGAATACAACCGCCGGAAGGACCACCGGTCTGAGCTGCCTTAAACTTTTTGCCGTTAGGAATACCACCGCCGATTTCATTGATAATGGTGTCAAGAGTAACACCCATGGGGATCTCAACAAGACCGGTGTGCTGGATCTTACCGCCGAGAGCAAATACCTTCGTACCCTTGGATCTTTCAGTACCCATAGATGAGAACCACTCTGCGCCGTTAAGAATGATCTGAGGAATGTTAGCAAAGGTCTCAACGTTGTTTTCAACGGTAGGCTTGCCAAACAGACCCTTTACTGCAGGATAGGGAGGACGGGGACGGGGTTCACCACGGTTGCCCTCGATAGATGTCATAAGCGCGGTTTCCTCACCGCATACGAATGCACCTGCGCCAAGCTTGATCTCAAGATCAAAGTCAAAGCCGGAATCAAAAATGTTTTTGCCGAGAAGACCGTATGCCTTAGCATCATCAATAGCCTTCTGAAGTCTGGTTACAGCGATAGGATATTCTGCTCTTACGTATACGTAACCTTTGGTTGCGCCAACCGCGTAACCGCAGATAGTCATAGCCTCGATAACACAGTGGGGATCACCCTCGAGAATAGAACGGTCCATGAATGCTCCGGGGTCACCCTCGTCGGCATTACAAACAACGTACTTCTGGTCTGCCTTGTTAGGAGCGCAGAGAGCCCACTTACGACCGGTAGGGAAGCCACCGCCTCCTCTGCCACGAAGACCGGAATCGCTTACTACCTTAATAACGTCCTCGGGAGTCATTTCGGTAAGAACCTTACCGAGAGCTGCGTAACCGTCCATTGCAATATACTCGTCAATGTTATCGGGGTCGATAACACCGCAGTTACGAAGAACGATACGCTTCTGGGACTTGTAGAACTTTGTATCGGAGAGAGCAACGTTCTTTGCCTGCTCCTCAACGATCTGGTCTGTCTCGCTGTCTCTGTAAACAAGACGGTCAACGATTCTACCCTTGAGAAGATGCTCCTCAACGATAGTGTCAACGTCCTCCGGAGTAACACGGCTGTAGAATGTGCCGTCGGGATATACGATAACGATAGGACCAAGTGCGCAAAGGCCAAAGCAACCGGTCTGTACCATCTTGATTTCTTCTGTAAGACCAAACTTTTCAAGACTGCTGTTAAATGCTGCCTGAAGTGTCTTACTGCCTGAGGAAGTACAGCCTGTACCGCCACAAATTAAAACGTGAGCGCGAATCATTTCTGCCTATTCCTCCTATCAGTTGTCATCGGATACGGTGTATTCGGAAACCACCTTACCGCCCTTTAAGTGCTTTTCAACCACCTCACGAGCTTTTTCGGCGGTCATGTGAATGTAAGTAACCTTGTCCTTACCTGCCTCGTGAATTTCAACGATAGGCTCGAGCTGGCAGTAGCCAACACAACCGGTCTGCGAAACCGTAACCTTGTCGTTAAGTCCTGCATCGTTAACTGCTTCAACGAATGCGCTGAGAACAGGACGTGCGCCTGCAGCGATACCGCAGGTTGCCATGCCGACTACGACACGAACATCGCCTGTACCTTCGCGAAGGACGATCTTGTTCTTCATTTTGTCTTTGATTGCCTGAAGTTCAGCCAAAGATTTCATTTTTGATTTCCTTTCTGGAATATATATTTTAAAAATTTTATACGTTGGAATATTGTTCCTCAAGATTTTCCTTGATCCATTCAAGGACCTCAAACGTATCAAGTGGAACATCTTCAAGCACCGCGCGCAACTCTCTCGTGTCAAGCATAATTATCCTGTCCTCAAGCTGGTGGTGTAATACAAAATCTACGTTGGGATGACCTTGAATTAAGGTAACCATGGTAGAAATAATATCACCAAGGGGTGTGAAGTCAATATGAGATTTATCAAACGTTGCGGTCAGGGTAGTGCCGTGATCTGCGGGGAATTCGTCAATGTGCTTTGACGTAATTGTAAGAGTACCGCCGGTTTGCTCTGCGGCAAATCTGAAAAGCGGTATTCCCATACCCACCTTTCGGGTGGTTCTCGTTGTGTAAAATGGATCGGATACGGAAAGCAGAGTTGCCTCGTTCATTCCGCAACCGTCATCCTTAATTGTAATAGAAAAATCTTTGTTTTTATCGATAATTGTTATTTCAACAATTTCTGCCTTGGCTTTTGTTGAGTTTTCTACAATATCAAGTATGTTCAGCGAAAGCTCCTTCATTTGTCCGACCTCCTTATCATATCCAACAAATGGCATACAATCTCCTTGTCGTTTAACCTATCGTCAAATAGCATGAAGTTTTCCGCATCCCTCATATCGGTAAGATAATGTGAGTCCGAGCTAACAATAAATCTGTCCTTCGAAATACCGTACAGATCTGCGTATGTGTCTGCGCTTTGGGCATCGTTTAACTCAAAACAGTTGAAATTGCACTCCTCGGGAATCGTACCGAGAATTGCAATAATACCGTTTGACTCTCTATCGATGTGGGCGGGGTAGCATACACCGCCATAGCTTGCGACGACCGCGCTTACTTCGGTTATTGAGATGTTGGTTGCATTGATCAAAAGATCTTCAACCTTTCCGATAGGCATGTCCTCACCGTTGAGAATAAGCTGATTACCGAATATTTCGGGCTTGTTTTTGATCTTCATACGATTGCTTTCTACAAAGCGGTCGAAAGCAAGAGCCATATCAAGATCCTCAAAAAGACATACCACGTGTATATCCTCCGAGGTGGTAAGCTCCATTCCCGAAACGGGAATTATTCCGTATTTTTTACATGCCTCAAAGAAAGCAGGGCAATTTTTTGCGCTGTTATGATCGGTCAGGGCGAGGATATCTATGCCGCACAGCTTTGCCATTCCGGCTATGTTGTTTGGCGTATTATCGTCATCGCCGCAGGGTGAGAGACAGGAGTGAACGTGTAGATCGTAATAATATTTTTTCAATTTATGATCTCGGAAAGTTTGAGTGCTGCTTTATAAGCAGAAAGGGGAGTGGATAAAATGTTTACACCCTTTGCGGTTGCTACCTGAAGCAGCTCCTCATCGGGGACAACGTCCTCTGCCAGAAGTATGCAGGAGGTGTCAACAAGAGTTGCAACGGCAACCGTATTTATGTTAGACATAATTGTGATCCACACATTTCCTTGCTCGGCATTGCCCATAACCCAGCTGAGCAGGTCACCTATATACGTGCCACATATCTCTTTGTCTGGGGAGGGCATACACAGTATTTTACAGCCAAGCTGCTCTGCTAAAGCCTTTACGGTCATAACTTAAGCCTTTCCGTCCTTCTTAGACCACGCGTCTCTCAGTCGACAGTCCTCGGGACAAGCAGTTTTTTTAATAACATCCTCGGCAAATGCTCTGCAGGTGGGTGCACCGCAGGATCCACAGTCGATGCCGGGAAGGGTTGATTTGAATTTTTGTATATCTGCCATCATTCTCATCGATTCGGCAATACTACCGCCGAGACGGCTGATGGGAGCATATTCGGGAAGATCCTCGAAGAGGAAGTCATCGGGAATGTAATTTGATCCGGTCGGAAGCAGATTTTGAGAAACGGGCAAATATCTTCTCAGCGAATGGAGTCTCGCCTCTGCAATAAAGGGATTCTGCATTGTAAGAACACCGCCTACACATCCTCTGATACAAGCATTAAGCTCAATAAACTCAAGGGGCGGAATATTACCGTTTTCAATCTGATCAAGCACGTGGATAACGTTCTCGATTCCGTCAGCGGCAAGATAGTCCTCGTTGAATATTGCAGTAGCCTCGCCGCCCGATTTAGCCCAGCCAATGCCGATCCTTCCGGTTTCGGCAAGATCATCTATTTTATCATCGGCACTCATTTCGGCTATAAGCTGGAAATAAATATCGCTTATGGATACAACCGAGTCGACAAGACTCTGATATCCGCCGAAGCCGTTTTTTACATAGCTGACCTTAGCAGGACAGGGGGTAATAAAGCATACACCGATTTCGTCGGGCGAAAGCTCGGGATGCTCCTCTGCCGCCTTGTTCTTTGCAAGCTTGGCTGCAATTTCCATAGGGGGAAGCATATGTATAAGATGCTCCTCAAGTGAGGGGAAACGCAGAGAGATCAATCTGATGATAACCGGACAAGCAGAGCTTATCGCCGGTTTCTTTACGCCCTCGGTTTGAAGGTATATACGTGTATATGCCGAAACAAGCTCGGCAGCCTTCGCAACCTCGTAAACCTCATCAAAGCCAATTTTTAAGAGGCCGTTGAGAACGTAATCGATGTCATCAAGGTTGTCAAACTGACCGTAGAGAGAAGGAGCGGGAAGCGCGATCTTCCACTTGAAGCGATCCATATCGGAGAGCTTGTCACTAACAGCTCGCTTTGCTCCCTGTTCGCAATGTCTTATACATTCGCCACAATCGATACACCTGCTCGATAGAATTACAGCACGACCGTCCTTGATTCTGATAGCCTCGGTGGGACAGTGCTTCATACAGGTGGTACATCCGATGCATTTGCTCTCATCGAGCAAAACCGAGTGTTCGTAGGGCTTCATAATAAGTCCTCCTTAAAGCATTACTCGCATTACTATACGTGTTCCAACGCCAATGGTTGACGTGATCTGCATTGAGTCGGTGTTTTTTTCATATTAGGCAGACCCATTCCGGCACCGAAGCCGAGAGACTGGATCTTTTCGGTAGCGGTGGAATATCCGGCCTGCATAGCCTGTTCAATATCCTTTATACCGGGGCCTGTGTCCTCAAGAATTATTTCAATATATTCCTCATCAACAATAACCTCGGCAAAGCCACCGCCGGCATGAATGACCATGTTAATTTCTCCCTCGTACATAGCGATGGAAACACGTCTGATTATCTCTGAGTCAAAGCCGAGCTGTCTAAGGTTCTTTTTAACCTGGACAGATGCCTGACCTGCAGATGTAAAGTCGTTTCCCAAAACCTCGAAACGAAAAATTAATTTTTCACTCATTTTTTAACCTCTTTCGACCCCAAAAGTCCGTTTGCATAAAGCAGACCGCAGGACGTATAGAGAGGCTTTTCAGTACTTAAAACAACGAGCTCGTGTTCTTTTGCGAGTTTGATGATGTCGTCGCCCGGCTTCTTTGCGCGAACGAAAACGATGCAGTTCATATCCATCATAAGAGCGGTTCTAACGACCTGGGGATTTACAAGTCCTGTGATCAAAACCGCCTGATCTTTGGCAAAGGCAAGTACGTCGCTCATGAGATCGGAACCGCATGCCGAATATACGTGTCTGCCAAGGAATTCATCGCCACAGAGCACCTCTGCCGCGAGTATCTCCTGCATTTTTGAAATTTTCATTGTATTTTCCTACCTAAACTTAAAGATTTTGTTTAGCTGTATTTTTCGATAATTCCCTTAACGTCATCTGCGGTAAGTCTGCCGTAAACGTCCTCGTTTACAGTAAGAACGGGCGCAAGACCGCAAGCGCCGATGCAACGGGATGCGGTAAGAGAAAAGCTTCTGTCAGCGGTACACTCGTCGCCACCTATACCCAAAAGCTCCTGGAACTTATCGTAGATAAGACCGGATCCCTTAACGTAGCAGGCAGTACCAAGACATACTGCAACGTGATTCTGTCCCTTGGGGGAAAGAGAGAACTGAGCGTAGAATGTAGCAACGCCGTAAACCTTTTCAAGCGGAACCTCCATTCCCTCGGCAATCTTGTTCTGTACCTCGATGGGAAGGTAACCGTAAATTCCCTGAGCCTCCTGCATAACTGCCATAAGACGGCTCTTGTCGCCCTTGTACTTTTCAATAACAAGAGCAAGTTGTTTATCCTGTTCCTCAGTGCCCGCAAAGGGGATAGTGGAAAGCTTCTTCAGCATATTTTTTCCTCCTTACATAACTCGCGTGAGCGCGCATAAAATAAAAATCTATAAAATTATAACACAAATTCTTTTAAAAATCAATATTAAATAGTGAAAAAATTGTCAAACTTTGAATTTTTCTTAAAAGAGTACTATATTAAGCAAAAATCTGCATACTCTTTGTACATCATTTCGCATATTTTTGACGCCAGATGTGGAGATTTATTTCCAACGGGAAGAGAATTGATAGATTCAACCGTCTTGCATAGCTTTGTCGTGCTGGTAACAAGTATTTCATCTGCCGTCATCATTTCTTCAAGAGTGAATTCTTTTTCGTCAAAGGGAATGCCGATTTTGTCGCATATCATACGCAAATGCTCTCTTGTGATTCCGGGTAGAATTTTGTTGGATTTAGGATGCGTGACAACTCTGCCGTGTTTTATTATTGAAATATTTGATTTTGTGCATTCTGTAACAATTCCTTCTTTTATGAAAACAGCCTCGTCACAGCCTATTCTTTCCGCCTTCGTTGCCGACAATACTGCGGGTAGAAGATTTACTGTTTTTACGTCGCAGTATCCGTAGCGCAGGTCATCTGCCGTTACAAGTCGCAGAGGGATAAAGGTGCTTTTTATTTCTATTGGATCGATCGTTATTAAAAGATTTGATCCGCATCCCATGGCAGAATGAGTTCTGGTTTTAAGATCTCTCGAAAGCTGGAAATATATAAAATGGTTATCAATGGTCGACTTGATTGCAACCTCTCGAAGAAGCTGGGATAAATACTTTTCGGTGAGATTATGATTGATTCCGAGTCTATTTGCATTGTCAAGGAATCTTTGAATATGTTCGCTTTCCCAGAGAATTCTGTCGTGTGATCCTATTGCTGCATCGTAAATTGCATCACCAAAGAAAATTGATCTGTCGGATAGGGGGATAGTAATGTCATCTCTTTTGCCGAATTTGCCGTTGTAATATGCGTATGAAATCATAAAATACTCCTTCTTTTCTTGACAGTATATTCTTATGGAAAAGAAAAAGTGAGCCATGTAAGGCTCACCTTAAAGTATTAAAATTGTTTGGATAAAATAACGTTACCGTCAAAGTCTTTAACGGTGAAGGTTTTGTTTTCGTAAATCATATAGCTTTTGGCAAATCCACCCTTGGGAATTGCAACCGATCCGGGATTAAGATAGTGGTTGTTATTACCAAACTCGACGGAGGTGGGAATATGGGTATGACCGTGGAGCAGAATTTCACCGTATGATAAAGGCAAAGGATTATCGGTGTTGAATTTATGTCCGTGGGTAGCATATACCGTCAGTCCGTCAAGTGAGAGACAGATGTAATCGGCAAGAATAGGGAAGTCGAGCACCATCTGATCGACCTCGGTATCGCAGTTTCCGCGTACGGCAAGTATAGACGAGCGATTTTCATTTAAAAGCTTGATGACCTCTTTGGGATTATAGCTGTCGGGAAGGTCGTTGCGCGGACCGTGGTAGAGTATGTCGCCAAGCAGGAGAATTTTATCACAGCTCTCCTTATTGTATAAGGAGAGTATGGCTTCTGCCGCAACAAGATCACCGTGTATATCGGATGCAATTAAAAGCTTCATTTGTTACCTCTTGGATATAATTTTACCTTTATTTTATCACGGGAAAGAAGGTATTTCAAGTACCTTGTAAAAAAATGTAAAAATATTGAAAAAAAGACTTGATTTTTTTAAAAGCATGTGATATAATGTCTACATCTGTGACTATGCCTATATGGCATAACAGTAATATTATCAGGACGGTCCTCTGCGATGCTCTGTACGAACGTCCGAAGTTTAAAGGAGGCCCTAAAAATGGAAAAGATCCAGGCTTTTGTAAGTGAGCAGCTTAAGACCGAAGTACCTCAGTTCGGTATCGGCGACGGCGTAAAGGTTTACGTTAAGATCGTCGAGGGTGAGAAGGAAAGAACCCAGATGTTCGAGGGTACCGTTATCGCTAGACATGGCGGCGGCATCTCCGAGACCTTCACTGTAAGACGTGTTTCTTACGGCGTAGGTGTAGAGAAGACCTTCCCCCTTCATTCTCCCAACGTAGAGAAGGTTGTAGTATTCCGCGAGGCTAAGGTTCGCCGCGCTAAGCTTTACTACCTTCGCGACAGAGTTGGTAAGGCAGCTAAGGTTAAGGAAAAGGTTAACTAATTCCTTATTAGCAAACATAAAAAGCAGGGCAATTTGCCCTGCTTTTTATGCTTTTATGCGGTTTCTGAAGAAAAAAGATTAAACAATATTCTCCGGAAGCTTTTTGCCACCGAGTATATGGAAATGAAGATGCTTTACAGTCTGCGCACCGTCCTCACCGATGTTTGTAATAACTCTGTAGCCGTTTGCAAGTCCAAGCTCTGCTGCGATCTTAGGAATTGCGGTGAAAATAGCAGAGATATAATGAGCATTTTCGGCATTTACTGCATCTGCAGAGGGGATGTGCTCCTTGGGAATAATCAGACAGTGTACGGGTGCCATGGGGGCAATATCAAGGAAGGCGTAGCAGAGATCATCCTCGTATACCTTTTTTGAGGGAATATCACCCTTAATAATAGAACAGAATATGCAATCCATAATAAATTCACCTTTCGTTTTTCTTTAATTTTATCATACCAAATATTGTTTTTCAAGACTTTTTCATAATTTCTTGACTTTTGTGTTGATTTGGTATAATATATATTTTATAAAGTATTCAGGAGTTAACATGCCTTATATAAATTATTCGTTGCCTACATATCCGCTTAAAAATGATATGTGGGAAGAACTGAGGAATGAGAGTCGTCCTATCGTTATTTACGGTATGGGAAACGGCGCAGACAAGCTTTTTGACAGACTCGCAAAATTCAATATAAAGGTTAGCGACGTTTTTGCCTCCGACGGATTTGTCAGGGGTCATTCCTTCAGGGGATTTCTTGTAAAATCCTTCTCTGAGATAAAAGCAACCTATAGTGATTTCGTTATTCTTCTTTCCTTTGCTTCAAACAGGTCGGAGGTTATCGATATGCTTGCAGAGATCAACGAGTCATACGATATGTACGTTCCGGATATGCCGGTTGCAGGGGTAGAGGAATATTTTGACAAGGATTTTTATAACGATAATTATCAGGCAATAGTTGATGCCTACAATAGATTTGCAGATGATGAATCAAGGGCGATTTTTTCTTCGGTAATCAATTATAAACTGAGTGGCAGAATGAAATATCTTCTTGAGTGCTATTCTACAAGAGATGAGATCTATTCTCTTATGCCGACCGAAAAAATCCAAAGAGTTGTTGATGCCGGAGCATATAACGGAGATACTGCAAGGGAAATGAAGGCGTATTTTCCGAGTCTTGAAGATGTTTATGCCATTGAGCCTGACAAAAAGAATTATAAGAAACTCCTAAAATATTCTGAGGCAGAAACCGATATTAACCTTATTCCAATTAACGCAGGCGCTTGGAGCGAGAGCGTTGGCAGTCTTATCCTCAGTAGTGGAAACAGAAACTCTACCGTCGTCGCAACTGCCTCCTTTGAGCATACAGCAGATGCGGTCCTTCTCGAGACGGTAGATAACCTTGCAAAGGGGAAGATCGATTATATTAAATATGACGTTGAGGGCGCAGAGAGCGAGGCTATTACAGGCTCTGATAATACAATTAGATGCTGTGAGCCCACACTTCTCATATCGCTTTATCACCGTAGCAGAGATATTTTTGAAATTATCAACAGGATAAAAAAAGATTATCCATTTTACAAGTTGTATTTACGTCGTTTAAGATGTCTTCCCGCGTGGGAAATAGATCTTATTGCTGTTAAGCAGTAATAAATCCGAAAGGAAATGAAAATGAAAAGACCCGAAATTCTATCACCTGCAGGCAATTTTGAAAAAATGCGCGCTGCTATATTATACGGTGCCGATGCGGTTTATCTTGCCGGACATATATTCGGTATGCGTGCCGCAGCCGACAATTTCTCCATTGAGGAGCTTGATGAGGCGGTTAAATATGCTCACGAAAGAGGCGTAAAGGTGTATCTGACGCTGAATACTATGCCGAGAGAATATGAATATGATGCGCTTCGCAAATATTTGACCGACCTTTCGCATATAAATATAGATGCAATGATTATCGCCGACGTGGGTGTTCTGATGCTTGTAAAGGAACTGCTTCCCAATATGGAGATCCATATCTCTACCCAGGCAAATGCTACCAGCGCCGCAGCCTGTCTTGCATGGTATTCACTTGGTGCAAAACGAGTTGTCCTGGCGCGAGAGCTTACTCTTGATGAGATCAAGGCTATTCGTATAGCAATTCCCGATGATCTCGAGATAGAGTGCTTTGTACACGGATCAATGTGCGTTTCTTATAGCGGCAGATGCTTGCTCTCCAATCATATGGTTGGTAGAGATGCAAATCGAGGAATGTGTGCGCAGCCTTGCAGATGGAATTATACGATTCAGAATTATGAAATAGTAGAGGAGAAGCGTCCGGATTTGAGAATGCCGGTTGAGGAGATCAACGGCGAGACCTTCATTATGGCGAGTCGCGACACCTGTACTATCGAGCATATTCCCGAGCTTGTTGAGGCAGGAATAAATTCCTTTAAAATTGAGGGAAGAATGAAGTCTGCTTACTATACGGCTGTGGTAACGAATGCCTATAAAATGGCTCTCGATTCCTATTTCTCGGGTGAGTATAAGTATGATCCCGATTGGTACCGCGAGCTTGAATCGGTTAGCCACAGAGATTATCATACAGGCTATTATTTCACAGATTCACATTTGGATGCTAATCTTGCACCTAATAACGGATATATTAAGGATAAGGCTTATCTTGCCGTTGCTGTGTCGTATGATGCCGAAAAGGGAATCGCCGGCTTTACTCAACGTAACAAAATGTGCTTTGGTGATGCGGCAGAGCTGCTTTCTCCCGGTATGATTGGAAGAGAGCTTACTATAGGCGAATTGTTTGATGAAAATATGAATCCGATAGAGAGCACACCTCATCCTTACATGAAATTTTATATGAAGGTTCCGTTTGAAATTCGCGAGGGAGATATTCTTCGCGCAAAGTAAGGAAGATTTGTGTTGTTTTACGAGATATTAAAGGCGATCGTTTTAGGTATTACAGAGGGAATCACAGAGTGGCTGCCAATCAGCTCCACGGGACATATGATCCTGCTTGACGAATTCATTCGTCTTGACGTGTCGGCAGAGTTTCTT
>JBGVRO010000057.1:0-11613 GCA_045128515.1 Eubacteriales bacterium | reverse complement strand
TAACCTGATCTCCAAGAGCTGTAATGAATTTAAGTTCGTCAATAAATTGAACAAGAGAAAGATCAAGAATATCTACCTTGGGATCCTCCTTCATAAAGGATTCGTCCGGAATATTGGCAATAATACCATATCTTTCAAGGTCTCTTACGCGGAATTTACTTATAGCCGACATAGTTCCAAAGCCTATAATACCAAGGCACATGGAGAAGCCGAGAGTAAACGCAAGAACTAAGGATGCAATTCTTGTTATACCAAACATAATAATTTTCCTTTCAAATATTTATACATATATATTATATCACTAAATATACAAAATTTCAATAAATATTTAAAATATTTTTCACATTAATTCAAAAGCTGAAAAATTCAGATTTTAGGCGAAAAAATCAGGCAGAAAAAGAGTGCGGTCTTTAAACCGCACTCTGTATAATTAGAAATTAGTTCTGTTCTCTTTTTGCCTCTGCGATAACCTTTTCAGCGATGGAAGAAGGAACTTCATCGTATCTGATGAAATCGAAGTCAAATCTTCCGCGACCCTGAGTAGCTGCACGAAGAGAAATTACGTAATCTGTCATTTCAGAGAAAGGAACTTCTGCAAGAACGACCTGAATGCCATCCTCTGCAGGATCAATACCCATTACTCTACCGCGGCGCTTGTTAAGGTCGCCCATAACGTCACCAACGTAATTATCGGGAACGTAAACCTTAAGCTCGCCAACCGGCTCGAGAAGAACGGGGTTAGCCTGAGGAAGACCGTCACGGTATGCGATGTTAGCAGCAAGCTTGAAGGAAATTTCGTTAGAGTCAACATCGTGGTAAGAACCGTCGTAAAGGTTTGCTGCAAGATGAACTACAGGATAGCCTGCAAGAACACCCTTCTGCATAGCCTCTCTAAGTCCCTGCTCTACTGCTGGAAAGAAGTTCTTGGGAACTGCGCCGCCGAATACGCTCTCGGTAAATGTAAGACCCTCTGCCTCACCGGGAGAGAATGTGATTTTTACGTGACCGTACTGACCGGAACCACCGGACTGCTTCTTGTGCTTACCTTCAACGTCAACCTTCTTCTTAATGGTTTCGCGGTAAGCAATCTTAGGCTTGGTAAGCTCAACGTTAGCGCCAAAGCGGTTCTTAAGCTTGGAAACAACGATGTCAAGGTGAATGTCACCAAGACCGGAGATAGTAAGCTGCTTGGTCTCGCCATTGTTTACATACTTGAGAGATCTGTCCTCTTCAAGAAGTCTTGCGATACCGGAAGAGATTCTGTCCTCATCGCCCTTAGCCATAGGCTTAATAGCCATAGTAAGGTAAGGCTTGGGATAGGAGATGGGAGCATATTTAATATCTGCAGTGCCACTGGTAAGAGTATCGTTAGTATTAACGGAAGAAAGCTTTGCAACAACACCGATGTCACCGCATGCAAGTTCTTCAACGTCGATCTGCTTCTTACCTCTGAGAAGGAATACCTTGTTAAACTTCTCATTTGCACCCGTGGTGGTGTTTCTGAGAACCATATCCTTCTTAAGCTCACCGTTCATAACCTTGAAGAAGGACATCTTACCTACGAAGGGATCGGCAACGGTCTTGAATACGAAGAGCGATGTCTCGTTAGAGTTGGGATCGATTGCTATCTCGGAGATATTGCCCTCTTCATCAACGATATGCTCAACCTTACGTGCGGTAGGTCTGGGGAAGGATTCTGTAATAGTATCAAGGAAGGTCTTGATACCCCAGTTCTTAAGAGCTGCGCCGCAGAATACGGGAACGATGTCACCGGTAATGATACCGTTATGAATAGCCTCAAGAGCTTCGTCTCTGGAAATAGGCTCTTCATTAAAGAACTTATCCATAAGATCGTCACTTGTCTGAGCGATAGCCTCGAAGAGCATGGAACGGTATTCCTCGCATACCTCACTGAACTGTGCAGGAATGGAGCTACGAGAATACTCACCTGTAGACTTCTCGAATGTGTAAACGCACATCTCAACCAGGTTAGCAAAGCCGATTACGTTAGGACCGTCAATAATGGGAATCTGAATAGGACATACGTTTACGCCATACTTTTCGCGGATAGCGCCGAATACCTTGTGGAATCTAGCCTCGCCGTCGTCAAAGCGGTTGATGAAGAATGCCTTGGGAATACCTGCCTTGGTTGCAAGCTTCCAAGCGATCTCAGTACCAACCTCGATGCCTGCTTTACCGTCAACAACGATGATAGCAGCATCAGCAGCTCTTACGCACTGTCTTGCCTCAGCCTCGAAATCAAAGAAGCCGGGAGTATCGAGAATATTGATCTTCGCACCGTTCCAAAGAAGGGGCGCGGTAGCAGCGGAAATCGAATAACCTCTCTTTACTTCCTCGGGATCGTAGTCACATACAGTGTTACCGTCGGTTACTGTGCCAAGACGGTCTGTAAGTCTTGAAATATAAAGCATGGACTCTGCAAGTGAGGTCTTACCGCCTCCACTGTGTCCAAGTAGTGCTACGTTACGAATACTTTTTGTGTAAACCTTTTCCATAAAGAGGTTCTCCTTCATTTTTATATTGCTGTAATGCGAAAATTTCGCTAAAACACTCTTTTATTATACTATATAATTTCATGGATTTCAAGAACTTAAAATTAACTATTTTGACCATGAACGTAGAAAAATCAAGCGCGATTTTGTGCATATATGACAAAATCGCGCAATTCTACTCTATTTAATCCTCTTTTATGTCCTCTTTGGGCTTCATATGAACCAAAACCTGATAAATGTTCGATACACCGCAAAGCTCTACTCCTGTGGGTACTTTAAGCGACTTTGTGATGTTCTTTTTAGGAAGAATTATCTTGGTAAATCCGAGCCTTACTGCTTCTTTGACACGGTAATCGATATGCGAAACAGCTCTTACCTCGCCAGACAGACCAATTTCGCCAAAGGCGATAAGATCATCCGGAATCACCTTGTCCGTGATGCCGCTGATAAGCGCCATTGCAATAGATAGATCGGCACTTGGCTCGTCAAGTCTGATACCACCCGCAACGTTGAGGTAAACGTCGTTTTCATAGAACTTAAGTCCCATGCGTTTTTCAAGAACGGCAATAAGCAGACACATTCTGTTGTAGTCAAATCCGTCGGCAGTGCGCTTACCGTTAGCGTAAACCGACTTTGCTACAAGCGACTGAATCTCGGAAATGATCGGTCTTGTACCCTGCATTACGCATCCGGCGCATGAACCACTTGTATTCTTTGGACGCTCTGCCATAACGACCTCGCTGGGATTAGGAATTTCTATTAGTCCCTTGTCGCCCATCTCAAAAACGCCGATCTCATTGGTTGAACCGAAACGGTTTTTTATAGCGCGTATTATTCTGTAGGAATTTGTACGTTCGCCTTCAAAGTACAAAACAGCGTCAACCATATGCTCAAGTATTTTAGGTCCTGAAATTCCGCCCTCCTTATTTACGTGTCCAACAAGGAAAACGGCAGCACCGGCGCTCTTACAATAATTAATAAACGTCATTGCTCCTTCACGAACCTGGGTAATGCTTCCGGGTGCAGAAGTAAATTTCATACTCGATAACGTTTGAACAGAGTCGATGATTATAACGTTTGGCGAAATTCGCTCGCATTCCTCAAGAATAGCATCTGTATCTGTCTCGGTAAGAAGATAAAGCGAATCTCCATTTATACCAAGTCTTTCGGCGCGAAGCTTAAGCTGTCCCTTAGATTCCTCGCCTGAAACGTAAAGAACCTTTCTGCTCTTGCCAAGCTCGGAGCATATCTGAAGCAATAGAGTCGATTTACCGATACCCGGCTCACCCGACAGAAGCACCGCAGAGCTGTCTACAAGACCGCCGCCAAGCACACGGTCAAGCTCGCCCATACCGGTTTTGGTCCTCATATATGTAGGAAGCTGAAGTTCGGAGAACTTCTCTGCTCTATTACCCGTTTCTGTCATTCTGCCACGATTTATACCTGCTTTTTGCGTTTTCTCAACTACTACCTCTTCGTCGAAGGAGTTCCATGACTGACAGTCAGGACACTTACCAAGCCACTTTGGACTTGTGTGACCGCACTCGCGACAAACGAATATTATCTTTTGACCCTTCATTTTAACATTCCTTTATTATCAATTTTGTTGGTTTGACCTTTCAATATATTCTATAATAGCACAAACAATCGAAAAAGACAATTCTTTTTGGTATTCTTTTTGAGAAAGTTTTTCGCATTCTGCTTTATTTGTCAAAAATCCACATTCTATAAGCACTGCGGTGTTCTCAATATTCTCGAGTACATAGATGTCTTTGCCGGGCTTTGTGACTCTGTTATTATCCTTCTGTATATCTGAGATTACTTTGTTCTGTATTGCGTCTGCAAGAAGCTTGCTTTCATCATTTTTCTCCGAATAATATACCTGAAGCCCAGAGTATTTTTCACTACCGAATGAATTCATGTGTACGCTGACGAAAATTGACGAAGGATATCTTTTAGCTACCTTACATCTATTTTTTAGATCGGATATCTTTCTTATGCCTTTGATATTTTCTTCCTCGGTATAAAGCAGCTTATCATCGGTTCGGGTATAAACGACTATGTAGCCTTTTTCTTCAAGTGCTGCACCTATCTCAAGAGCCATTTGCATATTCAGATCCTTTTCAAGCATACCGTTAATGCCTGTTGCACCCGCATCCTCGCCACCGTGTCCCGGGTCGATCAGTATTATTTTGTCATACGGAATTGCCGCAGCGTCTGCAAAAATCATATCCTCTCCGTAACGCAACGATATTACACCTATTATCCCTGTCACCAGAACTATAAAAAACAATGTAACGGCTAATATTGCCGCAGTCATTCGCTTACCAATAAGATTAAAAACAAAAATTTTCATAATTACCTCCGCTAAATTATACGAGTGACTTTGCGCTATTATTCCCCTCAAAATTGAGTAAGTTCATATTTGCCTTTTATACAAAATCATATTTTTTCTCCAATGTTTACACTTTGTTCATTATTTCATTTGAAAAAATGATATAATATATTTGTAATTTTTGAAAGGAGATATGATTTTGGCAACTCTTACACTAAAAAATGATAATCCCGAGCTTCATACCTTCCCTCGCTTTCTTCGTGATTATGCCAACTACCTCTCTGCTGTGGAAGGCAAAAGCGAAAAGACGATATGCGAATATCTCCTTGACCTCAGAACCTTTTTCAGATATATGATAATGATCGAAGAGGATCTGTCACTTTCTATGGATGAGCTTGAGAAAATAAGTATAAAGCATCTGACGCTTAACGACGTTAATCGAGTTGACTCACAGCTTGTGGTAAATTTCATTGCATATGCCCGAAATGAGCGCAATAACAACACCTCTACACGTAACAGAAAGCTCAGTTCACTTAAATCCTTCTTTCGTCACGTACACGATAAAAAGCATTTAATCGATAGAAATCCTACGGCAGAAATTGACGGAATACAAAAAAGTCGTACTTTGTCAAAATTTTTGACCATCGAAGAGGCGGTTAGTCTGTTGGAAGCCGTAAGCTCTGACGTTGAGTCGAAAACAAGGCAAAGGGACTACTCTATCATTGCTCTTTTCCTTAACACGGGAATGCGTCTTTCCGAGCTTGTTGGACTAAATCTTGAGAGCTTTGACCCCGAGATCAGTTTTGTTAAGGTGCTAGGTAAAGGTAGCAAGGAAAGAATAATTTACCTAAACAATGCTGCAAGAGATGCGGTAATTTCATATCTGAAGGTCAGACTTGATCCAAGGTATATTCGAACTTCTTCACACGCATTCTTTTTGAGCGCAAGACAGCAACGTATTTCTCCGAAAACCGTTCAGTGGATGGTAAACAAATATCTCGATATGGCAGGACTCGGTTCAAAAGGCTATTCAGTGCATAAGCTTCGTCACACAGCGGCTACCCTGATGTATCAAAGTGGCAAGGTGGACATACGTGTTTTAAAGGATATTCTCGGTCACGAGCAGCTTAACACTACCCAGATATACACTCATCTTGTAAGCAAAAATATGGAGGATGCTATGGGTAATAATCCCCTGTCCGACGTTATTATTAAAAGGGACAGAAGAAGCGAAGAATAAAATACATGCTCTTTTACGATGGGCGGCAATAACATTTTGCCGTCCTTTTATTATTTTATTTAATAAAAGTATTGACTTGAATCGTTTTTGGTGGTATAGTATATTTGGTGAAAATTGAAATGTTTTCAAAAAGACGTAAATTTAAGGAAGGAGAGATTTGCTAAATGCAAATCGAGAATTCGCTTTGAATAAATACACAAAACCTACCTTCTGCAGTCTTCCAACTGCAGAGCAGCTGCGCGATTCACTCCGCGCCAGCGAAAGTCACGAGGCGAGAAAACAGATTTCCATGCTATTTGATGCCGATACCTTTGTTGAGATCGGCGCATACACCAAGCGTGGCTTCTCTGACTATCTTGCTACCGAAAAAACAAATGAATTTGAGGGTGTAATTTGCGGTTACGGCGCTATTGACGGCAAGCTTGTTTTTGCTTTCGTTGAGGATGCCGAGAGAATGGGTGGCGCGATCGACGAGCGTCACGCAAAGAAGATTACAGACCTTTATAACATGGCGATTTCAAATGGAGCACCCGTCATCGGTGTGTTCAACTCAAACGGAACGGATATTTTCGAAGGTACTGCAGGTCTTGCCGCATATGGCAGAATCATGTCCAGCATAACACGTGCATCGGGAGTTATTCCTCAGATCGCATACGTTGCAGGCAACTGCATCGGTACATGCGCAGCAATCGCTTCTATGTTTGATATCGTTGTAAAGAACGATGGTGCATCTCTTTACGTAAACTCCCCCGTTTTGACAGGTGAAAAGGATGCGCAGGATGCTATAGTTTCCTTTATTGGAAGCGAGGAGCAGTGCATCGGATACATTATCGGTATTATTTCCCTGCTTCCCTCTAACTCCTCTATCGGAGTTCAGTGCGTTGATATTTACACCGATAATCTTAACAGAAAGCTTGGCAACCTCGATTTTGGCGGTAATGCACTGTCTGTTATCTCTGTAATTGCAGATAACAGTATGTTCTTCGAGCTTGGACACGACTATGCTCCTTCTGTTACAACCGCGCTTACCACTATCGGTGGTGTAAGATGTGGTGTTGTTGCAACATCATACTCTAAAAACGAGGGTAGAATTGACGTGGGCTCTGCAAGAAAGATCTCGAAGTTCGTAGGTCTCTGCGACAGCTTCTCTATGCCTGTTGTAACAATCGTTGATTCGCTTGGTCTTGCTATAAACAAGAAAAACGAGCAGCTCTTTGCTCCCGAGCTTGCAAAGCTTGCTATGGCTTATGCATCATCTACTTGCCCTAAAATAACCATTATTCACGGACATGCGATCGGCGCTGCATTTGTTCTTCTTGGATCGAAATCTCTTGGTGCAGACCTTGTGTATGCAACCGAGGATTCTGAGATCGGTGCACTCAGTGCTGCAAGCGGTGTAGCCTTTGCTTGGGATAAATACATCACCGAGCAGACTTCCCGTGAGGAGCTTATCGCACAGTGGAAAAATAACGTTTCTTCCCCTGCTAATGCTGCTGCAAGCGGTGAGATAGACGATATTATTACCACAAATGAGATGAGAGCAAGAATTTGCTCTGCTCTGCTTATGCTTTCCGCAAAGGGAGATACCTCGGCAATTGCACGCCGCAAGGTTCTTCCCCTTTGATAGGAGGTTAATATATGTTTAATTTTGATTTCTCGGAATCTATTGTAGATTTCTCGAATTTTGAATTTTCACAGCTTGGCGATGCACTTATCTTCGGCGGATCAATGTTTATCATTGGCATCATCACGGTATTTGCCGTTCTTTGCCTTTTGTGGCTTTTCCTTGTTGTTTTTAAGCTTGTGTTCCACGATCTTCCAAAGAAACGTCCCAAGAAGGTCAGCGCAGCTCCTGCTGTAATTACACAGGAAAGAACTGTTGACGTTAAGAAAGAAGATGACAAAGAGATCATTGCTGTTATTGCCGCGGCTATTGCAATGGCTGAAAGCGATAATACGGGCATGAAATTCAAGGTTGTATCCTTTAGAAGAGTATAATTTATAATCGAGAATGAAAGGAAATTATTAAAATGAAAAAATATAATATCACTGTTAATGGCACAACTTATGAGGTTATCGTTGAGGAGGTAGACGGTTCTGCGTCTCACACTCCTGTTTATAGCGCACCTGTTACTCCCGTTTCAGCTCCTGCAGCTCCTAAAGTATCTGCGGCTACGGTTGGCGGCGCAAACAAGGTCGTAGCTCCTATGCCCGGCACAATTCTTGATATGAAGGTTTCTGTCGGTCAGGCTGTTAAGAAGGGCGACGTAATCTGCGTTCTTGAGGCAATGAAGATGGAAAACGATATTCCTGCTCCCTGCGATGGAGTTGTTGCTTCTGTTAACGTACAGAAGGGCGCGACTGTTGCCGCAAACGATCTTATCGTATCTCTCAACTGATTATAGAAAAAGGTGCTGATAAATGTTAGACGCTATCATTAATTTCCTCGGCACAACGGGAATTGCACATATGTTCTCTGCCGAGTCGGACACAGCATGGTGGCAGTATCTTATAATGTACGTGATAGTCGGTGCGCTATTCTATCTTGCGATTGCAAAGAAGTTTGAGCCACTGCTACTGTTACCCATTGCTTTTGGTATGCTACTTGCAAATCTTCCCGGAGCAGATCTTATACATCTGGAATATTTCTTTGATGATTATTACATCGGTGTAGAAAACGGTCAGCTTACAGGAACACTTGCTTATCAGGTAGAAAACTTCTTGGTCAATTTCCTTGGCTATGAACAATTTTATACCATTACCGATGACTCTCTCACTATAAACCTTAAATACATGATTGACGTACTTAAATCTGCGGGATATACCGTTGATGTCCAGTACATTCAGGATTCCTTCAGATCCTACGTTAGCGGTGCATACCTTGACGCCGAAGGTGTTATCCACGTGGAAATGATCACAATGATCAAAGAGGTCATTAACCACGGTGGTCTTATCGACATTCTTTATCTCGGAGTTAAGCTTGGTATTTATCCCTCGCTTATATTCATGGGTGTAGGTGCGATGACCGACTTTACTCCTCTAATCGCAAATCCCAAGTCACTTCTTATGGGTGCAGGCGCTCAGTCGGGCGTATTCGCAGCCTTTCTCCTTGCTCTCTTCCTCGGATTTTCTCCCATGGAAGCAGGTGCGATTGGTATTATAGGCGGTGCAGACGGTCCTACGGCAATTCTTGTTACAAAAGAGCTTGCTCCCCATCTTCTCGGTGCAATAGCGATCGCGGCATATTCATACATGGCATTGATTCCTATAATTCAGCCTCCGTTTATGAAGCTGCTTACCACGGAGAGTGAGCGCAAGATCAAGATGACAAACCTTAGAACTGTTTCCAAGACCGAGAAGATACTCTTCCCGATCCTTGTTACAGGTATTGTTTGTCTTATTATTCGAGATGCGGCTCCCCTAGTTGGATTCCTTATGCTCGGTAACCTTCTTAACGTTTCGGGTGTTACCGACCGACTTTCCAAGACTGCGCAGAACGAGCTTATCAATATTGTCACTATATTCCTCGGTGTCTCCGTCGGCGCGACAGCAAATGCGGCAAACTTCTTAAGACTTGAAACAATCTTCATCATCTGTCTTGGCTTGCTTGCATTCGTTATTTCTACCTGTGGCGGTCTGCTTACAGGTAAGATTATGTGCAAGCTTACCGGTGGTAAGATCAATCCCCTTATTGGTGCGGCAGGTGTTTCTGCCGTTCCTATGGCAGCGAGAGTTGCTCAGGACGTAGGACGCAAATACGATTCCTCCAATTTCCTGCTTATGCACGCTATGGGTCCCAACGTTGCAGGCGTTATCGGCTCTGCAGTTGCGGCCGGTGTATTCCTTAGCTTCTTCAGATAAGCTGAAGATAAGAAAGAAAGGATAAACAAAATGTCAAAAGTATTAATAACAGAAACCGTCCTTCGTGATGCGCATCAATCTCTTGCCGCTACAAGAATGACTACGGCGGAGATGCTTCCTGTTCTTCATGATATAGATAAGGTTGGTTATCACTCTATAGAAATGTGGGGTGGCGCAACCTTTGATGCATGTCTCAGATTTCTCCACGAAGATCCCTGGGCAAGACTCCGTACCATTAAGGATAACGTAAAGAATACCAAGCTGCAGATGCTCTTCCGCGGACAGAATATTCTCGGCTACCGTCACTATGCTGACGACGTAGTGGAATATTTTGTTCAGAAGTCTATTGCAAACGGTATTGATATCATTCGAATCTTCGACGCGCTTAACGATCCGAGAAACCTTGAAACTGCAATCAAGGCGGCTATCAGAGAAAAGGGTCACGTTCAGGCGGCAATATCTTATACTACTTCTCCCTTCCATACTAATGAGGGATTTGCTGCGTATGCAAAGCAGCTTGCAGAGATGGGTGCAAATTCCATCTGTATCAAGGATATGTCGGGTCTCTTAAAACCTTACGAAGCATATCAGCTTGTAAAGACTATAAAGAATACCGTAACCATTCCCGTTCATCTTCATACTCACTATACCGCAGGTCTTGCCTCTATGACTCTTCTTAAAGCTATTGAGGCAGGTGTAGACGGAGTTGATACAGCAATCTCTCCCCTTGCAATGGGTACTTCTCACACTCCCACAGAGTCGCTTGTTGCTACCCTTCAGGGTACTCCCTATGATACAGGTCTTGATCTTGCAAAGCTTGACGTTGTTGCAAAGCACTTTAACGAGATCCGTGAAAAGTATCTTGCGAACGGTCTTATCGACACAAAGGTGCTTAAGGTTGACGTAAATGCGCTTCGTTATCAGGTTCCCGGCGGTATGCTCTCCAATCTTATCAGCCAGCTTAAGATGGCAGGTAAGTCGGATAAACTTGATGCTGTACTTGAAGAGGTTGCGCACGTCAGAGCCGATGCAGGTTATCCTCCCCTTGTTACTCCTACCTCCCAGATCGTTGGTACACAGGCTGTAAATAACGTTCTCTTTGCAGGTGAAGGCAGATATGCACGTGTAACCAAGGAATTTAAGGCTCTTATTCGCGGTGAATACGGCAAGTGCCCTGCTCCTGTTGACGAGGCATTTAAGAGAAAGATCATCGGCGAGGACGACGTTATAGATTACAGACCTGCCGACAAGATCGCTCCTGAGATCGATTCTCTCCGTCAGAGAGTTGCTCCTTACAGCGAGCAGGACGAGGACCTTCTTTCCCTCGCTCTCTTTGAGCAGGTTGCAATCAACTACTTCGATTGGAGAAAACAGCAGAAGTACAACCTTGATGACAAGGCTGACGCTAAAAACGGAATTCATAGCATTTAATTGAAAAATTAAAAACTGCCACAATTTAGCGTGATACTCTTAACGGAGTATTCACGCTAACTAAGTTTGCCCTTACGGGCAAGTGAAGTTATTCTTCGATAGTGAAGTTCACTTTGTGAGTGAAGTTTCGCCTGATGGCGAAGTGATGGGCAAACTTAACTTCACTTGTGCGTAGCACAAACTTCACTGCATAGCAACTTCACTTTCGCGGCAGCGAAAACTTCACTAACAGA
>JBGVRO010000056.1:0-6228 GCA_045128515.1 Eubacteriales bacterium | reverse complement strand
TTGGACGCCCAATCAGCCATCTGTGACGGTAAGTGACGATTGTGTCGGTATTTCTTCCGTAGAATTTTTCTCGTCATTTGCGTCATTATCGTCACTCGGCACGAGCGTCAGCTCAAGCCATCGACCGCTGCCCGTTCGCCCCGAGTCGTAAAGAATTCCCACTTGCTGTAGGTAGTCATACGCTTCGGTTGAAAGACTTCTCGTAAGCACGTTCGGCTTCACGTTCTCCTCACCCAATAGGGCAAGCAGCTCACTCGCCGTTCCTCGAAAATGCTTGTGCTCCTTGATATACTCGCAGGTCTTGTAGGCGATGGGGCTCAGCCTTCGATAACAGCTTGAGTCACGGTTCACGTTCCCGTCGATGGTTTCCCAAATGCAATCTTCAAAGGTCAGACATACGCCGCCGTCCTGCACGTCGCGTCCTGTCCACAGAAGTTCAGCGTGATCGGAAGCACGGTCAAACTTCTTAAGTAGGAGTGCCGTGTCGGCAGCACCCATCAGTCCCGTTGAACCCGAGATCTCGTTGAAAGGATCGTCCTTGTCCTTCGTCTTACGAAGATGATGAACCAGCACAATGGCAATCGAGAGATCGTCGGCTAACTTTTTCAGCGCGCCGATGTCCTGATAGTCCTTGCCATAGACGGAGCTATTCGCCTTGGGATCGGGCGCACTGCGAACCTTTTGCAGAGTGTCTATTACAACAAGCTTGGTTTCGGGATATTGAGTCTTGTGGAGTGTGAGCTGTTCTTCCAGAGCACCGCCCAACGTTCCTGCCTGTACAGCGAATCGCAATCGGGACGGACAATCGTCTGTCATTCGCGCGACGCGATCCTTTACACGCGCAAAGGTATCCTCAAGCGCGAGGTAGAGCACATCACATTGTTGAGTGTTGAAACCCATAAAGCGCACACCCAGCGAAACGCAAATGCACAGTTGAAGCACCAACCAAGACTTGCCGATCTTCGACGGACCGCAAAGCAAAGTAAGTCCTTCTGGAAGCATTTCTGCCACAATGAAGTTCTTCGGAGCGTAGGGCGTTGCCATCAGCTCCTCGGCATCGATGGTATCAAGTTTGTTTAGGAGATAGGGATTATAGAATCCATAATCCATTTACATCATTCCTTTCTGTTCCTCACGTCCTTTCTTTTTTAGATTTACGATGCATCAGCGTCACACAGCATATAGCGAATGACGTTGATTTTGGGAATCCTGAATCGGTTTCCCACGATTACGCCGTGGATCTGCGGATGCTTGGCAAGTTCCAGAGCCGCTTTGCGCCCGATGCCCAGCATTTTTTGCAGATCACAGATGCTGACGATGTCTGGATAATCCGCGAACATCATCTGTTCGTAACTGGTCGTTTTTTCACTCATAAACGATTCTCCTTTCATTACGTAATGTAAAGGCGTAATCGTTTCGCAGGTGCACGGTTCGCTACTCCGTACATACTCCCACACCTCTCTCACCGCATCGTGTGGTGTGACAAGGTCTATAGCAGCGAACTGCGGATTTCGCAAATGAAATTTGTCCGCAGTGTTTATATAAAACATCGCATAAGGCGAATGTTTTCAAAATAAAAAAGGTGAGCATCAGAATAAGACAGAGTTTGGCTCTGTGACAAATCTGATACTCACCCTTGTCTCCCGATTTCACAGCCGGGAGGATGGCTCACTTTCGATTTTAAAATGTTGTTTATACTTCTATAGAAGTACTTTTATGCGTTAGCCGCAATGATGGGCAGGGCAACATAGCCCGTCGCAACCTTTGGCTTCTCAATTACTACAAGCATCTTCTTGCATCGAGGACACATAAATGTAGGACCCGTGTAGTTCGGCTCAGCCATGCGCACGGTTACGTTGCGTTTTTCACGCGGATTGTTGCTATAGAGAATAGAACAACCACATTCCGGGTTCGCACACTTTGCTATCGGTATCTTATTTTGTGTAGTCTTGCGCAATAGAATCACCTCGCTTAAAAGAAAGTCATTGCCATTTTTGCTCAGCGGCAAACTGTGCAAGGCAGGCTTGAAAAGCAATTTGCTGGTGCTGTGCATCTAACTTGCCCGCAGCTTCACACAAATCATGAAATGCTTTGAGAACTTTTGCAATTTCTTCTTGCTGCTTGCATTCGTATTGTTGCTGTTGCAACATGTGATAATAATTCGGATTAACGTATTGAGGATTAAACATTCGATCATAGAACAAATTATTCATAGCATACCTTACCTTTCGTTTTATTTGATATCCTTAATTACCTTCAGGGCAATGCCTTGTATCTCAATTTTGCTTGGCTTCAGTTCGCGACGTTCCTTTGGATAGCTCTTGTTCTCTGCAAGCAGCCAGGGGCGCCCATTTTCGCGCTTCATAAAGCGTTTAAGCGTCGTGCCCTCATCAGTGAGCACGGCAACCACTTGCCCGTCATAAGCCTCCTGAGCGCGCTTAATGAGGACGAGATCGCCGTCATCAATGCCGATGTCGATCATCGAATCGCCCGTCGTGCGGAGCAGATAGCAATCGCCGTCAAGCCACTCCTCGGGAATGGCAACGTAGCCTTGTATATCCTGTCGGTAATCTTCCGGAGAACCACAAGGAATGCTACCGCAAATCATAAGACGACGAAAGGCAACCTTCATAGCATCCTGCCCTCTAACGGAAAGCGTGTCCTTGCCGTTGTACTTGACAATACCACGGTCGCGCAGAGTGGTCAGATAGCGGTAGCCAACCGAATTGCTCATCTCCATATACTCAAGGATGTCCTTGAACTTGGGCGACTCGCCGTTGTTCTCCCTTACGTAGCGGTGAATGAACTCCGCCATTTGATTCAGTTTTTCTTCATTCATCCGCTTCATAAACGCCTCACAAAATTCAATCAAGAATAAAAGAACTTGAACTTCTTTTATAAAAGTATAACACAGAGGTCGGATTTTGTCAATAGTTTTTTTCAAAAAAATTACGAGGTGGCATTTTTGAGTGCCACCTCGTCGCAACCTGCGATAAAGTTTGTAACCTCGCGCCATCTTGGCACGAAGTGGTGTGGTTGGTTGTCAACCACACCAAAGGCTCACTTTGAGCCTTTGATTTCATCGGGTCATTTTGACCCTTTGCTTTTCAGTGGTCCAATTTAGACCACTGATTTTTTCATAAATCAACGGACTGTTTTCGCCCGATGATTTGTCCTCTGTTTGGACGAAAAATACGCAAAATTGCGTGTATCTTTCGTGTTTTCTTCGTCTTTTTTTCGTGTTTTCTTCGTGTTTGTGCATTTTCGGGTTCGAATGTTCGTCCATAAAAGTGGCAACACGAAGAAAAAGTTCCCCCGAAAAATGTGATTTACTATAACTAAAAATCAGTTTTTCTTGGATTTTCTTCCGCGCTTCTGATAGTCGGCGTTGATGTCATCGCTCCAATCCTCGCCAAGCGGCGCACTTGCTCTGACATTGCATACAGCTTTTGCAACCGACTCATAGAGGATCTGCGTACCCTCTCCGTCCGCGTTATAGTTCACGGCTCTGTCTTTGCTGATTCCGTAACGTGCAGCAGTTTCAACCGCGTCAATGTTTGCTCCGATAAACAAAAACTCCCAACCATACTTCTCTTTCTGACGCTCGATCATCTTCTTGACCTGCTCACTCGTGTAACGGTGGCTTGCGTTTTCCTGTCCGTCGGTCGTAATAACGAACATCGTATGCTCCGGCACGTCCTCGTTACGAGCGTACTTATGAATGTTTCCAATGTGGTGAATTGCTCCGCCGATGGCGTCAATCAGAGCCGTGCAACCGCGAACCGTATAGTCCTTGTCGGTCATCTTGGGGATGTCACCGAGCTTCACGCGATCGTGCAACACCTCGCTCTCATCATCGAAAAGAACTGTGGAAACGTAGCAACCTCCGTCCTGCTTCTTCTGCTTTTCAATCATCGAGTTGAAGCCGCCGATGGTATCGCTTTCAAGTCCTGCCATAGATCCGCTTCTGTCCAAAATAAATACGAGTTCAGTAATATTGTTTTTCATAATAGAAAACCTCCCTTTGTGTTGTTGTGCCTTCATTATAGCACTCACAAAGAGAGGTTTGGTCGCTTTGTATGCGACAATTATTCTTTAATAAAAATCACTTGTTTGCCCAAAAACACCTTATCAACTTTATATCCTGCATCGCGCCAAGACTTACTTTGAACGTGAGAATTATTATCCCACCATTCTTTATACTTGTAAGCGGAAGTCGGTAACGTAGCAGATAAAATGTTTTCTATTTCAGCATAACTCAATGCCACTTGCGAGTTTCCATTAGAGTTTAGATAGCGAAATAAAGGATCATATTTTCCCATATTCATCCTCCTTAAAACCGACAAGCACGAAGTCATCCCCGATTAGCAACGGGCGCTTTACGAGCATTCCGTCGGTTGCGAGAAGCTTTAGCATCTCATCATCGGTCATAGTGGGAAGCTTATTTTTGAGATCAAGGGATTTATAAAGCAGACCACTTGTGTTAAAGAATTTTTTAAGGGGCAAACCGCTTTTCTTGTGCCATTCTTTCAATTCATCAAGTGTAGGATTGTTGAGTTTAATATCTCTAAATTCGTATTCTATCTTATTATCATCGAGCCACTTCTTTGCCTTTTGGCAAGTAGTGCACTTGGGGTAGCATAAAAATTCAATCATCAAACAAAACTCCTATGTATTATAACTTATACATGACAAGTAACTGCTCGACTAACTCATTGGTTCGTTCTGTGATATCAGCTACAGTCCAACTGTCTTTTTCAGCTAACTTCTTATTAATTTCCAGTCCGTTTTTGTATCCAACAAAAAGTTTTTGTGCATTAACACGATCACGTTTATCCACAAAAGATAGGTTGCTTAAAGCACTGTTATAACCTGTAACAGTAAGATTTCCAATCTTATGAACATATTGCTCCAAATACTCATTTGCCAACGAACGATTTCCACCAGCAATCATATCTACCCATTTATCGGGAATATTTCTACCTTCCGGGAAAACATGCTCAATTGTCCACTTAAATACTTTCTTGCCGCCATAATCGTTCTGTTCCCACAAATCAGTCCATGTTTCTGTAGTCATTGCTTTTTGTGCAATAGCACAGAGCACAAATCGAGCTACACCCACGTTTTCTTCGTAAATATCACCCTTTAATTTTTCTTCAAAAAGTTCATCCGAAGCAGACCAATGAACAAGCTCGCTATATATGTGTTGATAAATTTGATTTCCTAACAACTGCTTTTCTTCAACATCAGAAATAATTTGCATAAAGATTTTATTCAAATCTCTTGTGTTGGGTGTATCCGTAATATTTCTTCGAACAAAGAAACGAGTAAGAAGTTTAATGGTTTCCTGAATATCAGAGTCCGATAATTGCAGTCCCTTTTGGTTTTTAAACAGATACATCAATAACAAATATGATGGAGCTCCTTGAATGCGACTGAGATCTGTTAAATTGCCTGTATATTTGGTTTTTTCATCTTTGCTCAAAATCAACTGCGAATAAATTTCTCCGCATTCAAGGATGTCACTCATGAAGCCTGACAAATCGCGATTAATCAGTTCTTCAAAAATAGATAATAAGTTAGAACGTGTTGCAATATAGCCTAATGGATCTTTTTTTCTTTGCCCTTCAGTTCTGAAGGGTTCATTTAGAGTATTCTTAAATGCATTGTAATACTGACGGAAGAAACGTTCCTGCGTTGAATAATCATCGGTAAGATACCCCAGTAGTGTTTGCCAATCCTCAAAGCAATCATCGCAAGTAAGTCCAGATCTTTCAGCTCTTGCAAGAATCAAATTTTTCATGAGATCAATCGCCGTTAAGGGAGTTCCTCTATTGTTAAGCGATTCAAAGAGAGTATATGCTTCGGCATGACTACCAACTTCAATTTTTACCAATACGGCTTTCGAAACCTTACTCTTAATACCAAGCAGGGTTTTAACCGCATCTCCAGACTCCTCAATATCCTGGTCCAATCTTTGCAAGAAATATTTATAACATTTAGCTATTTTACGATTGCCCCAATTTTTCTCTCGTTTTGCATTTTTAAGCAATCCGTTTTCGTACATAACCACGTTGAAGTCTGATTGGTTATGGTTTTGAATTTGAGGACAAAGAATCAGTCCGTTAGAAGATCCCTTACAGATAATTGATTTTCTGAGCGCAGGAAGTTCATCTTCATCATCTTCCTCTAATTCATCCTTGTGTTCTTTCAAACGGTTGTATATAG
>JBGVRO010000055.1:0-7209 GCA_045128515.1 Eubacteriales bacterium | reverse complement strand
CGGACTTGACGAGGCAGGACGAGGACCACTTTGCGGTCCTGTTGTTGCGGCGGCGGTAATACTTCCCTTGGGACTCGAGATTGAGGGACTGAACGACTCAAAGAAGCTGACCGAGAAAAAGCGCGAGGCTCTCTTTGATATCATAAAGGAAAAGGCTGTTGCTTATGCTATTGCCGAAGCAAGTCCCGAGGAGATCGACGAGATCAATATACTCAACGCATCTATGCTTGCAATGCGACGCGCGGTAGATGCTCTGCCAATCAAGGCTGACTTTGCTCTTATCGACGGCAACTGCTCACGCGGTTTTGAGATACCCACCGAAACGGTTGTTAAGGGCGATGCAAAGAGCTATTCCATAGCAGCCGCATCTATACTTGCCAAGGTGACCCGTGACAGACAGTGCCTTGAGCTTGATAAGGAATATCCCGAGTACGGAATCGCAAAGCACAAGGGCTACCCTACAAAGGACCATATGGAAGCGGTAAGACAATACGGTGTTGCACCGATATATCGCAGAAGCTTTCTTAAATTCCTTGACAAATGAAAATACTCGAAATACTAACACCAAAAAGGCTGATCGGCAATTTCGGTGAACGCGAGGCGATAAAGCTATTGCGTAAAGGCGGCTATAGAATTCTTGCAAAAAACTACACCGCCCTTGGCGCAGAGATAGACGTTATCGCAAGGAAGGACAACGTCACCGCCTTTATTGAGGTTAAGACAAGAAGCATCCAGAACCTTGGCTACAAGGAAGCTCGTCCTGCATCGTCGGTTACACCCGAAAAGCAGAGGAAGATCATTAAGGCGGCAAAATACTACGTGGGGCATCATCCCACCGATACAAGACTGCGTCTTGACGTTATTGAGGTATATCTTGAGGACTCCTTGCGCCTTAAGGTAAAGGAGATCAAGCATATCGAAAATGCCTTTGATCTCAACAGCGCATACGACAAAAAATATCAATACATCCGACACAAAGAAGGATCAAACCTATGAAATACATAAGCACAAGAGCTTTGCACTCCGAGGGTGTAAGCTCTGCAATGGCAATTAAAAGCGGACTCGCAACAGACGGCGGTCTTTTTATGCCCGAGAGCATTCCCGTTATAGACCTTAATTTTATTAACGAGCTTTCAAGCATCAGCTATCCCGAAAGAGCTGCAAGAGTACTTTCGCTCTTCCTGACCGACTACGGATACGATGAGCTGCTCGAGGATGCAAACCTTGCATACTCTGAGGATAAGTTTATACCCTCACCTGCGCCCGTGACACCAATGGACGGCGGAAAGAATATGCTTGAATTATGGCACGGCCCTACCTGTGCATTCAAGGATATGGCGCTGCAGATCATGCCGAGACTATTTACACGCGCGCTCAAGAAGTGTGGCGAGGACAGAACCGCGCTGATACTTGTTGCAACCTCGGGTGATACGGGCAAGGCAGCCCTTGAAGGCTACAAAAACGTTCCCGGAACAAAAATACACGTATTCTACCCCATTGACGGAGTAAGTCAGGTACAGAAAAAGCAGATGCAGACCCAGGAGGGCGAAAACCTGTCCGTAATTGGAATCAAGGGTAACTTTGACGATGCGCAAAACGGTGTTAAGGCTATCTTCTCTGATAAGGATATTGCATCAAGCCTTGACGCAAAGGGCGTATTCCTCTCCAGCGCAAATTCTATTAACTGGGGCAGACTCGTTCCGCAAATAGTGTACTACATTTCCGCATACTGTGATATGTATAAATCAGGCGATATTTCGCTTGGCGAGGAGATCGACGTATGCGTTCCTACAGGTAATTTCGGAAATATTTTTGCCTGCTATATTGCAAAGAAAATGGGACTTCCCGTCGGAAAGCTGGTTTGCGCGTCAAACAAGAACAACGTGCTTACCGACTTTATAAATGACGGTATTTACGATAGAAACCGTAGATTCTACGCCACCATGTCCCCTTCTATGGATATACTTATTTCCTCGAACCTTGAAAGACTTATTTATCTGCTGTTCGGCAGTGAAAGATGCGCCGCCCTTATGAAGGAGCTTCAGGAAAACGGCAAGTATCGTCTTACCGAGGATGAGCTTTCTGTGCTTCAGGAAAGCTTTGTTGGCTACTGCACCGATGAGGAGGAGTGTCAGGCGACTGTAAAGAGGATATATGAAAATGAAAATCGCCTTATCGACACTCACACAGCAGTTGCCGTTTCTGCGGCAGAAAGATATATGAGCGACTATAAGGCGAAGTCGCGTATGCTTGTGGTTTCCACAGCGTCGGCATACAAATTCGCATCCGACGTGCTTCTCTCGCTTACAGGCTCGAAGCCGGAAAACGATCTTGATGCACCCGAAATGCTTAAAGCTGCTACCGCTACGGAGATTCCTGCACCACTTTTAGAGGTTCTCTCTAAAAAAACCATTCACACAGACGTTTGTGAAAAAGATAAGGATAGCATGGCGCGTGCGGTCTATGCTTTCCTTGGTTAAGACAAATTATTAGCAAGAACGGGGCTTGAAGGTTGCACAGTTGGTGTGAGCAGAGCAATCCGCCTCTCTGGGACCAACAGAAATACAACCTGCATAGCAGGCGTTCTGATCCGCGTGATAAACGCAGTTCTTTACGTCACACTTAATGCCTTTAATATGCTTTGAGGTATCGCACTTACATTCATTATAAAGCTTTTTATCTTCCATCTTCTCTTCTCCTATAATACTTATTCGCCATTCATTGGCAGACTTATTATTAGCTGAAGGAAGAAAATTATACACAATAAACGATTATTTGATCGGGAAAGGAAAATCATATGTCGCTTTACACCATAGCAGACCTACATCTGTCAACCTTCGACAAAACCAACAAATCCATGGAAGTCTTTGGAAAAAGCTGGGCAGACTATATGACGAGAATTGAAAACAACTGGCGACATCTGATCACCGACGAAGATACCGTCATCATTCCCGGCGACGTTTCATGGGCGCTGTCGCTTGAAGAGGCAGAGAGCGATCTTAAGTTCCTCGACGCCCTTCCCGGCAAAAAAATACTCGGCAAAGGCAACCACGATTTCTGGTGGAGCACCATGAGCAAGCATAATGCCTTCTTTGAAAAGATCGGAGTCAAGAGCATATCCTTCCTCTTTAACAACGCACACGAGGTGGATAATTTTATCGTTGCCGGAACACGCGGCTGGTATAATGACGAGGACGCTACCAACGCTCCCGACAACACCGATTTTGAAAAGCTTACCAACCGTGAGAATCTCCGTCTGCGCACCAGCCTTGCGGCGGCAAAAAAGCTGCAGGAGGCTGCGCCCGAAAAGGAGATCATCGCATTTATGCACTTCCCTCCCTTCTGGAACGGAAAGGCGTCTGACGGTCTTATCAGCACCCTGAAGGAATACGGAGTTAAAAGAGTATACTTCGGTCATATCCATGGCAACTATACCGTTGATCCCCATTTTACGTATGAGGGAATTGATATGCATATCATATCTGCGGATTATCTGAAATTCGTTCCCAAAATAGTTCACCGCTGAACAAAATTCGGTCTGTTTACCTGACTATATGGTCAAAAAGACGAAAAATCATACTTATTTTTGTTAAAAAAGTCAATAAACTTATTATTTAGTATTGACAAAAGTAATTTTTTGATGTACAATATTATGGCTAAAAATTAAAATAAATAAAAATATATAAACATTTCGGAGGAAAAGAAATGAGCCTTATTAAAAAGGAACTTACCGAGAAGTCCGGTTTTGTTATGGAGTTCTCCGTAAGCAAGGAAGTTTATGCGAAAGCAGAAATCGAAGCATACAAGAAGAATGTTAAGTCTATCAACATTCCCGGCTTCAGAAAGGGCAAGGCTCCCAAGGCTATTATCGAGAAGTACTATGGCAAGGGCATCTGGTTCGAGGATGCTATCAATGCTTGTATTCCCGAGGCATTTGAGGAGGCTGTTAAGGAGGCAGGCCTTGACATTGTAGGTCAGCCCCAGTTTGATCTTGTATCTGAAGAGGGTGATATCGTACTTAAGGCAACCGGTTTCGTAAAGCCTGAGGTTACTATCGACGGCTATAAGGGCATCGCAGTTGAGAAGAAGGTAGCAGAGGTTACCGACGCAGACGTTGATGCTGAGATCGAGAACGTTAGAAAGAGAAACGCAAGAACCATCGAGGTTACCGACAGAGCAGCTGCTATGGGTGACATCGCAAACATTAACTACGAGGGCTTTGTTGACGGCGTTGCATTCGCAGGCGGCAAGGGCGAAGGTCATGACCTTACTCTCGGCAGCGGTCAGTTCATCCCCGGCTTTGAGGATCAGATCGTTGGCAAGACCATCGGCGAGGAGTTTGACGTTGTAGTTACCTTCCCCACCGAGTACCACGCACCCGAGCTTGCAGGCAAGGAAGCAACCTTCAAGACCAAGCTTAACGCTCTCAAGGTTGAGGAGCTTCCCGCACTTGATGACGAGCTTGCAAAGGACGTATCCGAATTTGATACTCTTGATGAATACAAGGCTGATATCAAGGCTAAAATGGTACAGAGAAACGAGAACAGAGCTGAAGCAGAGGTTGAGAACGCACTTTGCGATGCACTTGCTGAGAAGCTTGAGGGTGAAATTCCCGAGGTTATGTTCGAGGCGGAGGTTGAGAACACCCTTCGTCAGCAGGACGAGAGACTTCGTCAGAACGGTCTTGATCTTCAGACCTACCTTCAGTACACCGGCAGCACTCTTGAGGCTGTACGTGAGCAGCTTCGTCCCGGCGCTGAAAAGCAGGTTAAGGTAAGACTTGCTCTTGAGAAGATCGCTTCTCTTGAGGCTCTCACCGTTACCGAGGAGGAGACCGAGGCAGAGTTCCAGAAGATCTCCGATACCTACGGTGTTCCCGTTGATCGCGTTAAGGCAATGATCCTCGTTGAGGACCTCAACGCAGACATCACCGTTTCTAAGGCACTTAAGCTTGTTCGCGAGAACGCAAAGCTTGGTAAGGCTAAGAAGGCTGCTGCAAAGAAGACTGCAAAGGCTGAGACCGAGGGCGGCGAAGAGGCTCCCAAGGCTAAGAAGACCACTACCAGAAAGACCACAAAGAAGACTGCTGATACTGACGCAGAGTAATCAATACAATTTCAGCCGACGGTATAGCAATACACTGTCGGCTGTTTTAAAAAACAATACAGAAAGGTGAATTATTATGGCACTTGTTCCCTACGTCATTGAGCAAACCTCCAGAGGTGAGCGCTCCTACGATATCTATTCCAGACTTTTAAACGACAGAATTATTTTCCTTGCAGACGAGGTTAACGATACTACTGCATCTCTCGTAGTTGCACAGCTTCTCTTCCTCGAAGCACAGGATCCTGATAAGGATATCTATCTTTACATCAACAGCCCCGGAGGATCTATCTCCGCAGGTATGGCTATCTACGATACAATGAACTACATCAAGTGTGACGTATGTACCATCTGTATCGGTATGGCAGCATCCATGGGTGCTTTCCTGCTCTCCAGCGGTGCAAAGGGCAAGAGATTTGCTCTGCCCAACGCAGAGGTTATGATTCACCAGCCTCTCGGTGGCGCACGCGGTCAGGCATCCGACATCAAGATCGTTGCCGATCACATTATCAGAACCAGAGAGAAGCTTAACAGAATTCTCTCCGAGCAGACCGGTCAGTCTATCGAGACCATTGAGCGCGACACCGACCGTGACAACTATCTCAGCGCAGATGAGGCATGTGCATACGGCCTTATCGACAAGGTTATCTCTAAGAAGGAAATATAACAAATGGAAGAACAGTCCAAGCGTGAGCTACGTAAATGTGCCTTCTGTGGCAGAAGCGAGCGCGAGGTTGCCTTTCTTATCCCCGCCCTTGATGGCAAGACCTATATTTGTGACAACTGCATAGACCTTTGCTCCGACTTTATAGATAAGCATATCGCAAGTCTTGAGGAGGACGACGATGATGAGGCACTCGAGCTTTCTACCCTCCCTCGTCCCAAGGAAATTAAGGCTATGCTTGACGAACACGTTATCGGTCAGGAGGAGGCAAAGCTTGCTCTTTCCGTAGCCGTATACAACCATTACAAAAGAATCCTCTCTCTTGACGAGAAGGAAAAAGATGTCAAAAAAGGCAAAAAGAACAAGGCAGAACAAGAATTTCGCGATGACGAGGTCGAAATTCAGAAGTCCAACGTTCTCTTGCTCGGCCCTACCGGTGTGGGTAAAACCTATATTGCCCAGACTCTTGCAAAGAGCTTTAAGGTTCCCTTTGCTATCGCTGACGCTACCACTCTTACCGAGGCGGGATACGTTGGCGAGGACGTTGAGAACATTCTGCTCCGTCTTATTCAGGCGGCGGACTTTGACGTTGAAAAAGCAGAGCGCGGTATTATTTATATTGACGAGATCGATAAGATCACCCGTAAGAGTGAGAACCGTTCTATCACCCGTGACGTTTCGGGCGAGGGTGTTCAGCAGGCGCTGCTTAAGATCCTTGAGGGTACAACAGCAAACGTTCCTCCACAGGGCGGCAGAAAGCATCCCAATCAGGAGTTTATTCAGATCAACACCAAGAACATTCTCTTTATCTGCGGTGGCGCATTTGAGGGCATTGAGTCGATTATTGAGAACCGTAAAGGCAGTCAGCAGATCGGCTTTAACGCAGAGAAAAAGACTAAAAAGGAACGCGTGGCACGTGGCGTCTATAAGGACGTAACTGCTCACGACGTTATTAAATACGGTCTTATTCCCGAGCTCGTAGGCAGACTTCCTGTAATCGTTACTCTCGAAAATCTTGATGAAAGCGCACTTGTTAAGATCATTCGCGATCCCAAGAACTCTCTTGCAAAGCAGTACAAAAAGCTCTTTGACCTTGACGGAATCGAGCTTGAATTTGAGGACGAGGCATACCGTGCTATAGCACATCTTGCTATAGAGCGCGAAACAGGCGCAAGAGGTCTTCGCTCTATCATCGAGGGTCTTATGATGAAGCCTATGTTCGAGCTTCCCTCCCTTCCCGACGTGAAGAAGGTTGTTGTTACAGCCGGATTCGTTCGTGGCGAGGAAGAGCTTACGATAATCCGTAAAGAACCATCTGATATTGATGAGATCAAGACGGACGAATTTAATTAAACTTATTTGATGACGGTAGATTTGATTCTACCGTCATTTTTTATGTACAAACAGCCTTTCTTTGTTCAAGTTTCACAGTTTAATTGAAT
>JBGVRO010000054.1:0-9166 GCA_045128515.1 Eubacteriales bacterium | reverse complement strand
ATGAGACAATATAAGGTTGAAATCATACTGATTTCTTAAATTTTAATGGTCTTTTTCTACCGCCGTTTCCTTCCTCTCGACGTATATAAATACGCCTTCGGGGCGGAAAACGACGCTTCTTACTCAAATCTGCCTATCCCCTTTGTCAAACCTAAAGAGGCTGTCTCAAATTTTGCATTTGAGACAGCCTCTTTAACATTATTTAATTACTTTGCCTCAAAAACAATAACCTGATCTGCATTATCCCACTTCTGGGTGAAAAGGTTAACGACAAGAGTCTTTGCGATCTCAAATCTGAGATTCATATCTGCGGCATAGGTCTTGCCCTCACCGTAGGTGAATTCAAGCTCCTCGCCTGTTAAAATGTCCTCTGCATCAAGCTGCAGATCAGAAATTACTCTGACGTCCTCCATACGTGCAACCTGCAGATCTCCCTTCATAAACACAAGATCAACTGTGCCAAGCAGGGTGTATACCAAAAGCACGATAATTATTCCAAGCAAAGCTGCAAACAGGCCTGCGTTACGACGAGCGATTTCCTTCATTGTTATATGTCCTTTCCAAAATGAATTTCGGGAAAATTCAACTAATACGTATTCATTATATCACTTAAACAAATGAATGTCAATATATTAATAAATATTTATCTCGAGGGCTTTCGCCTAACATATAACAATCAATTCTTAACGTGTACGTCAAGCTGATTATAAGGAATAGTAATACCACCTTTATCAAATGCCGCCTTAACAGCCTCAAGGATATCGAACTTAACGTCCCAGTAATCGCTGTTTTTTACCCATACGCGAGTTGTGATCACGATACTGCTTGCTCCATGCTCTGCAATTCTGATAGTGGGAGCAGGATCTTCAAGCACCATAGGGTGAGAGGCGCATACATCTGCTATAATAGCCTTTGCCGCCTCAAAATCATTTTCGTACGCTATAGAGAAATTAAAGTCGACTCTACGGGTATCCTTCTCCGAATAATTAACAATATTCGAATTTGAGAGAGCGCCGTTTGGAACGTAAATAACCTTGTTATCGGGTGTGCGCAATTTTGTGCAAACGATCTGAATATCCTCAACAGTACCTGCAATAGAGGTGTCGTCGGGAATCTCGATATAATCATCAACCTTGAATGGGCGGGTGAAGAGAATTATAACACCGCCTGCAAGATTAGACAGCGCGCCGTTAACTGCAAGACCTGCGCATACACCGAGCGAGGTCACGAGGGCGGTAAGTCCGCTTGTATCAATTCCAAGATATCCCACAATACACACAACCACAACTATTTTAGCTGCGATCTTGCCTAAATACGTTAAGGTTTTTACAATAGTTTTATCGTATTTATCATTATTTTTCAGTCGGTTGCTGATTTTTCGCGAGGTAACGTTAATAACTCGGAAGCTGATGAAGATTATCAAAACGGAAATGATAATTTTAATTCCTGTATTAAGGCACCAGCTAATAACCGTGTTAAGCACGGCAGACCAGGTTTCGCTGCTGATATTTGATGCTGTGTCCAACAAAAACATATCTTTGTTCCTCTCTTTTTCTAAATAATATATGTAATTTATATAGCTTATACTTTAATTATACCATAAAAAGCGCTACTATTCGTGACTAAATTGTGAATATTATTTATTAATTGGTTGACCTATCGGTTAAAATGTATTATAATATTGTTGTGCTTGCTTAAAGGAGGTCTTTATGAAGCAAACCAAAAAGAAAAACAAAAAATGGATGAAATTCAGGCACAAGGTCGTTCACCTGATTTTAAGATTTCCCGTACATATTCTCTGTAAGATCAAATACGGAATAAAAATAACAAAGTATCCCGAAAAAAGGCCCTGCCTTATTCTTTATAATCATCAGACTGCCTTTGACCAGTTCTTTGTGGGTCTTGCATTCAAGCAGCCTGTGTATTATCTCGCCAGTGAGGATCTGTTCTCCAACGGATTTGTGTCCTCTCTGATCAAATTCCTGGTTGAGCCCATCTCTATCAAAAAGCAGACCACCGACATCAAGGCGATTCTCAACTGTATTCGCGTTGCCAAGGAAGGCGGCTCTATCGCAATTGCCCCCGAGGGAAACCGTACCTACAGCGGTGAGACCGTATATATGAGCCCTACCATTGCTCCCCTTGCAAGAAAGCTGGGACTTCCCATTATGCTCTATCGCATCGAGGGTGGCTACGGTGTACAGCCCAGATGGAGTGACGTTACGAGAAAGGGTAGGATGCGCAGCTTCGTATCCCGAGTTATCGAGCCTGAGGAATACAAGGATATGACCGATGACGAGCTCTTCGCAATTATACGCGACGGATTGTATCAGAACGAGGCTGTGGCAGACGCTACCTTCGTACATAAAAACAGCGCAGAGTATATCGAACGTGCCTTTTACACCTGTCCCGACTGTGGACTTACGGTTCTTGAGAGTCACGGTGATATTGTAGAGTGTAAAAAATGCGGCAAAAAGGTAAGATACCTGCCTACCAAGGAGCTTGAGGGTGTAAACTGTGATTTCCCATATCACTTCCTGCTCGATTGGTACAAGGCGCAGTGTGAGCTTGTTAACTCGCTTGATCTTTCCGAATATTACGATACTCCCATTTATGAAAGTCACGCAGAGGTACGAGAGGTAATTCCCAGCGAAAGGAAGATTCCTATCGCTCCATGGGCAAAGGTTATGCTCTACGGCAACAGAATCGAGCTTTGGGTAAAGGATGAAGCGGCTATGACCTTCCCCCTCGGCGAGTGCTCGGCTGTAACCGTTCTTGGAAAAAATAAGCTTAATATCTATCACGGCGGCAAAATCTATCAGCTAAAGGGTGACAAGCGTTTCTGCGCCCTTGAGTTTGTAAACATATATCACAGATTCAAAAACATTAGCAAAGGAGACGAAAATGATAAATTTTTGGGACTCTGAGGTTTGGAGCTGGATACTGCTTTTCGCGGTTCTCAGCGGCAGCCTTCTCGTTGGAAATACGTTAAGACGTAAAATTAAATTTTTAAGAAACTCTCTTGTACCCACCTCTGTTATCGGTGGCACTGTTCTGCTTATCGTTGCAGCTATCTACAAGGCTATTACAGGCAACGTTATGTTTGATACCGCGGCATTTGGCGGTAACGGTACAGCAAACCTTGAGGTAATTACATATCACGCGCTTGCCCTTGGCTTTATCGCATCATCTCTTAAGTACAGCGACAAGCCCGTAAACAAAAAGCGCCTCACCGAGATCTTTGATACGGGCGTTACTACCGTATCTACCTATCTTCTTCAGGGCGTGCTCGGTATGGCGATCACCATACTTGCAGTATATTTCATTATGCCCGATTTCTTTAAGGCGGCAGGTCTTCTTCTCCCCTTTGGATACGGTCAGGGTACAGGTCAGGCTCTCAACTACGGTGTAATTTACGAAAACCTTGGATTTGAGGGTGGCGCAGCCTTTGGTCTTACCGTTGCTGCTCTCGGATTTATCTCCGCAGCTATCGGCGGTGTAATGCACCTCAACATCAGAAAAAGAAATGGTAAGCTTGTTAAGTCTGCAAGAACAGACGGCAGTGATTATCACGAAAGCGTTGAGGATGGTGACGAGATTCCTATGCAGGAAAGCGTGGATAAAATGACTATCCAGATCTCCTTCATCATTATGGCATACGTTATTGCTTACGTTATCATGTATCTTCTCGGTCTTGTTCTTCCGGGTATGAAGGCAACCATTTTCGGCTTTAACTTCCTTCTCGGTGTTGTAGGCGCAACTATCGTGAAATCTGTTGTTAACCTTCTTCGCAAGTCCGGTCTTATGGGCAGAAAATACATCAACAACTTCCTTATGACACGTACCTCCAACTTCTTCTTCGATCTTATGATCGTTTCGGGCGTTGCAGCTATCAGACTTGACGAGCTTCAGAGCTATTGGGGCATCGTTATCGTTCTTGGCGTTGTTGGTATGCTTGCTACCTATGCTTACATTCGCCTTGTATGTAAGAAGCTGTTCCCCGACTACGAGGAGGAGCAGTTCCTTATGATGTACGGTATGCTTACAGGTACGGCAAGTACGGGCGCAATCCTTCTTCGTGAGATTGACAGTGAGTTCAAGACCCCTGCATCCGATAACATGGTTTATCAGAACTTCCCTGCTATCGTTTTCGGCTTCCCTCTTATGCTCCTTGCAAACCTTGCTCCCAAGAAGCCCGAGCTTACCTTCCTTATTCTCGTTGCCTTCTTCATCGTAATGAATATCATTCTCTTTAGAAGCTTTATTTTCAAATCGAAGAAAGCAAAATCAGAGAAGAAATCCAAGGAAGCAACCCACGTTTAAGTAGAAAAAGGTTGTTTTTGCAAACTAAAATTAACATTTAAGGCGGTTTTTATATCAAAACCGCCTTTTTTATCTACAAACATATAAGTATAATATTTTTATATACACTATTGATTATTTCTTTTTTAGGTGCTATAATAGTAACATAACGCAAGAGGGGTGGAAGAAAAATGCTAAAGGGTAAAAGAATTTCTATTCTCGGTGACAGTATATCGACCTACAAGGGTGTGTCAAATAATGCAGATGCAAACTTAACTACTTTCATAAATCCTTGTAAATACGCTGACCCATTTCCACTTGAAAAAACCTATTGGATGCAGGTAATTAATACATTTGGTATGACCCTATGTGTAAACAACTCCTGGTCAGGCGGAAATCTCAGTGGCAAGGATGACGAATCTTCGGGTATGAATCGCGCTCATCAGCTCGCCAATAATAATGGCGAAAAACCCGAGTTTATTATCCTGTTTATGGGTACGAATGACCTTGGCAGAGGCGTTGATCCCAGGATTTTTGAGTTGGATTATCGCGCAACTCTGTCGGTAATTAAAGAAAATTACCCCGCAGCGGTTGTCTGTTGCATAAATCTGCCCGACAGAGATATTTTCTTAAAGCAACGAGCCGAGATCTTCAATCAGATCATCGAATCCGCGGTCAACGATGCCGGCAACAACTTCTTCATCGCCGACCTATATCGAAGCAGACTCAACAACGATTTCTATTACATGAACACCACCGACGGCATCCACCCCGACGAGGACGGAATGAAAATCATCGCCGAAATCGTCGAAGATGCAATAAGGAAATATTTTAGTATTGAATAGTGATTAGGGCTAAGTCGTTGACTTAGCCCTTGAATTTTTTCATACTTGTTACCTTATTAAGTTCATCGCATGGTTTGGTATACTCACTGTACGGTATTGAAAGTATATGATCTGTATGATATAATTACTTTAAAAGAGCATATACTCGTGTAATTCTTTATATAAATAGCTTTTTAAAATAAAACCCACATGCAACCAAAAGTTGCGCGATAGTTGGTGGCTATTTTAAATTATCAATGATAAAATAGTACCGCAAAGAATAAATCTTTGCTTGATATCATATTACAAAATGGAGGTTTGTTACTATGACAATCGGTGAGCGTATCGCAAAATGCCGTAAAGAAAAGAACTTATCACAAGAATATATTGCCGAGCTGCTTGACGTTTCAAGGCAGACTGTATCAAAATGGGAAACCAATCAGACAGAGCCGGACACAAGCAACCTTATAGAGCTTGCAAGGATTTTTGGTGTTAGCGTTGAATATCTTGCAAACGGTGAAGAAGCAACGCCGAATGTTGTTTACGTAGAAAAGAATCTTCCCATATTCAAAATTATTGGAATTGTGCTTACCTCTCTTGGTGGTCTATCCCTCATACTCGGTGCAATTATGCCTTTTATGCTTGGAATAGGTATCGTCACCGTATCGTTTGGCTTGCTTCTTATGCTACTAAAAAAGGACGGTCTTATCCTCAGCGGTATCATTCTCGTGCTTGGTGTTACGCTCTTTGTGATACAAGGAATTTTCTTTGGGATTGATACACCAATAATGTGCTTGATTGCGGCTATCTCGGTTGGCTTGCCTACTCTGACTTATGCTATTATCAAGCTCGTAAAGAAGATCAAGGCAGAAGGTACGATCGGGAAGCTGAAAGACAATCCTATGTTTATTAAGGAAATCATTCTTATAATCGTAATTGCCGCAATCGTTATTACAGCTATCGCTGTGCCGGCGAGCATAGCAAGTAAAAAACGCAGAAATTCTTTTGAAAAAGCTAAATTCTTTTCTTCCGAAAGGCTCTCGGAATTTATGGTAGAAGGCTTACCTGCGCCGACAGGTATTGACTCAATCAATTTGAACAGCGAAACAATTTTATTTTACACCGATTCGGATGAATTTCACGAGTACCTTGAAAGCGTTTATAACTATTTAATCGGGAGAAACTTCAAGTATCTCGGAACACGTGGCGAGGTTATATACGCCGAGGGAGAAGCGAAACAATACGCATTTTTACCGCACGACAAAGGCTACCATTACGGTGCGTATAAGCACTCAGGGTTTAATTTAAGCGGAAATCCCGATGCCTATTACTTTGTTTTTAGTGACAGCATAAAGAACGAGGAAACGGGCGAAATCGAGTGCTGTGTAATTCACATAGAAAACGTAGAAAAATCCAAAGCTGTGATTGACGGTAAAACGTTCGTTTACAACACAATTATGTCCGTTTATCGTGAAAGTGTTTCGGAAGGTTACAAATATCCCACTTACTCTATTGAATATGTAGAAAACGTTTTCCACGTTGACCTTGCTGATTATATACTCCCAAATCAACCCACCTTCTCTTTGCCCGGAAAGGAAGTCACGGTACGGATAAAGCCGCAGAGCGAGGACATTGAGCTTTGGATAGACGGCGGCAAACAGATTCAGCGCACCGCCGTGACAGATGAGTATTGGGAATACACCTTCACAATGCCGGAACACAATATTAAACTGTTATTGCACCCCAAAAGATTACACTAAGTACGCACAGACTTGAACATATCAGCGGCAGGCTACAAATCGTAGTCTGCCAATTTTATACTTAAACACAAAAAGAATATAAAAATAATGTCATGCGACACAAAAGCAGACGGGCTGCGTAGCAGGAACAGGTGACATCATGCATACCGCTTGCGGTATTGGGCGTTAAGCCGTGGGAATGCCGTCAGATTAGCATTGCAGCTTGAAAATATATCTAGCTCAACTGCACGGTAGCCCTTTCACAGTCATGCGCACATCTCGCTGTCGTCGCATAGTCGTTATGCGTCGCTCGATAGAGTCACTCCTCTAACTCCTTGCTTTAGACAGTCGCTGCACTTAAAACACTTATCAACTGTTTTAAGTTTGCTACAACTTCGCTACGTTCAGTCAGTGATCATATAACACTAATCATGCTCTCTACCGACTAAGCTATCGAAGAATAAGTGGTGCACCAATATGAGCCTAAGTTGAACCATCATCTTAGGCTTTTTTCTGTTAGCAAAGCCCTCGCTCCAACGAAGAGCGAGGGCTGTATTTATGCTGTTTTACGCTTCTTTGTTTTCACGAGATACCAAACCACACATACTGCGAGATTGATAACGTGTAAGGACAATAAGCCTGCGTTTAGTATTGAATACATAGCTTGACCGTTTTGGTAGGCATCGTTGGTTATTACAATAATTTCCCAATCACCGTTTTCATGCTGTAAAATGGTAATTGATTCGTATAAATGCTCGCAGAAATAATATCGCTTGCCGTCGATTTCCGACCATTTTTTGTCCGGTTCATAGGTGGGTTTCATTCCCTCGGCATCGGGAACTGGCGGCAAATTGCTATACGCTTCTTCATACCAAGCATCATACTCGCTTTGCATATACTCAATGAATTTATCGGGATCATCAAATCTTTCACGTTCTATGAAGGTAGATTCACTAACGGAAGAAGTGATAATATATGTCGCAAGCATAATGATTGCAAACACAACCGTAAATACGATACAGATTTTGCCGAGAAGCTTGCTTTCTGTGTTAGCTCTACTAACCGTCTGCTCATCGAGCCACACTATCTCTTTGTTTATGAGTGCCTTTAATACGAATATCTTATATACACAGAACGCAAGGAGAAATGCGACGGCGGCGAACAAAGAGCCGAACAAAATCCAAGAGTCGATAACAAGTCCGTAATGACTATTGAAATACGACAGCGTAAGAACTGCTATCGGCAGACAGAACGCAAAAGTCAGAAGTATTCCGAAGAATATCTTTACCGAGCCGAACACCATATCCGTGTTCGCTTTCTTTATTTCCTCGGCGTGTTCTGCTTCTTCCTCGTCGATAAGCAATCTGAAGCTCACCGTGAAGCAGATCTGACATATCGTAGCTGCTACGAAGAATACACTTGCAAGGCAGAAGCCGAGCAGACCTTTTGAGAAGCCGAGATTGCATATCATAGCGGCTATAAGTCCTACGATAATGAGACCTATTGAGATAAAGGAAAGGTTGGTAAACTTCTTCTTTCTGCTATGTAGCATCAACTTGAACTGCTTGTCGCTTTTAGCCTTCTGCTTGGTCGTTGCATCTTCCGATGCTACTTCTCGGTCAGGGTTGTTTCGTTCTCCGCGTAGAAGCTCGTCGGTGGTGATGCCGAAGATCTCCGCTATCGAAGGTATCAAGGAAAGCTCCGGCGTACATTCATCGCACTCCCATCGGCTAACCGTTTTATCCGAAACAAAGAGCTTTTCGCCAAGTTCCTTTTGTGTCATACCGTTTGCCTTACGCAGAGCCGATATGAATTTGCCTATCGTTTTCTTTTCCATAGTAATGCCTCCTCGCATTTCGGGTTGTTCTTGTGATTACATTCTATCATTTCGTCAGAAGGAATACCACCCTCAAACGAAGGAATTACTCCCGAAATGCGAGAATTTATTGTATTTACATATATATTATATCAGAAACGGCTTAATATTTCAAGTTGTTATCAACACGATAATTTTATTTTGGCACCGTGGCGTGTGCTTATCTTGATACAAGTCGGCTTGCTACGCTCAGTCAGTGATCATATAACACTAATCATGCTCTCTACCGACTAAGCTATCGAGGAATAAGTGGTGCACCTCCAGGGACTCCACCCCTGGACCCCTGCATACCACCGCAGGTGGTATCTTGCCAATTCGGAGATCAAACCTTGGAATAGTACAACAAGTGAGTCAAAACAAAAAACAACCGACCCGAATGGCAAATTCAGAGTCAGTTGCGTTAGCATGACAGTTAATCATTATCT
>JBGVRO010000053.1:0-6937 GCA_045128515.1 Eubacteriales bacterium | reverse complement strand
AGATAATGATTAACTGTCATGCTAACGCAACTGACTCTGAATTTGCCATTCGGGTCGGTTGTTTTTTGTTTTGACTCACTTGTTGTACTATTCCAAGGTTTGATCTCCGAATTGGCAAGATACCACCTGCGGTGGTATGCATGGGTCCAGGGTTCGAGTCCCTGGAGATACACCACTTATTCCTCATGCGAAGTTGTAGCAAACTTAAAACAGTTGATAAGTGTTTTAAGTGCAGCGACTGTCTAAAGCAAGGAGTTAGAGGAGTGAGTGTATCGAGCGACGCATAACGACTATGCGACGACAGCGAGATGTGCGCATGACTATGAAAGGGCTACCGTGCAGTTGGGTTAGATATATTTTCAAGCTGAAATGCTGATCTAATGGTATTCCCACGGCTTAACGCCCAATACCGCAAGCGGTATACATGATGTCACTGGTTCCTGCTACGCAGCCCGTCTGCTTTTGTGTTGCTAAGGGATATGACGGTATTGCATACTCGAATACCTTTGAGACCAAGAAGGCAACCACCTCGTACATCGTCTTTAACTCCAATCAGGTGAAGGAGATCGCTAATAAGACTCCTACGGCAAGTGCGGATATTATGTATTCGGACAGATTATCTCAAAGTACACTTGAAAAATATTCCAAAAAAGAGTATAATAGTTTTGGATGGGTGAGAGTGGCTGATGCAATCTCGTTCAATGAACTCGATGACCTTTACTCGAAGATACAGGGAAAATCATCCTTGAGTGCGTTCAACCAATCTTCAAGGGGCGAGGCGATCATTGAGGTAAACAACAAACCTAACTCCACACTTGATGTGGACAATGTATTTGTTTTCGTGGTGGGGACGAGGAACAACTTTGCTATTACAAGAGTTGTGAGATTCCAAGCGGAAACGGCAACTGAAATGGAAATATTTAAGGAGGACCTATATGAAGGAAGGACGTGCTCAGATACTCATCTTGCGTTCCTTGAACAAAAAGGATTTGCAAGACAGTACACACGAGAAAGTGCTAAATCATTTGCTGAATATCAAAAACTTCGAGGAAGCGGAGAAACGAGCAGAGGAACTGATCAAAATTATAGACGATCCTCGAAACACAGAAGCGGATATACTCTCCTCGTTGGAGAAGATGGAGAAATAAGAACTATTTATGTTGCAGGGTATATTTTTGAGGCTGATGGATATATGCAAGGACATATACTTGCGCCTTATACTGAAAGAACGAAAAACTCTTGGAGGTAAAGAGAATATATATGACGAAATCAACCAAGACAGAGAGATTGCTCCTGTATGGACTGAAGCAATTCAAGATGCCGAGGGAGGAAGCAGCGGCGATAGTGACATATCTCGAAGAGGACGATCAGGTGCTGATGATAGATTACTTGGTTCATCATCTGAACGCAACACATCAAGAGATAATGAACGAATTTGGACGAATCCTCGAACTAAGGAAGACTATGACGAAATAATCAAGAAGCTTCGTGAGATGCTCGGTATGGATACCGCAAAGGATTCCAATTCTGTCGAGCGTAAATTCTTGGATAGGTATTCGGACGAGAAACTTGACAAGCTTTTGGAAGAACTGTTGCTTGACCTTGATTGGGGTGATCCGACACAGTTCGGTGGAGAAATTATGTTGCATATATGATTTATCACAGAACGTCAAAGGATCCCATTTTTAGGATAAAACTTAATAAAAAGAAAGAAAACCACGGTTAGTATGAACCGTGGTTTTTATATATGTTTAAGAGTTAATAATGTCGTTCGCCTTTCTGAGCATTATTTTTGTTTCTTCAAAGGTAAGCTTTTCTATAGCTTTATCATAAGTAACAAATTCTGCCGAGGCGACCTCAGTTTCCTGAATGATAATGTCATCAGACGCGCATTTGCCAAGGAAATATACCGTTTGCTTCATTGCATCGGGAACACGTGGAAGTGGATATTCAATTTGATATCTAAAATCGTGAATTGTGTCTACATCCATTCCGGTTTCTTCCTTTAATTCGCGAATAGCTGTTTGTAATTCGCTTTCTCCTGGCTCCATATGCCCTTTAGGAAATCCAACATCGCCGTTGTGACTCTTAATTATCAGATAGAAATTTTCATTGTTTTCTGCTTTGTAGACGATAAATCCGCATGATTTTATATAACGCATTTAAATACTCCGTTATTAAATAATTTTAGACCATTATATCATATTCGGTATTGTTTTTCAAGCAAGTAGAAACAAAAATATGTGTACGTAGCTTTTTAAAAAACTCGGTTTTTTATATAAAATATTGAAATGTATTTGTCCGTATGTTATAATAAAGAAAATCAAACTTTTGGGAGTCAAACTATGACAAAGGATAATAAGAGAAGCCTGCCTCCTGTAATACGAGTATTTTTGTCCTCTACGTTTGCTGATATGGACAAGGAGCGAAGCTACTTTAACGAGGTTATTGTTCCAAAACTTAATAGAATTTGCGCAGAGAGAGGCGTTTCCTTCTTTAGTGTTGACCTTCGTTGGGGAATTACCGAGGAGGATCAGGTGGATGGAAAGGTTTTGCCTATTTGTCTGTCGGAGATCGATAAATGTCGTCCTTATTTCATAGGTATTCTCGGTAACCGTTACGGAAGCATCCTTAATACTGTTCCTAAAAACGTGGGTAGCACTATTCCTTGGCTTATTGGCAAGGAAGGACATAGTATAACCGAGCTTGAGATGCTATATGCAGTTCTTGAGCATAACGACGAGCAGACTCTGTCTAACTGTGCCTTTTATTTAAGATCGGAAGATCTGACCGATCAACTATACGGTCATCTTAAGGCAGAAGATCCCTCAGCAACCGAAAATCTTAAGAAGCTGAAGCAGACTATCGAAGAGGACCCGGATACCCCTTGCTCTAGATACAACAGTATTGAGGAGTTCGGAAGCTTTGTCATGCGAGATATTCTTAATTGGCTCGATAGGCATTTTCCCGAGTCGGAGGATGTTGACGCTATCCGTTCGGAGTGGTATAATAGCGAGATACTTAGAAATTATATTGAAAACAACGAGTTTTATGCCTTCCTTGATTACTATATAAATGAGAGTAAAAAGCCCTTACTTATTTATGGTGATGGTGCGAGAGGTAAAACCGCGTCCTTGACGGCTTGGAAACCTAACGAGGGGCATAAAGTACTCATAAATTGCGGCGCCGATGACAAATACCTTTATTGGCCATCTATTGTGCATGAAATTATAAAACAACTTACAGTTATTGCCGAAAAAATAAACGACAGCGAGATGCTGGATAATATTTCTGAAATCAATAGCTATATCAACATGAAATCCAGCTCTAACAGTGGGGAAAATGGAGAAAGAAATAAGGGTATATTCTTCTTTACTGATGGAGCTATTGAGTCCTTTAGAAGTCGGTTTGTGCAATGGTTATCCGATCTTGAGCCCAAGGAAAAGATCATTGTTGTAATAAACGACCTTAATCTTTTGAATGATGAAAAAGGAAGACTTTTATGCTGGCTTCCATCTACAAGCGCAGGTAATTTAAAGCTTATCGGAACTACAAATGATGAGGATATGATAAGCATTGCAGAGGTGATCGGCTGGAATATAAAGGAGATGCCATTGTTTGAAAGGGAGGGAGCAGAGCGATTTGTTTCTGAGTACCTGGCTACCTTTGGAAAAAGCTTTTCTCCGGCGCAGCTTAATAGCATTATATCATCTGAAGCAGCGCGATATCCCGGTCTGCTTAAATTTATTATTAGATTTTTGATAAATCATGGTAGATTTGAAAATCTTGACGATCTTATCAGTAGTATATCGGGCTGTAGAGATATCCAAGAAATTTATAAATTTATCTATGATTTTCTTATGGGCGATTACTCGGACAATGAGAAGAGAATCGCTTCTACCGTCTTGGGGATAGTACGTTCCGCGAAGATATCTCTCGTCGAGAAGGAATGCTTTGAATTGGTTGGAAGATTCTTGGAAGTATATCCCATTGAATGGGCTAATATCTGCCGCGCCTTAGAGCAGTTTGAGATCATACACGGTGACCATTGGATCGTGAGAGATGAAGAAACAATAAAATTTATTGATAGTATTTTACCCGAGCAGACAAGACTTGAATCCGAGGAGACTCTCGGTGATTACATCATGGAGCTTCTCTCATCTAGCCGTGAAAATGGTGAAGGATTCTCCGCCTTTGAAGGAAGAAAATACTCTATAGCGGTTATTCAGAATTATTCAAATAGCAGAGCATGGGAAAAGCTTAAGCTTGCACTTGAAAATAAGTATATCTTGGCTTATTTATATTTAGCAGATTGGAAGTATATTCGTTCGGCGTGGATGCAGCTGTTTTTGCACAGCGATTCTGATATGGTAGGCGCTATTTCTCATCTTGCAAGAGAATACTATTCACATAGCGACACTCATAGCAAAAAGCTTGCAAATCTTTTAATTGGAATTCTTTTAGATTTCGAGTTAAAAAACGAGGCAGAAATTCTGTGCGATAATCTTGGCATTGATGCTCCCGGTGGAACTATTGATCGCGGAAGCACACCTGTTTCCGACAGATTTATTAGCTTGGCGAGAAAGATATTCAATTTGAAGTCCGCCGACAAACACCGCGAGCTATACGAATATATTAAGCTTATAATCGGATCAAGGCAGAATTATACCGAGATGGATTGCTGTCAGCTTTTATTTTATAAATCCGACTGCGAGTTAAGGCTTGGATATTATAACGATTCGTTAGAAACTGCAAATGAGTATTATCGCCTTGCCTTGAAGATGGGATATTTCTTTGAGATGAGAAGGGCTCTTTCCGTAAGAGCCGGCGTACTTGTGCGCCTTGGAAGATACGATGAAGCAATTCGTATTGCTGATAGAACTGTATCAATGGCAAGTGGCGAGGGTGAGATAAGATCTTATCTTGGAGATCTTAATTTGAAGGCGATGATCCATTACAAAATGGGTCGCTATGACGAATCTATTGCTATTTTTGACGAGCTTAACAGATGCTGGAGTAAGATCGGTGACATTAGAGAGCTTACCGTCGTCATCTTGAATAAATGTAATGCCTTGTCATATAAGAGTGAGGATAAAAAGGCGTTGACTATACTTGAGGGATGGAGTCGCATCATCAAAAACGAAACCAAGATGTGTTCTGTTACAGCAACTATTCTCGGCAATATGGGATTTTATGCTATCGAGTGCGGTGAGTATGATAAGGCAGAATCATATCTTCGTCAGTCGGTTGAAATATCAAAGAAAAACGGCTTTGAATCAACGCTGATAAAATCCTACAACGCTTTTTTAAGTCTGTATACTAAACAGGATAATTTCGGCAAGAAATATGAGATCTATACCGAAAAGCTTGAGTTATGTTGGGGCAGAAAAGAATACGAGGATCTTATAACAACTCTTAAAAAACTGATTGAAGAGCTTCTTGTTCTTAAGCACGATCGTAAGGCTGCTGACATTGAAAGATTCTGGAAGCAGAGGTTTTCAACTGTGAAGGGCGGTCTTGACTACTTTGAAAGCAGATTTAAGGGTGATTCAATTGACAGCGTATCCTTGGATGCTCTTGAAGAGCAGCTTGTTATTGCAAGGAGTGAGGCAGATGATGACAAGATCTGTTTGTGTTACTTCAGACTTGCCAATGCTGTAGCCGATACCGATAAAAAACGAGCTGTAGACCATATGCTTTCAGCTCTTGATATTTTGATGTCTCAGGGAAAGACTGATCAGGTAATAGAGTGCTGTGCGACGGCTCTTGATATGGTTATTGAAAACGGCAAGACAGTCGATGACGAACTTGTTTCCTTGATACTTGAAAGAGCGTCAGATGATTCAATTACCGCTATAACCAAGCTGTGGCAAGCGGTATCGATAAGCGACACAGAGGATATTCCTGAACTGGTTGATGATATAATGACTTATATTGATAAATACGAGCTTGTTATATCAAAGGCTCTTACGGATCTCAGTACTTTTGTTGTAAAGGGATGCACCGCAGAGCAGCTTTTATCAGTTGTTGACAGAATACAGGACTTTGACAATAAGAGAAAGGTTATTTCCGGTTGGCACAAGGTAATGCTCACTAACATTCATCAGAATGAGGCATTGCTTATTAAGGACTATATGAGCCCTGAGGCAGCCGAGCTGATAGCATATTTTGAAAAATGCATAGCCTTTCTTCGTATACACGATAAGTCGAACGCGGCAACTCTTGCAGGAAACATTGCATTGATCTTCCGCAGACGCGGAGATAAGGAAAAAACCTTCTTTTATCACGGTATGTCTATGGATATATTCGTTGAGGAGAATAAGCCACGAGATTATCTTATTGAGATGACTAACTTGGCTACGGCATATAATGCGTTTGGCGAGATCGATAAGGCTATTGATCTTTTGCGCCGTGCTCTTGATAAGGCGAATGAGGTTGGAGATGCTCAGCAGCGCGCTCTGATTGCCGATAATCTTGCCGACTTTCTGAGAGTGAGAGGAAAAGCTGAGGACAGAGAAGAGACACTTCAATGCTTTGCAATTGGTGAGAGCTTCTTCCGTTCTGCAGGATACACACGCGATCTCGTAATTTCTCTTAGAAACCAGGTGATTTATCTCATAAATACTGCTACAGTAGATGCCTGGGAACCGATTTTGAAGGAGCTTACAGTACTTGTTCGCGAAAATCAGTTCCATGAATTTGATCGTTCCATAACCTATTTTGAGTGGGTATTGAGTCAAAAGAAGGGGAGTGGTGAGGAAAAAGGAGTAGATGAGGCTACTGCAAACGTTGAACGTTTGGTGAAAAATTATCCAAAGGGCTGCAAAATCGAAGGCTCGGGAGTCGATGAAAAATACTTCAAATTCAGAGTTGTGCCAAACGAGCCTCTCGGTGGCATCGAGGAAATTCATATTTATTACGACAGATTGCAGGAAAA
>JBGVRO010000052.1:0-72599 GCA_045128515.1 Eubacteriales bacterium | reverse complement strand
TCCACGGTAGGTCTCTCTTATGCGCATTTTATCGTTTTTGTTTTCAAAAATGATGGTTTCAGAAACTATGTCCGCATTGTTTTTGATTGCATCGGCTCTGTCAAAGAAGGGCTCGTGCGCCTGAAGTCTGATTCCGTCGGCATTGTATATCAGGGTATAACCGCCGATACCTGTATTTCCGTGATAAGCCTTGCAGAATCCACCGTCAATAACAAGTATTCTGCCGTTCGCCTTAATGGGATTTTCACCTCTGCTAACAGGCAGATGACCGTTGATAATATGCGATCCAATGGTGGGAAGACCGAATTCCTCGAGTATCTTTATAGCGATCTTCTCGTTGTCCCATGACTGATAGTAGGCATTCTTGGGCTCTACCCAGGCAGCCTTGTCATCTATCAAAAGTCTCTCAAAGGTTGCCATCTTCTTTCTGGCACAAAGCGGCGAATCCTTTCCGCACCAGAGGAACCAAAGGAAATCCTTGCCTGCCTGTCTTTCTGCAGTGCCGTCCTTGGCAAAATAGCCTGTTCTTGCCATCTTGTCACAGTAGTCCATGAGCGCTCTGCCACATCTGCCACCGCCCGCCTCAAGGTGCATAAACTCACCGTTCTCGTCCATGGGGATAGCTCCGTGATAGAGCAGGTTGTTATTGTATATGGTGTACATTCCGCCCTTGTCGTAGATAAAGCGGATCTGCTTGTTCAGCTTATCCGAGCGCATAAAGGCTACTCGCAGATATTCCATAACACGGCTCTCGCCCTCGGTAAGCTCATAGGGATCGTCACCAATCGTCGGGAAGTCGCAGTCGCGCAGCTTGTATTCCTTGCCACTTATTACAACCGTACCATTGCTTTTGTCGATCTGCTCAAGAATAAGTCGCTCATTCATTAAAAAGCTTGGGTTTCTTTTGATCGTCTGACCCTCAAGCTTAAATTGTATGATGCTTATTGCCTTATGCATCATAGCAAGCAGAGTATCGTCTGTACCACCGAAGAAATTACCCTCGGAGCTGCCCTTTGGCATATAAGCCGAAATATCGGACGAGCCGTAAACCTCTTCTGCAAAAAGGGCAAGGGGGCGCAGAGATATACCGTAGCCTATTTCGATAACGTCAAGATTTTTATAGGTTATGGAGTTGTTGAGTACCGTTGCAATACATACTCTCGATCCTGCTGCTGCGCCCATCCACAGGGCATCGTGATTACCCCACTGAATGTCAATAGAACCTTCTCGCATCAGCTCGTCGAGAACCATATCTGCTCTTGGTCCTCTGTCGAAGAGATCACCGACGATATGCAGGTGCTTGATAACAAGACTCTTTATCGTGTCGCACAGACCCTTGATAAGATCCTCTGCCGCACCGATTCTGACAGCGGTTCTTACAATACTTTCGCAGTACTGTGACTTCATCTTGTCGTCTCCGTCGATCAGCAGCTCCTCAAGGATATATACGAACTCGCCCGCTTTACTTTTAAGATGCTCACGAACGACCTCGCGCGTGTATTTGCTTCCGACAAGGCGGCATACCTTAAGTAGTCTGTCAATAGTTACAGTATACCATTCGGCAATGTTCGATTCTCTCTGTCTTGCTTCGTCAAGCTTTTCGTCGGGGTAGTATATCAGGCTTGAAAGCTCGGCGCGCTGAGTTTCGTTAAGCTCCTTTTCAAACAGCTGTCTTACCTTGTTTCTTATAACTCCCGATGCATTGCGTCTTATGTGAGAGAACGCCTCCCACTCTCCGTGTATATCACTTAAGAAATGCTCGGTACCCTTGGGTAGATTTAACAAGCCGTTAAGCCTGATTATTTCAGCAGCGGCTGCCTTTCTTGAGGGGTACTGCTTTGCCAATTCCAAAAGATATTTTCGCTCCTGCATATTAATCCTCCAGTGAAAATATAAAAAAGGATGTCAGTCTGACTGAGCATCCTTCATTGTTGAGGCTTATTTCAGCCAGGTCTTTGTATGTTTTCTAAGTATGTAATAGAGTGCGCTTCCACCGCAGCCTGCGCATACGATCTCACCGATGCCAACAGTCAGCATCAGGAAGAAATAGGAGTCCGGCGCTCCGTACGCGAAAATAAGTACGAAGGGAACAATGATCATGTTTGCAAGTATTGTCGGCAACGTAGCTACCCATTTGTATTTTTCGGGCAATACTCGCAGCATTCTTGCTCCAATAGCACCGATAAGTGTAGCCAGGCTTCCGAATATGATGTCCCATATCACAACACCGGGTACTAACAGGTTGGATATAATGCATCCAACAAACAGACCGGGTACCGCGGCAGGGAGGAAGATCGGCAGTATACAAAGTGCCTCGGAGATTCTGAACTGGATAACGCCGCTTGACAGTCCAACGAGGGTCGCAAGCTCTGTCAGTATGATGTACAGTGCGGCAATCACAGCGGCTCTTGTGGTGTAGAGCGTGAGTTGTTTTGTGTTTTTCATTTTTTGCTGTCCTTTAGTTTTGTTTTTTTATCGGTGAGGAAGGTTTCGAACTCACCAAATCCTATTATATCATAAAAAAATATTTATTACAATAGCAACAGAAAAAAAGATACAATTTTATTCTCACCGTTTTCCATAATGTAGAAGCTCGACCAATAATTCACGGTAGCAAGTTGCCTTTCTTTTTTGTATAATGAAATAAAAAGATAAGGGAGCTTTTGCATTTTGGAATTTTTGCTTATTGGAGAATCGAAAATAAAGATAGTTTTGAGTAGCGCCGAGGCGAAAAAGCAGGGACTTGACACCTCATCTACCGACGTCAGCGGACCTTTAGCAAGACGGGTGCTCTGGCGCATACTCGATATGGCAAAGACGGAGGTGGGATTTGATCCAAAGGGGGATAAGGTTTTAATACAGCTTTATCCTTTGGCAAACGGTGGATGCGAGCTTTTTGTAACAAAGCTGGGGATACTTTCCGAGTCGTCTGCCCGTCTTGTGTCAAAATCCGACAGAATTGCCATGTTATCCAAAAGTCGCAGTCTTTACCGCTTCGATGATTTGAGCGATATAATATCCGCATCTCGGGCGGTAAAATCTATAACCGGAGAGCTTTCGCCCAAAAGTGACGTTTATCTGGACAGAGATAAATACTACCTTTCTATTGAGGAATATGGAAAGGGCGGTGAGCCCATCGAATTTCCATGTATTCTGGAATTTGGTATGGGGCTCACCGCCGAGCTTTCTTCATATATTTACGAGCATGCCGACCGCCTGACCGACGGTGACGGTATAGATCGCTTTTCTTCGCTTTGAACGACCGCAATATTATCAGCCGTTCTCAATATCCTCCATCATTTTCACTCTGATGGCGTGGCGACCACCCTCGTATTCTGCACCGAGGAATGCGTCTACTATGTCAAGTGCAAGGCAGGAGCCTGTAACTCTCGCGCCAATGCAGAGCAGGTTTGCATCATTGTGACATCTTGTCATTTTAGCAGAATAGGTGTCACCGCATACTGCAGCTCTGATGCCACGGTGTTTGTTTGCACACATAGACATACCGATTCCCGTTCCGCAGATAAGAATACCAAATGAGCCTTCAAGATTTGCCTGTACGTTCTTACATACCTTTACAGCATATTCAGGGTAGTGACATGATTCTGTGGAGTGACAGCCCATATCCTCAACCTTGTATCCAAGCGAGTCAAGGTGAGCCTTGACCTCCTCTTTGAGAGTATAGCCTGCGCTGTCTGCGCCAATATAAATTATTCTTTTCATCCTTATTTCTCCTGTTTTTTTGCCGCCTCTCGCTCGAGCCTTTCACGCTCTGCCTGAGGCATTCTTAAATATACAGGTGAGAGCTCCTGATCACTCAGTACCTCACCCTTTTCATATTTTTTAAGTGCAACCTTCGCTACCGAAGCCGCATTTTCAAGTATAAGCAGCTCAGGAGTTTCCTCGACCACAATACCCGCCTTGGTAAGTGCGTTTTTAGCAACGTTGTATCCGTCGCCCGAGAGATAAATGCATTCGCCCTCGTACCGACGAAGCTCCTCGGCAAGATCTGTCAATGCAATAGCTCTGTCCTCGGTAAGTCTAATAAGCTCCCCTCCGTCATATCGAAATGTTGCCGAATAAACCTGACCGCGACGGGCGTCCATACAAGGGAGGATTATACCGCGAAGTCCACGTAAATTTTCTGCCAATGCTTCAAGAGTGGATACTCCAAGGCAGGGAACATCTCTGCCGAACGCAAGTCCCTTGATAAGCGAAACACCGATACGTACACCTGTGAACGAGCCGGGTCCTACTGAAGTTGCATACAGGTCTATATCTTTAAAAGTAAGCTTAAGCGATTTTAACAGATCCTCAGCCATGGGCAGAAGCAGCTCGCTTTGCGTAAGTCCATTGTCAACGGTGGAGCATGCAAGGATCTTATCGCCGTCGGCTATCGCAACAGACGCCGCCTTTGCCGTGCCGTCAAATGCTATAATTTTCATCTATATCTATCCTTCTTTCTCCCTCTGCTCCCGCAATTCTTGAAATCGTAACGTAAATTGCATCATCGGGGATTTCACCTTCAATGTTCTCCGACCACTCGGCAATACAATAGCCGTCAGCATCGACGTAATCGTCATATCCGATAGAGTAGAGATCATCGCCATCGGATATACGGTACATATCAAAGTGATAAATGTTCACACGTCCGCGGTGCTCGTTTACTATGGTGTACGTAGGGCTCTTTACACCTGCGATACCGAAATGTGAGGCAAAGCCTCGTGTAAACGCGGTCTTTCCAACACCCATCTCACCGCGCATGGCAATGAAGGCGCGCTTTATTCCCGCGTTTTCAAGTCTTTCGGCAAGCCTTTTACCGACTATCTCGGTTTCCTCTGCCGATCTTGTATATTCTGTCATCATATTTGTCCTTTTGTGTTCAGTCTTTTATCTCCGAGAGATATTTGTCTGCATTATCTCCGAGAAGGAAGGAAAGCATCGCCTTGTATTCGCTTTCGGCACTCTGCCTTTCTTTTTCTGTGAATTTTGCATTTTTTATAGCCTTGATAAGCGTGTTCTTCGGTGTGTTCTCGGGGTCTGTAAGCTCAAGCGCCATAACGTTATATCCGTTGGCGCGAAGTCTTGCAAGGCGCAGAGCATCTGTTATTGCCTCGCACAGCTTACCCGAAAGGTGAGGATATCTTGTGATAAAATCAAGCTCGCTTGCTACCACCTTACCGTTCAGATATCTGTGACAGCAGGGGGTTGAAAGTATGATTTCAGCGCCAAGTCTTATTGCGGTGTCAAGCACAATGTCGGTAGCAATATCGCAGGCATGGAGCGAGATAACCATATCAGGCTTTTCATCAGGCACGATCTTTGATATATCACCAACCTCGAAGCGCATTCCAACGTAGCCAAGCTCCTTTGCTAAGGCGTCGCACCACAGTATAACATCGCGCTTAAGATCTGCGCCGTAAAGGTAGACTCTGCGTCCCTTGATCTCGGTGAGATAGTGATATACCGCAAAGCTGAGATAGCTTTTGCCACAGCAAAGATCGTATATTTTTATCTCTCCCTCGGCAGGGAGTCTTGGATATATGTTTTCAATATGCTCTAAAAATCTGTTGATCTGTCTGAATTTTCCTTGCTTCTTGTCGTGTACACGACCGTCGGAGGAGCTGATTCCAAGCTTCTTTAAGAAAAGCTCTGTGCCGTCAAGGATATAGTTTTTCTTCTTGTCCATCGCCTCAATAGCCTTCTCAAACCCGGGTGCATCACCCGAAAGCTTGCGATGTAAATTCTCACCGCCGATAACCGTTTCCTTACCCGATTTTGATCTCTTAAGCTCGGCATCACCAAGAGTGGTGATCAGGTTGATCTGCTGGTAATTTTCTATGAGAGGGGAAAGCTCATTCTTAAGCTCTTCTTCGCCCACGTTCTTGTGTGAAACGGTGTTCCCGGGGAGGAAAAATTCCATTGCCAGAAGTCGTCTGCCTCTATGGGCTACGAGTCGGCATGAAATTTTGTTTATCTCGCCCTGACGTGGTCTTGAAAGGACAAGCTTTTTTAATGTTTCAGTTTTGAAGGATGACTCGATGAGAGTCATAAAATCCGTAAGTGTCATAATTAACCCTTCTTTTCCTTTTTGCCGATAGAGATCTTCTTCTCGGTGCCGTTTTTAAGCCTTGTAATATTGGTTCTGTGACACCAGATCACAAATCCGCCGAGGAATAGAGTGCAGATCACGGTAAGGATCGGTACACTGCCGCAAAGCAAGTAAGAATAAAGGCATACTGCAATGGGGAACAGCGCCGCAACGGTGATTGAACCGAGCGAAACAAAGCCGGAAATTGCCACGATGGCAATGAATACTATAATAAGAATTCCAAATACTGCAGGGGTGAGGATAAGAGCCATTGTTGCTGTTACAAGCACACCCTTACCGCCTTTAAATCCGTAAAATACGGGGAAAACGTGACCCAGCACCGCACACAGTCCCGAAAGATAGCAGAATCCGCTCATACTGATTCCGTTTCTATAGGAAAAACCAAAGAGTAAGGCAGTGAATACAACGGCAATCGCGGTTTTTAGCATATCGCCGATAAGAGTCAATGCCGCCGCTCCCTTTCCGTAGGTACGGAGAATATTGGTAAGACCCGCGTTTCCGCTTCCGTGATTACGGATGTCTTCTTTGAACATTGTTTTGGAAACTATGATAGCAGAGCTGAGGCTGCCGAGAATATATGAAAAGGCAATAGCCAGAATTGCAAATCCGAGAGTCAATAAATAAAATTCGTTGCTACTTGCAGTTAATTGATATTTGTCAACTAAAAATCTAAGCAGTCCATCGCGAAAAATAGCCATATTGTTACTCCTCTGTAAATTACTTAAAATATTATATCATTTGTTTTAAATAAAGTCAAGAAATATATTGCAATTTGAACGATGCTGTTGTATAATTAGAAAGTAAAAAAAGGGAGTGGATATGGTGAAAATGCTTAAAAGCTACTTTTTATCAAAGCAAATTGAATATTTTGCAGTCCTCTCTTACAAAGATTGCCGTGAGATAAACCAGCGTATAGCCGACAGACAGGGATTTGAGGCGAAAAGTGTAATAGTATATCTTCTTCCGTATTATGCAGGGGAGACGGATAATCTTTCGAGATATGCCTCATCCTATGATTATCACCTTGCGATCTCCGAGATAAACAGCGGTCTTGAAAATGCTCTTTATCAGCAATTTCCCGATGCCAACATTAAGGGTTACGGTGATCATAGTCCTATTGATGAGCGTCATGCCGCACTTATATCAGGTCTTGGTATAGCAGGTGATAACGGACTTATCATTAACGAAAAATACGGCAGTTATATATTTATCGGAGACGTTGTAACCGATATTGAGCCCCAGCTTCTCGGTGCTATAAAGCCTATGGATATCAAGAGATGCGAGGGATGCGGCGCTTGTAAGCGCGCCTGTCCTACGGGTATTCTTCGAGGAGATGGAAGTGATTGCCTCTCCGCCATCACTCAGCGCAAGGGCGAGCTTACAGATGAGGAAAAGGCGCTTATGCGTAAGTGTAATACTCTTTGGGGCTGTGATCTCTGTCAGACCTCCTGTCCTCATAACAAAAATCCGAGATTCACTCCGCTTGAATTCTTCTATCGCAACCGAATTCCTTGCCTCACAGCACAGATCCTTGATTCTATGAGTGACGAGGAATTTAATAAGCGCGCCTTTGCTTGGCGAAAGCGAAGGACCGTTGAACGTAATATAGAGATTTTATCAGGTAAGGATCAATAAGGTAAAATGAAAGGTGGCATATATGCAGAAGAAAAAGAAAATAGTTTCTCCATTTGCCATCATCTCGGTTTGTCTTTTCTTAGTTATTGGTACTGTCCATTTTATAACAGAACGGTCATATTCATTTGCAGATCTGGTTAACGGTAGTCTGTCCCAAGGCTTTCGCAGGCTTATGGCATCAATAGGCGAGCTCTTTCCGTTCTCGCTGTTTGAAGTGCTTATGTATTGCCTTCCTTTGATTATTGCTGCCGTTGTTTACGGCGCAGTGAAGGCATTTTCGGATAAGCAAAGAAGAGCAAGATTTATAATCAATTTTGCCGCAGTAATTTTGCTTATTTATTCGGGTCATCTGCTTGCCCTCGGTATTGCTCATAACACCACACCTATTTCGGAGAAAATGGGTCTTTCAGACGTAGAGGTTACCGAAGAAAATCTTACAGAAACACTGACGTCGTTGGTCGAAGAAATCAATATCCTTGCTCCAAAGGTTAACAGAGATCAGCAGGGTGTTTTCACCTGTGGATATTCATATCCCGAATTCAGCGCGAAAATTTCTGAATCATATAAAGATTTTGCCGTTAAGTACGACCTGCCGAAGGGTTATGACAGTACAGCCAAGGGTGTTAAATCAGGCTGGGCGATGTGTTACCTTGGCATAGGTGGTATTTACACCTACGTGACAGGCGAGGCAAACGTTAACACCGCATATCCCGATTATGATACACTCTTTACCGCGGCTCATGAGATGTCCCATCAGCGAGGAATACTTCGTGAGAATGAGGCGAATTTTGTTGCATATATTCTCCTCGCAAACTCTGATGATGAGGGCTTCCGTTACAGTGCGGCACTTAATATGTACAGCTATTTTGCCTCTGCTTTGTATAGGACGAACAGCGATGCTTATTATGAAATAGCCAAAAATCTTTCTCCAATGGCAAAGACCGATATCAAAGCCTCAAACGCGGTAACAGAGAAATACTCCGATACTATTTTTGAGGATATTTCCGAATGGATAAACGACCTTTATCTTGAGTCCAGCGGAAGCGGCGGAATAGTCAGCTACAGCCGAGTTGTAGAGCTTGTTGTAGCATACAGATATACCGAAAGGTAACTTATTTTCTATTCCCGAATATTATGTAACATACAGTATTCGGGAGCGATATATGAAGCGAATTGTTGTAAGCGGCGGAGCTCCGCTAAATGGCGATATAGCCGTCAGCGGGTCAAAAAACGCAGCTCTGCCTATAATTTTCTCTTGTATTTTGATAAATGGCATATCAGAGATAGACAATCTGCCTGATATAGGCGACACTCGGGTGGCACTTGATTTGCTGCGGTCATTTGGCGCTGTGATCGAAAGACGTGGCAGTATTACACTTATTGACACTCGTCGACTTTCTTATGTCAAGCCGGATGAAAATCTGGTAGAAAAAATACGTGCATCGACCTATCTTATAGGATCGTGCTTATCCCGATTTGGTGCTTGTCATCTAATGCCATTCGGTGGATGTAATTTTTCCTTAAGACCGATAGATATGCACCTTAGTGCCTGCAGATCGCTTGGAGCAATCGTTAACGATAACACTATCCTTTGTCATAGCCTCCGTGGTGCAGAGATCAATTTTGATAAACCCAGCGTTGGCGCAACCGTCAATGCTATACTTCTTTCCGCCACGGCTACAGGACGAACTGTTATACGCGGTTGTGCTATCGAGCCTCATATTGATGCTCTCATTGATTTTCTTAATTCTGCCGGTGCATGCATATTGCGAAATGGTAGAGAAATAGAGATCTTTGGCAGAGAGCTTCATGGCGGTAAAATAAAGGTTATCGGTGATATGATAGAGGCAGGCAGTTATCTTGCGCTTGGAATTATGACCGGTGGCAAAATAAGGACTCATAACAGCCCCATATCTGATATGACCTCTGTAATTGATGCGTTAAGAGAGCTTGGCGCTGACGTTGTGTGTGAAAATGACAGTATCAGCGCATGTCTTAACAGTGGCAATCATCTTCGTCTTACCGCCACTCCTTACCCGGGGTTTCCTACCGATCTTCAGCCGATATTTGCCCCACTTATGGCAGCTAATATGGGCGGTGATATATGTGATACCGTTTGGGAGAGCCGCTTTGGCTATCTAAACGTGCTTTCATCCTTTGGTGTCAGATCATCGGTACGTGGAAACCGTGCAACAATATATAAATCGGATTTACATACTGCTTCGGCTGTTTGTCCCGACCTTCGCGGTGGAATGGCGTGTCTTATGTGCGCTCTTTCGGTGAGGGGGCAGAGTGAGATATACTCGGCTGAAACCATACTTCGGGGATATGAGGATTTGGAAAATAAATTATCAGCCGTCGGTGCTGAAATCAAAATAGATAATTAATAAAAAAAAGAGGATAAAACATGAAAAGAATTTTAACAGTACAGGACATTTCTTGCGTCGGAAGATGCTCGCTTACGGTTGCTCTGCCCATTATTTCCGCAGCAGGTGTTGAAGCAGGCGTGCTTCCTACCGCCGTTCTTTCAACACACACTATGTTCCCCAAGTTTACCTTCTGTGACCTTACCGATGAGATTGAGCCTATCTCCAAGACCTTTGAGGAGCTTGATATCGGCTTTGATGCGATCTACACCGGTTATCTTGGCTCATTCCGTCAGCTTGGTCTTGTATCAGAGCTTATCGACCGTCACAAGACAGATAACTGTATGGTAGTTATCGATCCTTGTATGGCGGATAACGGTCAGCTTTACAAGGGCTTTACTCCCGAGTTTGCTGCCGCTATGGCAAAGCTCTGCGGAAAGGCGGATATTATTGTTCCTAATCTTACCGAGGCTTGCTTTATGCTCGGTATTCCTTATACCACCGAGTACGATGAGGAATACATTCGCCGTGTTTTAAAGCAGCTTACCGGTCTCGGAGCAAAGCGCGCAGCCCTTACAGGCATTTCATTCGACCCCAACAAGCTTGGCTCTTATGCATACGACAGTACTACCGATACATACTTCTGTTATTATAATGACAGAATGCCTGTTGCTTATCACGGCACCGGAGATATCTTTGCATCTGCAACTCTCGGTGCGCTTATGCGTGATCACAGCCTTGACAGCGCTCTTTCGGTTGCGGTGGACTTTACACTCGAGTGCATCAAGCTTACTATGGCTGATGAAAACCGCCGTACGTACGGTGTTAATTTTGAAGAGGCATTGCCTTATTACATCGAGAGACTTAAGAAATAAAAAAATGCGGCATTACGCCGCATTTTTTAATGTCTATGCTTACGGTGACCGTCTCTTTTTCTTCCCACGTATGCCGATAAAATATATGTAGCAAAATAACAGCCGTAGTTCATAAAGGCGGCGAGAGAAACTTTGCCTTTTGATAAAATAACGTTTACTAGCAGCATGAGTAGCAGGACTGCAAGTCCAACTAAAGAGGCAAACCGTAATCCACCCTCGCTCTTAATTCGTGAGCATATCGCACCCGACATCAGGGCAGACAATATCATTGCACCGAGAGAAAATAACCCCAGATTTTTCGTTGGATCGTTAAGATTGTTTAAAATTAGCGCGGATAACAACGAAAAAAGGAGTATGAGTAAAATCGAAATAGCAAAGCACAGTATAAATACCTTGGCTACCCCATCTGTAATCGAACCCTTTGATTTGTGCATAAGAAAACCTCCGAACCAGTCTATATAAGACTATTCGGAGGTTTCTCGTTTTATTACTTCTTATTGAAGAAGCCAAACTTTTTCTTGGGCTGCTCCTCTGCGGGCTGCTCTGCAGTCTCCTGGGGCTCTGCGGTAGCGCCGGTTACGTCAGCAATTCTAACGTCAACGCTTCTGATAGCACCCTTAAGGAATCTGATGTGGGTCTTTTCCTTGGTGGTCTCAAGCACGAAGGTCTCTTCCTTGATAGAAACAACCTTACCGATGATGCCGCCGATAGTAGTAACCTCGTCTCCTACCTGAAGGGAGTCACGCATATTCTGCGCTTCCTGATCCTTCTTCTTCTGAGAACGGGAGGTGAACCACCACATACCGACGAGCATAAGGATCATAATGATCCATGTTGCGCCCATGCCACCGCCGAGAAGACCTGCGTTTGCACCTGCATCACCTGCAGCGTTGCCTGCACCGTCTGCCGCGGTATCAAGAAGAAATGTTAAAAAGTTCATTGGTGTATCTCCTATGTTTTTTATTTTTTCTTATACATTATACATTTTATTTTTGAATAAATCAAGAACCTTCCACAATTTTTTTCACATATATGGAAAAATAGGTGTATTTTTGACTTATTCCTCGACTTTTTCCTCTTGAAGTGAGGATTTTGTCATTGCTTTTGGCGGTGTGCCTTGGGTACGGTTCTTTTCAGCCACATTAACGATCGAACGTACCACACGGGCAGGGGATAGCCACCAATCTCGACTCCACACTCGTATGATCTTCCACCCGCGTCCCTCGAGGAACTTAGGCTTGTATACGTCGCGCTCCATAGCCGACGACGAGCCTGCAAAGGCATCCTTGTCAAGCTCAACGCCTACAAGGTATGTGTCACAGCTGTCATCATAAACCGCAACCGAGATTCTGCTGTTCTTGTTTCCAAGGCCGATCTTGACCTTGTATCCAAGCTTCTCAAGGCGTTCCTTCATCTGCTCCTCGATACTCGGCGCAGAGACAAGAGCAGGTCTTGTACCTCCGATGTCATGGGGGTTCAGTCCGCCAAGAATAGCTCTTGCATTTTCACCGTCGCCCTCAGAAACCGATCTGACGTATGCAAGGTAATCGCGTAATAGACGCGGTCCCTGATTCTTTGATCCGTCAACCTTAAGATCCTCGGGCTCAATGCTTGTTACCACGATGATCTTGTTCTTTGCTCTTGTGATCGCAACGTTAAGACGGTTTTCACCGCCCTCGGCAGAGAGCGAACCAAAGTTCGTGTATACACGACCCTGCTCGTTGGGCGCATATCCGATGGAGAAGATAATAATATCTCTCTCGTCACCCTGTACGTTCTCAAGGTTCTTTATAAACAGACCTGTGTCCTCACCGCCGTCCATACGGCATTTTTCCTTTGCGATCGCGGCACGGAACTTGCTGTCCTTCTGCGCCTCCTTGTCGATCGCATCGGCAATGCAGGTCTGCTGGTCGCTGTTGAAGGTGATAATGCCGATGCTCTCGTTTGATTTTCTTGTAGCAAGAATATCTCTTACTATCTCAACGATCTTCTTTGCTTCGGCAAGGTTCTTTCTATCCTGCCACTTGCCATCCACCTTGTATCTTTCAATAGGTCTGCCACTTCTTTCGGTATAGATGTTAGGTGCAACCTGAAGTCCACCCGAATAGAATGCACAGTTTGAGAAGTCGATAAGCTCCTGATGACGGCTTCTGTAGTGGTAGGTAAGATTTGCGCTACTGTATCTCGCAACCGCAAGGTCGAGCAGACTTTCTACTTCAAGTGCCGCCTGTACCGACGGATCCTCAAGGTTGTCTATATCTGCACCGAGATAGCGCTTCATAAAGGTGGCAGAGGGACGAAGCTGCTTTGCATCTCCCGCAACCACAATGTTCTTTCCACGGTAGATCGTGGGTATAGTGCTCTCAATAAATACCTGTGATGCCTCGTCGAAGATAACGATGTCGAACAGGTTCTTTTCAAGGGGCAAAAGCGATGAAACGTTTTCGGGTGAGAGCAGCCAGCAGGGGAATAGCGAGAGAATAAAGCTGCTGTACATCTCCATAGCGCGTCTGATAGGCCAGTGCTTTTTGTCCTTGGAGATCTGGTAGAGATAATCCTTGGCATCTTCTGCGTTGGCATAAAGGGTCTGATATTCCTGACTTGCCATAGCCTGACAGATCTTCTGCGAAACGGTAAGCTGAGCTTCCTTCAGCTTGTAAATTCTTGCCGTTACATTGGGGAAATCAACTATCTTTGTAAGCTCGTCGCGAAGCTTTTCCTCGCATACTATAAGCTCGTGATACATACGGATCACGGGGATCTTATCAATAATATCAAGATAGTTGGAATAATTTTTACTCGACTCGTATGCAAAGTTCAAAATGTCAAGCATATTCTTGTCAAGTGTGCCGAGCAGCATGCTTACGTCACGCTGGGCAATATAATTATCGAGTGCCTCGTGAACCAGCTTGATATAGGCGGTATTGCCTCTGAGTATATTGTCGATAACCGAGACGTAGCCGTCCTTTGTCATAACCTGATGAAGACAGTCGTATTCCTTAACAAACTCGCCTATTGCGGCAAGAGTCTCCTTCATCTTCTCTTCAACGATCTTGGACTTCAGTCCTCTGAAAAGAGGATTTGTGTTTTCAAGTCTGCATTCCATTTTTGCAAGCGAATGAAGGGCGGCAGGATTTTCAAGCATGGCATAGTGAGCCAGCACCTGTCTTGTGTAAGGATATTTCGTGATGTTAAAGAATCCCTTGCGCGATTTTTGGATCTCTACAAGCTTTGCCTTGACCTCGGCAATTGCAGGAAGCTCAATATCCTGACGCATGCTGTCGATAATGGGATTCTTTTCCTTCGACTGGACGAAGGAATAATAGGTTTCGATGATGTTGTTTGCCTTGATGGTAAACATCGCATCCGACAGCTCCTTGTAGGTGAGAGACATAACGTTCTTACACTCAATCATTCTGAGATATGCCGCATATTCCGATGAATTCTTCTGTAGCATATAAGAGCTTGAATACATTTCGGACAGTGACAGACCGAAGGGACGCTTGTCGCATAACAGATGCTCAATGTCGGTGAGGATTTTTTCCTCGTTATCAATTCTTGTTTGAAGGTCGTTATACTCATCGATAAGAGCCTGCAGGTTGGTCTTTTGATCCTCCTCGGCTCTCTTGTGTGCCTCATAGCATCTTTCGTAGAATTTGCGCTTTTCCTTTGACTCGTCGGTCAGGTACATTGCCTTGTCATTCAACCTGCCGAGACGGGAATATACTACGTCAAGCGCCGCCTTCTTCTGCGACACTACCAGCACGCGCTTTTTCTTGCAGAGCGCATCTGTGATGATGTTTACTATTGTCTGCGACTTTCCTGTGCCGGGAGGACCGTAGATAACCATGTTACCCATACGGTCAACCTTTTTTACCACCTCCGACTGTGCGTAGTCGAGCATCTTTACAATATAGCTCGAGTTGGGGGGCGTTCTTTTAGCGCGAAGGAATTTGCCGTTTTTCTTTATTTTATCAAGAAGTACAAGACTCTTTTTGCTGAACTGTCCTCCTGTGCGAAGCAGCTCGTCGATTGCGTCGTTTGTTAGATTTTTCTTTTAAAGCACACAGTAGTCGCCGTATAACGAGTTGGTTATAGGGAAACGGCCAAGCACAGCCGCGTATCTTACAGAAAGATCGCCTTTTTGTGCATCGGGCTCTTTAAATCTTGCGTAATTATAAATATATTTCGATGCCTTGCATTCAATACGGATTCTTGCCTTGCCAAGATACTGAATAACAGAAAGCAAGCTTCTGAAGTCTGACAGATCCTCAAACTCGGTTTCAAGCTCGTCAACGTTGATCTTCTTCGACTGTGCATATGCGAGAATAAGTGCTTTGTTTATCTGTATATTTTCGTTTGAGTTGAAGCGAATGTCGACCGTCTCGTCGTCAAGAATGTCGATCTTGACAGGGAAGAGCATAAGGGGGGCTTTGATAAGTGTCTTTGTAGGACCCTGCTGAATTGCGCCAAATACAAAGGGATAACCGATATACAGCTCGTATTTACCTGTTTCGCGCTCGATTTCCTCGACCTCGCGCTTAAGCTCCTTTATCTTTGCAACCTCGGCTTCAATTAACTTGGTCTGACTAGAGGTAATTCTTTTCTTGCGTTTCTTTTCAGCCTTTTCGTATTCCTCGGCGGTATTGACAGAGCTTTCATCTACTTCGGGCTCTTCTACCATGCCAAGGTTACCCATCAGCTCGTGAGTTTCCTCGCGGCAAATGAGAGAGAGAGGCTCTTTTCCTGCTGTCCAGAGGAATTTAAGCAGCTCGGCTACCTTATCCTCGCGTCCCTCGAAAATGCGACCTATATCATAAGAGTTCTTCTTGGAAATATTCTTCAGATATAAACACTTATTTTTTCCACCGATCTCAATCAGGCGTTCTTTGTAATAAGTGTAGATGCTCTTGCCCATAAACGACTATTCCTTTCTGCCGAGATCGACAATATCAACCAACTGTCTTGATGATTTAAATATTGTCTTTGCAGCAAATTTTCGTTTTTACATTATTTTACAATTAAAATTATATCATACAAAGTATGAAAAATCAACACGCAAATCATTCAAAATAAATTTATTTTTCAAAATATTTTAACTACCGTCTGTAAATATAAAAAGGGTTCGCCCAAAAGGCGAACCCTGAGTTGTTTATTTGGTTTATCTTGCTGCTTTAATTTCTTCAATAACCTCAACCAGCTTTGCGTGATTTACGGCACCGTCCTTGGTAAATGCGATAATACCGTTTTCATCGATAATTACCGTTCTCGGATAGCTGTTTGTACCGCCAAGCAGGGTGAAGTACATATCGGATACGCTTGTCAGAGCTGCGTCGTAGGCAAACAGCATCTTCGAATCATTGAAGTGCTCTGCAATATAATCGGGAGCCTCAAGCTTGCTTTTCGTATTGTATACGGTATGTACCGTAAGCACGGCAACCTCGCCCTCATATTCAGATGCTATCTGATCAAAGTAGGGAAGCTCCTGCTTGCAGGGACCGCACCAGGTACCCCAGAAGTTGATGACAACTATCTTGCCCTTAAGATCTGCAATGCTGATTTTTCCACTGCCGTCAATAAGGTCAAGAGCGTATGACTGACATCTGTCCCCGACCTTATTACCGATGTGAATTTCGTCCTCGGTATTATCATCGGTGTCACCGCTTGTTCCCTCGTCGGGCAGAATATCGGTTGTGTCCTTGTATACGAAGTTGGCGCAAATTATAGAGGCGATAAGGATCACACCAAGTACAAGTGCTGTGATTCTGCTTAAAAGTTTTGTTCGATTTTCGCGTTTTTTCTCAATCTCAACCTTTTCCTCTGCGGTCGCAGCAGACTCGATTTCGTTGTCGGGAAGAATGATTTTAGAGCCACCGTAATGTATCGCCTTGGTGGGACAAACGCCTACGCACTTGCCACAGCTGATGCACTCGTGGTCGCCAACGTGATGAATATCCATCTCGCAGACGCTGATACATTTGCCACAGTTAATGCACTTGCTCTTTTCAAGCTTGATGCCGAAGAGCGAGAATTTGTTGAAGAAGCCGTATATTGCACCGAGTGGGCAGATGAAACGGCAGAATACTCTGTAAATAAATACCGACGCTACGACAATGCTTATAGCAAGAACAAATTTCCACGTAAACAGAGGGCCAAGCATATCGAACATAGCCGTGTTGTTTGGGTTGATCAACAGACCGAGAGCACCGCCCACAGTACCTGCAGGACAGATGTACTTACAGAACGCGGGCAGGGGGAAATCCTTTGTCATATAGATCAAGGGAATGATTACAACAAAGATCACGAGAAGCACGTACTTGAAGAATGAAAGCACTCTTGTAGCGCGGCTCTTCTTAAGCTTTGGAGTTTTTATCTTATGTAACAGCTCCTGCAGAAGACCGAAAGGACAAAGCCAGCCGCAGATCCATCTGCCGAAGATTATGCCGTAAAGCATAAGTATTCCGAGCATATAGTATGGAGCAGTCTTGTTCGATGCGGAGAAGGAATTCTGCAGCGCGCCGAGAGGACAGCTGGTTACTGCTCCGGGACAGGAGTAGCAATTAAGTCCGGGGGTACAGAGATTTTTTGATATACCCTTAAAAATATTGCCCGAAACGTAGCCCTTTATATAGCAGTTAAAAAGCAGGGCGGAGTAAAGCTGAATAAGCCTTCTCTTTGTGGGGCCGTGTGCCGCCCACCAATTTTTTATCTTTAAAAACATATTCTTCATATCAGCCAAGTCCTATACACTCCGTACAGATTTTTACCGCCTTGTTAAGCACGTCAGCCATACCGCCGTTAATGATGCCGAGAACGATCAGAAGCACAGCCACACCAAGAATAACGTATTTTACAGCATTGAAGCGGTCATTTTCCTGCTTCTTCTCCGCAAGCTTCGGCGCACCGTTGAGCTTGATGGATTCCTTAAGCATCTCAAGCTCACGCTTAGAACTTTTCTCAACCGTATATGTCACAGGAATATGGATCGCAACGGCAATTACGGTGAGGGGAAGAGCAATAGCAAGTGAAAGAATAACGTCACCGTTAAGATTTTCAATAGTATATTTTGCAACGAGTGTAAGATAAAGAACGGCAATAAGCATAAGCACTGCTGATATACAGTAAGCAACAGTCTTTAGGATTTTTCTTTTGCTTCTTTCGTTATTTACCGCCGCCCTGACGTCGTCGGGGAATGAGCTGAAATCATATCTTGATGCAAAGCTATTAAGCAACTCACTGTTTGTTCTTGCGGTGTTTTCTACGTCGTTTTCACCGGTTTTAAGGTTGTAAACGATTCCGGTTATAACAGATGCAAGAGTAACAAAGGAGGGAATAGCAAGAACCAACAGGTATTTGCCTGCGCGCTCTCTCGAGTATGGTTGATCGCCACCTGTGAAATAGAGATGCGCACAGCAAACAATAAACATTATACCGAGCAAAATAACTAAGACCGTAGTGGTCAGACTGATTATTTTGCTGTAGTTAGATTTTGTCATAATAAATTACCTTTCAAGCTGTCAAATTAGTTGCGTGAAGCCATCTGATCCTTTTGCCAGCAGCAATTTTTGTACTTCTTTCCGCTACCGCAGTGACAAGGATCGTTTCGTTCAAGGTTAGCCTTTTTATCCTTCTTATAAGGAGTATTCTGCTGACCTGCGTGACCTGCAAAGGTGGGATTAGCAACCTGAACTCGCTTTGTAGCCTCTGCCTTTATGGTGACCGCGAGGATCTGTCTTACGGTCTCCTCCTTGATATCGTCAACCATCTGGTCGAACATATCTGCACCTTCAATACGGTATATTGCAACAGGATCTCTCTGTGCATAGGAGTTGAGTCCAACGTATTCCTTAAGCTCATCCATATTCTCAAGGTGATCCATCCACTTTCTGTCTACGGTCTTAAGCAGAATGCTCTTTTCTGCCTCACGCATAGCATCGGGCGGAGCATCTGGCAGCTTTGCAAACAGCTCGTCCTTCTGTCTGTATACCTCAAGGGCGCGTTCTACAAGTTCAGCCTTCCACTTTGCCTTGTCGATCTGACGAAGCTCCTCGGGGGTATACTGGAAGTTTCTTTTATCGGTTACCCAGTTGAGGTAATGGTTTCTGAACTCATCAAAGTTCCAATCCTCGGGGTTTTCTAATCCAAAGCAAAGGTCGAAGGTTTCTTCAACAGAGCGTGTGATCATTGAGATAATGGTGTCCTGAATGTTGTCATTCATAAGCACCTCTTGGCGCTGCTGATAAATAACGTTTCTCTGCTGGTTCATAACGTCGTCGTAGGTAAGAACGTTCTTTCTGCGCTGGAAGTTGTTCTCTTCAAACTTCTTCTGTGCATTTTCGATAACACCCGACAGAATTCTGTCGTCAATGGCAGTCTTTTCATCAAGACCGATCTTTTTACACATTGCAATGATGGTATCCGTTCTGTCTGCGGCAAACAGACGCATAAGATCGTCCTCGAGAGAGAGGTAGAAGCGTGATTCACCTGGGTCGCCCTGACGTCCGGAACGACCGCGGAGCTGATTGTCGATTCGTCTCGACTCGTGTCTTTCTGTACCGAGGATAAACAGACCACCCGCCTCGCGCACCTTCTGTGCTTCGGGCTCAATCGCTTCCTTGTGCTTTGCATAAAGCTGACTGAATACGGCTCTCGCCTCGTTTACAGCCTCGTCCTCAGAGGGGGCAGAGCTTGTTGCCATCGCAATAAGTCCCTCCTCAAAGCCCTGCTTACGCATATCGGACTTTGCCATATATTCGGGGTTACCGCCAAGCATGATATCCGTACCACGTCCTGCCATATTGGTGGAGATAGTAACCGCGCCATAGCGTCCTGCCTGTGCAACGATTTCTGCCTCTTTCTCGTGGTGCTTTGCATTAAGCACGGTGTGGGGGATTCCCGCTCTTCTCAGGATAACCGAGAGCTCCTCGGATTTTTCAATAGAAACCGTACCTACAAGCACGGGCTGACCCTTTGCGTGGCATTCTCTGATCTGCTCAATAATTGCCTTGGTCTTGCCGTTAATAGTTGCATAAACCGAGTCCTTGCGGTCAATTCTTATCATCGGCTTGTTGGTAGGAACCTCAACTACGTCGAGAGCATAAGTGGACTTAAATTCGTCCTCCTCGGTAAGCGCAGTACCTGTCATACCCGACAGCTTCTTGTACATACGGAAATAGTTCTGGAATGTGATGGTAGCAATGGTTCGGCTTTCGTTCTGAACGTCAACGCCCTCCTTTGCCTCAATAGCCTGGTGCAGACCGTCGTTGTATCGTCTGCCGGGCATAAGACGACCGGTAAAGGCATCTACAATAAGCACGTTTCCGTCTTTTACGATATAGTCTACCTCGTTTTTCATAACACCGTGCGCTTTGATAGCGATGTTAACGTGGTGATAGATGCTTGTGTTTTCGGGATCGGAGAGATTCTCGATCTTGAAGAATTTTTCTGCCTTGTCAATACCGTGCTGTGTAAGAACCGCGGTGCGCGCCTTCTCGTCTACGATATAGTCCTCCTCGTAAACGTCAAGGTCCTGCTTAGAGTCAACCTCTCTGATAACGTGCTTTGTCATACCTCTTACCAGCTGATTTGCAAGTGTGTAGAGATCTGTGGACTTTCCGCCGTGTCCCGAGATGATAAGGGGAGTTCTTGCCTCGTCAATAAGGATAGAGTCAACCTCGTCAATAATGGCAAAGCTGTGACCGCGCTGAACCATATTCTCTTTGTAGGTAACCATGTTGTCACGCAGATAATCAAAGCCCAGCTCGTTGTTTGTCGCGTAGGTAATATCAGCGTTGTAAGACTGTCTCTTTTCGTGCGCGTTCTGACCGTGAACGATAAGACCTGTCGTAAGACCGAGGAAGCCGTATACACGTCCCATCTCATCGCTGTCACGCTTTGCAAGGTAATCGTTTACGGTTACGATATGCACACCTTTACCGCTGAGCGCATTAAGATATGCGGGCAGGGTAGCAACCAGTGTTTTACCTTCACCTGTCTTCATCTCTGCAATTCGACCCTGGTGGAGAAGTATACCACCGATAAGCTGAACGCGGAAGGGGCGCTTTCCAAGCACTCTTTCGTCAGCCTCTCTTACAAGGGCGAATGCTTCGGGCAGAATATCGTCAAGGGTCTTGCCGTTTGCAAGATCACTCTTAAGCTTTCCTGTATATGCCTTCATTTCCGCATCGGTCATCGCCTTGAACTTGTCTGCAAGCGATTCGATCTCGTCAACGAGAGGCATAATTCTTTTTATCTGCTTTTCGCTATAGCTCTTAAATAATGAACTGAAAATTCCCATTTAAAATACAAATCCTTTCCATAGGAAAATAATTAACCAATCTATTATATCACATAAAATAAGAAAAATAAAGGGAAATTGATAAAATATTTTTTATTTTGTTTTTTTGTGCAAAATAGTCCTTTCTATTGCATTTGCTCGGTCGCTATGATAAAATATTATTAAAACCATATTTTGTGAGGAATAAATGATCAACATAGTTTTATATTCTCCCGAGATACCGCAGAACACAGGCAATATCTCCCGTACCTGCGCCGTGACGGGAGCAAGATTACATATTATAAAGCCTATTGGCTTTGAAATATCTGATCGCACGTTAAAGCGCGCAGGACTTGATTATTGGGATAAGCTTGACGTTAGGTATTACGAAAATTATGAGGATTTTTTAAATAAAAATCCCGATGCAAAAATGTATTTCTTTTCTGCCCACGGTAAGAACTCCTATGCTGATATAACCTATCCCGACGATGCATTTCTCGTGTTCGGCAGAGAGTCGGTAGGATTACCGAGAGAGCTGGTGGAGGCCAATCTTGACAGAAGTGTGCGTATTCCTATGCGTAAAACCTTGCGTTGCCTTAACCTTTCTAATTCGGTTGCCATTGCCGTATATGAGGTGTTAAGACAAAACAATTTCGGAGGACTTGAGTGATGAAAAAAGCAATAAAGATTGTTTTTAAGGTTCTTTTATACACGATGGCAATCATTGTGGGGGGATATTACGGTCTTGCCTTTATAGGAGCTCTTATGAACGGAATAGATGGAGTTATGTATTTCTTGGACTTTATTCTTGCCATTTTCCTTGCTTATAATATTAATGTGATCGTACACGAGAGCGGTCATCTCGTATTCGGCTTGCTTACAGGATATCGCTTCTGCTCCTTCCGCATATGGAGTTTTATGCTTATTAAGCAGGACGGCAAACTAAATCTTCGTCGCTTTAAGCTTATGGGAACAGGCGGACAATGTCTTATGATTCCGCCCGAGCATGAGGAAACCAAGGCATCGGTAATTCTTTACAATCTTGGTGGCATTATTTTCAACCTCATTTTTGCTATCCTTTGTTTTGCGTTGAACAATATACTTCCCAAAGTATATATTCTTTCTACGTTCTTATGGATGAGCGCTGTGTTATCCATTTTTATGTTGCTTACCAACGGTATTCCGCTGAATTTGGGCGGTATTGCCAACGACGGTATGAACGCGCTTCAGCTGTCGAAAAATCCCGAGGCAGCATCATCCTTTAAAAAGCAGCTTCTTATTAACGCGGCACAGACCGAGGGACTTCGCCTATCAGAAATGCCCGACGAGTGGTTCACACTTCCGAACGGTGCAGATATGCAGAATACACATAATGCTGCTTTGGCGGTTTGTGCAGCAGGCAGACTCTTTGACAGCGGAGATATTAAGGCTGTGGAGGAGGCTACTGAGGCATTGCTTAATTCAGATTATAACATCGTAGGCTTGCACCGTAGCCTGCTTACCTGTGATCTCGTATATTGCAGACTTATAAATGATAGCGGAGAGGTTGAGGGGCTTTTGACTCCTGAGCTTGCGAAGTTTATGTCCGCAATGAAGAATTATCCGTCTGTAATTCGTACCGAATATACTATCGCTTTGCTGAAAAATTCTGACGTTGCAAAGTCTGAAAAAATACTCGCGCAATATGAAAAAATCGCTCACAAATTCCCCTATCAGCAGGAAATCGAGAGCGAAAGAGCTCTCATGTCAAAGGCTCTTGAAAAATTTAAAAGCGAGCAATAAATAAAGGCAGAATATAAAATGACCTACAAAAACATACATAAAGCAACTTTCGTTTCTCGTCCAAACCGTTTTATTGCGTTGTGTGATCTTAACGGTGAGGAGGTCGTTTGTCACGTTAAAAACACGGGCAGATGCCGCGAGCTTCTTGTGCCAGGTGCGACGGTTTATCTTGAGGAACCGACGGGGAGAGAGCGCAAGACGAAATACGATCTTGTAGCTGTCGAAAAAAGTCTTGAAAATGGGGAAAGCATACTTATAAATATGGACTCGGGGGCGCCAAATGAGGCAGCGGAGGAGTTCGTGAAAAATCGCCTTTTTCCTAATGCGACCGGTGTGCGGCGCGAGGTAACAAAGGGAAGCTCTCGCTTTGATTTTTGCATCGAGGAGGACTGTAAAACCACCTTTCTTGAGGTTAAGGGCGTTACTCTTGAAAATGGGGGTATAGCTTCTTTCCCTGATGCTCCCACCGAGCGCGGAATAAAGCATATTGAGGAGCTTATCAGCCTGAAAAAGGAAGGCTGTGGCGCTGCAATTTTATTCGTTATTCAAATGAAGGGAATACATGAATTCCGTCCCAATGATATAACTCATAAAGCGTTTGGAGATGCCCTCCGTCGTGCAGAAAAGGCAGGAGTGGATATATATGCCTACGACTGTATCGTTACTCCCGAGTCCATGGTTATTGATAAACCTGTTGAGGTGAAATTATGATTAAAATAATGTTCGTCTGCCACGGCAACATTTGTCGTAGCCCAATGGCAGAATTTGTTTTTCTTGATATGATTAAAAAGCGCGGTCTCGAGTCTGAAATCACCGCCTCGTCAAGCGCAACCTCTACCGAGGAAATAGGCAACGACGTTCATTATGGCACAAAACGTATTCTCGAGAAATACGGCATTTCCTATCACCGTCGCGAGGCAACTCAGCTTACTCGCTCGGATTATGATAAGTACGACCTTTTTGTTGGTATGGATTCCTATAATATCCGAAATATGCTTCGAATTTTCGGATCAGACCCCGATGGCAAGGTCATTAAGCTTCTCGAACTGACTGACCGCGGTGGCGATGTTGCCGACCCCTGGTATACGGGCAATTTCGAGGAAACATATCGCGACGTTACAGACGGTTGCAATGCGCTTATAGAATCGATAATAAAATAAAAGAACCCCGTACCTTGATCGGTACGGGGAATAATTTTTATTAAAGATTGTAATATCTGTCGAACTCTGCAGGATGAGGAATCTTAGACATTTCGGAGCACTCGGCTCTCTTGGTCTTAATGAAGTTCTTGAGAAGCTCCTCGGGGAATACACCGCCTACGGTAAGGTAGTCGTGATCAGCCTCAAGAGCATCAAGAGCAGCCTCAAGAGATGTGGGCAGACCCTTAAGCTTTGCCTTCTCCTCCTCGGGAAGGTGGAAGAGGTTAAAGTCGTAGGGACCCCATCCCTCTGCGTGAGGATCGATCTTGTTCTTAATACCGTCAAGACCTGCCATAAGGATTGCCGCATAGCAGAAATAGGGGTTGCAGGTAGCATCGGGATTACGAAGCTCAAAGCGACGCTTGTCAGGGCTCTTTGCATATGCGGGAATTCTGATAACTGCAGATCTGTTAGAGGTAGCGTAACCAACGGTTACAGGAGCCTCAAAGCCGGGAACAAGACGCTTGAAGGAGTTGGTAGAGGGGTTGGTAATTGCGCAAAGCGAGGAGATGTGCTTCAAGATACCACCCATAAAATAATGTGCGGTCTCGGAAAGGTGCGCGTAGCCGTTATCATCGGAGAATACAGGTTCGCCGTCCTTGAAGAGAAGCATATGCACGTGCATACCGCTGCCTGCCTCACCGTAGATGGGCTTGGGCATAAAGGTCGCGCTCTTGCCATACTTAAGGGCAGTGTTGTGAATGATGTACTTGATCATCATGGTCGCATCTGCCATGTGAACAACCTCGCCAAGCTGAGGCTCGATCTCATACTGACCGGAAGCGGCAACCTCGGGGTGATGATAGTTGATCTCAATACCTGCGTCAAGCATATGCAGACACATTTCGCTTCTGCACTCGTAGGAGATGTCAAAGGGTTTTGCAATGTGATAGTTCTTCTGCTTGGGAACTACAACGCCAAGACCCTCAACACCGCTGTTCCAGTAGGACTGCTTTGCATCGAGAGTAACACCGATAGAGTTGCCCGCAACCTCCCAACCAACGTTGTCGAAGAGATAGAACTCAAACTCGGGCAGGATCTTCATCTCGTCTGCCACACCGCTTGCCTTCATATAGTCAACGGCAGCCTTGATAATATTTCTGGGATACTGGGGAAGGGGACGGTTCTTAGGATAATCAATGATCATCGCATTACCCGTCATGGAAAGAGTGGGGATATCGCAGAAGGGATCGATAAGAGCTGTGTCGGGATCGGGAATGAATACCATGTCGCTCTTCTCAACAACTGCATAGCCGTAGTTAGATGCATCGAAGCCGATGCCGTATGTCATAACCTCCTCGGAGAAGTTATCTGCAGGAATAGTAACGTGACGGTACTGACCGTTAATGTCAACCATCTTAAAGTCAACCATTTTGATGCCCTTTTCCTTAATAAGAGCCAAAATGTCCTGAACAGTTTTTGCCATTATAAAAACCTCATTTCTATATTTTCGCTGTGTTTTATCCATAACTGCTTTATTATAACATAAATAAATACTTTTTGCAAGAGCGAAAATACTACTTAAGAAATAATTATTTTGAGGTTGACAAAACGGCCTCAATATTATATAATGTAAGCAATAAGGAAGCGTAGCTCAGTTGGTCAGAGTACCTGCTTGACATGCAGGGGGTCAGTGGTTCGAGCCCACCCGTTTCCACCAAAAACAAAACGGACATCCTTGCGGCGTCCGTTTTGTTTTTTAGCGGAAGCCGTGGATTGACCACCTCGCGCAAAGCGCGAATGTGGTTCGCATTCCAGCCGCAGAGCGTGTCAAGCTTGCTTGTAAACGGCAAGGCTTGGAATATTGACAAAAAGTGTCAAAACCCACCTTTTAGTGATATGATACGCAAAAACGATAATATACACTACCACCTTGATTTGTCTTTCAAATTGTGCTATAATACTTACAAATGAATTTGTGTAAGACTTAATGAAAGGCAACCCCATGACAGAAGAAACCAACCTTATCCCTTGTATCAAATGCAATAAATGCATTCCTGTTTGTCCGAAAAATATCGGTATTCCCGGCTCGTTTGAGGCGATGAATCATCTGATAAAAAGTGGTGATCTTGCCGAAGCTCTCGATATAGAGAAGGCTCTTGTTACAGACAAGGGATACCGCAAAGCAGGTGAGTGTATCGTCTGCGGAAGGTGTGAAAAGCACTGTCCAAAGCTTATAAAAATCCGCGACAGACTTCTTGAAATATCCAGAGCTTTAAAATAAAAAATGCGACCGTTCAGGTCGCATTTTTGCATTCTGCCTTGTATTTTCCTCTTAAATATCCGATATTTCTTACTGCGTAAAGTGCTAGCGACAGCGCGATTGATATACCCGAAAGCACTATCGTAATAGCAGATGGAACAGGCGAAATATTAAACCATACAAGGTGCAATGCCATGGTTAAGGTCAGCAATACTGTCGCAAGCTTTCCGTGCCACTCAGCACCAAGTACAACGTTGCATTTTTTAACCACAAAGTAACCGCTTACCGTCATAAATATTTCCTTGATAATTCCAATAGACAAGGGCAGTAGCATCAGTGGAAATCTGGTTGCCAAAAGGATTACTACCACCGCCTGGGTAGACTTGTCCGCAATGGGGTCAAGCACCTTGCCAAGGTCGCTTATCATATTAAAGGTTCTTGCGATCCAGCCGTCAACAACGTCGGTAAGTCCGGAGATCAGTACGAATATTCCTGTAAGCATATAGTCCTTTTTTCCAAGATACAGCCATACTATTACAGGTATAAGGCACAGTCTTACCAACGACAGAAGGTTAGGTATCGTAATTATTTTCTTTTGGTATTTGTTTTCTTCTACGACTTCTTTCACGGCAAAATCCTCCAAAAAATGAAAAGAATGTATTTCTGACTTTATTATAGACCTTTTTCTTGACTAATTCAACTAAATTTTTTGAATAAATTCTTAAAAATAATTAATTTTTTGCATAAAATATGAAATTAATAAAACTTTTGTCAACTTTAAAGTAAAATTATGAACTAAAAAATAACAATCTTTTAATAAAATTATATAATGTACCTGTATGCGTGTATTTTTTAATAAAAATTCACGAATCTAATGTTTTAAGGAGGTCATGAAAATGACTACAAGAAGAAGCACAAAGTCCGCTTTGGTTTCTGCAACTCTTGTTCTCGTGTTGTGCGTATCTGCTCTTCTCGGAACAACATTTGCATGGTTTACCGATAGTGTGACAAGTGGCAACAACATCATTCAGTCCGGTAATCTTGACATTGGTCTCAAGTATGCTAAGATTGAAAATGGCGCAATCACCGGCTGGTCAGATGTAGATGACACAGTTAAGGTGTTTGATCCCGATGCTCTTTGGGAGCCCGGCAGAGTAGAGGTTGTATATCTTGAGGTTGCTAACCTCGGTACTCTCGCTCTCAAGTACAAGCTTGGCGTTAACATCATCGATGAAGATGCCGGCACAAACGTAGCAGGTGAGGAGTTCAAGCTTTCCGATCACCTTGTATTCAGCGTTGTTCCCTTCGACGCAGAGCCTACTACTGCTTACAGCAGAGAAGAGGCTATTGCTGCTGCAGGCGACTCCAAGGGTCTTACCGATTACAACGGTGCGACCACAGCGCTCGAGGTTAATGGCCGTGATTACGTAGCTCTTATCGTTTACATGCCTGAGTCTGTTGGCAACGAGGCTAACTACCGTGAGGACGATATGCCTACCATCGAGCTTGGCGTAAACCTCTATGCAACTCAGCAGGCTGCTGAAAACGACAGCTTTGGTCCTGACTACGACAAGGATGCAGTTTACACAGAGAAGACCTACACCGTTGACAGCACCGGTACTCTTGCAGGTACTCTTGCAGAGATCAACAGCGCAACCGAAGAGTCCGTTCTCGTTCAGCTCGCAGCTCCTATGAGCTGGGAAACAGGCGCAGCACTCGGTTCTACTCCTTGGGTTGACGAAAATGCTGCTGTTAAGGAGCTTATCATCGACGCTAACGGTAACACAATCACCGCTACAGGCGCAGGTGTTGGCCCCATCCGTATGGCTAACGGCGGTACTCTTGTAATCAAGAATGCTAAGATCGTTGACGAGTCCGTTTCTTATGCAGAAGGCTCTTGGGAATTCGGTTATCTTGAGTTCCAGGGTAACGTAGTATTCGAGAACGTTGAGTTCGTAAATGCAGTTATGGTTGAGGGCGATTCCGCTATCTTCACCAACTGTACCTTCAACTCCAACAAGGATAACGAGTACGGCGTATGGGTAGCTAACGGCGATGCAACCTTCACCGGTTGTACCTTCGCAGGTCCTCGCGGTCTTAAGACTCATGAGGATTACGGCACAGAGGTTGGCACAATTCTCGTTGACAACTGTACCTTCGACAACATCTCCAAGAAGCCCGGTGTGGCAATTGGTGATGTAAACGCAGATACCACTATTACCATTAAGAACAGTGATTTCATCAACTGTCAGGCAGGCGATCAGGGTCTCTTCATTTATGAGACTGACACCGACGTTGCTACCTTCAACTTTACTTGCAGCGATAACGAGGTAATTAAGGTTGTTACCCCTGACCTTGTTATCACTACCAAGGAAGAGCTCTTTGCTTTTGCTAACGAGGTTAACGTTAACGGCAATGGCTTTGCAGGCAAGCTTGTAGTTCTTGGCGCTGATATCGACCTTGAGAACGCAGAGTGGACTCCTATTGGTCAGACCGGTGGAAACGGTGTTGCTACATATTTCCAGGGTATGTTCGACGGTAAGGGCTACACCATTAAGAACCTTAAGGTTACCGATAACGCTTACGATGAGGGTAAGAACTATGCTGCAGGTCTCTTCGGCTTTATCGATGCAGGAGATGCTCAGATCGTAAACCTTACCGTTGATGGCGCAGAGGTAAACGGTCACCACTGGACTGGTGTAATCGCAGGTTATCTTTCCGGTAAGATCTCTAACTGTACCGTTAAGAATGCTACCGTTAACTGCACTCACGCAAATGACGATGCATGCGGCGACAAGGCAGGCATTATCGTTGGTTACGTTAACCAGGGTGTTGTAACTAACAACAACGCACAGAATTCTACCGTAACTGCAGGTCGTGACGCAGGTCAGATCGCAGGTGCTGCAAAGGCAGATTATGTATACGGCAATACTGCTACTAACGTAACTGTTACTGCAGGCGGTGATTGCACCGGTGCTAATATCCGCAACGAGGAAATAGGTCGCGTATTATAATTAAAGCATAATTCATAAAAAAGTCCCACCGTGCGAAAATTTTGCACGGTGGGATATTTATTTGGTTTAATGGCTGGTTTTTGAACGTTAAAGTGCGTAAATATAATCTATAGTTGTCAAGTTGCGCTCACAAACTCCGATCGCGCTCCAAAAGCACCCGGACCGAATGAGCCGGTTTCGTAGAATCTTACCGTTTCGTGAGACTCTGTTTTGCCCCAATCATCAAATCCGCGTGGGTTGATATGCTCGCCGAGATAACAGCTCTCAAGCCTGATATAAGCGTGATTTCTCCATGGACGACCAATAAAGCAGGATCCCTTTGATACTCCGTCAATTGCGGTAAATCTGCAGTTTCTTGCTACAAATCCAACCTCCACGTCTTGGGGGGTGGAGGGGGCGAAAACATAGCCCTCTTCAACACTTACGAATTCACAATTATCAAAATATGCCGTTGCACCGCCGAAAATAAAATCAACACCACCCTCAATTCTGCAATTTTTAAAGTGATATGTTCGTCTGACCCTGTCTGTGAATTGCTTTGGCCCTGTAAAACCGCCGGGGATTATCTCCTTGTCGGGCAGGGGAGCGAGAAATAGAGTGTCCTGATGTCCGCGAAGAACACAATCCTCGAGTGTGATTCCATCACCGTCAAGATATAGGGCAATAGCCTGTCCTACGACGCATCCTCGTCCTGCAGTGTTTTCGAAAACACAGTTTTTGAAATGGACGTTGTTTCCGTCGACAAGTAGTGTGTAGCTTCTGAAGGTGCCTCTTTTTGTGCCGTCGTCCATTTCCTCTCGGGCATAGTGTGAGCTGCTGAAAATTCTATTTTCTATTAAAAGGTTGCTTTCGCTTATGTGAATCTGTTCCATACCGCACCTCCATAACTACATTATATCATCTGATCCATGCCTTGTCAATCTTAAGATTTTTTGTATTTTTGTTTTTTATGTGACAAATGTATTGCAAAGTGCAATTTTATGTGCTATACTTAAATAAAAGATCTTTTTGGAGGATGTATGACACCCGAGTTAATGCTTGCAGGATTCCTATTAGTGCCGATTTGCGGTGTATTTGTTACACTGTTTTTAATGGCATTTTATCGTGGTAAATTTAATCACGCTCTGCTTTTTAAGGGAGTTGCAAGCCTGTGCTTCGTAATACTCGGCATAGTCGGTCTTTTGACAAGCGAGCCGTCAATAACATCTACTCTCATTTTTATCGGTCTTTGCTTTGGCATCGTTGGTGACGAGGTTATTGCCCTTTGTCAAAATTTGCCTAAATATGATATGCAGTTTTTCATCGGTGGTGGCAGTTTCTTTGTTATCGGTCACATACTTTACATAATTGCATTGTTCTCAAACGGGAAATTAAGCGTTGTTGCTTTGATAGTCTCGTTCGTTGTTTTAGCAACACTTTCCATGATTTATGAGAGATATAGAAAATTCTATAAGGGAAGCATGAAATACTCGCTGATGCTTTACATATGTATCGTGATATTTATGGCAGCCACGGCGATCGGAGTGTTCTTTAAGCAGCTTACTGTGGGTGCCGGACTCTTTGCACTTGGCGGTATACTCTTCGCCGCAAGCGATAACATTCTTTTCGCATACAAGCTTTCAGAAAATCCCAAATTCAAGCAAAATATCGCTCTGCACGTTGCATATTATTTGGCTCAAATCGCAATCGCATTCAGCATTTTATTATAATAATAATAATGTAGAAAAGAACCGCCGTGTGAGGCGGTTCTTTTTTTATTTGCAGAGGAGTTAGCGTCCTCAAATATACCTATCTATGTCACGAATTTTGTGAAGCAAAAAGTTGCATTTTGGGGATGTTTTGAGGGAAAATTTGCCATGCATAATTGATGAATAATTATGCATTTATTTAAAAAATACAAACAAAATAAACAATTTCTTTGTGGAAGAAAATCATAGGTTTGGGCATATTAAATTACTTGACAATCGCGATGCGTATGCGCCAAAGATTTATATAAATATTTTGAATCGTGTTAGGCTCGTTATCCGTCTCTGATGCTGATAAAATTTAAATGTGAATTTTTAGTAAATTTTTTGGGCAAACTTTCATATTCAGCTCAAAAACAATAGTGCAAGTTACACAGAACAAACTTGCAAAAATGCACAAATTTTGTAAAAATGACGAAAAATAATAAATTATATATTAAATATTGCTTTTTTTTCGCGCATGTGATATAATATAATAAGTAAAATTGGCTTTACTGTTACAGCTTAGGAAAGCGCAAAATCCGTCTCACAGATTTTGTCGCCATCAACTTTGTTTAATAAAAAAAGAAATAGAGGAAATTCAAATGCGCAAAGAACCCAAACAAAACAGAAAGAAATTGAGAGGCACTATGCCAAGATGCGTTGTGTTTATTCTTGCACTTGTGTTGATTACGCAGGTGCTTGCAATCAGCATCGGCGCTATTGCCAATCAGATTTCTCAGAGCGGCGACGGAGCTAACTCCGTATCTCCTTCCGGCATCGTAAAGCTTGATGCGGATGAGATCACAGCGCAGCTCAAAAAGAATTTGATCAAAACTCTTAATAAGGAATTGGTCAAGAAGGTAAGCGACTACCAGCTTAAGGGTAGTGTAGGACTTATCATTACATTCTCCGACGACTCGCTTGTTGATGCATATTCGAGATCCGGTTATGCAGGTGTTATGACCTACGAGGAATTCAAGGATACTAAGATCGCAAACGACTATAAGAACGAGCTTGTCGCAAGACAGAATACCGTTCTTGACCGTCTTGTTGCTGAGGGCCTTGTAAACGACGTCAGATACAGCTACGTTCATATTGCCGACGGTGCTTTTGTAAAGACAACCTACGATATGATCGATGCGATCACTTCCGTAGAGGGAGTTGAGAGAGTAATGATCTCTAACTCTTACCTTCCTGCTGATGCGGTAAATAACCCTGTTGACGTTTACCATACCGGTATTTTCAACAGCCAGAGCGTAAGCTATACCGGTAAGGACACCGTTGTTGCTATTCTTGACACTGGTTGCGATTACTCTCACAGTGCCTTCAAGAGCTATCAGATCGCTGATCCTCATTACAACCGTGAGATGATTGAGGAGCTTCTTCCCGGCACTCAGGCTTATAGCCTCAACGGAGGTCTTACAAGCCGTGAGGTATATTACGGCCATATCACCGGTGACAAGATCGCATTCGGTTACGACTATGCCGACAAGGATCCTGACATTATGCCTTTCGAGAATAGCCACGGTACTCACGTTGCCGGCATTATTGCAGGTAAGGATACAGAAATTACCGGTGTTGCTATCGACGCACAGCTTGCTATCATGAAGGTATTCAGTGACTATGATTCCGGCGCTGAAGAGGGTGATATCATTGCAGCTCTTGAGGACTCCATTATTCTCGGTGTTGACGCGATCAACATGAGCCTTGGTGCTTCCTGTGGATTCACATACGAGAGCGCACCTGACAAAGAGTACAAGAATGACGTATACAACAGAATAGAGGAGGCAGGCATTTCTCTTGTCGTTGCAGCTTCTAACGATTACGGTAGCGGCTTCGGCTCGGAAAACGGTAATACCAATAAGACCGAGAATCCCGACTCTGCGACTGTCGGTTCGCCTTCTACATACGATGCAGCTATGTCCGTTGCCTCCATTAATGGTAACAAGGACAACTACATGTTTGCTAACGGCTCTAACCCCATCTTCTTCACCCCCTCGGTTGACACCTCTGCAAAGGAGTACGACTTCTTCCAGATGCTTGGCATCAAGGAGGGCGAGAGCGTGGTGTTCGATTACGTTACCGTACCCGGTGTAGGTATGAAGATAAACTATGCCGGCATCGACGTTAACGGCAAGATCGCTCTCGTTAAGAGAGGTGATATTACCTTCGAAGAAAAGGTGCAGTACGCTGCCGAGGCAGGCGCTATTGCTGTTATCGTTTATAACAACGTTTTCGGTGATCTTACAATGACCATCGGTAACGATGCTAAGATTCCTGCCGTATTCATTGGTAAGGATGAGGGTGACCTTCTTGCAGCGCTGGAGTCCGGCACTCTTGAATTTGACCTTAAAAACGTAGCAGGTCCCTTTATGTCCGACTTCTCATCCTGGGGACCTAATCCCGACCTTTCTCTTAAGCCCGAGATCACGGCTCACGGCGGTAACATCCTTTCAGCCGTTGTAGGCGGTGAATACGATAAGCTTAGTGGTACAAGTATGGCGGCTCCCAATATGTGCGGTATTACCGTTCTTATCCGCCAGTACGTTAAGGAAACCTTCCCCGAGCTTTCGGTTGTTGAGGTAAGAGATCTGGTTAACCAGCTCACAATGTCCACCGCGACTATCGCTCTTGACAAAAAGGGTAATCCCTATTCTCCCAGAAAGCAGGGCGCAGGTATTGCAGATATTGCAAAGTCCACTACAACCCCCGCATATCTCTCTGTTGACGGCATTAATAAGACTAAGCTTGAGCTTAAAGACGACCCCACTCGTTCGGGTGTCTATAAAATGACCGTTAACCTCAATAATATTTCAGACAGAGCTCTTTCCTACAAGCTCGGCAACATTACTATGACCGAGAGCGTATCGGTATCCGATCCCGAATACGTAGCAGAAATGGCTTACATTCTTTCCAACACCTCCGAGTACTCTGTTGAGGGCGGCACTCTTGAAAACGGTATCGTTACTGTTGCTGCAGGTGCTACCGCAAAGGTTACTGTCACCATCACACTCTCTGCCGAGGATAAGAGCTATCTTAACTCTACCTTCGTAAACGGTATGTACGTTGAGGGTTATATTACCTTCGACAGCACCGAGGAGAAGGGAATTGATCTTAACGCTCCATTCCTTGCGTTCTACGGAGATTGGGCAGAGGCTCCCCTCTTCGACCTTGATTATTACGAGGTTGAGACCGAGGCTCACAACGACGCTATTGACGATGACGAGAAGATCAAGGCTGACTACTATGCAACCACTCCTCTCGGCAGCTACTACTACGACTATGTTCTTCCTCTCGGCAGCTATGTATATAACATGGCTCCCGGTTATACCGCTATTCCTGCAACCCAGGAAAGAGCTGCTATATCCTATTATGCTGACACTATCAGTGGTATTTACGGTGTGTTCGCAGGTCTTCTCCGTGGAGCGAAGGAGATGAGCATTCAGATCGTTGACACATCCACAGGTGATGTTGTCTGGGAGGATGTTCAGTATAACTGCTATAAGGCGCATTTCAACGGCTCGCCTTACCCCTATGCTTGCAGCATTAACCTTCCTACCGTAAATTATGAAACAGGTGAGGTTATCGGTAACAATAACACCAAGTTTGAGGTTACCATGAGCGCAAAGCTTGACTGGGACGGTGGAGATAATATTTCCGATACATACACCTTCTCCTTCTATATCGACTACGAGGCTCCTACCATTGTTGATTATAAGTACAGGACCGAGTACGATAAGGCGCTTGACAAGAACAGATATTACGTAGACCTTACCGTTTACGATAACCATTACGCAATGTCCGTTCGTCCTATCGGAGTTTATGATACCTTCGATGAAACCAAGCAGGAAGAGGTTCTTACATACTCCTCCATTTCGGAGAATCCTATTCCTATCTATCAGGAAAATCGTGGCGAGAGCACTCTCGTCAGCTTCGAGATCACCGATTATCTCGATATTATCTCAACTACGAAGATGTCCAGCGGTTTGACCCTCTACATCGACGACTATGCGATGAACGCTTCTATCTGCTACATTCCCTTCGATAACACCGACGGTGATATTGAGTTTATGGAGAATGAGATCGAGCTTGACATCAACGAGACCTTCGATCTTACATCATTCTTTGTATACAAGGACACCACCGACGCTGTATCTCCCGATTACCTCAACACACTTAAGTGGATCTCCTCCGATGAGTCTGTTGTAGCTATTCATCAGGGTAAGATCGAGGCACTTAAAGAGGGTAGTGCAACGATAAGCGTTACCAGTGATAGCTGGGTGAAAAAGACTAACGTCAACGACAGCTATCTCAACGTTCCACAGTACAAGCAAATTGTCATTAAGGTTACCGACCAGGTAATCACAGATAATCCCGAATCCGGACAGAACGTATCTATTGAGGACCTTGATTTCCTTTCGTACGAAACACTGTTTGCATTTAACAGTGATATCGATTATTCCGAGATTGGTTCTACCGGTTCTATTAACTACTTCGATGGCAATTACAGCATTTCCTGCTATCCTTCGGAGCAGATAAAGCTTAATCCTCAGATCAAGCCTTGGAATATTTCCGAGGACAGATACACACTCTCCTGGACCTCCAGTAACCCGAAGGTTGCTACCGTTGATGAAAACGGTGTAGTAACCGCAGAGTCCGAGGGTAGTGCAAGAATTACTCTTAAGATCACCATTGACGGTAAGACCTCTCTCCTTGCAGCGCGTCTTTCTGTTAACGTAAAGAGCGAGTTTATCATTGAGAACAGAACTCTCGTTGCGTACAAGGGTAAGGGCGGTCACGTTGTGATCCCTGATGACGAGGGTATTATGTACATCGGTGACTTTGCATTCTCTCACTACGATCTCGATAACGAGAAGGAGGTAGAGAAGGACGAAAACGGTTATTACGATATAGATGAGAAAAAATCTGCTATCGGTAACAACACCGTAACATCCGTAGTTATTCCCGAGGGTGTTGAGGCTATCAACAAGTATGCTTTCTTCAACTGTACTAAGCTTACAGACGTTACGCTTCCTACTACATGTAAGACTATAGGAGAGTATGCATTTGCAGATTCCGTACTTCTTAAGAACGTTAACTTTGATAACGTAAAGGTCGTTGCAGATTATGCGTTCTCTGACTGTAAGAGCCTTTCCTGTGAGGATATCGGTGGCGCAAAGACCGCTGAGCTTTATTCTGTAGGTAACTACGCATTTAAGAATACCAGATTCTACAGTCTTCCTCTTACAAAGCTTGTAAGAATAGGCATCGGCGCATTCTCCGGTTGCTCCAAGCTTGAGTCTGTTGACCTTGGCGAGAGCACAAGAGTAGGCGAGAAGATGTTTGAAAACACTGCGCTTACCTCTGTAACCGTATACGGTGACAGCATCGCTGACGAGGCGTTCAAGGGCTGTGAAGCTCTTAAGAGCCTTGTGATCGTAAATGACCTTACCTACCTCGGTATTTCCACATTTGAAGGTTGTAAGGTGCTTGAATCGGTTGATATAAAGTCTTCTCTCGAGGAGATCGGCGCAGGCGCATTCAAGGGCTGTAAGAAGCTTACATCGCTTCAGCTTCCCGATGGCGCAATCAAGATCCGTGACGATGCATTTGCAAGCTCCGGACTTGCTACTCTTAAGCTTTCTGCTGACACCGAGCTTACATATCTCGGCGTAGCACTCTTCCGCGACGTCAAGACCTTTGACATTGACGTAAATTCTTCCAATATATATATAAAGGAAAACGGAACTGTTTACAACAAGGAAAAGGATACCATCGTATTCGTTCTTCCTGCTGCGGCTTCTTCTAACACCTATACCGTTATCGCGGGTGTTAAGGAGATTGGCAGCGGAGCATTCTCATCTCTTCCCAAGCTTGCTACCGTAATCTTTGAGGACGGTTCTGCTCTCAAATATATCGGTGAAAATGCATTTGCCGATTGTACCAAGCTTAATACCGTAGAGCTTCCCGATGGCGAGATCGTTATCGCTGACTTCGCATTCTACGGTACCGGAAACCTCAGAAATATCGATCTTTCCGGTGTTACCTCTGTAGGTCACTATGCATTCTACGATTCTGCACTTAAGAACGTAGATCTTTCCGGTGCAACAGAGATCGGTATTGGCGCATTCTACCATTGTATCACTCTTTCGAGCGTTGTTCTCGGAGAAAACGTATCGATCGGTGAATATGCGTTCGCAGAATCCAGTGTCAAGACTGTAAGCCTTGCGGGTGATGCAACTCTTGCTGAGGGGGCATTCTACACATGTACATCACTTACATCCTTTGATTTCATGGATCTTACCGGAACTATTCCTATGTACGCATTCTACGGTTGTACATCCCTTACCGAGATCGTTGCTCCTAAGATCACCGAGATCGAGGAGAGCGCATTCAGCGATTGTTATGCACTTGCAGTACTTGATGCGGCCAGCCTTAAGATCATAGGCAACAGCGCATTCTGTCCTCTCATCGAGGAGGCGGTTAAAGCAAACGATATAAAATCGGTAAATCTTCCTTCTCTTGAATACGTAGGCGAGGGCGCATTCTACGGTATGATTTACCTTGAGTCCATCGACCTTTCTAAGGTTACCAACCTTGGCTACGGTGCACTTGCATTGTGTCAGGCTCTTAAGTCGGTAACTCTTACCGATACTCTTGAGGAGGTTGGTGACTATGCATTCTACGGATGTACATCTCTTACCGAGATCGATCTTTCCAATCTCGTAACTATCGGCGAGGGCGCATTCTACGGCGTAAATCTTCCTGCCGATCTTAACCTTGAGAAGGCAGAGCACATTGACGGCTACGCATTCATCGAAGAGGATGGCAAGAATTACATCGTTACCGTTAACGCTCCCAACCTCAAGTCTGTTGGCGATCAGGCGTTCGCAGGCTGTCTTAAGCTTGAGTCTGTATACGCTCCCGTGCTTGAAAGCGTTGGATACGGTGCGTTTGCTTACACCGCAATTACCGAGTTTGAGATCGGTAACGCACTCAGAGATGCCGGACTTAACATCTTTGAGTCCAGCGAGTCCTTCAAGGGCTTCTACACCGTAATCGACGGTGAAAAGGTTTATACCGCAGAGCTTGATAACGTTATTATCGACGGCGGCGCACTTTACACCAAGGGCAAATTCGGTTACGTTCTTACAACTTATCCCATGGCTAAGGAAGATGCCGAGTACTCCGTTCTTGAGGGAACGGTAAGAGTTGAGTTCGGCGCAGCTCTCGGTAACAAGTTCCTTGAAAAGGTTACTCTTCCTTCCACTCTTAAATACATAGGTAACTATGCGTTTGACGGCTGTGAAAAGCTTAATACCGTTGTATTCAGATCCTACTATGCACCCGTGCTTGAGGGCACTATGACAGGTGAGGGAATTGAGATCAATTACGACAATATGGCAGATTACAGTGACTTTGATCTTCTTTACAAGTATGATTATTACTTCGTAGCAAACGGCATAGTTTCTGCACCCCTTTACTACAACACATTCAAGGGTATTATCGGTAGCAAGACCACCGACGGTCTTGTAGCAGTTCTTCCCGAAAACTGCTCTGGCTACGATACTCTCATTTACAATGCTTACTTTACAACCTCTGAAGAAAACTCCGGAATCACTGCAGGCAAGTTCGCAGTTGAATTTATGGATGCCGTTGACAAGCTTCCTGCGGAGATCGACAGATTTGATAAGACGCTTGTTTATGCTGCAATTACAGCATACAACGCTCTTATGGCTCATCCCGAGGAGGTTGAGTTTGTAGACGATGCATACTTTGCAACCTTCGAGACCGCACGCTCTGCGTACAACGTAGATTATGTAACCGACAAGATTGCTCATCTCTACGATATGGATAAGCTTGAATATTGCTTCAATAACGTTAAGGAAGCAAAGAAGGCTTACGACGCACTTTCCGCATCCGACAAGGCACTTATCACCAATGCAGCCGTTCTTGATCAGAAGATAGCAGAGCTTAATGCTATCTACGGCAAGGTTGTTGACTTCAGCCTTTCCTACAAGGATAATGTTGGTACAGAGGAAGAAGCACCTGAGAATCCCGGTGAAAACGATAATAACAACGAACAGCCTAAGGAAGGTCTTAAGACATGGGTGATCGTTCTTATCGTTGTAGGTTCTGTGCTTGTTCTTGGTGGCGGTGCTACGGTTGCCGTAATACTTATTAAGAAGAAGGGAACTTCAGTATGCAAAGAAGAAACAGAAGTAACAGAAGAAGAATCTGTTTAATATTATCTGTTCTCCTTATCGCAGTCCTGGCAGTAACACTGTCAGGCTGCGGCAGGGAAGAGCAAAGTCTTGAGGGACGCTATATTGCCACCTTTGAGCTTCAGGGCGGCACACTCGAGACTCCTACATCAAGCGTAAGCACAAAGATCAATTTTGCTTACTACCCCGGCACTTACGTGCTTGACATCTGTGAGCTTAACGGCTACAAGCTTTTCCGTAACGGCTACGTATTCACTGGCTGGTATACCGACGAGAGCTGCAGCCCCTCAAGCAAGTGGGATTTTGATAAGGTAATTGATCAGGAGCAGCTTACACTTTACGCCGGCTGGAAAAAGGCGATTCAGCTTACATATACCGTTTGTTATATAGATGAAAACGGACAGCAGATTTCTCTCGGTAAGTATGACGTTAATTCCGGTGACAAGTTTGAGGACTGGCGTAATTTTGCCAAGAATAGAAACGGCTACACAGCTCTTGGTTACTATTCCGATCCTGAATGTAAAATCGCATGGGATACAGCTTATACTCATCCCGGCAATGACACAGATCTTAACGTACCCGTTTACGTTGATTATATGAAGGGCAAATGGACCTTCGTTGATACTCTCTCCAAGCTGAAGAATGCTATCTCGGCAGGCGAGAACGTTCATCTTACCGCAGACATTGATTGCGCGGGCGAAACTCTTTCACTCGGTGATTACAGCGGTGAGATCAATGGCAACGGCTTCTCCATTTCCAATTTCACAGTTAAAAAGAAGGGTACTGCAATCGTATCCTGCGCCATCTTCAACAGCCTTGGAGACGGTACTATAATCAGAGACATTTCCTTTAGCGGTGTTACCTACGACGTTACCGGCGTTGCAGACAGCGTTAATAAAATGAAGGTTGCTGCGCTTGCCGTTAAGATGGGCAACGTTACCGTATCGGGAGTTAGCATTGAGGGTACTCTCATTACTAACCAGCTTCTTGCAACCGAGGTTCAAATGTACTATGAAACAACTGCCGACAACACAGTAGTTACTGTAAACGAAAGCAGCATCAACGTTCCTATATATGTTAATTAATAATAAAATAAATAGAGAGGCAAAAACAGAAAATGAAGAATTTCTTTATTGAACTCAAAAACAAAATCGTTGCTTTTGCCAAAGAGTCTCCCAAGAAGCTTGTTGCTATCATTCTTGCGGTTGTACTTTTCTTTGGCGCAGTAGCTACGCTCATCGCTGTATTGGTGGGTGGCGGTAACAACAATGGCGGTGGAGTAGTTATTGATAATGAGACCACACGACTTGTACTTTCCACCGCAGAGCTTGACGGCGTATTCAACCCCTTCTACTCCTCATCCGCATCTGACGGATCGGTTGTAGGTATGACTCAGATCGGTATGCTTTCCTCCGATAAGGACGGTAAGGTAGCATACGGTAAGGATGAGGCTTGCGTAGTTCTTGACTACCAGGCAGTTACCACCAACAATGAGGACGGAACTCCCAAGGAGACTACCTACTACTTCGTTCTTAAGAACGATCTTAAGTTCTCCGACGGCTCGGCTCTTACTATGAAGGACGTTCTCTTCAACCTTTACGTTTATCTCGATCCTGCTTACTACGGTAGCTCTACCATTTACTCCACCGAGATCCAGGGTCTTGAGGAGTACCGCACACAGAGCCGTAACGAGAACGTACAGGAAGGCTTTAATGCACAGTTTACCGCTCTCGCATCCGACAGAGTTCTCCGCCTTGTAGAGTGCCTTGAGATCGTATATGACGACAACGAGGGTACCAGCCTTACCGAGGATGGAATGATCTTCGAGCTTACCGAGGTTATGAATCAGCTTAAGGACAGCGGTTATGACGGTGCAGAGGCTTACGGCACTGTAGTTGATGACTACAATCTTGCTGTTAAGTATTTCCGCGAGGAGCTTAAGAGTGACTACACCTATTCCAAGGGTACCGCTCAGGACATTTCCTTTACTGATAAGAACGGCAATAAGGTAACCCTTACCACCGATACCGAAGCTTTCCTTTACAACGAGGGCTTCATTACCTGGGACAAGGATAACAAGGTGTTTGATTACTCCCTTGGCGATAAGTCCAAGAACTGGTCTGAGGATGAGGCTATCAACGCTATCTTCACCAGCTACGTTCCCAACAAAATGATCGACGTCGTTGTTGGTTGGGCTACCGCTCAGAAGCTTCTTGATTACTTCGCATCTCTTGAGAAGCAGGCTTACTTCGAGAGCATTGATGAGGAAGACAGAATCAAGAACATCTCCGGTATTAAGTATGCTAACCGTAGCGAGTCCGTTACAGTAAACGGTGTTGAGTACGGTGTTCCTACTCTCGATGCTAACGGCGCAGTTGTTTCCGGTAACGAGGTTCTCCAGATCACTATTGATAAGGTTGACCCCAAGGCTATCTGGAACTTCGCATTTACCGTTGCTCCTATGTACTATTACTCCAACGCAGAGCAGATTGCTCTCTTCGACTATGAGTCTCACTTCGGTCTTGAGTTCGGTAGCATTGAATTCCAGGATGCTGTAATCAAGAATCCCGATAAGATCGGTGTTCCCGTAGGCGCAGGTCCTTACAAGGCAACTACCCGTACCGGTGACGGCTCCAAGGTTACCGCAGGTACCTTCTGGGACGTTAACCTCGTTTATTTTGAACGTAACGAGAACTTTATGTTCGACGTAAAGATCAAGTACATTAACTACAAGGTAGTTTCTACTAACCTTATGCTCGAGTCCCTCTACTCCGGTGAGGTTCATTTCGTTGAGCCCGCTTGTAAGCAGGAGAACATTGACTCTATCGCTGCAAAGTCTGAGGACGGATTTGCAAGTACAGATATTATGACCAACGGTTACGGTTATATCGGTATCAATGCTGAGTTTATTCCTGATATTAACGTAAGACGTGCGATCATGCACGCTATCAACACCGACTATGCGGTAGATTACTACTTCGGTTATTCCAAGCCTATTACCCGTCCTATGACCAAGGCTTCTTGGGCATATCCCGATGGAGTTGATGAGCTTGGTCAGTACTATGCGTATGATGAAACCGGTGAGACAAGTAAGAAGCTTGTTGAGGAAGCAGGCTACATTCTTAACGCTGACGGCGTTTACGAAAAGAACGGTCAGACTCTTAAGTACACCTTCACCATTGCAGGTGATACCACCGACCACCCTGCATACGCTGCACTGAAGAAGGCGGCAGAGATCCTTAACAAGATCGGCTTCGACATCGATGTAGATCCTGACATCAACGCACTGAAGAAGCTTAACAGCGGCGACCTTACCGTTTGGGCAGCTGCTTGGGGCGCAGGTGTAGACCCTGATATGTATCAGGTATACCACATGGATTCTACTGCAGGCTCTACAGCTAACTGGGGCTACGATGCGATCCTTTCTCCCTCTAATGCAAATAAGTTCAGCACCGAGCTTTCTCTCGTTAAGCAGCTTTCCGCTATCATCGATCAGGCGAGAGAGACTCTTGATGAGGACCGCAGAGCTGAGCTGTATGCAGACGCTCTTGATCTTGTAATGGAGCTTGCAGTTGAGCTTCCTACATATCAGCGTAGTGACCTCTTCGCATATAACACCAACATTATCGACGTATCCACTCTTACTCCTCCCTCCGAGCTTACTCCTTACAACGGACCTATGGCTCGTATCTGGGAAGTTGGACTTAATGAGACTAAGTAATCATTAATTAGTGGAAGAGGAAAGTTAAAATGTTGAAATATATACTGAAAAGACTCGGTCTTTCTATAATCGTTCTTTTCGGAGTTTCTCTTATAATTTATTTCCTTGTAAGACTTATGCCGACCGATTATCTCGAAAGCAAATTCTCGGCACAGATCCAGCAGGGAACTATAACTACTGAAAAGATTGATGAATTCAAGAAAAATTACGGTCTTTATATGCCTGATGCCTATCTCGACGTAACTATTAACGGCGGCGAGCACGACGGCGAGGTTCTTCGCAGAGACGTGAAGCAGAGAGCATATAATGACGTTTTGGATGGCAAATCCACCTACGCAAAATTCTATATAGGCAACTATTACTCCTCTGACGAAAAACTTAAACTCGAATTAAAGGATGATTTGAGCTGGGCGTTGTTTGATCTTTCGGGCGACACCCAGACCCGAATCGCCTCGGGTGCGTATTTTGTGGAGGAAGGTAAAATTAGTGTCCGTACTACTACCGGCTCGTCCTACGAGTATACTGTAAATTATAAAGTAGCCACCGTTTGGAACAAATTCGTAGCGCTGCTTGGCGGATACTTCTCTTGGCTTGGCAATATGCTTAAGGGTGACTTCGGTGAGTCCTTCCTTTATCAGCTCCCCGTTAACCAGGTTATTGCCGAGCATATGTGGATATCCTTCCTGATATCCCTCGTAGCACTCGTATTCCAGTTTGCAATAGCTATTCCTCTCGGTATAGTCAGCGCGACCCGTCAGTATTCGGTTGTCGATTACTCGGTAACCGTTATCACTATGATAGGCATTTCGTTGCCCTCCTTCTTCTTTGCGGCACTTCTTATTAAGGTGTTCTCAAGCTGGCTTGGTTGGTTCCCGACCTCCGGTCTTGTAAGCGCAGGCGGCTCCAGTGAGGGTATTGCATATGTATTGGATATGCTCCACCACCTCGTTCTGCCTATGCTGGTTCTTGTAGTTTTGTCCATCGGTGGACTTATGAGATATACGAGAACAAATATGCTCGAGGTTCTTAACTCCGACTACATTCGTACCGCGCGTTCCAAGGGCCTTTCTGAAAAGAAGGTTATCTACGTACACGCGTTCCGTAATACAATGATCCCTCTTATGACCCTTCTTGCAGGTATTCTCCCCTCGCTGTTCGGCGGTGCGATGATTACCGAGGAGGTATTCGCTATCGATGGTATTGGACGTCTTGCTTACAAGGCGCTTCAGCAGGGTGACGTTCCCTTTATCATGGGATACAATATGTTCCTTGCCGTGCTTACGGTTATCGGTACATTACTGTCCGACCTTATGTACGCAGTAGTTGACCCGAGAGTTAAGCTTTCAAAGTAATGAGCAATATGGAGAAAACAATGGAAATAAATAATAACACAGAGCTTGAGGTCAATAACGAAGAGCTTGTGGAGGAGGAGATCCATTACAAGGAGCTATCGCCTGCGAGAGTCGTAATGCGCAGATTTTTCCGTTCCAGACTCTCTCTTGTCGGCGTAATAATGCTTGTTGCACTCTTCGCCTTCGCCTTTATCGGACCTCCCGTGATGCATATGCTCGGCTATCAGTGGGCTGAAACTGAGACCGACCATACTCCCACGGTTAAAAGAGCTATAAAAGAGCTAAATATCAAGACTACTGATGCTGAGGGAAATGAATATTCGGTTATTCAGTACGTTGAGGAAACCGTTGGTATCAACTCCTACGCTCCTCTTTCCTTTGATCACCTTCTCGGTACAGACGAGAAGGGAATGGACGTATTTATCCGTCTTATGTACGGTGGAAGAATTTCTCTTACACTCGGTTTCGTAGTCGTTATCCTTGAAACTATCATCGGTGTCATTATGGGTGGTATTTCAGGCTACTTCGGTGGCAAGGTAGACCAGCTTATAATGAGATTGGTTGATATTCTTAACTGTATCCCCACACTTCCTATCCTTCTTATTGCATCCGTGGTTATCGACTCATGGGATATTGAAAGTTCTATGAGAATCTACTACCTGATGCTTATAATGATGGTATTCGGTTGGAGTGGTACAGCCCGTATGGTAAGAGGTCAGATACTTTACCTTCGTGAGCAGGAATACATCGTAGCCTGTGAGGTTATGGGTATCCCCACATGGAGAAGAATCTTCAAGCACCTTGTACCTAACATTATGCCCCAGCTTATCGTTTCGATGACACTTGGTCTCGGCGGTATTATCCTGTACGAATCTACTCTTAGCTATCTCGGTCTCGGTATTCCGCTTCCGTATGCTGCTTGGGGTACAATGATCTCGTCCTCTACCGACCCTGTTACCATGCAGTATTATCCCAATCTTTGGATCCCCGCAGGTATCCTTATCGTAATAGCAGTTCTTGCCTTCAACTTCGTAGGCGACGGTCTGCGTGATGCAATGGACCCCAAGTCCAAGAGGTAATGAAAATGAGTAAGAAAAATAAGAATCCTAATCTTCTCAGCCTCAAGGAGAGCCGTGAGATCATAAAGAGCAATCTTCGCGAGATGAAGCGTCTTGAGAAGATCAAGCGCGAGAAGCGCACCCCCGAGCAGTTCACAACCGTTATGAGCTCTAACGATAACGTGCTTGAGGTAGAGAATCTTGAAACATTCTTCTACACAGACAACGGTGTTGTCCGCTCGGTAAATAATATTTCCTTCGAGGTTCCCAAGGACTCTATTGTGGGTCTTGTTGGTGAGTCGGGCTGCGGTAAGAGTGTAACAAGCCTTTCCATTATGCAGCTTGTTCAGGCTCCCCAGGGACAGGTTGTCGGAGGAAAGATCAAGTTCAATTCCATCGAGCTCGGTCAGGACGATGAGGGACGTGATCTGTGTTACGACATCACAAAGATGCCTACTCTTGATATGTGCCGAATCAGAGGTAAGGATATCTCTATGATATTCCAGGAGCCTATGACCTCGCTTAACCCCGTATTTACCGTAGGATATCAGATCGAGGAGGTCTTCTATCTCAACAATCCCGAGGCAACGAAGGAAGAGGCGAGAGCAAAGGCTATCGAGATGCTTTCTATGGTAGGTATTCCCATGCCCGAGACGATGGTAGATTACTATCCTCACCAGCTTTCCGGCGGTATGAGACAGAGAGTAATGATCGCTATCGCTCTTACGGGTAATCCCAAGCTTATTATTGCCGACGAGCCTACCACGGCTCTCGACGTTACTATCCAGAGCCAGATCCTTAAGCTTCTTAAAAAGGTTCAGGCTGAGTGCGGTGCTTCTATTATGCTTATTACCCACGACCTCGGTGTTGTTGCCGAGATGGCTGACTACGTTGTAGTTATGTATGCGGGTAAGATAGTAGAGAAGGGAACCGTATATGAAATATTCGATAATCCTATGCATCCTTACACCAGAGGTATTCAGAAGGCTAAGCCTTCGCTTGCTTCTGATGCGGCAGAGGAGTTATACAGTATTCCCGGTAACGTTCCCAATCCCATCAACATTCCCGATGAGTGTCTGTTTAAGGGCAGATGCGACATGAGATGTGCTGAGTGTGAGGGCAAGAGTTACCCGAGAGAAATTAAGATATCACCTACTCACAGTGTATTCTGTCACTTGTGTGAGGAGAAGGGGGGAGATAATTGATGGAAGAAAAGCTTCTTGATAACCTTCAGAGCGCGCCTAACGAGAATGAGGAAAAGGATTATATCCTTGAGGTAGACGGTTTGAAGCAGTATTTCCCCGTAGCAACCAACTTCTTTGGCAAGCCACTTGCTTATCTTCGCGCCGTTGACGGTGTGTCCTTTAAGCTTGAGAGAGGCAGAACTCTTGGTGTCGTTGGTGAGTCGGGATGTGGTAAGACCACTCTCGGCAGAACCATTCTCCGCCTTTATGACGTTACTGAGGGAAGTGCAAAATATACCTCGGTTAATGAGAATGGAGAAAAGACTACCTACGATCTTGCCAAGATATCCAAGAAGGAATTTTACGATCTCAGAACAGAGCTTCAGCTTGTGTTCCAGGATCCCTATTCCTCGCTTCCTCCCAGAATGACCGTTGGTTCTATTATCGGCGAGGCTGTAAAGGTACATAAGATTGTGCCGGATTCCGAGATCAGTGATTACGTAAGAAACGTAATGGCAAGATGCGGACTTCAGCCCCACCACTACGATAGATACCCCCACGAGTTCTCGGGCGGTCAGCGTCAGAGAATCTGTATTGCAAGAGCTCTTGCGGTTAAGCCTAAGCTTGTTATTTGTGACGAGCCTGTATCCGCACTTGACGTTTCTATTCAGGCGCAGATCATTAACCTTCTTAAGAAGCTCCAGCGCGAGGAGGGAATGTCTTACATATTCATTTCCCACGACCTTTCCGTTGTTAAATACATTTCCGACGATATCGCGGTAATGTATCTTGGCAATATCGTTGAGATGGGCACTGCAAAGGAAATTTGCAACAATGCAAAGCATCCTTACACTCAGGCGCTCTTCTCGGCAGTACCCGTGGCTAACCCCCACGCAAAGTCCGATCCCGTAGCTCTCGAGGGAGAGCTTCCCAGCCCCGCAAATCCTCCTAAGGGCTGTAAGTTCCACACCAGATGCAAGCATTGCACCGATAAGTGCCGTGAGGTTGCACCTGTTATGACGGATATCGGAAACGGACACTTCGTAAACTGCCATCTTTATACTGAAAATGAGTAATAAGATGCAGAAAAAGAAGAAAGTTAAAATTGTTTATCTTGAGGACAAGGGCGATACGATATATTCTATGGCTGCCCTCGAGGGTAGAACCCCCGAGGAGCAGGAGGAATATGACAAGAAGAGAAAGAACCGCATATCTGCTACGGCAAGAGAACGTTTGGCTATGATGAGAGCAGCATTTTCAGTTTACGGTCTCATATTGCTCATATGCGTTGGTGCTTTCTCGGTCGCTGCATTGTTGATGTACCTTTTTCTTAGATAATATATTTACCCAAGACTGTTTAGCGCTTGGGGCAGAGCAGTCTTAGGTTTAGAAAAGCTAATGTATACAGTTTCACAAATGATTTAGGAGGTTTCCATTATGGTAACTAAGGAACAAATTGTTAGCTTCATTAAGGCTAACAAGAAGCTTCTCATCATTATCTTGGCATCGGTTCTTGCACTTGCTTGTATCATTACAGGTATCTGCATCGCTGTTAATGCTAACAAGACTCCTGATGAGAATGAACCGACTAAGACCTCATGGCCTGAAGCCGGAGTTTACTACTTTGATGATGTAAACTACGAAAATACACTGACGCTTAATGTCGGTGATACCTTCTCCCTTTACGTAAAGGGCGTGCTCCACTCCGGTAAGTATACTCTTACCGACAGTGCTCTTGAGCTCGACTTTAATGCAGAGGGCGTCGAAAACGTGACCGCAACCTACGAGGGTAACGTAATTGCTCTTACATTTGAAAATGCAAGCATGCGTTTCCTCAAAAAGCTCACTTATACCGTTTCCTTCAACGTTGACGGTGGCAGTGAGGTAGCTGCTCAGACCGTTATTAACGGTAAGAGCGCATCCAAGCCTGCACAGGATCCTACCCGTAACGGATTTGTATTCGTTGGTTGGTATGCTGATGCAGCATTCACCACTCCTTATGCATTCGGTTCTGCTCCTGTTACAGGTGACACCACCGTATTTGCAAGATGGAGTGCTGAAACCGCAACCGGTAATGAATTTACCGTAAAGCTTGACGCTAATTACGAAGGCGCAGCTGCTCTTGATGCTGTTCCTACGTCGGGCGGAAAGCTCTTTGACCTTCCTTCTCTTAAGAGAGACGGCTACACCTTTGGTGGTTGGTGGTTCAGCTCCAGCTTCAACGGTGAGATGCTTTCTCACAAGTACGAGGACGGAATGGTTCTTGATGCAAACACAACTCTTTACGCACTTTGGATTCAGGATGCTTCGGGCAGCAAGCTCGCTTCTCCCGTTGTTAACGTTCTTGCAGGTAACATTACCTGGAACACCGTTGAGGGTGCAAGATCCTACGACGTTAAGGTAATCGGTCCTGACGGTGAGGTTCTCATTGATGAGACCACCGGTGCTACAACTCTTAACGTACCCTTCAGCAGCTATGCTGCGGGTGAGTATCAGATCAAGGTTACTGCTCTCGCTAACTCCGGGGCAGAGAACAACTCTGAAACTGTTAGATACTTCGTTAACAAGGCACTCACCAAGGTTTCTGCGTTTGACGTTGTAGGCTCTGTTCTTGTATTCAACACTGTTGAGCATGCAGAGAAGTACCTTGTAACAGTAGTGTGTGGCAACCCCGAGCACAATCACACTGCATTTGACAACGGTACGTCCAGAGTCTTCAACTTTGCTAACTGTACTATGACCTCTGACGGTATTAAGTTTACCGTTACCGCTGTTGCAGACGGTTATGCTTCTTCCACATCTGATGTATTCGTTTACAACAGAACTCTTGATAGCGTAAGTGGCTTCCGCTTTGACGAGGCTTCTCAGACCCTTTACTGGAATGAGGTTGCTTCTGCGGAGGGATATATGGTTTCCGTTAAGTGCGGAAATGCAAGCCACAATCACGAATTCGTGAACTTCGGTTCTCAGACCTTCGTAAGCCTTAAGGAGTGCGCACCCGTTGACGGTGGCATCGTAGTTAAGGTGTTCCCCAAGTCCGAGGGTTATGTTTCTCCCGATGCTTCCGAGTACGTATACAATAAGACTGCTCTTGAAACTCCCGCAAATCTTCTCCTTAACGGCACCGTTCTTTCTTGGAACGCTGTTACCGGTGCAGAGAAGTATGAGGTAAGCGTTAACGGTACTGCATATGAGGCTACCGAGGCTACCTTTGATCTTGTTAATGCTATCGACTTCGTTGAGGGCGTTGACTACTCCGTAACTGTTCGTGCTATTGGCGCTAACTCCTCTCTCGCTACCGACGTGCTTGTTGCTCGTTACTACGAGATGAACGATAAGGTAAGCTATGCCAAGGGCGTACTTACTTGGACTCCTGTAATCGGCGCTGATTACTATGAGGTTCAGGTTAACGACGGAGAGATCGTTAAGGCTGAGGGCGGTGTATACTTTGCATCCGTAACTCTTAACAAGAACGGCGAGAACGTTGTAAAGGTTCGTTTCGTTGACGGCAAGACCGTTTCCGAATGGGCTACTACCACAGTTGTTGCTCATCGCGTTACCTTCGACACTCTCGGCGGTAACTTCGTTGCTGATCAGTTTGTAGCTGTTGGTGATCCTATCGCCCTTCCTTCCGCAGAGAAGGCAGGTTATTCCTTCGTAGCATGGTATAACGTACCCGGCGGTGCAACCAGCAACGGCGCAGCATATGACGATGCGTTCTTCGCAGAGAATGGTCCTATCGTTCTCTATGCCTACTATAAGGCAAACAAGTATGAGGTTATCTACAACTACGGTGTTGGCGGTTCTGCTGACGCTGCAACAGGTGAGGTTACCTTTGACGGTCATTATCAGCTCGTAGTTCCTACCGCAAGCGACGTAGCAGGCGCATTCGGCGGTTGGTTCTCCGCTCCTTACGGTATGGGTACTCAGTACACCGATGAAAGCGGTAAGAGCCTTGCACCCTGGACTCATCTTGAGGGCAAGGAGCTTTACGCCTTCTGGGTAGACGAGGCACTTTCCTTTACACTTACCAAGATCAATGGTAATGACGCTTATGCAGTTTCCAAGGGTCCCAGAATCAGCCTCGTATCCGAGGTTACTATTCCTGCGACCTACCGCGGCCTTCCCGTAGCATTTGTTTCGGGTAATGCTTTTGAAAACTGCTCTAACCTTAAGGTTATCAATCTTCCCGAGACTATCGAGCAGATTTCTCTTATTTCTCCCTTCGCAGGCTGTTCTTCCCTCGAGGCAATCAACGTTTACGACGTTGACGGTGTAGCAGATCCCGTATTCACATCTGTGGACGGTGTTCTTCTTCAGAACCTTGCTTCCGGAAAGACCAAGCTTACTCTCGTTCCTATGGCTAAGTCCGGTAGTTTCCATACTCCCGCAGGCGTAACCGAGATTCCCGAGGCTGCATTTGCAGGCTCTAAGCTCTCTAAGGTTATCGTTAGCGCAGAGGTTACTACTATCGGTAGAGAGGCGTTCAGAGATGCTTCCAACCTTACCTCTGTGGTATTTGAGGTTGCAGCAGACGGCTCATCCGCTCCTCTTACCATTGGCACAAGAGCATTCCTTAACTGTACTAAGCTTGCAAAGATCACTCTTCCTGCAAGACTTACAGAGATCAAGCTTCAGAGATACAGCCTTGACGGTACTAACGTAAAGGTTACCGAGAGTGAGAATGCATTTGAAGGATGTCTCTCTCTCGAGGCTATCGTTGTAGCTTCCAACAGCCAGAACTACAAGTCTATTGACAACGTTCTCTTCTCAAAGGATGGCAGAACACTTCTTCTTGCTCCCGCATCCGTAAGCGGAACCTTCGTTGTTCCCGATGGCACAAGAAATATTTCTGCAGGCGCGTTCGTTGGTTGCACCAACATTGAGGAGCTTGTTCTTCCCAGCTCACTTGCTCTTATCGGCGATTGTGCATTCTACGGTCTTAACAATCTTCAGGCTGTTACCTTCAAGGGTACCTCCTTCGACGATCTTTCCGTAGGTATGTACGCATTCAGAAACTGTGACGGCCTTGAGACAGTAACTCTTGAGGAAGGCAGCCGTCTTACAACTCTCGGCGAGGGTGCGTTTATGGGCTGTACCTCTCTTGAGAGCTTCTCCGTTCCCGCAACAATGACTAAGATGGGCGCATCTGTATTTGCAGATTGTTCCAATCTTTCTACCGTTGATTTTGCGGCTGACGGCAAGACTCTTGAGTTCGGTCAGAATGCATTCCAGAACTGTACTTCTCTTACCACAGTTAACCTTCCTGCCAACGTTTCTAAGATCCCCGGTGTATTTGCAGGTTGTACCTCTCTTACCGAGGTTAACGTTGACCCTGCATCCACCTACTTCACCTCTGAGGATGGTGTTGTTTATGACGTAAACAAGACCGAGATCATCTTCTTCCCCAGTGGCAAGTCCGGTGAATATGCAACTCCCGATACTCTTACTACTATTAATAACGGTGTATTCCAGAACGTTAAGAATATCACCAAGATGACTATCAGCGGTTCTGTTACATACATCGGTAACGATGCGTTTAACGGTGCTTCTATTGATGAGATCGAGTTCGTAGGCGAGCCTGCCGGTGCACTTGTAATTGGTGACAATGCATTCAGAAATGCATCCCTTGGAACACTTACTCTTCCCAGCAATACTGTTTCTATCGGAAATAGTGCATTCTATATGGTAAATGCAGATGCAATCGTTCTTAACGAGGGTATTACTACTCTTGGCGATTATGCTTTCTGGGGCGCTGCTGACGTTTCTGTTACCGTTCCCGCATCTGTTAAGTCCATTGGCGCATACTGCTTCAGCGGTTACGTTGAAGAGGACTGGTGGGATGGAGATACCTACTACTGTCCCGAGGTAACTCTCACCGTAGAGAACTCTATGCTTGAAACCATTGGTGATTATGCATTCCAGGGCAACACAAATATCGAGGATATTGAGATCCCTGCAAGCGTTCTTTCCATAGGTAACTACGCATTCTTCGAGTGCTTCGAGCTCGGCGACGTTACATTTGCAGAAGGATCTGTACTTAAGTCCATCGGTGCTTATGCATTCGCTACTTACAACAGATACGATGCATCTTCCTACTTCACCGAAATCACTATTCCCGCATCCGTTGAGACCATCGGTGCATACGCATTCTCTAAGACCAATCTTGAGAAGGTTGTATTCGAAGACGGTGAAAAGGATCTCTTCCTTGGTCATACCTTCGTAGAGACCGGTTATAACGAGTCTATGGGTACTAACTACAGAAACGTATATCGCGGTAACGTATTTGCTAACTGTAATTACCTTGAAGAAGTGGTGCTTCCTTCTCGTCTTACTACTCTTGAGCAGTCTACCTTCTACTACGCAGGTTGTTCTACCAGCGGCCTTGAGGTAACAATCTCTAATATTGAGAACTCCCGTCTTACCACAATTGGTGAGGAGTGCTTTAGATCATCTTACATCACTTCCTTCGTAATTCCTAAGAGTGTATCCAACCTTGCTCCCGTAACCGATCCTGTAAGCGGCGAGACCTACGACAGACTCGGTATAGGCAAGAATGCATTCTACGGTCTGTACAGTTACTTCACCTCCATCACATTTGAGATGGGCGGAACTCTTCCTCTCACTATCGGCGCAGGTGCATTTGACAATGCAGCTAAGCTTGAGAATGTAGTTCTTCCTGCAAGACTTGATACATACAACTCCTACACCGGAGAGGTGATTGCTCCTCTTGCAAACGGTGCTTTGGTATTTAATTCTTGTGACAATCTCACTTCTATTTCCATAGAGGAGGCAGCAGGATCCTACTATACAAGCCTTAACGGTGTTCTTATGACCGCCGATTTGAAGGAAATCGTACTTTGTCCTATGAGCTATGAGGGCAGCTTTACTGTTCCTGCAACAGTTACTAAGATCCACGCTAATGCATTCCTTGAGGCTACCAAGCTTACCGAGCTCGTATTCGAGGGTGGTGTTGAGGATATGCACATCGGCGAGTCTGCATTTAAGAAGTGTACCTCTCTTGTTAACGTAGTTCTTTCCGACAACGTAGCAACTCTTGGTTCAGAGGCCTTCTTCGGTTGTACCTCTCTTGAGAGTCTTACTCTTTCGAAGAGCCTTACCAACTTCACCTCATCTGTTGTTTCTAACTGTACTAAGCTTGCTGCTATCAACGTAAGCTCTGACGGTAACGGTGAGTACTACTCCTCTGCAAACGGAATCCTTTACAATGCTGATAAGTCTTCTCTTATTACTTATCCTCTTGCAAAGACCGATGCTGAGGTGGTTGTTGATTCTAACGTTAAGTCTATCCATGCTAGTGCGTTCGCTAACAATGAGTATATTGTTACCGTAATTCTTCCCGAGGGCCTTGTAGAAATTCAGGATAACGCCTTTGATTTCTGCTACGGTCTTACCACAGTAAACATTCCTTCTACTGTTCAGAAGATCGGCAACAACGCATTCAGATACTGTGAGGATCTTGAGACCATTAACTTCGCAGAGGGCGGAGATGATCTTCTCATTATTGGCAATTATGCGTTTGCTTACACCTATTCGCTTGAAACTCTTGCTCTTACTAACAGAGTATATAGCATCGGCAACAACGCATTTAACGATAGTGGCGTTGCTAATCTTACATTTGGTGAGAACAGTGCGCTTGTTGAGATTGGCGATTATGCATTCTATTCAACTGATCTTATCCAGCTTGATATTCCCGCAGGTGTTGTTGAGATCGGTAGACTTGCATTCTATGAGTGTGCAGACCTTCTTGAGATCACATTTGGCGAGGGCCTTATAAGCATTGGCGACAACGCCTTTGCAGGATGCTCCAAGCTTATTTCTGTAAGCTTCCCCGCATCTCTTAAGACACTCGGCGCAAGTGTATTCTACTACTATGAGTACGATGAGTACAAGTGCTCCAGCCTTGAGTCTGTAACATTTGCTCCTAACTCTCAGCTTGAGTACATTCCCGCAGGTACCTTCGCATACACTGCGCTTAAGACATTTACTGTTCCTGCAGGCGCTAAGTACATTGAGGGTGTTGAATCCTCCAGCTACAGAAATCCCTCTGTATTCTACGAGGTATCTACTCTTGAGGCGGTTTACTTCGAGAATGGTAGCCTTTGCACCGAGATTGGCGCATATGCATTTGAGGATTGTAGCAATCTTCAGACTATCGAGATTCCCGGTACTGTAAGCAATATTGGAGATTATGCATTCCGTTATTGTAGATCTCTTGAGAGCATCACCATTCCTGAGAATACCGTAAACCTTGGAAAGGGTGCGTTCTGGGGATGTGAATCTCTTTCCGAGGTTGAACTCAGAACTAAGGCAACAGCGCTTCCCGATAGCTTCTTCTTTGGTTGTAGCAGTCTTGCTGATATAACACTTCCTGCAGCAGTTTCCTCTCTTGGCAGCGATTGCTTCAGCGATACCGCACTCGAGAGCTTTAAGGTTGATCCCAGAAATACCTTCTTCAAGGCTGTTGATGGTATCCTTTACACTGCAGACGGCACAGGCATCGTAATGGTTCCCGCTGCTAAGAATATCGGCGACTTCGTTGTTCCTAACACCGTTACATCTATCAACGATAAGCTCTTCGAGGATAATCAGACCATTACCTCTCTTACATTTGAGGGTGGCAGAACAGAGTACATCTCTGTTGGCCGTATGGCATTTGCTGATTGTTCTAACCTCAGCAAGGTAGTATTCACCGAGAAGATCTCTTACATTGATGAGGAAGCCTTCTATTACTGTACTTCTCTTAATATCGTTGAGCTTGCATCCGATATGACAGAGGAAATGTTCGGTTACGATTGCTTCTATAACTGTAACATCTTTGAGATCAAGAACCTTTCTTCCATGGATCTTAAGTCCGGAGATTACAAGTGTGAGGGCTTGACTGACAACGCTCTTCACATTTATAGCGAGGGCGAAAGCAAGATCAGCAGTGAGAACGGCTTTACTCTTATGGACGTTGATGATGAGGTTTACCTCCTCTCTTACAACGGAAACGAAACTACCGTTACCGTTCCCGAGGGTGTAACATTCATTTATACTCAGGCGTTCAATAACAGTGAAGTAACCAAGCTTATTCTTTCCTCTACTGTTAAGGAAATCGGTGCTTATGCATTCTACGATAACTATGACATCAAGGAAGTTGTTGCAAACGAAGGTCTTGAGAAGATCGGTTACCAGGCGTTCCGTTATTCTTCCTTGACTACTATCAACATTCCTTCGACCGTTACCAGTGTTGGCGAGCAGGCATTTAACGGCTCCAATCTTACCGGTACTGTTGCAATTGGTGAGAATCTTACTACTATCGGTTACCGTGCGTTCTATACTTCTTACCCCATCACCTTCGTTGTTACTGTAGCTGAGGCACTTCCTGATTGGGATAGCAGCTGGTACAGAAGCGGCAGTGGTTACGGTACTGTTCTCTGGGGCTTCACAGGCGAGGAAATCACTTACACCTTTGAGACCAACGGAGGCAGTGCAGTAGAGAGCATCACCAGCGGTATGCCTATCACTATTCCTGCAGGTCCTACTCTTGAGGGTTATTACTTCCTCGGCTGGTATGACAACGCAGAGTTCGATGGCGAAGCTATTACCGGTACCTACTACAGCAGTAGCAAGACCACATTCTATGCTAAGTGGCTTTCCGCGGACGAATTTGAGGCACTTTATGCCGGAACTGCTCCCGAATATGCAATCGAGGCTGTTAACGGTGTAACATTCACTATCGCAGACAACACCAGCTCTTCGAATGTATACACATACCTCAAGGTTACTGCTACTGAGGACGTTACTCTTACTATTACCACCGCTTCCGGTGATGATACCGTAATTCGTATCTACGACAATGCATCTGATGCAAACGGAGCTAGCTACAATTACATTAAGAGCAAGGATAGCGGAAACGATGAGACTCTTACCTACGAATTCTATGCAGGTAAGACATATTACATCGTAACCTATGCTTACAACGGAAGCTTTACCGGTGAAATCACCACTACTGTAACCGTAGGTTAAAAAACAGATCTAATCTGTGTATTACTCTTTATTTGAATGTTACCGTTCAGTAATTTCAAATAAACTAAGAAATATTATTTGCGCAGTTAGCTAATAACGCGCACGCCGCCGGAGCGTCTACCGGCAATCCGGCGGCGTAATATTTCGTATAAAACAGAGAAGAAATGTAAATAAACAAACATTTCTTTTCGATTTTGCACGAAATAATTGTAATGAATGGAAACATCGTTCTACTAAAATTGAACAAAAAGAAAGGAACATATATTATGAATTTAAAGCAAATGATGAAAAGGCACTATTTGCGTTTGGTTCTTGAGGGAGTGTACAAATCACTGCTTTGGGGTCTTGCAATAGGCTTTACGGCTAACTTTCTGACTGCACTTTCCGGTTGGATATTTAGCTTTGGAAGTATTTGGCTTGCGATAGGAATTGGAGCGGCTGCTTGGCTTATAAGCGGAGTGCTGTTGTATTTCCTTAAGTTCAAGCCATCTGTGGAGGATACGGCGCGTCGTATGGACCGTCTTGGACTCGAGGAGCGTATGGTTACTATGCTTGAGCTTGAGCAGGACAACTCCTACATCGCAACCGTACAGCGTGAGAACACAAGAGAAAGCATAGCTCACATTGAGGGAAGAAAGATAAAAATCAGAATCCCAAAGATCGCAGTTTGTCTTGTAATTATTGCCGCAGTTTTCGGCTCGTCTATGACTACCGTCAAGGGACTTGCAGACAGCGGTGATATCCCCACGTTCGACGATATCGTTGAGGATGATCCATATGCCAACTACATTCCCGTAACTTATACGGTTGATGATGGCGGATACATTGAGGGTGAAACCGACCAGCTTGTAGAACCCGGTGGATCTACCACTCCCGTAATTGCGGTAGCTGAGGACGGCTGGGTATTTGTTGGATGGGACGACGGTTACTCCGATCTTGAGAGATATGAGACAAACGTTGTCACCGAGCTTTATTTTGTCGCAATATTCGAAGAAATCCTCGAGGATAGTGGGGATGGAACAGGTGAAGGCGGCGAAGGCGGCGAGGGTGCAGAAAAGGCCGAGGGCGATAAGGCTGAGGATCTTCCGTCTAACGGCGGAGCCAGCGCAGATAGCGATCAAAGCGGTGCTGAGGGAAGCGAAGGCGACGGATCAGGATCCAAGGGCGAGAGCGACGGCGGTCAGGGCTCAAGCGATGAACAGGGAGAAGGCAAGGGCGACGGTAAAGGTCAGGGCGCAGGCGGTAAATGGGATGACTCCAACACCTTCCTCGACGGTCAGACCTACTACAGAGAGTGGCTCGAGCTTTATTACCAGAATGCACTTGAAATTTTCGAACAGAACGGTGAGATTCCTCCCGAGCTTCGCGAGTTCTTCGAGGCATATTACGATAGTATTTAAAATAATAAATATAAAATAAGGTGAAAAAAATGGTTACAGAACAGAACATTCAGAAATTCAGCACACAGTGCAAAAACATCTTCGAGCAGATCGGACGTGACGTAATTGGACAGAAGGAGGTTATCGAGGGCGCGGTTATCGCAATGATCGCAGGCGGTAACGTACTTCTTGAGGGTGTACCCGGCGTTGGTAAGACCCGTCTTGTACGTTCTCTCGGTCGAGTATTCGATCTTCCTTTCTCGAGAATTCAGTTTACCCCCGACCTTATGCCTGCCGACGTTACAGGTACAAACATCATCGTTAAGGATGAGAACGGTAACTCTACCTTCAACTTCCAGCCCGGTCCTATCTTCTCCAACATTATTCTTGCGGACGAGATCAACCGTGCTACTCCCAAGACTCAGTCTGCGCTTCTCGAGGCGATGCAGGAGCATACCGTTACCGTAATGGGTGTATCCAGAAAGCTTGAAGAGCCCTTCTTCGTTCTTGCAACTCAGAACCCTGTAGAGCAGGACGGTACATATCCTCTTCCTGAGGCACAGATGGACCGTTTCATGTTCAAGATCATCGTTAAGAATCCTTCTCTTGATGAGCTTATGGACATCGTTAATATGACTCAGAAGACAATGGCAGAGGTTGCTGACGCTGCTTGTAACGGCGCAGATCTCCTTGAAATGAGAGCTACCGCAAACCAGATCCCCGTTGCTGAGGACGTTATGAGATACGCAATGACTCTTTGCTCTGCTACTCATCCCGACAGCGAGTGCGCTTCCGAGGCAGCTAAGAAGTACGTTCGTCTTGGCGCATCTCCCCGTGCAGGTCAGGCTCTTATCTCCGCTGCAAAGGTTAAGGCTCTTATGAACGGCAGATTCAACGTTTCCTACGATGATATAAACGAGCTTGCATATCCCGTTCTCCGTCACAGAATGAAGCTTACATTCGAGGCTATTGCTGAGAGAGTTTCTGCTGACGAGATCGTTAAGATGATCATCGATGAGATCACTGGTAATAAGAAGCTTAAGAACGAGGCTCCCTCTATCGGAGCATCCGAGACTGCTGCTGACACTGCAGAAACAAAAAAGCGTAAGTTCGGGAGAAAATAATGAAGGGTTCATATTTAAACGATGAATTCTTCAGTCGTTTAGAGACCTTGTCCTTGGAGCTTCGTGCAGATCTGGCAGGATTCTTCGGAGGTAAGCATTTGGTAAAGACCTACGGTCAGACGGTTGAGTTTGCAGATTACCGAGAATATATGCTTGGTGACGATATCCGCCGTATCGACTGGAATCTTTTCAGCAGATTTGAAAAGTTCTTCCTTAAGCTTTTCACCGATGAAAGACAGATGCATACCCAGATCTTTATTGATTGCTCAGGATCTATGGGAAAGATAAATTCCGAGAAGGGAAATTATGCGATAGCAACTGCTGCAGCTCTCGGTTATCTCTCTGTACATAATATGGACAAGGTGTCCTTCAAGCTCATTAAGGGGGAGAAGGCAGAAGATCCCTTTGGCACCATCGTTGGCAAGAGAGCGTTCTTCAACGCTATAAGTACTCTTGAAACGCTGGAGTTTGATGGGGAAAGCGACTTGCGTTCATCTATCATCAACGCGCCCAATCCGGGCAACAACGACGGCTTGACCGTAATAATCTCAGACTTCTTTACCGATAGCGACTGGAAGAGTGCTGTGGATTATCTCTGCTATAAAAAAAGACAGGTCGTTCTCATTCAGGTGCTTACACCCGAGGAGATAGATCCTCTTTATACCGGTAGAGTAAATCTCATCGACTCCGAGTCGGTCGATATTCAGGATATAAGAAATATGAGAATTAAAATTGACCGTGCATCGCAGAATGCATATGAGTGTGCCATGAAGGAAATCAAGGACTCACTCACTACCTTTGCTAACTCGCGTGGAGCAGCATTTATTTCAGTAAGCACAGATCAGCCTATTGAGAAGGTTCTTTTTAAAGAATTGTTGAAGGTAGGTATTATGGCATGACTTGGTTAGCACCCTTAGGATTTTTGGGCCTTATTGGTATAGTAGCACTTATCATTATTTATATCATTAAGCCTAATTATCAAAAAAAGATGGTTTCGAGTACCTTTGTATGGCAGCTCAGCTTGAAATATAGAAAAAAGAGATTACCCGTTAGCCGTCTTAACAATATTTTGATTTTTATTTGTCAGGTTCTTATTCTCACTATCTGTGGCTTACTCCTCGCTCGTCCCGTAATAGAGCAGGAGAAGGCGGGTGACGAAAATGAGAAGATTATTATCATTGATGCATCCGCATCCATGCGTGTTACTGATGGCTCTGATACCAGATTTGCTCGTGCAGTAAACCAGGCGAGAACTCTTGCCGAGGATACTGCCACAAACGGTGGCGTGGTATCAATTATCCTTGCTGATACAACCCCCGAGTATATCGTTCAACGTAGTGGTGAAGATAAGCTTGATGATATTCTTGCTGCGGTTGACGGATTGCTTGAAAATCCTGATTCCTGCAGCTACAGCTCTGCTGATATGAATTCCGCCATTTCTCTTACCGAGGAGGTTCTTCGTTACAATCATGAGGCTCAGGTCTTCTTCTATACAGCTACAGAGTATCTTGAGAAGAACGGAATAAACGTTATTGACGTTTCCAAGGATGATGTTGAGTGGAATGCAGCTATTCTTAGCGCCGATGCGAAAATGAACGATAACAACCATTACGAGATCACTATCGACGTCGGTTGCTATAACAGAACGGATAAGCTTACCGTTTACTGTGAGATTCACGGTGCTAACGGTAAGGAGAGCAAGATTCTTCTTCAAAGGGACGAGTACTTTGATCCCGCTGATGAAGAGAAGGTTGTTGTTTTCAACACCGACGATCTTGACGGTCAGCCTCTTTATTCCTTTGATTATCTTGAGGTTTACGTATCTGTTGATGATTCATTCGTTGATGACAACTCATTCTTCCTTTACGGAGGAACCAAGCCTTCTATTAAAATTCAGTACTCCAGCTCTATTCCTAACAACTACTTCGGTGGTGTGGTTCGTACCATTCGTGAGGTAATGAAGGATCAGTGGACTATTGAGTTCAAGGAGCTTAAGTCCGGCGAAAAGGCTGCGACCGAGGGATTTGATCTTTACATCTTTGAGCATACCGTTCCGTCCGTAATGCCTACTGACGGTATCGTGCTTCTCGTTGATCCTTACGGCTCACCCGAGGGCGCAGGAATTACTTTTGGTAATACTACATCGGTATCAAGTGATTCTACTCTCGCGACCGGTATTACACACGAGCTTACTAAATACGTTGATTTCTCAAGAATAACTGTTGCACAGTATACCGAGATTCTCTCCAGTGACGGTTATGAGGAGCTTGCGTATTATAAGTCGCAGCCCGTTATACTTGCTAAGAATGAGGATAATGCCAAGATCGTTGTCTGGGCATTTGACCTTAACAAGTCGAGTCTTCCTTTAAATCCTGACTTCTCATTCCTTGTGTATAATATGTTTAACTATTTCATTCCCTCCACCATCGACTCAAATACCTTTGAGATCGGTGATACGGTTGATCTCGCTGCACGCGGAACAGATCTTAAGGTAGAGGGCAATGGATTTGAATACACTATGGTGGACAAGAAGACCGATTCTATTACCGTTACCCGTCCCGGAACATACACCGTTACACAGACTCCCATGTCGGGCGACGAGCTTATTATTGAGAACTTTTACGTAAGAATCCCTACCGCTGAGAGCCAGATCACACGTCAGGTTGAGGCTATCCCGGTGGCAGACGTAGATTCTGAGGTGAGAGTTGAGTTTGAGGACTTAATGTTCTATTTTGCAATTGCACTCGTGTCATTTATGTCTATTGAGTGGATATTGCAGATTAAAAAGAATTTCTAAGGAGAACGCTGGTAAATGCAAAATTTCAGATTTAATTTCACGCATCCCTGGCTTTTGCTGCTTCTAATACCGGCGATCGCTATGACGTTGTTCCCCTATTTCAGGGCGGACAAGAAGTACAGAAAGACCAGAAACAGAATACTTTCAATGGTCTTCCACGGACTTGCAATAACTCTGGCGATAACTCTTCTTGCAGGAATTACATTCAGTTATGAAAAGCCTAACCTTGAGAACGAGCTTATCGTTCTCGTGGACACTACGGACAGTAACGAAGAATCTGCTGATTTAAAGAGCGACTTCGTTCAGTCTATTATATCTATTTCCGACGGTAAATATCGCGTCGGTGTCGTTAAGTTCGGTCACGGTCAGGTTCTCAGCGGTGAAATGTCCTTTGACGTTAACAAGGTGCTTGAGGATTACTTAACCTCAGAGGTTCCTGATCCCACCGCTACCGACCTTGCCTCGGCACTTAAATATGCTAGATCGCTATTCAAAAATCCTGAAACCTCTAAAATTGTAGTCGTTTCTGACGGTATTGAAACAGATAACACTGCTACATCCGTTATCAAGGCTATTGCCGCTGACGGAGTAAAGGTAGATACCGTGTATTATCCCAACGAGGAGCATGATGAGGTTCAGATTTATTCTGTTAATCCCCCCGATACCAGAATTATTCTCGGTGACAACTTTATTACCGAGCTTACCGTAAGAAGCAATTTTAAGGGAGAGAAGGGGGCTACCCTCTCCGCATACGATAACGGTGAGCTTATCGGATATACCAACGTTGTTCTTGACGGTGAGGAGCAGACCTTTGAGCTTGCGCTTTCTCTCGCGGAGAGAGGCATGCACGAGCTTCGCTTCGAGATCGCCTGCGACGGTGACACGAATGAGAAGAATAATTCCTACCGTGTATATATGAACCTTGAGGCATTCGATAACATCCTTCTTATTGAGCATAAGGAAGGGGAGGGCAAGGCACTTGCTGACATTCTTAACGAGAACTTTGTCGTTACCGACATCAGCATTTCCGACGACCTTGATAAGATACCCAGAACCATCGAGGAGATGGCACAGTACGAGCAGATCGTTCTTGTAAATATGGCATACAGCGATATGCCTGCAGGTTTTGAGGAGCTTCTTAACAGGTACGTCTATGACCTTGGCGGCGGATTGTTCACCGTGGGTGGTGAGCTTGATGATGTAAACGGCGTAGATGTTCCTCATTCATACAACCGTAACGACATTGCATCCTCTACTTATTTCAAGCAGATGCTTCCTGTCAATGCGATCGACTATACTCCGCCTATCGCGGTTATGATCGTTGTTGACGCGTCAGCTTCTATGAGTATGGGTAAGCTTGATGCCGCTAAGGAGGGTGCTGAGGGATGTCTTGACGCCCTTAACGACCGTGACTTCTGCGGTGTAATGTCCTTCCAGACAAGAGCCAGCGAGGAGCTTGCTATCCTTCCCGTATCTCAAAAGGATACTATACGCGATACGATCAGGGATATTGGTGAGAATGATGACGGTGCGCACGGCGGTACGATATTCTCGGATGCTATTATGAGAGCCGGTAGAGCGCTTTCCGTTATTACTAACGTTGAGAGAAAGCATATCATACTTGTAACAGACGGTAACCCCGGTGATACATATGATACCTATCTCCCTTATATTGAGGATAACCTTGCCGACGGTATTACAATGTCCGTCGTTACTATCGATAACACCGATAATAGCCTTTCTGAAAAGATGAAGGATACTGCTGAGGCAGGTGGTGGCTCATACTATAACGTGCCCTATTCTCAGATGCAGAAGATCCCCGAGATCATGCGCCAGGACCTTGCTCTTGAGGCTGTTGCAGAAATCAAATACGGTGAGCCTTTTGACGTTACTATTAAGAACAGGACTCCTGCTGTGGCAGGTATTGAAGACGGCTTTATTCCTCAGCTCAGCGGTTACTACGGTACCGTTGCAAAGAAGGATGCTACCGTTGTTCTTATGGGTAAGTATGTTCCTATCTATGCAGAGTGGAAGTACGGTAACGGAAGTGTCGGCAGCTTTATGTGCGACCTGTCGGGTATCTGGTCTTCCGATTTTATGAATGACCTTATAGGCCGGGCGATAATTACAAATATAGTTAATTCTCTGTTCCCGATGCAAGACGTTCGTGCTGATGGCATTGATTATGTAATCAAGTCGGATAACTATCACTATCAGGTCAACATTCACGGTGCCGCCGAGAATGAGCGCATTGAGGTAGAGGTTACTCCTATATCAGATCATCTGGTTTCCTCTATCGAGGGCATAACCGTAAGCTCGCTTGAAAGTAATCGTCGTTTCAACTTCATTATTAAAGACGCGGGTCTTTATGAGATAGTTATCAGAAAGTTTGATGAAGCCGGAACAGAGCTTGCAAAGGTCGTTACTTACGAGTGCTTCTCTTACTCCGAGGAGTACAACGTATTTACAGAAAGAGCGCCTATTGGCGAGGAGCTTATGACTATCATTGCCAACGACGGTAAGGGTCTTGTAATATCCGATCCTGCCGAGGTGTTTGAAAGCTTTGCGCAGACTATAAAGAAGGTATTCGATCCGAGAATTATCTTCCTTATTCTTTCTATAATACTCGTTCTTCTTGATATTGCGGCGAGAAAGTTTAAGTTCAAATGGCCTCACGAGATTATCAAAGAATATAAAAATAAAAAAGCGGAAGAGGCGGCAAAGAACGGCTAATCCGTACAAAACGCAAATAATAATTTACAAATTGGTGAAAAAAAGGAGCAGCAGATGAGAAAAATTCGTTTGCTATTATTAATTTTCTGTTTAATAATTTCCTGCCTTTTTGCGTTCGCCTCGTGTGATAAGACGGAGGTTCTCGATGCTCCGAAGGGGCCCGAGATAGAGCAGACCACCCTGACCCTGAATTGGAAAGGGGTCGTGGGTGCGCGCCTCTATACAATAAGCATTACCAAGGACGGGGGAGAACCTCGTGAGGTAATCGGCAGTAAAAATTATTATTCACTTACCTCTCTTTCCGAGGGCCATTACACAATTAAGGTAAAGGCAAATGGAAAGGACGGTGTCAGCCGCGATTCCGATTGGTCGGTTTCTATTCCATTCTACCGTGAAGCGGAAAGCGGAATGACATTCGCCTTGATTAACGGTAATACCGAATACGAGGTAACCGGTAAGGGTATTGCTACCGGAAATATCGTTATTCCCGACACGTACCGTGGTTTGCCTGTAACAAGCATAGGTAAAAAGGCTTTCTTTAACAAGAGCGATGTTACCGGAGTTGTTATAGGTGAAAACGTGAGAAGCATTGGCGATTATGCATTTGCCAACTGCTCTTACATTACTTCAATTTCTATTCCTAAGGGACTTACATCTATCGGCGAGAGCGCTTTTGCCAGCTGTCGATTGCTGTCCGGCAAGGTCGTGATTCCCGATGGTATTTCTTACATTCCCAAAAATGCTTTTGCTTATTGCGTAAGCCTTCAGGAGATAGAGCTTAGCAATAATATTACAACGATAGAAGCAAGCGCGTTTACCGATTGCTCAAAGCTTACAAGCCTTAAGCTTCCCGAGAAGCTTGAATATATCGGCACTCTTGCTTTCTCTAACTGTAAGAGTATCAGCTCTCTTACTCTTGAAAGCGGCATTAAGGAGATAGATGATTACGCATTCTCTAACCTTATTTCGCTTAGCTCGGTTGTTATTCCCGGATCTGTTGAAAGAATAGGCGAGGGTGCATTCTACCTGTGTGAGCTTCTTGCCAATATTCAGCTTGGATCCGGAATACGCGAGATCGATAACGGTGCATTCTTTGAAACTAAGCTTTGGAAGGATGCCGAAAACGAAGTTTACGTTGGTAAATGGTTCCTTGGCTGCAAGGATCCTGAGGCGACTTATGTTTCCTTCAAAAACGATACCGTTGGTATTGCGTCATACGCGCTTTACGGAAACAAAACTCTTGCTCAGATTATTCTTCCCGACAGTGTGAAGATCATTGGCAAGGCCGCATTCGAACAAATGGCGATAAACGTTGCCGTTATCGGTAGCGGTGTGGTTGAGATCGGTGATGAGGCGTTTGCACAGTGCAAGCAGCTTACTACTGTTTATCTCGGATCATTTGATAGCAAAAACACATGTATCGCCGCAAGTAGCCTTGAGATAATAGGCGACTACGCCTTCAGAGAATGTGAAGTTCTCGATTCTATTGAGATGCCATCGTCGCTTAAGACAGTTGGATCTTACGTATTCAGAGACAGCGGCTTGTACAAAAATACCGGCAGCTCGTCTGGCGGTGTTGTTTACGCTGATAATTGGGTAGTTGATTATACCAATGGCATCAGCTCTAACGTTGCACTTAAAGAGGGTACGGTTGGTATTTCTAACTATGCGTTCTATAACTGTGCGACTCTCACGGATATTAAAATGCCGGACAGCGTAAAGACGGTGGGTAGAGCAGCATTCTATGATTGTTCCTCTCTCAGAAGCGTAAAGCTTCCCGATACGCTTAGTGTTATTGACGATTATACCTTCTATCGCTGCAGAAGCCTGCAGCTCTTCAACCTTCCTCCCATGCTTACTTATATCGGACGTTCTGCGTTCTATAAGTGTGCAACGGCTTCTATCGTTAAGGATTACGATACCGATAATGATATTTTGTACATTCCTTCCGACGTTCAGTACATAGGTGACTATGCATTCTATAATTGCGGATATTCTGAGATTGCACCTATTGGTGATGAGGAGTATTACAACGTCTACGGTATTGATAGCATAGTTATCAGAGGCTCGGTTAAGTACATCGGTGCCAGCGCCTTCTACGGCTTCGCATCACTTAAGAGCGTCTCTCTCGGCCATACCGAGGAGATCGGTGAGAAGGTATTCTATAAGTGTGAATTGCTTACATCTATTGATTTTGGAGATTCACTCAAGAATATTGGTGATAAGGCGTTCTATAAGTGCACAGCTCTTAAGGAAGTAAAGCTTCCTGACACGGTTGACGTGATTGGAAATTACGCATTCTATAGATGCGAGTCACTGGAGTCGATCGATCTTGGTGCTGCTTCTACAGTCGGCAGCTTCGCACTCTACGGCAATGATAAGATCACTGAGCTTGTTATTCCCGATACGGTTACGTTTATCGGAAAGCAGGCATTCAGAAACTGCAAGGGTCTTACCGCTGTAGTTCTTTCGTCTGCGATAGATACCGTTGAGCAGCATGCATTCTACGGTTGTTCATCTCTTACTCTCTACGTTGCCTTTGATAAGGTGCCAGAGGGATGGCATAAGTATTGGAACTCTTCTTACAGACCCGTTGTATATAACTGCGGTCTTTCCGAGGATGCCTCTTACGTCATCTATGTAGAGAAGGGAACTATTTCCAACCTTACGTCGAACACAACACTCTCTGATCCTGTCAGAGACGGCTATACCTTCGTAGGTTGGGGTAACAACTCTACCGCAGATACTCCTGCGTATACATCAGCAAATCTTTCCGAGGCAGAAAACGGCAGAAAACTGTACGCTATCTGGGTTGAGGAATAAATTTTATGGAGAAAAACAAAATGGAAGAACATAACAATCCTAATTTGGAAAACACCGGTTCTGAGGTTCAGGAAGCGACTGAATCTCAGGTGGCTGTTGAGCCTAAGGCTAAAAAAGCCTTTCCTAAGCTGCCTGTTATAATCGGCGCAGCCGTTGCCGGTGTTGCTTTAATTACTGTATTACTTATACTCCTTCTTGGCGGCGGTGGAAAGAACGTTGACATCGCTATTAAGGAGAATGCAATGCCCCAGTCGGTATTCGTGCTTGGCGAGGAGATCGACCTCTCCACAGGTATCCTTATCGTTAACGATAACGGCAAGACTACTGAGATAGCTATGAATGCAGAGGGCGTTACGGTAACAGGCTATGACAAGAATACTCTTGGTCAGCAGACTATCACCGTTTCTTATATGGAAAAGAGCGTTGAGCTTACAGTTAACGTAGTAGCTCGTATGCAGCTTTCCGATCACACAGCGGACTATCTTGTTGGTGATGCATTAGATCTTTCTAACGGCAGACTTAAGATCACCAGAAACGACGGTAGTAACTATACCGTTATGCTTAAAAGCGATAAGGTTTCGGTTACAGGCTTCAGCTCTGAGACCGAAGGCGCAAAGACCCTGACCGTTAATTACACATCCGGCTCTGAAACCTACACAACAACTGTTAACGTATACGTTCACGATGTAGAGAAGGTTGAGCTTACCAGACCCACAAAGATCACATACAACAGCCATGATTCAGGCGTTGTGGTAGCAGGCGGTATTCTTACTCTTTCTGCTCTTGATGGCAAGATCAAGAGGGAAATTCCCGTTACCGAGGATATGATCGCAGGATTTGATCTTTCTGCGGTAAACAAGACCAACTCTCCTCTTACTCAGACCGTTGACGTAATGTATGAGGGCAAGAAGGTTGGCTCCTACGACGTTCGTATTACATACACCTCTGTTACCGAATTCAAGGACAATGCGCACGTTGTTGCAGGCCTTGATTGGTCCAAGGAGGAGGCTCCCGAGATTTCCGAGCTTCAGGGCGATACTGCCGTTGATATGATGGAACTCTATTTCGATATGTCTCCCGCAGAGCAGTCACTTCTTACAAGAGAGGAAACTCTCAATATGGCTCGTACCGCTATAGTTTATGCCTTCAATCTTTGGGCTGAGGACGTAAACACTAATTTCGCCGAGGTATTTGGCGTTGAGTACGGCGAACTTACATTCTATTGTGAAAATCGAGCTGCTGTTGAATCGGCTATCGAGAAGCTTCAGGTAGAGGATAGACCTCTCTTCAAGTATTACAATGTTATCAATAATTTAGTTGTCACCTTTGGTAGTGACGAAGAGAATCCCGAGATGGTTCACGAGGGCCAGTACTTCTATATGTATCCTACCTTCGATCCCGAGGCTTTTATCGAGCTTGTCGGCGTGTTCACCTATATGTGCGAGCTTGACGACTTGATTGCGCAGGTCGGCAATGATTGGCGCGATGATATCACCAAGTATTCAAGCGAGATCGAAGCGCTTTATGATTCTATCGTAAACAGCGATTACTATGGCATTACTTATTCTCAGTTTTTCTTATTCGCTTCCGAGTGGAGTAAGGAAAAGGCGTGCTTCGATTGCCTTTACACATATTACTATGAGGTGAAGGAAGACGTTACGGCTATTATGATGATCGCGAACATTCGTCTTCCCTCTGAGCTTGAAATAATCTTTACTCATATTCTCAATGCGCTCAACGAGATGGATTACATCACTAACTATCAGTACTATCTCATCTACTATGGCGAATTTATTACCGACACCGGTGACTTCTTCTACCATTATTTGAGAGCGTTTGAACTTTCGGAGGAGCTTCTTGCAAGCGACAACGATATGATGAAGGTTCTGTTCCTTGAATTGCCCCTTAACAGCCTGCTTGGTGTTGACAGTAGCTCGGGTATTTATACCTTCCCCGATATGCTTGATCAGCTTGCTACTACCGAGGGCGGTTATTACGCTCTCTCCGGCGCTCTCTTGGGCGTTGAAGAGCTTCAGACTCTTTTAAAAAAGTATGTCGACATTATCGGAAAGGGCTACGAGATTGAGAACTACACCGAGAGCGATGAGTATAAGAACGACGTTGTCGAGATGTATGAGCTTTATATGCAGCTTACTCCTGCACAGCAGTATCTCTTCCTCGGCTCTGTCAGCATCTTCTATTCTGCAGGTATGTTACCTCAAGTTTTCGACACCACCGGTACGTATACAAGCTACAACTGTTACTTCTTTAAAATGATTACCGAGGTATATGGCGGCATGTTTGAATCCGAGGAAGGCAAGCTGGCTTACCTTCAGCTTATGCTTGCTACTGAGCACTATGCTCAGCGTTACACTAATGCTGACACTTGGTATGAGAGCTTCAAGACTGTTATGGGCGACGTTAATACCTCTTACGCAGCGCTTTCCGATGCTGAACGCGCAATCTTCGACACTCACTTCGCATACATTTGGAATGAGTATAAGTCTATTCTTTCCGACTACGAGAATCCCGATGACGGTGACGTTACTGTAGATCTTGGCGAGTGGGAAGATGAATTTGCGGCTCTTAAGGAGGCTGTTGACTACCTTGAGATCGGCTACTATGCAATTCAGTCCGGTCGTTATGTATACAACATCTTCTTCAGTGCTTTTGAAAGAGCAGAGAAGATCTACTACGATATTCTTACAAACGCTGATGACGAGATCAAATACATTCTTCTTTACAGCGATCTTTATCCCTCCGGCACTCTTGGCAAGGAGCCTACCGAGGAAACCGTTTATTGGAGCTATGACTACGTGATCGCGGTATACCGTTCGCTCTTCACTAATGCGCTCATCTCTCTTGAGGACGGAAATGGCGTTTACAACGCATATATGTCGCTTCTTTCCGACTTTATGGAGCAGAGCTACGACCTCTATTGGAGTGGTGATAAGGCTAAGGTATTCGAGGTTATGAAGTCCTTCCGTGAGCTTAGCACCACTGCTAAGATCTTCTTCATTACTTACTTCAATGTAGATGAGGAGTTCTATTACTATGCGGCGATCGAAAGCTCATTTAAAGACTTTGAATATTCTGAGAATATCAAAAATGCCGGCATCGATCTTCTTAATGTTGAGATGACGGTGATTGTATATGACTATTACCTTGAATTACACAATGAGGATCCCGAGTTTGTAACTGCAGAAGATCTTGCATCCGCGATCGAGGCGCTTAATGAGGAATATGAAATATTTGTTACCGCTTACGAGGCGCTTTCCGAGGAGGAGCTTGCAATCTTCACCGAGGACTTCGGCAGTATGTACGAGTTCTACACTAATATTATCGAGTCTCTTTATGAAGACTCCGCGTCTCTTTTGGCATAATTTCTTATCTAAAAGGGAAATCAAATAGCATTAAAAAAATGGGGCGACCAATAACGGTCGCCTCATAAAATTTATAGTAATGTTTTATACCGATTTGTATTGACAAATCGGGTTTGTTTTGATATAATACATAGGCAGTCATTCTTTCGAGATGTAGCGCAGCCAAGTAGTGCGTGCTTTGGGTTAACGAGCGAAAACAATTAATTATTGTTTTTGCGAAGTGATGTGCATAAAGCAAGGAGTTGAAAGCGGACGCGAGTCCAACGCACAACGACTATGCGACTGCAACGGTGGCGAAGCCAACGATGTCGCAGAGCAAAGTGATTCATATATTAAAAAATTAAATAAATCGGGATGTAGCGCAGTTGGTAGCGCGTGCTTTGGGTGAACGAGCGAAAACAATTATTTATTGTTTTTGCGAAGTGATGTGCATAAAGCAAGGAGTTGAAGGCGGACGTTCAGTCCAACGTGCAACGACTATGCGACTGCAATGGTGGCGAAGCCAACGATGTCGCAGGGAAGAATGTCTTAAATAAAAACTAAATATTTCGGGATGTAGCGCAGTTGGTAGCGCGCGTGCTTTGGGAGCACGATGTCGCAGGTTCGAATCCTGTCATTCCGACCATAAAGAAACCATAATATTGATACGAAAAACATCGGTATTATGGCTTTTTTATTGCAAAAACAGGGAGATTTTTCCCTTTTTAATAGGTTTTATAGCAAAAATATAGGCTTGCCGGGAGTTGTTTATTCCTTGCAAGCCTTTTTGTTTTTTAGCCGTAAAATACAAATCGTTCACTTTATACCACTTTCGTTCAATTTATGGGGTATCGATCAATATATAACCGTTCAATTTAATACACAAAACACTTGATTTATTAAGTAAAATATGTTATACTGAAATTGAAAAAACTTCAAAGGAGTTTTAGCTTTCATGAAAAATAATTTTACAAAAGAAGATGTTAAAAACAGCGTTGAGTACCAATGGAGAAAAACCTCTTTCTGTTGGCTTCTCGGCATTTGGGCTGTTATAGCTGTGGTGATGCTTTTCGGCGTACTTATAATTGGCTTTGATGATATAAAACCCGGTATGGGTTTGCAGGTTTGGCTGATAGTAATGTCAATATATAGCGTGATATACTTGCCATTCGTGGCGTATTACGGCTACAAAATGCTTTATATCTTGAAGCACTACACAGAGTTTAATTCGTACGAGGTAATGCTCGATAATGTTTCTACCTCGTATGCGTACCGTGGCGCAGTCTATTACACGGTTACAATCAATGATGAGGGCGTAACAAGACAAGTCAGCACCAATGCTTATTTTTCAAGTAGCATATTTGCAAAGTTTACGCTTGAAGATTATAACAATAAAAAGGTTATCGGATTATACGATAGCCAAATGGATAGGTTTTATATTGTGAAGAAAATAGGATAATACAAAACGGGTGCAAAGCCTTTCACCAAAATGCACCCATAACTCTAAAATTTGCACCCATTTTAATATGGTATCAAGATTTTAGATTACTCACAAAAGCTATCTGTAAAAAGTTTTTATATTTTTTCAACATAGTATTGCATTTTATCTTATATTGTGAT
>JBGVRO010000051.1:0-20852 GCA_045128515.1 Eubacteriales bacterium | reverse complement strand
TTACCGTTCCCGGCAAGGAGAGCCCTTACAGAAACAGAAGCGTAGAGGAGAACCTCGACCTCTTTGAAAGAATGAAGAACGGCGAGTTCCCCGACGGCTCAAAGACTCTGCGTGCCAAGATTGATATGGCATCCTCAAATATGAATATGCGTGATCCTGCTATCTACCGTATCGTTCATATTTCTCACCACAGACAGGGCAATAAGTGGTGTATCTATCCTCTTTATGACTATGCTCATCCTATTCAGGATGCTCTTGAGGGTATTTCACACTCTCTTTGCTCCATTGAGTTTGAGAATCACAGACCCCTCTACGAGTGGGTAATTGATAATATCGGCTTTGAGAAGAAGCCCAAGCAGCGCGAGTTTGCTCGTCTTAACGTAACTCATACCGTTATGAGTAAGAGATACCTTCGTAAGCTCGTTGAAGAAAAGCTTGTTGACGGTTGGGACGATCCCAGAATGCCCACTCTCTGCGGTCTTCGTCGCAGAGGCTATACTCCCAGCGCAATCTTCGATTTCGTAGCGCGCGCAGGTGTTGCAAAGTCCTATAGCGTAGTTGATTACGAGCTTCTTGAGCATTGCATCAGAGAGGAGCTTAACACAACTGCTGAAAGAAGAATTGCTATCCTTCATCCTATCAAGGTGGTTGTAACTAACTATCCCGAGGATAAGGTTGAGTACTTCAGCCTTCCTAACAATCCTCAGAATCCCGATGCAGGCACAAGACAGGTTGCCTTCACACGTGAGCTTTATATTGATGCTGACGACTTTGCAGAGCTTCCTCCGCCTAAGTTCTTCAGAATGAAGCCCGACGGTGAGGTTCGTCTTATGGGTGGATATATTGTTAAGTGCAACGAGATCGTTAAGGATGACAGCGGTAACGTTGTTGAGATCAGATGTACCGCAGACCTTGAGACAGGCAACGGTATGCCTATTGACGGCAGAAAGGTGAAGGGAACTATTCACTGGCTTTCCGCTTCTCATGCAAAGGATACTACCGTAATGCTTTACGACTTCCTCTTTGATATTGAGAACACCTCTGATATCCCCGAGGACAAGACCTACGACGATTACCTTAATAAGGCGTCTGTTACAAGAATTGAGGGTGCAAAGGTTGAGCCTGCTCTTGAGGCAGCTTCCGCAGGTGAGAGATTCCAGTTCGTTCGTACCGGATATTTCGTTAAGGATACAAAGCACGAGAACACCTTTAACAGAATCGTTGGTCTTAAGGATTCCTTCCCCAAGGCACAGAAATAATGAATATAAAAAACATAATGGACAGGGTGTTATTCGCCCTGTCCGTTCCTAAATGTGTATGCTGTAAAACTCGCCTTGATTATGGCGAAAATGCACTCTGCCTTAAATGTTCTCCTGAATTTGAACAATTTAAGACTCGCAACTGTTCTCGTTGCGCAAGAAAGCTTAATATGTGCAGCTGTTCAAACGACTTTCTCGAGGCGCATTATATTAAGAGAACGATTAAGTGTTTTAGATATCTTAATCGGAATGATGCAACACCCGGTAATGCATTGATTTACAGTCTTAAAAGGGATAACCGTTCTGATGTTCTGAAAAGATGTGCAGATGAGCTTGAGTATGCTATAAGGAATTCTATATCAGATCCCGGTGGATATATTTTCACGAATGTTCCAAGGCGCAAATCTGCCATTATTGAGCATGGAATAGATCATTCCGAACTACTTGCACGCGAGCTGGCTAAAAGATTTGATGCCGAATATATTTCACTTCTTAAATCAAATGCCAAAAAGCCGCAGAAATCTCTCGAGACGGCAGATAGATTTAAAAATGCCGAATTTTATATCTCAAAGAATATAGATCTGACGGGCAGGGCGGTGATCCTTGTTGATGACATCATCACCTCGGGCGCATCTATGTCTAAGGCCGCTTCACTTATCAGATCCCTTGGCTCTCGTGAAATAAATGCTGCTTCACTTGCTATTGCTTATAAAGATCAATAAACAGAAGGACAGAGAAATTTACTCTGTCCTTTTTCATTAGTTCTTCTTTAATTCCTCAAGTATCTTTTTAAGCAGATCTTCGGTGGTGGGATTAGCCTCGCGCTCGAGTCTTGCTTTTTCCTCTGCAGCAAGCTTTTCAGCCTCAGCCTGCTCCTTGAGAAGATTCTCCCTCTCAACAAGATATGCATTTACTGCCGCCTTGTCACGAAGCTTTACACCGCGTGATTTAAGGATCTTCTTATCTTCCTTAGTCAGTGTCTGACTGTCGATGTGGTCGTCGATATTTTTCGAGATATCACGAAGACCGTTGATAAGCTTGACAATAGTGAAGAGAACGAAGGCTACAATAAGGAAATTGATAACGGTGTTGATAAATTCGCCCCAGTTGATATAGATCGAATTTGCAAGGTCGAGCGCGCCCTCTGCATCATATGCAGGCTTAAGCATGGTGAACACCTCGCTGAGCGAATTTGCGCCAAAAATAAGGGCGAGGATCCAGTTGATAATAGGCTTAAGTATAAAGTTGCTCATGCCGTTTACGATGGCGGTAAAGGAACTACCGACAATAACACCGACAGCCATATCAATAACGTTGCCGCGCATTATAAATTTTTTGAATTCTGAAATAAACTTTTTCATAAAGTCCTCCTTGTGTTTTTTACTGATCAAATTATACCACAGAGTGTTTTTTATGTCAACACATTAATTTCATTGTCAAAAATTACAGATTTTTTTAAAAAATAATAAAAAATATCTTGACTTTTCAGATTTTGTCTGCTATAATATAGGAGTCGCGTGGAGAGATGGCCGAGTTGGTCTAAGGCGCACGACTGGAAATCGTGTATACCCTAACCGGTATCAAGGGTTCGAATCCCTTTCTCTCCGCCATAGAAAAAAGCACCCCAACAGGGGTGCTTTTTTCTATCCTATGACGGAAGAGAAGGTAGGATTCGAACGCTCTCTGTGCTTTGCACAGAATAGGGTTCGCATTTGAGCGAAAGCCGTCGAGGAGCTCGCTCATCAGCGGTGAAGCGAAAATATGCGGCTTTGCCGCATACCCCTTTCTCAAGCCACCCCAACAGGGGTGCTTTTTTCTATCCTATGACGGAAGAGAATGTAGTAGGATACTAACATCTCCGCCACAAAGCCTCGCACAAAAAAATCCGAGCCCCATTAAGGACCCGGATTTCGTATCAATTATTTCAAAAGCTTGCTGATAAAGCCGTTTTCTTCTTTGGAAATCTTTTCATCTACCGCAAGGAATGCAAGGCAAAAGCTGAGAAGCGAAGTTTTGATTTCATCGGGGCAGGCATCGGCTAGCTTGTCAGCTCTCTCCATCCAATCATCGCTATAGAAAGGCTGAATAAAGTTTTTGAATTCATCATAGCTAATGTCAATGCCCGTTACTTCCTTTACAAATCTATACTCGAGCTGGGTGAATTTACCATCTACCGCAAGGGCAGTGCAGATAAAGGGAAGCAAGAGCGAAGCACCGTTTCCATCATCGGAATATTTGCTAAAGTAGGGCATAAGATCGTCCAAGTTGTTATTTGCAACTCCAAGAAGAGTGTCGTAGGACGCGTTAACGTAATTTTGCATAAGCTGATCGTATGTAACTTTTGCCATTTTCAAAATCTCCTTTTGTTTTGTTAATACTGTAATGATATCATAAATATTTTTATTTGTCAAGTATACTGAATATTCAAAAATATCTTGACAAACATATCATTTTTTCATATAATAATATAGTAACTTTTTTGATAGGAGAATTTCTTTTAGTATGAGCCTTAAGGTTTTAAAGTTTGGTGGTACGTCACTTGCTGATGCAGAGCATTTCAGACAGGTCGCTGAAATTGTAAAAAGTGATCCAACCAGACGATACGTTGTTGCTTCTGCGCCCGGAAAGAGAAAGGGAAGCGATACTAAAATTACCGATCTTCTTTACAAGTGCTATACTTTAGCTGCTAACGAAGAGGACGTTACAAAGGTTTTTGATGAGATTAAGCAGAGATATAACGACATTATTGATGATCTTGGTATAGATCTTGACCTTACACCTAAGTTTGATAGAATTCGTGATGCCTTGCTTCACAATACGGGTAGAGATTATATTGCATCCAGAGGTGAATATCTCAATGCAATGATTCTTGCAAAATACCTTGGATTTGACTTTATAGACGCTAAGAAGGTTATCTTCTTTAAAGAGGATGGAAGCTTCGATTCTGAAAAAACAAACGAAGTTTTAAGAGATGCACTTTCTAATGTGGAATATGCAGTTATCCCCGGATTTTACGGTTCTATGCCTAACGGAACTATCAGGACGTTTTCTCGCGGCGGATCTGACGTTACAGGTTCTATTGTTGCAAGAGCAGCCTCTGCAACACTTTATGAGAACTGGACCGACGTGTCCGGTTTCCTTATGGCAGATCCCAGAATCGTTGATAATCCAAAGACAATTAAGACTATAACGTATAAGGAGTTGCGCGAGCTTTCATATATGGGCGCAACCGTTCTTCACGAGGATGCAATCTTCCCAGTAAGATATTCCAAGATTCCGATCAATATCAGAAACACCAACCGTCCTGATGATAACGGTACATTTATCGTGCCCGAAACCGACGATATGAGTGAGCATATTATCACAGGTATTGCAGGCAGAACAGGATTCTCCAGCATTACTATAGAGAAGGCAATGATGAATACCGAGCTTGGACTTGGTCGTAGAGTACTTCAGGTTCTCGAGGAAAATAAAATTTCCTTTGAGCATTTCCCATCGGGTATTGATACTATGACTGTTATAGTATCTACAAAGGCTCTTGCGGAAAAGCGTGCAGACGTACTTGCAGGTATTTGTAAGAACGTTAACCCTGAAAACATCTTCGTAGAAGAAAATATGGCACTTATTGCCGTTGTAGGACGAGGAATGGTAAAGGCGAAGGGAACTGCAGCACGTATTTTCACATCTCTTGCAAATGCAAATGTAAATATTCGTATGATCGATCAGGGCTCAAGTGAGCTTAATATCATTATAGGTGTTGATGCTAACGACTATACCACAGCGCTCAACGCGATTTACAATGAATTTGTCATCTAAATTTATAACACGGTAGGGAAGCTCCTTGCCGTGTTTTTGCTTATCAAGGGCAGAGAATTATAGGGAATAACCAATGAGCAAGAAAAAGAGCAGAGAAGATTGGTTCTTCCCTTGTGTTTTTTTGATTTTTGTGTAATTCATATAAAATGCAAAAATTGTGATGTAGGAAAAAAATATCGGGGGAGGATTCTCAAAAAATGATAAAAATGCTAAAGTCCCCCCAATTCTCCCCTAACCGCCTGTCAGGGAAATATATCTCCAATTATACAAAAGGTAAATTTTGTATAATAGAGGGGACAGTAGGAGAGGTTTTTGCCTTGTTTTATCCTATTATTATTGTATTTTGTGTATTTTTGATGATTTAGATGTGTTTATTTGAAAATTATATTGTTGACACCTATATATGCTTTTTGCTGCATTTATTTAATAATATCATATATCGATTTGAATATTTTTGTACTGTGGATTCAATTTTAAAATCATTTTATGATGGATTGTACATAGAGCGATTTTCTACAGATTTAATTATATGAACATTTTCTTATAAAGCACTTGAAAAGCTGTCAAAAAGATAGTATAATGGATATAGAAAAAATCAGAAAAATTTGGGGTAGGGTACTTCCCTATTTTTTCTCATAAAATTAGCACTTCCCCGATTTTCCCTTGGAAAGATACTTTTTTCTTGTAGCCTCGCCACCTCTCAGGTGTCTTTCGGACTTGTTTATTTCAAGTATCTCTTTTACCTCTCGGTACAGCGTGGGATTTGTATATTTCAGTCTTAGTGTTAAGTCTTTATGTACGGTGCTTTTGCTTACACCGAAATGGCTTGCCGCTGTTCTGACAGTTGCTCCTGTATCTATGACGTACTCTGCAAGCACTTCGCAGCGCTCTCTCCTGAATGCATCTATCATATTGCACCTCCTAAGCTATCATACTCAAATATATGAAAGTGAAATCATAAAAATGCAAAAAGAAGATTTAAAATTTGTTGACTCAACCGTGTTTGAAGGTATGACATCCATACGTGCAATTCTGCGTGGAATTGATGCCGGAGTCAATGACAGAAGAATCACAAAGATACTTTTTGATAAGGAGAAACTTAAGAAAATATCAAAAGAGGTAGGATATCTTAAGGCAGTCTCAAATAAATACGGATATGAAATTGTAGAATCAAATAGTGGGGAACTCGAAGAATTAACTCTTGGAAGCTCCCACGGAGGACTTATTGCTTTCACAGAGGGCAGAACACTTCCCTATCTTGATTCATCATCTGAGATACTTCCCTCCGGTTTTTACGTCATGATCGAAGGAATTGAGGACCCCTACAACTTCGGTTATTCCTTGCGTTCTCTATACGCTATGGGTTGCTCTGGCATTATTCTTACCGAGCGAAATTGGATGAGCGCCGCCGGCGTTGTTTGTCGTAGCTCGGCAGGTGCGTCAGAAATGTTCAGTATGTATAAATCCGATCCTAAGGATTGTATTGAGATCTTCAAATCAAAGGGATACACCGTTGTTTGCGCAGATGAGAATACCGATAATATCCTTGGTCAATGCGATATCACCCTTCCCGTTCTGCTTATCGTTGGCGGTGAAAAGCGCGGCATATCAAGAGCCATTATTGATTCTGCAGATATGCTTGTGAAGATAGATTATGCCAGGGAATTCCGCGCTTCCCTTTCTGCTGCATCTGCAACTACCATGTTTGCATATGAAATTGCAAGACAAAATAATCTTAAATAACGCAAAAAAGCCACCTCCGTTATGAAGGTGGCTTTTTCTAACCCTTGCAGCCGCAGGATGTGCCGTTATTTCTGTTATTATCGGGAATATCGGTAGGATGTGCTGTACCTCTGAACTGAGCTGTGGGGAATGCGATCGTTCTGAACAGTGCACAGGGATTGTCATTATTTGTTGCAGCGTTGCACTCCTTGTCGGGTACGCTGTAATCGGTTGCGTGAATAAGAAGCTGAGCCGGACGTTCCATTCTGATAACCGAGAATACACCAAAGGAAACCAAAAGCCTCGGACCGTTGGAGTTAAGGACAAGCTCCTCGCCAAGAGCGTTACGAACACCGTCGGGCAGATCTGCGTAATCTGTTCCACCGCAAGGACAGGGGCAGTTACAATCCGATACCTTTGTGCCGAGAACGACGGGCTCAACCGTTTCAACAACGGCAACGGGATCGTTTGTTCCGGGCTTCATATTGCATACACTGCAATAATTTCCGGGTCCACCGGAAGTAAAGGTGATTGCCCTACCCTCACCACCGTACAAAATAACCTCTTTATCAAGCACGGCAAGACCCTTGAAGCAGGTGCTTCTACCTACGCCTATGCATGCCTCAAATTCGACTTCGATGTAATAACGGATCTTGATTCTGAAGAATCCACAGTTAAACGGAACCTCGTCAACGCCAATGTATGCCCACAGGATCCTTGCGGTGCGAGTTCTTACGTTAGATGAATTGGCAAGAATATCCTCACCCATACAGGTAAGATAAACCCTTGTATCTTCGAAACAGTCTCTATCACGGCAACTGTCGAGGACTCTCTTAGTGTCGATGCATACGGTTCCGCTGCCGTTCTGACCGGAGCCTGTGCCACCGGAGCATGCGCAGAAGGATGCGTTTCTATTTTCTTGCATTGTTTTGACCATTCCTTATAGAGATAATTATAATTATGCTTTTCGGCATTGGCTGTTAAAGTTTAAGCTATGCCTCGATATTATTCTATGAAACAGCCTTAAATATGTGCAAAAAAAGACCCACGGATTCCGTGGGTCTAAAATTATTAAAATTAAGTATAAGCCTTGATAGCCTCAGGAGCATCTTCAACAGCTATGGAAGATGTCATAACAAGGTTAACACCCTCGGTGATCTTCTCAAGCTTCTTAAGCATACCCTCGAATGCAATAACGTCGTTGCCGATGATCTTAAGAGCGGAGTCTACGAATACGTCGGTAATGTCAGAGTTGGACGCAAGAATACCTGCGATGAAGCCGTAAAGAGCGTCAGCATCCAAAACCGCATAAGCGTCGGTATCAATAAGTCTTGCTTTATATGTAATGTCGTGAATAAGCTTATCACCCTTCTCAATGCAGATTACGTTACCCTTAGATTCGTTAACTGCGTTGTTTACCATCTCAATGAGAGTCTTGGTTTTTCCGGAGCCTTTGCCGCCGATGAACAATTTTATCATTTTGAAAATCCTCCTGTGATTTGAGATTTGTATATCTCTCTGTATACATTTTACACTAAAAAAAGTTAAAATGCAATAGTAAAATTATAAATTAATTGTATATTTATTTATTTTGTAAATATTCAACAAGAAAATATGTGCATAATTAACCATAAATTCTTGATTCAAGGTCTGCTTTCATATCCTCATAGCCGGGCTTTCCAAGGAGAGCGAACATATTTTTCTTGTAAGCCTCAACGCCGGGCTGGTTAAAGGGGTTAACACCGAGAAGATAACCGGAAATACCGCATGCGAATTCAAAGAAATACATAAGGTATCCAAGAGAAGCAGGAGTTCTGTCTGCAACCTCAAGAAGAAGGTTGGGAACACCACCGTCATTGTGAGCAAGAAGTGTTGCGGTCATAGCGGTCTTGTTAACGTAATCAAGGGACTTTCCTGCGATGAAGTTAAGTCCGTCAACGTTTGCAGCATCCTCGGGAATGATGAACTCTGCACCGGGATTCTGAACGCTGATAACCGTCTCAAAGAGGTTTCTCTGTCCGTCCTGAATGTACTGACCCATAGAATGCAGATCTGTGGAGAATACAACGGATGCAGGGAAAATACCCTTCTTATCCTTGCCCTCACTCTCACCGTAAAGCTGCTTCCACCACTCGTTAAGCATAAGCATATAAGGCTCATAACCTACAAGGATCTCTGTGGTCTTGCCTTTGTTAAGGAGAATGTTACGGATAACAGCATATCTAACTGCAATATTTTCATCAAGATTAGCATTGGCAAAGCTCTGCATTGCCTGCTGTGCGCCGGTCATAAGGCCGTCAATATCAATACCTGCGCAAGCGATAGGAAGGAGACCAACCGCGGTAAGAACAGAGAATCTGCCGCCTACGTCATCAGGTACAACGAAGGTCTCGTAGCCTGCCTTGTCAGAGAACTGCTTAAGAGTACCACGTGCCTTATCTGTGGTAACGAAAATTCTCTCTCTTGCTCCATCCTCGCCGTACTTCTTGATAAGAAGCGACTTGAATACTCTGAACGCGATAGCAGGCTCGGTAGTTGTACCGGACTTAGAAATAACGTTTACAGAAATATCCTTGCCCTCGCAGATAGAAAGAAGCTCGGTAAGTGCTGTAGGAGAAATGTTGTTACCTGCAAAATATATATCAGGGGTGTCCTTCGAAAGATTGTTGTAAAGAGGGCTCTTGCAGAATTCGATAGCAGCGCGTGCACCGAGATAAGAGCCACCGATACCGATAACTACGAGAACATCGGAGTTCTGCTTGATCTTTTCTGCTGCATTCTTAATTCTTGCAAACTCCTCTTTGTCATAATCAACGGGAAGCTTAACCCAACCGAGGAAATCGTTACCTGCGCCTGTGCCGTTAATAAGCATATCGTGTGCCGCAGAAGCAAAGGGACGCATATACTCTATCTCGTGAGGAGCAACGAAATCCGAAAGGAATTTTTCATTTAATTTTACCATTTTTTATTTCCATCCTGTATGTAAAAATTTCTTTTTTCATTATACAACATTTTTTTAGTTTTTTCAAGTATTTTTTGATTATTTTTAGCCTAAAACTATTCTTTTTATTATTCTTACAAACAGGTCTGTAAAAGCAATTTTTTCGACGTCATCTTTAATATATATTTTACTGCTTCCAATCTGCTCACCATCGATCTTATAAATCACATTTCCCACGGAATCTCCTGCCTTAATTGGCGCAATAAGAGTCTCGGGGATATCATATTCAAGCTCCACCGATCCTTGCTTTGCTTTGTCGATTACAGTCCTGAATGACGAGGAATAAAGCTGTGCATTATCAATACTTCCCTTTGTTATTTTGATATCCTCGATATATTCTTCTCCTCTTTCATAAAGGGAGAAATTTGCAAATCCAAAGTCAAGGAGCTCTCTTGCGGCGGCATTTCTTTCGTCGCGGGTCCTTGCTCCGAGAATTACTGCAATAAGCTGCATATTTCCTCGCTTTGCAGTTGCACTGACACAATACCCTGCCTTGTCGGTAGAGCCTGTTTTAAGACCGTTACAGCCGTCGTAGTAGCGAACTAATCTGTTTGTATTAGTCAAGGTAAATTCACCGTTTCTTATGCTATCCTGCCAGATCGAGCTATACTCAAGAATATTACTGTGCTTTATCAGTTCGCGTGAAATGGTTGCAATATCTGCGGCGCAGCTATAATGATTCGTTGTAGTGTCATCAAGCCCCGTGGTATTTTCAAATCTGGAATTTTTCAACCCGAGCTCTGCGGCTCTGCGATTCATGGCTTTTACAAATGCTGCCTCGCTTCCTGCGCATAGCTCGGCAAGTGCAACTGATGCATCGTTTCCGCTTGCAATTACGGCACTTTTTATAAGATCCTCAACCGTGATCCTCTCACCCTCCTCCAAAAACACCTGGCTTCCGCCCATTGATGCAGCGTTCGCACTAACACGAACCTGATCCGAGAGTGAGAATCTGCCCGCATCAAGCGCCTCGCATACAAGAAGCAAGGTCATAACCTTTGTGACCGATGCAATTGATGCCGCCTTGAATTCATCCTTAGAATACAAGACTTTGCCGGTCGATGCCTCGCAAAGATATGCGGCTGTAAGGTCAAAATCAAGCTCGAAATCTGCGCCATTGTCGACTAAAACCAAGTCTGCCTCTGTTTTTCCCTCTTTTTCGCCAAAAGATACAATTCCGAATGATGCGATAAATACAATAACAAGTATTGATGAAATTATTTTTTTCATATTAGCCTCCCAAAGCATTTTATAAATTATATTAGCCTTGGGAGGAAATTTATGAATGCATTTTATTCTGTAAGCTGATCTAACGTTCCAAAGCTGTAGCCCATGTTTTTCCACTCGCGAATTAAATCGGAGAAAATATCTGCATTTGTATCAGAGGTTGGATGGAATAGCATTACGGCACCCTCGTGGGTATTTTCAAGAACCTTTTTTATAGCTTTTTCTCTATTCATTTGTCGATTGTTGTCCCAATCATCATAGGCAAAGCTCCAGAATATTGTCTTATATCCAAGCGAGTTTACACATTTCAAGGCTTCGATGCTGTATGAACCTTCGGGAAAACGGAAATATTTTGACATTTCTCTGCCTGTTTTTTCTTCATATATTTTTTCTAACGCACAGAGATTTCTGGATATTTCATCCGAGGATGCCGTGGACAGATTCTTGTGATTTTTTGTATGATTACAAACAAGATGCCCCTCGTCAGCCATTCTAAGCACCAAATCGGTGTTCTTTAATATAATGTTGTCAAGAAGAAAGAATGCCCCGGGAACATTTTCTTCCTTTAATATATCAAGGATTTTTTTCACGTTGCCGTTTTCGTATCCTGCATCAAAGGTGAGATAAATTGTTTTGTCATTGCCCGATGCCTTTTTGTCTATATAATAAGCGCCGTACTGCTCAATGGTCTCTGCTTCGGGCGGAAATTGTGGCTTAGAGCCCTTAATGCGCTTTAAATACCAGTGTAGATTATCTGCAGCAAAAGTTTTTGAGCCATAAGAAAATGCAATTATCAAGAGCAAAATAATTATGGTTACTTTACGTATATTTTTCATATATTTTATCCTTTTAGTTGGTATAAATATATTATATGTAAAGTACAGATCCATAACAAAGGTAAAAAAAGGGACTGCTACCGAAGTAACAGTCCACTTTAGCAAATATTAAATTACTTATACTTGCGCTTTCTTGCAGCCTCAGCCTTCTTCTTGCGCTTAACGCTGGGCTTCTCGTAATGCTCTCTCTTACGAAGCTCGGTCATGATACCGGACTTAACGCACTGTCTCTTGAAACGACGAAGCGCGTTGTCGAGAGTCTCATTCTCTTTAACTCTGATTTCTGCCATCTTAATTCCCCTCCCTTCGCTTTGCAAAGAGATAAAATCTCAAAATTTTTACTTAATAAGTATAATACAATTTTACAATTTTGTCAATAGCAATTCTTAAAAAAGTCGTATTTTTTTTAATTTCTTTTCAAAATCTGCAATTTAGCCGCCGAAAGTGTGTTTCGAAGCAAGGTTGTAATGGTCATAGGTCCTACTCCACCGGGTACAGGGGTGATCATAGACGCTACCTGACTGACCTCCCCGAAGGCTACGTCACCAACAAGCTTGCCCTCTGCGGTACGATTGATACCTACGTCAATTACGACAGCGCCGGGCTTAACCATATCAGCACGAAGGAACTCTGCCTTGCCGATAGCAACGACGATAATGTCCGATTCGCGAAGAATCTGGTCAAGATTTCGAGTTCTTGAATGACACAGAGTAACCGTTCCGTTACGCTCGGTAAGTAAAAGCGCCATAGGCTTGCCTACGATATTGCTTCTTCCAACAACGGCGCACCTCTTACCTGCGATCTCAACGTTGTAATGATCGAGCAAGGAAATTATTCCTGCAGGAGTACACGGAAGGAAGCTATAGTTTCCTATCATTATCCTACCGACGTTTGAGGGGTGAAAAGCATCTACGTCCTTGTCGGGAGAAATGCGCTCTATAACCTTTTCTTCGTTTATACCCGAAGGCAAAGGAAGTTGAACCAAAATGCCGTTAACCTTGTCATCTGCGTTAAGCTCGTCTATTTTCTTGAGCAGCTCCTCTTCGGTGATATCTTCGGGAAATTCGATCTGATATGATTCGATTCCAACATCAAGACACGCCTTGTGCTTGTTCCTAACGTAAACTGCAGAGGCAGGATCGTCCCCGACCATTACTACAGCAAGACCGGGTGCGATGCCGTATTTATTTTTATACTCGACAATTTCTTCTCTTAACTCTGAACGAAGCTTCTCAGAGACGATTTTACCACTGATTATTTCTGCCATATTTTATTATTCGTTTTCTTCGTTTTCTTCGTTTTTATCTTTGGACTTATCATCCTGCTTATCCGACTTATTAGAAGCAAAGAGTGCCTTAATTTTGTTCAAAAGCTCAGACTCAGTCTTTTCAGCCTTAACTTCGCCCTCTGCGGGAGCTTCCTTAAAGAAAAGAGGTGCGGTGGGCTTTCTGATTGCAAGGAAGATAAGAAGTCCAAGGCAAACGATGAAGATAATTGCTGCAAGAACCTGAGAAACTCTGAGATTGGTATCGCCTATGTAAAGGCTGTCGGTACGAAGTCCCTCAATGAACATTCTGCCGAGTCCGTACCAACCAAAGGTAAGGAGAATAAGCTGACCGTCGTACTTCTTGCCGATCTTCTTAGCAAAGAGATAAACGAGAAGAACACCGAGAAGATTCCAAAGAGATTCATAAAGGAATGTGGGATGAACGTACATAAGCTTGCCATAGGTATTGCGGTTGATAAGTCCCATTCTGATGAAGGAATCGGTAACGCCACCAAATGCTTCGCCGTTCATAAAGTTGCCCCATCTACCAATACCCTGCGCCAAAAGAACACCGGGTGCAACGCAGTCGCCAAAGGCAAAGAAACTGATCTTCTTAAAGAAGGACACTGCAAGGACGGTAAGTGCACCTGCAATTATACCGCCGTAAATAGCAAGACCGCCCTGACGGGTATTAAATACGTCAATAATTGTTTCATAGGTATTTTCATTATCGAAAATTACGTAATAAAGTCTTGCGCCGATAACACCAATCGGAATTGTGAAAAGCGCGTAATCGATTACGTCGTCGACAGTCATACCGATCTTACGGGACTGAAGTATCGCATATGCAATACAGCAAAGCATACCAAAGGTAATAATAATTGCATACCAAGCGATATCAATCTGTGTACCGGGAATTGTAAAAGCAACGCTGTTAACGCTGAACTCATCTATTCCAAGACCGGGAAAGGAAATTTTCGAGGTATATAACATATCTTCCTCCTAAATATAATAATTTTTATTGATAACGTCACTTATAGTGATCTTGTTTAATTTGCTTGCAAGCTCGATGCTGATGATGTCAAATATATGATGATAATCACAGCTTGATTTATCGCAATTAAGCGAACAACCCTCATCGGAATCAAGACATCTCGCTATTGCAATAGACCCGTCAATAAGCTCAATTACCGTCTTGAGAGTGATATTTTCAGGGCTGACTTTAAGCTTATATCCGCCGTTTACTCCCTTGTATGACTGTACAAGATCGCCCTGCACAAGCTTATGCAGTATTTTTAAAGTAAAACGAGGTGTGACCGAGGTGTCCTCGGAAATGGTCTTTGCGTCGGTGACACCGTCGTATCCCGCCATAGCGGTAAGAATTCTCAAAGCGTAATCGCTCTCAAGAGTTATTCTCATTACTATCTCCTGTTAAGAAACGGAGCATTTATTAAACGCTCCGAATCTGATATATTACTTATTGTTTTTGCTATTCTTGTGATTATCAAGAATTGTATGGATCTTCTTGGACTGGTTAAGAAGGTGGCTGATGGTTCTGTCGTGGTTAAGCGTGTCTACGATATAAGCAACGTACTTGCACATATTAACCTCGGAATACCATTCTCTCGAAAGAAGCTCGGGAGTTCTGTACACAAGGTTGGTGGTAAAGATCTGATCGATAATACCGTCCTTATGAGCCTTGTCAAGATTCTCAAGACCGTTGCAGAACAGACCAAACGTAGCGAATACGAAGATGCGCTTTGCACCCTTCTCCTTAAGCTGATTTGCAACGTCGATAACAGAGTCGCCGGAGGAAATCATATCGTCAACGATGATAACGTCCTTACCCTTAACGTCTCTGCCGAGGTACTCGTGAGCAACGATGGGGTTCTTGCCGTTTACGATAACAGAATAGTCACGTCGCTTGTAGAACATACCAAGATCGATTCCCATTACAGAGGAGTAATACATACACTTGGTCATACCGCCCTCATCGGGAGAAATGATCATAGTATTCTCGGGATCAATCTCAATATCGGGATACTTGCGAAGCATAGCCTTTATCATCTGGTAGCTGGAGCGAACGTCCTCGAAGCCGTGAAGAGGAATTGCGTTCTGAACGCGAGGATCATGGGCATCAAAGGTGATGATATTGGTAACACCCATATTGATAAGCTCCTGCAGAGCAAGCGCACAGTCAAGCGATTCTCTGCCCGATCTCTTGTGCTGTCTGCCCTCGTAAAGCATGGGCATAATAACGCTGATTCTACGAGCCTTACCGCCGATAGCACCGATCACTCTCTTAAGGTCCTGAAAATGATCGTCGGGACTCATAGGAACGGTCATGCCGTACATATTATATGTTACACCGTGATTAAACACGTCACAAATAATATAAACGTCGTTACCGCGAAGGGATTGCTGTATAGATCCTTTAGCCTCACCGCTACCGAATCTGGGACAGTGTGCATCTACGAGAAAACTGCCATCGCTGTCGTGGTGACGCCACTCCTTGAGATAATAATCAACCTGAGAAGCAAAGTCCTCACAGCCATGCATTCCAATTACACTAAGTTCTCCGAATAAAGTGTCCTTCATTTTTTTCGCTCCAAGATTATTTATTTCTATAACTAAAAAACTATTCATAAACAGTTTTATGAACATCTTTCAGCAACTACATTATAAACCAAAATTCTCTCTTTGTCAATATTATTATATAAAATAAAACATTTTTGGAGGAAATACTATGCCAAATTCAAGCGGAACCCTGAGAGTGCGCACTTATACTGCCGGTGGTGCTCTTCCCGTAGCCGATGCTGTTGTGAGGGTTATTGGAGCATCGGAGGACGTAAGGCTTGTGTCCTACTCGAGTCTTACCGACAGAGATGGACTTTCGGATCTGTTCACCCTTCCCACCCCCGACGTTGGATATTCAATGTCACCGAATCCTGCTGAACAACCATACTCGCTCTATGATATTGAGGTTACCGCAGACGGATATTTTACGAAAAGGATAAACGGCGTGTCTCTTTTTTCGGGAATAAACTCAATACAGCTGGTTAATATGACTCCAGGCTCGGGAAACATCGTTGAGGAATACCCAAGAGGAAGTGTAAACTATATCATTCCCCAAAACACAGATTTAAATTAAGGAGAAAATATGCCAAACCCAAAGATACCCGAGCAGATAGTAATTCACCTCGGTGCGCCCGACTCGGATGCCATGAACGTGACCGAGAGCTTTGCTGATTACATAAAAAACGTAGCTTCAAGCGAGATATTTCCCACCTGGCCCGAGCAGGCGTTGAGAGCAAATATTCTTGCGCAGATATCTGTGGCGCTTAATCGTGTCTATACCGAATTTTACCGTAGCAAGGGATACAATTTTGATATTACAAGCTCGCCTGCTTACGATCAGACCTACGTTTACGGCAGAGATATTTTCGGAAATATATCCGAAATAGTAGACGAGATATTTGACAGTTATATTCGCAGAGAGGAGTTTATTGAGCCTCTGTTTGCAACCTTTTGTGACGGAGTTGAGGTCAGCTGCAACGGACTTTCGCAATGGGGCAGCGTTACACTCGCAGAGGACGGACTTGATTACTTCTCTATCCTAAAAAATTACTATGGAGATGATATTGTGATTGAGCAAAACGTTCCTGTGGATAATATTCCGACAAGCGCTCCGCCTGTTGCACTTATGGAAGGCGATACGGGACGTGATATTGAGTTAATACAAAGAAAGCTTAACAGAATATCCACCAATTTCCCGGGAATACCTAAAATATATCCCGTTGATGGTTTCTTCGGTTCGTCTACTACCGATGCGGTTAGAAAATTTCAGGAGGTCTTCGGTCTTGACGTAGACGGAGTTGTGGGCAGATCCACGTGGAATCAGATACAGTTTATTTACAATGCTGTCAAAAAGCTTTATACCGTAAATTCTGAAGGAATTCGTATAACCGACGTTACCACAAGATTTACCGAAACACTTTCCGAGGGATCAAGCGGAGAGGGAGTGCTTACAATACAATATTATCTGAGCTATATTGCCCTGTTCATACCAAGCGTTATCGAGGCAACAATGGACGGTTCTTTTGGTCCGAGTACAACAAATGCCGTCAAATCATTTCAGCGCACCTATGGTCTGCCTGAAACAGGCGAGGTTGACCGAGCAACCTGGGACAGAATGGAAAACGTGTATTTCGAAATCGTGTCGGAGATTGACTATGAGTTTTATGGCGGAAGGATACTTCCCTTTCCCGGTCGCGTTTTGCGCGAAGGAATTGAGGGCAACGACGTAAGAGTTCTACAAGAATATCTGAACTATATTTCAACAAGCTATCCAGATATTCCGAGAGTGAACGTTGACGGTGTGTTCGGTCCGTCAACAGCCGAGCAGGTGCGACAGTTTAAGCGTATATTCGATATTCCGGGTACAGAGGACAGAGTTAATGCCCCTGCATGGAATGCGATAGCAAGCATTTATGACGATTTATATACGGGTGGCTCGGTGAATGACGGACAGTTCCCCGGCTACAATATTTCATAGAGAGGGACATAATGTACAGAATTTATGATAAAAACGAGGCAATTCGATTAGTTCAGATCTACCTTATGACGGCTGGAGATCCGGATATTGCCATAGCTCCAACCGGTATATATGACGATAATACCAAATTATCTGTAATTGATTTTCAAAGAAGATTTACACTTGAACCAACAGGCGAGGTAGACTACGAAACCTTTACGGTGCTTTACAGCGAACATTCTATTTTAACAAAGAATAAAGATACCGCTGATAGAACAAATTCCTTTATAGAGTTTCCGCTTTTACCCGGAAGGACAAGTAACGGAATTGCGCATATCAATCTTACTCTTGGCAGAGTTCTTGATTACTACGGATTTACACATAATCTTCGGGAAAATAATTTTTATTCAAGCGAAACGGCTATGGCGGTAGAGCTGCTAAGGGATCTATATATGCTTGATAAACGTGATTATATCGACGAGGAGTTTTACAGGAGACTTATTATTGATCACGATTCCATTGCAAAGCTACAGAAAAATTCAATTTAATTTTATCGTATCGCGTAAATTCCCACCCTTTGGGAATAATTAGTTAGGATATTCGGAAAGGTGTGGTGGTGATGAGTAACAATTTCACAGTTAAAGCGGAAAATGCGCTGAACAGATCGGTTAGTCTTGCAGAAGAATACGGACATACTTATATAGGGACAGAGCACGTATTATTGGCACTTGCAGAGGATGAAACCTCCTGTGCAGCCATAATTATGAGAAAATATAAGGTTACCTTAGATAAAATTTCTACAGCAATAAAAGATTATTCGGGGGTCGGATCACAAAGCAGATTAAGCTCAAAGGATACGACGCCAAAGTGCCGAAGGTTGTTGGAAAATTCCTACAAGATCACTCGTAAATACGGCTCGGAAAGAATAGGCACAGAACATTTGCTAATTGCAATTCTTGATGAAAAAGAATGCGTCGCAACAAAAATCCTAACAAAAATCGAGGCAGACGTAGTAGGTATTAAAGATAGCGTCATAACTTTTCTGCGTTCAAGCCAAAGAGGAACGATCTATGCAGAGTCTGTAACGGAGATCAATATTCCCAATCTGCTAAAGTACGGAAAAAACATCACTTCTCTTGCTGAACGCGGTGAACTTGACCCTGTTATAGGGAGAGACAAAGAAACCGACAGAGTGATCAGAATACTTTCTCGCAGAAGCAAAAACAACCCTTGCCTTATCGGTGAGGCTGGGGTTGGTAAAACGGCAATAATCGAGGGATTGGCACAAAGGATTGCAAGCGGCAGAGTTCCCTCCGCCCTGATCGGTAAAACTATAATTTCACTCGATCTCACGTCTATGGTTGCAGGTGCAAAATACCGGGGCGACTTTGAGGAAAGAATAAAAAATATTATAGGCGAGGTGACTAAAAACAAGCACGTAATACTTTTTATTGACGAAATCCATACCATTGTTGGCGCAGGTTCGGCAGAGGGGGCGATCGATGCTGCAAATATTATGAAGCCGGAGCTTTCAAGAGGCGATATTCAACTGATAGGAGCTACCACACTTGCAGAATATCACAAATATATCGAAAAGGATAGCGCACTCGAAAGAAGATTTCAACCCGTTTTAGTTGAAGAGCCGACGGTAGAGAAGACAATAGACATACTGTTCGGTTTAAAGGATAGGTACGAAGCGCACCACCGTGTAAGAATAACAGATGAGGCTATCTACGCATCAGCAATCTTATCAGAGAGATATATCCAGGATAGATTTTTACCCGACAAGGCCATAGATCTGCTTGACGAGGCGTGTGCATACGCCAACACATCAGACAATGCTGAAAACGATACAGTTAAAATTACAAGAGAAAAAATAAGGCAGACTAACGCAGATGTTAAAAAAGCTATTAACCGCCGAGACTTTGAATTAGCGGCAAATTTGCGTGAGCTTGAAAAGCTATACACCGACGAGCTTGAACTTGAACTTAAAAGGACGACAGATATAACCGCAGTGTCTTCTGTCGATAAGGCAGATGTCGAAAGGGTTCTCACGGAAATAACGGGCATTGAAATTCGTAATACCTATGACAGCGGTCTCTCCATGGCTGAAAGATTAGCCCGAAATGTTATTGGTCAAAGCCAGGCGATTGAAAGCTTGTCATCTGCGATAATAAGAAGCTTTGCAGGTATAAACTCCCCTGATAAACCGAAGGGGATATTTCTCTTTCTTGGAGAAAGCGGCGTTGGCAAGACCATGCTTGCAAAGGCGTTGGCAAAGGAGTTGTTCCAAAGCGAGGATGCACTTATACGTTATGATATGTCGGAATATGCCGAAGGATATGCTGTCTCAAAGCTGATAGGTTCAGCTCCCGGATACGTTGGTTACGATGATCATATCTCACCGCTTGAGAAAATAAGAAAGCATCCTTATTCGGTTATCCTGCTCGATGAAATTGAGAAGGCACATCCTGACGTATTGTCTTTATTTCTGCAAATATTCGATAACGGTTTTATAACCGATGCTTCCGGCAGACGAGTGAATTTCAGAAATAGCTATATAATCATGACTTCAAATATCGGTGCTGATAATTTCAAGAATGCAAACGGACTTGGATTTATGACAAATATTGACGATAGAAGCATGCAGGAAAAGCTTAAGAATCACTTTAAAGTCGAGTTCATAAATCGTATTGATGAAATAATACTTTTCTCTGCTCTTTCGGTTTCTGCCTTAAAAGAAATAGCTAAAATCAAGATTTGTGAGCTACAGCAGAGGTTGCTCGAATCTCAAATCGAACTTCAGGTTGATGATGAAATCTACGCTTTTATCAGTGAAAAGGCGGCTAAATCAAAAGGATTTGGGGCTCGTCCTTTAAATCGATTTATAGTTTCTGAGATAGAAAACAAAATCGCAGATATGATGGTTAGACGCGAGCTTTGTTCCGGTGATTCATTGAAAATCGTTTTGAAAAATGACAAAATACACTTCGCCAAGGAATGTATGCTACTGAAGTGAGATCATATATAAAACAAAAAGACCGTCGATTGACGGTCTTTTTTAATATGGGGTGAGATATGGGATTCGAACCCACGGCCTCCAGGGCCACAACCTGGCGCTATAACCAGCTTAGCTAATCCCACCATACAAATGGCGTGCCTTGAGGGACTCGAACCCCCGACCTACTGC
>JBGVRO010000050.1:0-2836 GCA_045128515.1 Eubacteriales bacterium | reverse complement strand
CTCAGCCGGACTACTTGCGGTTGGCTCTATTGCTCTCGGATTGTTTGCAGCAGGGGCTATCAGCGTAGGTCTTATATCCTTTGGCGCACTATCGATCGGTTGTTTCTCAACGGGAGCGCTTGCTGTCGGTAAATATGCCGCTGTTGGTGATCACGCCTACGGTATGATTGCCATAGGCAAATCGGTAGCTGAAGGAAGCGTTTACAGCCATATCGGAGATCTAACTACGGCAGATATACCAACCGTTGTAGAATGGATCGATGCAAACGTTCCTGCTTGGCTCGGTTGGGCAAAAGGTATATTCAAATTCTTTATACAGTAAAAATAGCCCTCGTTCAAGTTGAGCGAGGGCGTTGTATACCGACATTTACGAGGATGGTATGGTAGAGCGTGTAAAATCTTATGATGAAGCAGCAGGGGCGTACTACGGTGAACAAGATGCTGAAAAGATGAAAGAAAAATATGACGGAGGCAAATAAAATGAGAAAATGTATTCGATGCGGAAACGAAATGAAAGAAGGATGCGCCATTAAAATTGAAGGTGGCGGAAACGGAATAGTATTGTCTGCCGATGAAAATAAATTATTTGGTGGAAGAATAGGAAAACCCAAGGTAGCGATTTGCCCGAACTGCGGAGAGGTTTCCATCTATATTGAAGATCTTGAAAAATTAAAATCCAAATAAACAAATATTATCCCCTCGTTCCATTTCGGAGCGAGGGGATTTTTTGCACTTATTTGGCAAATCCTATTGACAAAAGCGTTCAAACTGTGTATAATGTAAATATACAGTTTTAACAGAGGTGATGACGTGAATATTTTAATCGACAACAAAAGCGGCGAACCGATTTATAATCAGATCTATTCTCAAATCAAGAATCAGATAATAAGCGGTGAACTGAAAGAGGATGAAATGCTGCCGTCTATACGAGGGCTTGCAAAAGATCTGCGCATCAGCTTTATTACTACCAAACGTGCGTATGAAGAGCTTGAAAAGGAAGGCTTTATTTACACCCTTCCAGCAAAGGGATGTTACGTTGCGCCGAAGAATGTAGAGCTTTTGCGAGAAGAAAATTTGAAAAAGATAGAGGAACATATTGAGCAGATAGCAAAGCTCGCCGCGTCCTGCAATTTGAGCCGTGAGGATATAGTTGAAATGATTACGTTCGGTATGGAGGAACAAGAATGAACGCACTTGAATTAAAAAAGGTAAGTAAATCCTTTTCGGGATTTTATTTGAATAACATAAGTTTTACTCTGCCAAGCGGTTGCATTATGGGGCTTATCGGTGAGAATGGCGCGGGCAAAAGCACCACGATAAAGCTTATCTTGGGTATGCTTCATAAAGATAGCGGAACAATTACGATACTTGGCAAAGACAATGGAGAAGATATTGCTCTTACCAAAGAAGATGTCGGTGTTGTAATGGACGAGGTTGGTATGCCCGAATGCTTGACGGCAAAGCAGATCGGCAATGTTATGAAGCATACGTTTCGTAATTGGAATGAGGATGAATATGTCCGACTTCTGCAAAAATTATCTCTGCCCGATAACAAGCCGTTTAAGGACTTTTCTCGCGGTATGAAGATGAAGCTCGGCATTGCCGTTGCTCTCTCCCACGGTGCAAAGCTGTTGCTCCTTGACGAGCCGACAAGCGGACTTGATCCTGTTGTGCGTGACGAAGTGGTGGATATGTTCTACGATTTTACAAGGGATGAAAACCACTCTATCCTTATTTCCTCGCACATCGTCAGCGATCTTGAAAAGCTCTGCGATTACGTGGCGTTTTTGCATAAGGGTAAACTTTTGCTCTGTGATGAAAAGGATATACTTTTATCTGAATACGGTATTATTCATTGTACTGTAGAACAGCTTTCGGAGCTTGATAAGGAAGTAATAAAATATAAAAAAGAAACGCCATACGGTGCAGAAGCTATCGTATCGAGAGAAGATGCGCCCGATGGCTTCAAGTTAAGCCCGATAAGCATTGAGGAGCTGTTCGTATTTATGGTAAAGGAGGCGAAATGATATGAAAGGGCTGTTATTAAAAGATTGGTATATGATGAAAAAGTATTGTCGGTATTATCTTTTCGTCAGTATCGGATTTATCATTCTTTCTATGATGAGCAGCGGAAATATGTTCTTCATTTTCTATCCTTGTTTGCTTGCCGGTATGATTCCTGTCAACCTCCTTGGATATGATGAGCGCAGTCGATGGACGGAGTATGTCGGTACATTGCCATATACCAAAACACAGATCGTATCTGCAAAGTATCTGATTGGCTTGTTCACTCAAATTGTTTTGCTGATAGTAATTGGTATCACGCAGGGCGTGAAAATGAGTATCGAAGGTAATTTCATTTTGAAAGAGTTTTTGGTGCTTACGATGCTCTTGCTGATAATGGCAAGCGTTCCATCATCGCTGACTCTCCCATTCGTTTTCAAATATGGAGTAGAAAAAGGACGCGGCGCGTACTATGTGATGATAGGCGTGGTGTGTGCAGGCAGTATTATCGCAACTACAATCTTTAAGGAAGGTCTGCAAAATGAAATTCAACTGAACGCCGTTTTGCCTATCGCTTGCCTTGTGGGTATCGGAATATATGTGCTTTCTTGGTATCTGTCTGTTGTGTTCTATAAAAAGAAAGAAATGTAATAAGCTTAGCCCTCGTTCCGAAAGGAGCGAGGGATTTTTATTTGTCGTAATATGTCAATAAGTTTTCTTAACGATAATGAGAACCATTATTGACAAGGAGATAAATATATGCTATAATATAGAAAAATATTCCTACGGAGGAAAATAATGCTGACGGCAAATACGAAAATGCGGAACTCTG
>JBGVRO010000049.1:0-11766 GCA_045128515.1 Eubacteriales bacterium | reverse complement strand
GATGCTTATGATGACCTATCCCGGTAAGAAGATGCTCTTTATGGGTACGGAATACGCACAGTTCAGAGAGTGGGATTACGACAATTCTCTCGAGTGGTTTATGCTGGATTATCCTGATCATATGCATTTCAGAGAGTACGTTGCATCGCTTAATGCCTTCTACCTTGATCACAGCGAGCTTTGGGAGATCGACTTTGTGGAGGACGGCTGGAAATGGCTTCTTCCCGATGAGGCTGATAAGAATCTCGTTGCCTTCAAGCGAATCAATAAGAAGGGCAAGGAGCTTATCGTTGTTCTCAACTTCTCGGGCTCAACTCAGCAGGCTACGTTGCCTTGTAAGAAGGGCATAAGACTTGAGTCTGTATTTGACACAGGCGACCTTAGTCCCGAGCAGAGAAGTGTCAATATCCGCAAGTCGGGCGATGAATACAGAGCAGAGGTTATCGTACCTCCGTTCTCCGGCGTAATCTTTAAGCAAGTAAATTCAAATAAAAAAATTAAAACATAAATCTAAGGAGAAAAAAGATGTACTGTAAAAAAGAATGTATAGCAATGCTCCTTGCAGGCGGTCAGGGTTCTCGTCTCTACGACCTTACAAAGAAGATCGCAAAGCCTGCGGTTTCCTTCGGAGGTAAGTATAAGATTATCGACTTCCCACTCTCCAACTGCATCAACTCGGGTATCGATACCGTTGGTGTACTTACCCAGTATCAGCCCTTCGCGCTTAACGAATACGTAAGCAACGGTCAGCCTTGGGATCTTGACAGAATCAGAGGCGGTCTCTACGTCCTTCCTCCTTATCAGGGTAACAAGCATTCCGATTGGTATAAGGGAACTGCGAATGCTATTTATCAGAACATTAATTTCATTAAGCAGTATGACCCCGACTACGTGCTCATCCTTTCGGGTGACCACATCTACCGTATGGACTACTCCAAGATGCTTCAGCAGCATAAGGCTACCGGAGCTGCTTGTACCGTAGCAACCATCACCGTTCCTATGGACGAGGCGTCCCGTTTCGGTATCTGTAACACCAATGCAGACGGCTCTATCTATGAGTTCGAGGAGAAGCCCAAGAACCCCAAGAACAATCAGGCGTCTATGGGTATCTACATCTTCACCACCAAGACTCTTATTGAGTATCTTGAGAATGATGAGGAGGATGAGAATTCCTCTAACGACTTTGGTAAGAACATTATTCCCAACCTTCTTGGCAACGGCGAGAAGCTTTATTCCTATCGCTTCGAGGGCTATTGGAAGGACGTTGGAACTATTTCCTCTCTTTGGGAGGCAAATATGGACCTTGTTGGCGAGAATCCTATTCTTACTCTCGCTGATCAGGACTTCCGTATTTACTCCAAGAATACTGCTCGTCCTCCCCAGTATATCGGTCAGGATGCGGTTGTAGATAACTCGCTTATTTCCGAGGGTTGCCGTATCTACGGTACAGTTATCAACTCTGTCGTTTCCGGTGGCGTTATCGTTGAGGCAGGCGCTATCGTTAAGGATTCGGTTGTTATGGAGGACGTTGTTGTTAAGAGCGGCGCTTCTGTTTACACCGCAATCGTTGACTCGGATACAGTAGTTGAAACCGGTGCTACCGTTGGTAAAGAAAATGCGGGCAAGGACGAGATCGCCCTTATCGCAAGCGGCAGCGTAATTACTAAGGCATAAAGAAAGGAACTAAAACAATGGCAGGTAGTGCAGCAGGAATTATATTTTCCAGTTTAAATAATAATACACTTTCCAGATTGACCAGTGACAGAACGGTTGCGGCTATTCCTTTCGCATGCCGTTACAGATTGATTGACTTTGCGCTTTCCAATATGGTAAACGCTAATATTTCCAACATTTACGTTGTAGCGAACTACAAGTACCGTTCGCTCCTCGAGCATCTTGGTAGCGGTAAGGACTGGGATCTTGCAAGACGTGAGGGTGGTATCACCTTTGTTTCTCCTTTCCAGACCTCTCATACCTCCGACGGTGCTATGTTCTCCACTCATATGGAGGCTCTTAAGGCTATGAAGGAGTACATCGATGAGATCAAGGAGGAGTACGTTATTCTTACAGATTCCGACACCGTTCTTACTATCGACGTTACCGATATTATTCACTCCCACGAGTCTACAGGCGCTGAGGTTACCATTGTTACCGCTGACGTAGCAAATGATTATACCGCAAAGAATCCCAGAATTATGATCTCCTCCGTTGCAGGTAAGGTTACTCAGATCGCTATGAGCAATGCTTACGACGAGCGTCATCCCGAGCTTGCTCTCGGTATGTACGTAATGAAGACCGCATACCTTCGCAGACTTATAGAGGAGGCTGAGGCGTTCAACCTTAATAGCTTTACTATGCTTCTTCTCAAGAACTGCAAGTCCTCTAATTATATGACCTATAAGTATACAGGCTTTGCTGCTTCCGTTTCCAGCTTCCTTGATTACTATAAGTATTCTATGGAGCTTGTTAGCAACGAGAAGGCAAGAGAATCTCTCCTTTGGAAGAAGAAAGCTCCCATCTTTACAAGAGTTTATAACTCTGCTCCCACCAAGCACTATCCCGGTGCGAAGGTTGAGAATTCGATGATCGCTGACGAGTGCAGCATCGAGGGTACTGTTATTAACTCTGTTATTTTCAGAGACGTTACCATTGAGAAGGGTGCTGTTGTTAAGAACTGCGTTCTCTTCCACGGTGCTCACGTTTGCAAGAACGCTTCTCTTAACTGCATCGTTGCAGATAAGGACGTTGTAGTTTCCGAGGGCGTAACTCTTTCGGGCAATGATAATATGCCTTTCTATATTCAGAAGGGACGTAAGATTTAATCTGACTCGAGAAGGATAGGACCTATGAAAATTTTATATGTAACAAGCGAGGCTAATCCATTTGCCGCCAGCGGCGGACTTGGAGACGTTATGGGTGCGCTTCCTACTGCGGTTGCAGCCGAGGGCCACGAATGCGGCGTTATTCTTCCTCTTTACAATACTATGAAGGAAGAGTACCGTCAGAAGCTTGAGCACGTCATCGATTTTAGCTTCAATCTTGGATGGCGTCACACAGGCGCGGCGGTGTATATGATCGTACACAATAACGTAACCTATTATTTTGTAGAAAATCATTATTATTTTGATCGCGGCAGACTTTACGGTGAGTTTGACGATGCAGAGAGATTTGCATTCTTCTCCCGTGCGGTTGTTGAGTATATGCTTCACAGCGGAAATATTCCCGACGTGCTTCATGCAAACGACTGGCAGACTGCTCCCGCAATCATTTATCTCAAGACCGAGTATGCTCATATCGAGGCTTTGAAAAAGGTTAAGACCGTATACACCATTCACAATATCGAGTATCAGGGCAAGTTTGGCTCTCATATTCTCGGTGATGTGTTCGGACTTGATCACATGTACAAAGGCGTTGTTGACTTTGACGGCTGTATTAACCTTATGAAGGGAGCTATCGTTTCCTCTGACTTTATTACTACCGTTAGCCCTAACTATGCCTGCGAGCTTGAGCATGATTTCTTCGCATTCGGACTCTCCAATATCATTAAGCAGTCCCGTCACAAGATGCGCGGAGTTATCAACGGCATTGATTACGATTATTTCTCTCCCGAAAAGGGTGGGGATATCTATGCAAGCTACAATAACCGTACCTACAAGTCGGGTAAGGCGAAGAACAAGGCGGCGCTTCAGGCTGAGGTTGGACTTCCTGTCGAGGCTAATATTCCCCTTGTTGTAATGATCACCAGATTTGCATCTCAGAAGGGAATTGATCTCGTTCTTCACATTATGGATGAGCTCCTTTCGGAGAACGTGCAGGTTATCGTGCTTGGCACCGGTGAAAAAGAGTATGAGGACGCGTTCAGAGGAATGGAATGGCGTCATCCTGACAAGTTCAGGGCGCTTATCAAGTTCGACCGCGTTATCTCTAAGAAGATGTATGCAGGCGCAGATATCTTCCTTATGCCCTCAAAGAGCGAGCCCTGCGGTCTTGCGCAGATGATCGCTTGCTCCTACGGTACTATTCCCATTGTTCGTTCTGTCGGCGGTCTTTACGACTCTATCAGAACCTATGGCGAGCCCGGTGCAAACGGATTCCGCTTTGACAACTATAACGCTCACGAGCTTCTCTTCACTGTAAAGGCTGCTCTTGAGCTTTATAAGAATAAGAAGGAGTGGAATGCTCTCACCGCTTCTGCAAAGAAGTCAAACTTCACTTGGGAGAACTCTGCCCAGGAATATATTTCGATTTATAACAATTTAATATAATAGCAAGGAAAAAAGAAACCAATGAACAACGAAACAATCGCAAACACTTTACAAGGTCAGAAAGAGCCTATTTCTAAGCAGGAGCTTAAGGAAAGAATTGAGGCGAAGCTGATTACACGCGGCATTTTCAACGCGCATAAGGCAACTCCCGAGCAGCTCTACCAGGCATCCTTCCTGGCACTTAAGGATATCATGCTTGAATACCGCGAGGCGTTCAAGAAGAGAACAAAGGCGGCAGGCGGTAAGAAGATCTGCTATCTTTGCATGGAGTTCCTCGTAGGCCGTGCGCTTAAGAATGACTCTATGAACCTTGGCGTATACGATCAGCTCTGTGAGGTTCTTAAGGACTTCGGTTCTTCCTTTGAGGACGTATATGCTTGTGAGGTTGACCCCGGCCTCGGTAACGGCGGTCTCGGCAGACTCGCAGCTTGCTTTATGGACTCCCTTACTGCACAGGATTACTCTGCAAGCGGTTACTCTCTCCTTTATGAGAACGGCCTCTTCCGTCAGAAGATAGTAGATGGTGAGCAGGTTGAGCTTTCTGACGAGTGGCTCGCTTCCGGCGGCGTTCGTCTTGTACCCAGAACTCACAGAACTCTTTCCGTTAAGTTTGGCGGTAAGATCGAGGAGAAGTGGGAGAACGGCAAGTATACCGTAAACAACTATGAGTATGACGAGGTTCAGGCCGTTCCTTACGACATTCTTATCCCCGGAACTACCACCAATGCAGTTAACGTTATCCGTCTTTGGAGAGCAAAGCCCATTTCCAAGCCCGCAGGCAATTATGCCTCTCAGGGTAGCTACGTAAAGAACTTCTCTCCCGATTTCAATGCTGAGTCGATTACAAAGCAGCTTTATCCCCCGGATAACTATGACGGCGGTAAGCTTCTCAGACTTACCCAGCAGTATTTCCTCGTATCCGCATCTCTTCAGAATATCATCAACGATTATCTTGCAGAGCGCGGTACTCTTGCAGGCTTCGAGGATAACGTTGCTATTCATATCAACGACACTCACCCCGCACTTTGCATTCCCGAGCTTATGCGAATCCTTATGGACCAGTATGGCTATAGCTGGGATGACGCTTGGGGCGTAGTTGTTAAGTGTGTATCCTACACCAACCACACCGTGCTTCCTGAGGCGCTCGAGTGCTGGAGAATCGACCTCTTCGGTATGAAGCTTCCCAGAATCCTTATGATCGTTAACGAGATCAACCGCAGATTTACTGCAGATCTCTGGAACCTCTATCCCGGTGATTGGGACAGAATCTCCCGTATGGCTATCGTTGCTTACAATCAGGTAAGAATGGCTAACCTTTCTATCGTTGGCTCTCATACCGTAAACGGCGTATCCAAGCTTCACAGCGATATTCTTAAGAAGACTATCTTCCACGACTTCTACAAGATGACTCCTTGGAAGTTCACCAACGTTACTAACGGCGTTGTTCACAGAAGATGGCTCAACTATGCTAACCCCGGTCTTACATCTCTTCTTACCGAGCTTATCGGTGACGGATTTAAGGATGACGGACGCGAGCTTATCGGTCTTGCAAAGTATGCTGATGACAAGGCTGTTCTTCAGAAGATCGCTGACATTAAGCATCAGAATAAGGAAAGCTTCGCTTATTATGCATATAATAAGACAGGCAAGAGAATTGATACCAACTCCATCTTCGACGTACAGATCAAGAGAATGCACGAGTACAAGCGTCAGCTTCTTAACGTGCTTAAGATCATGTCTCTTTACACCGAGATCATGGATAACCCCAACTCCGATATTCCTCCCCAGACCTTCATCTTCGGCTGTAAGGCAGCTCCCAGCTACGTTATGGCAAAGAAACTTATTAAGCTTATCTGGTTCCTTTCCGAGGAGATCGAGAGAAATCCTCTTACTCGCGACAGAATCAAGATCGTGTTCATGGAAGAGTACAACGTATCTCTTGCGGAGGTTCTCATTCCTTCTGCAGATATTTCCGAGCAGATCTCCCTTGCAGGTAAAGAGGCGAGCGGTACAGGTTGTATGAAGCTTATGATGAACGGTGCTGTTACCATGGGTACTATGGACGGCGCTAACGTTGAGATCTACGATGCATGTGGCAAGGATAATATTTATATCTTCGGTCTTAATGCAAACGAGGCTGATGAGCTTTGGAAGAACGGCTACAGTGCAAGAAGCTACTATCACGGCTCCGAGCACCTTCGTCGCGTTGTTGACAGATTCTATTCTCCTATCGCAGGTCAGGACTTCTCTCATATTGCTGACTACCTTATCAACGCTGTTAACGGTGTTGCTGACCCCTTCATGTGTCTTGCTGACTTTGAGTCTTATACTCACACCTATCGCAGAGCAATGAAGGATTATGCTGATAAGCAGAAGTGGTCCAGAATGTCTCTTATGAACACCGCGACCAGTGGTGTATTCGCATCTGATAACTCTATCAGAAACTATGCGGAGAACATCTGGCACGCAACTCCTATCAGAGAGATCAAGTAATTTAAATTAGACTTTATCAGAGGTTTTTGTGAATCCACAGCACTTTACGGTGGTTGAGATGCAGCATAACCGCGCCGAGTTTGAGTACATTCACGATGGCGCTTTAGGCATCTCGACCGCCTTCGAGATTAAAGAAAAGGCAGAAATAAAGCTGAATATACCTCGCGCCCTCGGCACAACGCGTGCTTTCATGGAGATATATGACGAGAACGCGGCGAATTTTATTCTCGAGATCGAGGGTGAATGGCAGGGAATAGACGGCAAGTACGACTGCTACGTATTTGATATTAATAGCGAGCATCTGGGCGTTGGTCTGTATTTTATCAGGCCACGCCTTTCGGTGCTTGGAGCGACCTTGTTCGGCCACAAGTGGGCAGGGGGAATTTACTTTGATTATAAGAGTCAGCTGACAAATATGATGCAGCTTTCTCTGTGTAAATTTAAGTATAAAGAACCGAAGAAGATTCGCGGCGGAGTGATCTATCACGTCTTCGTTGACAGATTCAAGCGCGGCGGTTCATCTGTCGTACCCGACGGAGCATACGTTATTCCGGGTGATTGGAAGGTGGTTGCCGAGTATCCCGATTATCCGGGAGCTCCCCTTTATAACAACAAGTTCTACGGTGGCACTCTTTGGGGTGTTATTGAAAAGCTTGATTATATCAAATCTCTTGGCACTACGGCTATCTATCTCAGCCCCATATTTCGCGCTGCGTCTAACCATAAATACGATACGGCAGACTATCTCACAGTTGACCCCATATTCGGTGGCGAGGAGGCTTTCAAGGCGCTTCTTAAGGCTGCCAAGGCGAGAGGAATGGAGATCATTCTTGACGGTGTATTTAACCATACAGGCTCTGACAGTATCTATTTCAACCGTTACGGTCGTTATAAGGAAACAGGTGCTTATCAGTCAAGAAGGTCGAAATATTTTGATTGGTACGATTTCCAGAGTTTTCCTTCAAAGTATACTTCCTGGTGGGGAATTGACACTCTGCCTCGAATTAACCCCGATAATCCCGAGTGCGGTGATTTTTTTGTTGGTGAAGGCGGTGTTATTGACAAGTATGCAAGTATGGGTGTTTACGGCTTCAGACTTGACGTTGCAGACGAGCTTTCGGATAATTTTATTGCTAAGATAAAGAATAGACTCGCAGCCCCCTCTAAGGATAGAATCCTTTACGGCGAGGTCTGGGAGGATGCATCAAACAAATCCTCTTACGGTAATAGACGTCATTATTATCTCGGCGAGGAGCTTGACGGTGTAATGAACTATCCTCTCAGAACCGGTATTATCGATTATCTTACCGGTGGTGGGATCGAAACACTTGCTTACGCGCTTACCGACGTGACGAATAACGCACCCGATCACGTTTTGCACAACCAGATGAACCTGCTTGGAACACATGACACCGAGCGTATTCTTACAATGCTTGGTAACGAGGACGTTAGTGGCTTCAATAATCATAGACTTGCAAGACATCATATGGATCCCGGCAGACGTAATTTCGCTGTAAAAAAACTTATTTGCGCCTATACGATTCTTTCCACTGTGCCCGGCATCCCCACTGTATTTTACGGTGATGAGGCAGGTCTTGAGGGTTATAAAGATCCCTTTAACAGAATGCCTTATCCTTGGGGTAAGGAGGAGCACAGGCTTGTGGAGCATTATAGGAGAATGGGTCGCATAAGACGTGAAAACCAGGTTTATAAGAGCGGTTCTTTTAAGCTGCTTCACATAGACGAGGAGCTTCTTGCCTTTGCAAGACTTGACGGTGAGGAACAGTATATTACCGTTGTTAATAACAGCGATAACGAGATTTCTCTTTTGCTTGATAATACTGCCACAGATCTCCTTGACGACACACGTTCCGAATCCTTTGTTATTGATGCATATACCGCGGGTGTTTATAAAATGCCCATCGACACAACTCTTGAGATAAATTAAGGTTTTTTATGACTATTACGTTAATTGGTATGCCTGCTGTAGGAAAATCCTATATGGGCAAGAGCATTGCGAAAAAATTTAATATGAAGCTTGTTGATGGCGACAAGGTTATTGTTAAGACCGACGGTCGCCCTTTGCAAAGGATAATAGACGAAGAAGGTCTTGACGGCTTTAAGCGTATTGAGGAGGAAACTCTCCTTAGCATTAACGATGAGGATATCGTCTTCACTCCCGGTGGCAGCGCAGTGTATTATCCTGCCGTTATGGATAAGTTTAAAAAGAGCGGAATCGTTATCTATCTCTATGCCAGCGCAGAGACTATCAGCAACCGAGCGGTAGATTTCTCAAAGCGTGGTGTTGTACTTAAAGAAGGTATGACAATGCTTGATCTTTACAACGAGCGAGCGCCACTTTTTGAAAAATATGCCGATATTACAGTGAATTGCGATGGAGTTGAGTTCGGTAAGTATAAGCATAATGCTATACGTAAAATTGAAGAATACCTGAATAAATCAGGGCAGAAATAAAAATAATGGCTATTCTTGGATAAACCTTGAATAGCCTTTTTTATATTATAAATAAAATATCACGAAGTGCCTTGTATAATTTTTCACTGTCGGTTTTTGTATTTAAGAAGGAAAACGAGGCTCTTACAGCGCCTTGCTCAATTGTTCCAAGCAGCGTATGAATCGACGGTGCACAATGTAGTCCGCCTCTTACGCATATTCCGTCACGGTCAAGCATGGATGCTAGAAGCGAGGAGGACATGCCGTTGATATTAAAAGAAACCAGACCGTTTCCACTTTTATAAACGGTTAAATTATTTAGACTTGACAGTTTGTCGTATAAATCATTTGTTAGATAGTTCAATCGACGGTCGATCTCATCTATACCAACCTTTGATATATAATCAACGCCACTACCAAGAGAAACAATAGCAGGAGTTGAAAGAGTACCTGCTTCATAGCCCTCGGGCAAAAGCATTGGCATATAGATATTTGCGCTTTCGGATCCACTGCCACCTTCAATCAAGGTTTTACGGCGAGTATTGTCCTTAAACCATACGAATCCGCTTCCTTGAATTCCAAATAACGCTTTATGACCAGGAGCACAAAGCGCATCGCAAGGCGTATCGCTTAAATTTATATCATAATGACCAATAGCCTGCGACGCATCTATTATGAGAAAAAGAGAATTGTCTCTTGCATAGTCGGATAGAATCCGAAGGGGAAGTCGGTCGCCTGTAACGTTTGAGGCTATTGAACAAATAATACCCTTAGTGTCCCGTCTTGTAATTCGCTTTAATGAGGCGATTATATCGTCATCATAATCTATTTTATCATACTCGATCTTCAGCTCGTTTTTCAGGCTTTCAAGAGGCCTGATGACCGAATTATGCTCAAAGCTTGAGGTAATGATGTGACATTTTTCGCTAACAAAAGCTTTTATAGCAATGTTCAGAGCATATGTGGCGTTATAGGTAAAAACCACGTTTTCGGGAGTATTTACGTGTAAGAGATCTGCTATTTTTTCTCTTACGGAATATATCGCCTCAGCTGCTTTGATCGAAAGACTGTGAGAGCTTCTTCCGGGATTTCCGCAATATTTTTTTAGGCAGAAATTCAAATCCTTTATAACGCACCTTGGTTTTATAAAGGTGGTTGCCGCGTTGTCAAGATAAATGGTTTTCATTTGTTTATTCGGTAGTCTATATTATTTTCACGAAGAATTACTACCGCTTGATAAAAATCAGAATATGAAATTTCCACCCCGTGAGAGCAACCGACCTTATCTTCGGTGTTATCGACCTTTATGACACGAGATCCTATTCCTGCCTTTGCGAGCAATCTTCGCAGCTTAAAAGCCTGGGTTACCGAGCCTACAATTATTGTTGTCTTATTCAAGTTATCACTCCGTTACGAATTTTCTTTAACCCTTCTTTTAATATTTTATGTTATTTTAAAATAAAAGTTAATAAATTTCTAAAAAAACAGTAGACAATTTTTTTATTATGTGATATACTATTATATTATTGATAAAAAGCTTTTAGGAGGGAACTATGACCCAAATAAAAATGCTTAAGTCTCCCCACGGATTTTCTGCCAACTGTTACCTTATACAGTCGGGAAATGAGTATGCCGTTGTAGATCCAACCGCGCCGTACGATCCCTCTCTTTGCGAGGGAAAGGTGAGATATATTCTTTTGACCCACACCCATTTTGATCACATTCTAGAAGTTGACAGCTGGGTTAAGAGTGGTGCCGAGGTTGTAATCTCAAAGGAAGACAGGGACGCGCTTTCAAATCCAAGGATCAATTGCTATGCGCTGTTTGACGGCAGTGATAACGGATATTGCGGTAAAGCACGGGCGCTTACCGACGGAGATATTCTCCCTCTGGGTGATACCGAGATAAAATTTGTTTCATGTCCCGGTCACACCATTGGCAGCGGTACGTTTATTATTGACGGCAATGCATTTGTGGGTGATACGATTTTTGAGGGCGGTGGATACGGTAGATTCGATCTACCAACGGGCAATTTTGTTATGCTTCGTAATTCAATCGCGAGACTTATGGAATTAGATGATAACACTGTTGTTTATCCCGGTCACGGTGATAAGACAACTATAAAAGAATACAAAACTGATATAGGAAGATAAAACTATGGAAGAACTTAGAAGTAACTTTATACACGATATAATCGACGAGGATCTTGCCGAAAATCCCGAGCTTAAGATCCACACCCGATTCCCTCCCGAGCCTAACGGATACCTCCACATCGGTTCTGCAAAGGCTATTTGGATCAATGCTATGACAGCCAAGAAGTACGGCGGTCATTTCAACCTTCGATATGACGATACCAACCCCTCCAAGGAGGATAACGAGTACGTTGAATCTATCTACGAGGATCTTATGTGGCTTGGTTGCGAGCCCACGGGCGGTATCTTCTATGGCTCTGATTACTTTGATAAGTGCTATGAATACGCAGTAGAGCTTATTAAGGCTGGCAAGGCATACGTTTGCGATCTTAATGCAGACGAGATGCGCGAATACCGCGGCA
>JBGVRO010000048.1:0-2255 GCA_045128515.1 Eubacteriales bacterium | reverse complement strand
ACTTCTCACAAGTCCAGGTTTTTTGAAATAAAATGCAAAAGGCGCCGCCGAAGCGACGCCCTTGCTCATTTAATAATTTTAACTGCTGTTCCGTAAGCAATAACTTCGGCTGCGCCCTGCATTATTGCTGAGGATGCATAGCGAATATTAACGATAGCATCTGCACCGAGAGCTTCTGCTTCTGCAACCATTCTTTTGGTAGCAAGAGCACGAGCCTCGTTCATCATCTCGTTATAGGATTTAAGTTCGCCTCCGACCAAGGTCTTAAAGCTTTGGGAAATATCCTTTCCTATGTGCTTTGACTGAATGGTGCTTCCTTTTACAAGACCTAACATTTCGAGTTCTTTGCCGCTGATGTAATCAGTATTTACTAAGATCATCTTCTTCACCTTTCTTTATTTCATTTATTCTTTCTATGCAAACTTTGAGCATAACAGCCGTAAAAGCAAGGGGAATAATTCCCAAAAGCCATTTCCAAATGCCATCTATCAGTGCTATCAAAAAGCCAAAATAAGCAATGTAATACAAAACCATAATAGCGGTTACGATAATCGGCGCAATCAGTTTTTTCCTATGTTCTTTCATACATTCACCGCATTATTTCAGTTTCTGCAACTTTAGGGTTTTAGCAATAACGATAAGCTGCATTCCTTTTTCAAGCGGGAGCGCAGGATCAACCATTGTACTGATCTTATCACCGTTTCGTATTGCAACAACGTTAACAGAATATTTTTTGCGAAGGCTAAGTTCTATCAGCGTTTTACCAACCCACTCATCTCTTACGTCTATTTCTACCATAGACACTTCATCGGAAAGCTCTATCATTTCGGAAAAGCCCGATGTAAGCAGATTTTTAGCAAGTCTTGTTCCTGATTCTTTTTCGGGGAAAATCACTCTGTCGGCACCCACACGACTTAAAATCTTTTGGTGCATTTCGTTGCCGCATTTCACAATAACGGTGGGAACACCGGCTTCCTTGCAGAGCGTTACCGCCAAAACGCTTGCTTCAAGATTACTTGCTATAGCAATGATAACAACATCGATATTGGAAATACCGAGCCTTTTAATCGTCTCCGGCTCAGTAATATCGGCGCATTTGCAAACGGGTATGGTTTCAATTGCATTATTAACATTATTTTGATCGATGTCAACAGCCAAAACTTCTGCACCATTGTTTACAAGTTCTTCCGCAACGGCTCTTCCGTATCTGCCGAGACCTAATACTGCATAGGTTTTATTGATACTCATAGTATTTATCCCTTCTTATCCAACACTGATTTCTTCAATGGGGTTTCTTACGATATTCTGATTATCCTTACTTCTCTTAATGGCAACGGCAAGTGATATTGGGCCAACTCTGCCAAGGTACATTGTTATGATAATAATGAGTTTACCGATGCTATCGAGGGATACCGTAAGATTTCTTGTGAGACCTACGGTTGCGGTAGCACTAACCGTTTCATAAACAATATCGAGTGCATTTGCATCTGTTACGGCAGAAAGCAGAACCGTTGAAGTAAACATAATGATAAACGACATATAGGTAACGGCAACCGCTTTGCTGACCGCCTGTTTTGTAAGCTGTCTGCCAAACACCTCGGTATCCTCTTTATTACGAATAGAGGCAATCGCCGCCACAATAATAACGGCAAAGGTAACGGTTTTGATTCCTCCGGCTGTGCCAACGGGTGAGCCGCCGATAAACATCAAAAGCAAACACACGATAGCACTTGCATTTGTAAGATTCTCTTGCGGCACTGTTGCAAATCCGGCGGTTCTCGTTGTAACCGATTGAAACAAGGACACTTCTATTTTTTGAAGCAAAGTATAATCTCCCATTGTTTGCGGATTGTTATACTCAAACGCAAAAATGAAAGTTGCACCCACAAAAATCAGAATTAAGGTTGCTGTAATGGCGATTTTACTGTGCAGGGTAAGATCTCTGAAAAAACGCACTTTCTTCGTTCGTGCCTTTTTCAGTACTCGGAGCACATCCCACCAAACAATATAGCCGATACCGCCCAAGATAATCAAAGAGCACGTAACAATATTGATAATGGGGTTAAGTGCATAATTACAAAGGCTGTTTTCGGCAATGATATCAATACCTGCATTGCAAAAGGCAGAAACGGAAGTAAATACCGATATCCATATTCCTTTTGCACCGAACTCAGGTATAAAAACCGTCATATAAAGCAGAGCACCGATACCTTCTATTATGAGTGTTCCGCCTACAACCTTTTTTACGAACCGAA
>JBGVRO010000047.1:0-31278 GCA_045128515.1 Eubacteriales bacterium | reverse complement strand
GTTTCTCCTGCCTTAAGCTCTATTTCTTTACAGTGACCGTCGATCTCAAGGAAAACAAGGCCGTCACCCGTGATCCTCTGCATGATCAGACCCTCACCGCCGAAAATACCGCCGAAGCGTCTGTGAAAATGCACCGACATCTCAAGACCCTTTTCCATAGCAAGGAAGCCGTGCTTCTGCACGATTATGCCGTTGCCGGGAGTAACGCGGAAGGGAATAATAGAACCGGGGAAGCTTGATGCAAAGGCGATCATACCTGTGCCACCTTCCGCGGTATATTCATTCATAAAGATCGATTCGCCCGAGAACATTCTGCCGAACATCTTTCTGATTCCGCCGCCTGTATTTGTGGTCATTCTCATATTGGGACTCATCCAGCTCATAGCACCACTCTCGGTGCAGAGAGTTTCTCCTGCTTCGGGATAACAAATAAGCACGGGCAGATTTCCGCCCTCGATTTCGTATTTAATCATGGTAATTCTCCTTTATTTTTCATCGTAATATAATTCGTCGTAATACCAGTTCAAGGGATTTTCTTCTATATATTTGCTTATTTCGTCGTAATCCTGACCGCTTCGTATAATATGGTCATAAAATGATGCTTGAAATAACCTGCCTTCAAATCCTAAGAGCTTGCATTTTCTTGTTGTTATGGATTTGAAGCGACAGATCATATCCATAATCGTAGGGCGGGGGCTTGCTCCCGCCGCTTCTACCGTGATAATCAAGATCGCGTGGATGTGATTTGGCATAATCACGTATCTGTCAAGTCTTAAAAACGGGAATGCGTTTTCCAAATCTAACAGTTCTTTTTCTACAAGCTCGCCCCATTTGCTGAGATTTATTCCGGCGGGAGCAAGCCCCCGCCCTACGGTGTCATTATCAGGAACGGTAGGGGCAATGGAAATATTCGACAGTATGCATTTCCTGTTTGCTGTGCATATTGTGATGAAATATCCACCGGGTTGGCTATAATCATACAGCTTTAATCTGGGGTGTTTTCTTTTAGGTATTTCCTGTTTCTTCATTTCTTTCAAGACTCTTTTTTTCAAATTCGTGAATTATGAGTCCTTTTAGCCTTTCGCTCATTACCGCAGAGGACTCTATATGTACCTTGCCGTCGCCTACAAAGAGGGTAAGAGAGTCGTGATTTTTTCTAAGAGCGATTATCTGGTCAAAGCGGTAGGTTTTCTTTTTGCCAAACATCGTGGAATAAACGAATTCCTCATCGGAGATGATATATATTCTTTGATTTTTGTAGCAGAGAAGTATGCCAATAAAAATTAGCAAAAATCCACCGCCAAGAACAAGATAAAACCATTCACTGGTTGTAATATACCGTGCTATCAGGACAAAAACCGCGAGAAGAGCGGATAAACCAAGGCCGAGCGTTTTTGTTGAAAGGTGCATATCAGCCTTTTCAGCCTCTTCATCAATGCCGAGAAGCCTAGAGAAAACGTCGGCTATAAGTCTAAATAATGCTATCATTTTGTTTTCTCCATTTTTCTCGCGTAGCTAATGGTCTGTTTTAGCGCCGAGGTCTTTTCTATTCCTGCAAGGCGAAGCTTGTGGGCATATTCAAGGTATTCAGAAAAGCTTTTGCTCGGCTTGATTCCCGCGTCAATAAGATCCTGTCCCGTAACGTAGGGACGGGACATATATTCGCGATATATGGCAAGTCTTTCAATAAAGAAATCGTCGTAGGATATATACTCTCTCGGCGCTATCTTGCCAAGTCCGTCTGCTACTGCAAGGCATAACAGTCCTGCAGGGTCAACCGATTTGTCAAACATCTTATTGGTAGATTTTATCGACGCACCCATTGCCGCAAGAGTGTTGGGCTTCATATGATGCTCGGATAAATTAAGCACGTACTTTATGAGTCTTTGCTCGTTTGTAAGTCTTTGCATAAAGCCGTTGATGATAGGCAGTCCCTTTGTCTCGTGCTCGTAGGAATGAATCTCGCCCTTTACGATCTCGGTGCAGATAGCCTTGCCGAAATCGTGGGTTATAGCCGACAGCATAAGTCCAAGGGGATTGTCTGTGTAATGTCGCATACCTGCCGCCACGTCAAGCACCATCATCGTATGCACCCACACGTCACCCTCTGCATGGTGCTTTGGATTCTGTTCAACGCCTATCAATGCCTCAAGCTCGGGGAACCATACAGACAGCTGATTCATTTTACGCATCAGCTCGAAGAAAATTGACGGCTTGTCGGCTTTTAACAGTGCCTTTTCAAGCTCGCCCATAACCCTCTCTTTTGCAAGGGTGGACAGATCCATGCCACGACACAGTTCTATTGTCTCATCAGCTATTTCAAATCCGAATCGGGCGGCAAACTGTGCGCCCCTTAGGACGCGAAGAGGATCCTCAACGAATGTTGTGGGATCAATATGACGGATAATTTTATTCTTTAAGTCCTCGCCACCGCCAAAGTGGTCGATTATCTCTCCGGTAAGGACATTCTGCATCATAGCGTTGACGGTAAAGTCACGTCGTCTTGCCGCCTTTTCGGTACCTATAAACGGGTCTACAAAAACGTCAAAGTCACGGTGTCCTTTGCCACGGCAAATTTCTTTTCTCGGCATGGCAATATCAATGGAATATCCCTTAAGTCCGAAAACACCAAAGCTTTCGCCGATCTCCATCAGCTGACCGAGATCTTCAAGGATCTGCTTAAGCGTAGCAGGTGAAATACCGTGTATTTCAACGTCAATATCCTTGCCCGGATTGCCTTGTATAAGGTCACGCACGTAACCACCTACAAAGTATGCCTGACCGCCTTTTTTATCAACAGCCTCGGCAATTTTTTTAGCCATTTCAAGATCTGTTAAATGCATATACGTCCTCCTTCCATTTTTATTTTTCATTATAACACAATATGAGAAAAAGTGCAATAGTTAAGATGCTTTTATATTCTTTCCGTATTTAAAAATAAAAAGGAGCTATCCCAAATTCGCATTCAAAACAGCTCCTTTTGTCATTCCGCGTCAAAGCACGGCTTGCGTATTAAATTTTCAAATAATTATTCGCAGCAGGGATCGGGAATTTCTTCTTTAGCCTCTTCGGGAGAGGGAGGTGTAACGTCGCCAAGACCGGAGGTCTCGGAGAAGAGAACGTTAGCCTTTGTCATTTCAACAGCATCGGTGGGAACTATGATCTTAGATGCCTTGCCGTTAGACATAGCAACAAGTGCCTCGTATTTTTTGATTTCAAGCACAGCTGCGTCGGCTCCTGCCTCTTTCAACGCGCGAAGACCGTCAGCCTCTGCCTTTTTTGCAAGGTAGATTGCTCTGGCTTCACCCTCTGCACGGGCAATTCTCGCATCGCGTTCACCCTCTGCCGCCAGGATCATAGCCTGCTTGTCACCCTCTGCACGGGTAATAGCAGCTGCCTTGTGACCCTCTGCCTGGAGCAAGGTCTCACGACGGTCACGCTCTGCCTTCATCTGCTTTTCCATTGCATTCTGAATTTCTGTGGGGGGAATAATATTCTTTAATTCTACTCGGTTAACCTTAATGCCCCACTTATCTGTTGCCTCGTCGAGAATCTCGGTCATCTTGGCATTAATTGTGTCACGGGAGGTAAGTGTTCCGTCAAGCTCAAGCTCACCTACAAGGTTACGAAGAGTAGTTGCCGCAAGGTTCGAAAGGGCGGAAATAGGATTAACCGCACCGTAAGCATAAAGCTTAGCATCGTAAATAGAGTAGTAGATAACGGTATCTATCTGCATAGTAACGTTATCCTTGGTGATAACGGGCTGGGGAGGGGAATCAAGCACCTGCTCCTTTATAGTAACCTTGTTTACAATGTTTTCAAGTACAGGGATCTGGATATGCAAGCCTGCTTTCCAAGTGGTTTTGTATTTACCAAGGAACTCGATAACATACTCATAGGTCTGTGGAACAATTTTGATGCAAGAGCACAAAATTGCGATAATTACAGCTAATACTGCTAAGAAAATATACAAACCCATAATTTTCTCCTTTTATAAGAAATTTTCATCTATAATTGTTGATTATTATAGCTGATTTGTTTTAAGTATAACAGAAAACCGACGAAAGTGCAATACCCTCGTCGGTTTTTTTGTGATTTTTTCGCATCGCTTTTTGTTCAGGCGTGCATTTTTATATTAAACTTCGGGCTTCATTGTCGGGTGAACGAGCAAAAACGATTAAGTATCGTTTTTGTGAAGTGATGAGCCCAAAGCAAGGAAAAATGCAGACGAGGCTTGCCCTCGCGCACATTTTGACTATGCGACGGCTCGGGCAAACCTCGTGGGTGATTTATGTTTCAGGCTTCATTGTTGGGTGAACGAGCAAAAATGATTAAGTATCGTTTTTGTGAAGTGATGGCGCCAAAGCAAGAAAAAAGTGCAAAAGCCTTAGGGTTGTGCCCTAAAGGACAGTTTTGCAAGAATACGGTATATCTCGAATGAGGTATGCCGTATTTTGCATTTGTGGACACAAATGCAGTGCTTGTCAGGAAAATTGACGAGGTATAGATGAACATAAAAAAGGCTCCCTTGTGCAAAGGGAGCTGACGCCGTAGGCGGCTGAGGGATTGTTTTTTGCGTAAGAGTTTCTTTTTTACAATCCCTCCGTCACGGCAAGCCGTGCCACCTCCCTTTACACAAGGGAGGCTTTTTCCGTCTCCCGGAAGGTAATTTGATAAATTTCACTAAATATCTTTACAAACGCGGAAAATAGTGATATACTGTAAAAGCCAAACAAAAAACAAATATTTTCAAGGGATAAACTCTCTATTTTTATAGGGGGTTCTATACCTATATCCAAACCAATCCAATGAATTTGGTAAAAGCGCAAATTCCGCAGGTTGGTTTGGAGAGTTATCCTGTCAATTTGTTTTTTGTTTGGCGACAATTGGAGTTTGCGTTTTTCGGTGCGCTGACTTCGGTTGGCGCACTTTTTATTTTTGTTTTCACCGAAAAAATATTTAAATTTTAGGAGAAAAGAAAATGAGCGACGTAATCACAATCCCTTCAAGAAGCGGTTCTTTAACTTTTAATTTTGAAAATCAAAAACTGATTTATGACAGAGGTGGCACAATCGCAGAAACAGCAGGACTGCTTCCCATGGTCATCAACATGAGTGAAATTACGGATATTGAACTTCGAACCCCTACATTTATGAAGCTTGGCGGATGTAATATCATTGTAAACGGCATACGCTATGTAACCGCTAACAAGCCTTTTGATATGACGCAATTTGCTACAAACAGCAAATCTGAATTTGCACTTTTGGAATCCGCTTTGAAAAGAATTTTAGTTGCTAACAATCTTTCTGGATTCAAGGCAGACCAATCTGTAAACGCCCCCAAAAAAGTCTATGAAGGTCCTCAGGACGATGCTATATATAAATTCACGAACAATACTAACTCTACTCTTCGCGTTTACGAGGACTATATCATCATTAAACACTCTGGCGTGTTAAATGTACTCAGCAAGAGCGGCGGAAAAGGTGAAAAGCGCATAAATTATAATGCGATTTCTGCCATAGAATATAAAAAAGCTTCTACTGTTGCCGCAGGTGTGATTCAGTTTTCTCTTTATGGTTCTGATGTTGGCAGAGGCAATCTCGCCGCGGCAGCTGATGAAAACTCTATTATGTTTGATGCCACTAAAAACCAAATTACTCAGGAAATCGTTGATTATATAGAAAAACGAAGAACGGAAATTGCAAACCCCCAAGCTGTACAAGTTGTTCAGGCGGTTTCACCCGCTGAAGAACTAAAGAAATTCAAAGAGCTTCTTGATATGGGTATAATAACACAAGAGGAATTTGACGCGAAGAAAAAGCAGTTACTTGGTCTTTAATTAAATACTCATACCGTAGACCGAAATATCGGTGTGATATAAAATGAGCGAGCTGATTTTGTTCAGCTCGCTTTTTTATACTATTAAAAACTGTCCTTAGGAACCCAAAGCGTTGGCTTCTGCTCTTTTTGACTATGCGACGCGTCGGGGGAAGCGTCGTGGGTGATTTATGCCTCGGGCTTCATGGTGGGGAACAACAACACGTCTCTAATAGAAGCGCTGTCTGTAAGAAGCATAACAAGTCTGTCGATACCGAAGCCGAGACCGCCTGTGGGAGGCATACCGTACTCAAGCGCGGTAACGTAATCGTAGTCAACCTCTGCAGGAGATGTGGGATCCTCTGCCTTCTTCTTTGCAACCTGGGTCTCGAATCTCTCGCGCTGGTCGATAGGATCGTTAAGCTCGGAGAATGCGTTACCCATCTCGGTGCAGTTGATAAAGTACTCAAATCTCTCGGTGAAAGCGGGATCAGTGGGCTTTCTCTTTGCAAGAGGAGAGTTCTCTACGGGATAGTCGTAGATGAAGGTGGGCTGAACAAGCTTATCCTCAACGAATGCATCGAAGAACTCTACGAGAACAGTACCCTTGGTAGCATCTGCAGGAACCTCAACGTGATGCTTCTTCGCATCGGCTCTTGCGTCCTCGTCGCTCTGCCAATCGTTGTAGTCAACGCCGGAATACTTCTTAACCGCGTCAACCATGGTAAGTCTTTCCCAGTGACCGAGGTCGATCTCGGTGCCCTGATAAGTAATCTTCGTATCGCCACAAACCTCTTTTGCAAGCATCTTGTAAAGCTCCTCAACAAGGTCCATCATGCCGTAGTAATCGGTGAATGCCTCGTAGAGCTCGATGGTTGTAAACTCGGGGTTGTGCTTGGGGTCCATACCCTCGTTTCTGAAGATACGGCCAACCTCGTATACCTTGTGCATACCGCCAACGATAAGACGCTTCAGGTAAAGCTCGGTCTCTATACGAAGGTACATGGGAATGTCAAGGGTGTTGTGGTGGGTTTTGAAGGAACGGGCAGAAGCGCCGATCTCAATAGGAAGGAGTATGGGGGTGTCAACCTCAAGATAGCCCTTGGAATCAAGGTAGCTTCTGATAAGAGAAAGGATCTTACTTCTCTTAACGAAGGTGTCCTTAACCTCGGGATTTACGATAAGGTCAACGTATCTCTGTCTGTATCTTGTCTCAAGGTCGGTAAGACCGTGGAACTTCTCGGGAAGGGGAAGGAGAGACTTTGCAAGCAGGGTAATGCCTGTTGCGTGAACCGAGATCTCACCGGTTCTGGTGCGGAAGAGGTGACCCTCTACACCGATAATATCACCAATGTCCCACTTTTTGAAGCCTGCATATACATCCTCGCCAACGCCGTCACGAGCAACGTAGAGCTGAATCTTGCCCTGACCGTCGAGAATGTGAGCGAAGGATGCCTTACCCATAATACGTCTGGATACCATTCTACCTGCAAGACGTACGCTGATGGTTTCGCCCTCAGCAAGGGTCGCTTCCTTTTCCTCAAAGAGCTTAACTGCGTCAAGGCTCTCGTGAGTTCTGTCATACTTGGTTATTTCAAAGGGGTTGTTACCCGATTCGTAAAGCGCCTGAAGCTTCTCGCGGCGAACCACAAGCTCGCTTGTGCTGTTAGCTGTCTGATTCATGTTTTCGTTTGCCATTTTTATCGTCCTTTCTTTAAGGTGTCTTGAGAATTAAAATGTCTTTGCACGAGTTACCTTGAGAACCTGAAGATGCTGCTCTCTTGCTCCTGCAACTACAACCTCGTCGCCCTCGGTAGAACCGATCAGAGCGATACCGATGGGAGAGGAGTCGGAGATCTTTCCAGCCTTGGGGTCGGTCTCGTAAGAGCCAACGATGTGGTAGGTGAATTCTGCCTTTCTCTCAACGTTGTATACGGTAACGATAGAGCCAACGCTAACCTTCTTGTGGTCGATCTGGGACTCGTCAACGATCTTTGCGTTTGCGATCATAGCCTCAAGCTCGGCCTTTCTCTGGTGAAGCTTGCCCTGCTCCTGCTTTGCCTCGTCGTACTCGGAGTTCTCGGAAAGGTCACCGTAAGAACGCGCGGTGGAAATGTCCTTTTTGTTCTCCTCGATCTTCTCGTTAATATCGTCAAGCTCCTTTTTAAGAGCGTCGTAACCAGCCTGTGTATAGGTCTTCTGTTCCATTGTTTTTTCTCCTAAATCTGATATATTGTAAAGATTAGTTTGCAGAAATAAGCTTTTGAAGCTCATTTACTGCTGCTTCGTACTGTGTATCCACGTTGTTTTCGATCTCAACTACAACGTCGGGAATAACGCCGATGCCGTGATAATTGTCGGCGTAAGGCGGCTTGTAATAAGCCACGGTGAATGTTACTGTGGATTTATCGAGGGGATAGTAGTAGGATGACTGCATAATGCCCTTGCCGTAGGTGTTTACACCAACGACGGTTGCATTCATTTCACCTGCGTTACGGTAATCTCTCATTGCCGCCGTGAATATCTCACCTGCAGAAGCAGTGTACTGATTACAGATTACAACGCAAGGAAGGTCGATTTGGTGATCGTCCCCCTCATCCTTTGAGTAAAGCACCTTTTCGGCATATCCCTTATACTGATAGCTCATAACCGGCTTGCCGTCGGGAATGAGATAGGAAATTACCGATACAACGCTATCGACGTATCCGCCGGGGTTGTTACGAAGGTCGAATACGATGCCCTTGACACCTGCTGTCTCAAGGCTATCGATAGCTTCCTTGAACTGGGGGAAGGTGTTTTCCTTGAACGCGACTATCTGAACGTAGCCGATATTCTTTTCTGTGTCAATTTCATAAACGACGTTAAGCTCCTCTACCTCGGCTCTGATTGCGGTTACCGTAACCTTTTCACCGTCGCGGATCATAACAAGTGTTACCGACGTGCCGATCTCACCTCTTACGTAATTCACCGCATTGGTGTAGCCAAGCTCCTCAACGGTCTTGCCGTCAACCGAGTAGAAGTAATCGCCGACCTTGATTCCTGCCTGCTCGGCGGGAGAGCCGGGATAAACGGTGTTTACCATAATGGTTTCGTCCTGGTCGTTGTACTCAACCATAACTCCGATACCACCGAACTTGCCGCTCATATCGGTCATATAATCCTCTGTCTCAACCGGAGGACGGTAGAAGGCGTAAGGATCATCAAGAGCAGAAACGTAGCAGTCAAGCAACGCGTCGGTAACGGCAGTTTTGTTGTTTACGTCAATGTTATCGTAATAACCGTTTATAAACAGATCTGCAGTCTTCTTCGCGTGGGTCAGAGTCTCGGGCATTCCACTCTCGTAGTTGTAAAGCTGAATAAAGCAGTCCTCAAAATACTTGAATTTTAGCTTATCAAACAGAGGCATTCCCCATTCGCGCAGATATTCGGAAACGTATTCATTCTGCTTATTCGATGGGGTATTATCGTCGGTGCTGTTAATATTGTCCTGAATTTCGCCCTTATCACCTGCAACGTAGGAAAACAGATCGCAGGAGATCAGAGATGAAAACAGAACCGAAAGAACCAAAAGGAGTATCAGCGATTTGCCGATCGTTTCAAAATATGTTTTTTTCATTGATGTGACCTCGTTTTTCACATATTCGGGGCTACCTTACGGTAACCCCAATATATTCTATATTATTTCATATGCACCATAAAAAATGCAGTGTTTAAGGTCTTGATCTTAAAATGATTAATACTTAGTAGGCTTGTTGGAAAGATACTTCTTAACCATAAGCGCAACCTTGAAGGTTACCGCATGATCAAACTCGCGAAGGTCAAGTCCGGAGAGCTTTCTGATCTTCTCAAGACGGTACACGAGAGTGTTACGGTGTACAAAGAGCTTTCTGGAGGTCTCGGAAACGTTAAGATTGTTTTCGAAGAAGCTCTGTACTGTCATAAGGGTCTCGCGGTCAAGGGACTCAAGAGAGCCCTTCTTGAATACCTCGGAGAGGAACATCTCGCAAAGGGTGGTGGGAAGCTGATAGATAAGTCTGCCAATGCCGAGATTCTCGTAGGAGATTACAGGCTTCTCAATGTCGAATACCTTACCAACCTCGAAGGCAATTCTTGCTTCCTTATACGCTCTTGCAAGATCCTTAAGATTGTCAACAACCGAGGAAATACCTACGGTTGCCTTAAGTCCGTGCTTTGCATGTGCGGTCTCGATAAGATTACGTGCGTAATCCTCCATCTCCTTGGACTCAACGTCCTCTGCAAGCTCTCTTACAACTACAACGTCCTGCTCGCTGATGTTGATAACGTAATCTTTGTCGCTGTGACCGATCATCTCCTGAACAACCTCGTAGGGAGGAATAGTGGAGGATGAGTGGAACTTGATTACGAAAACAATGCGATGCTCGTCGTTAGAGAAGTGAAGCTCATTAGACTTTATGTAAATGTCGCTGGGTAATATGTTATCAAGAAGAATGCTCTTGATAAATGAGCCCTTATCATATTTTTCATCGTAAAGGGTCTTCATATTTCCGAGGAATATTGCAAGCAGCGAAGCCATGCTTCCTGCATGAGAGTCGTCACCCTCAACGAAACAGATGCAATCGTTCTTGTCGTTTACGTTGATAAAGCGATAGGTGTAGCCCTCGTAAACAACTGCATCGTTAGAATATGCAAGCTCCTCTTTGATTCTCTGCTTGGATTCTCCGATCTTGGAAAGCTCGCTGCAGGCGATAACGATACCGTTCTCATCAATAATACCAATGGTGCGGCCTACAACGTCCTTCATCTGATGAAGAACTGTCTGATACAAGCGGTTTGACATTTTGGTCGTTCCTTTCTTTTACAAAACCATAACATTTGTTGTTGATAAATACCCGGGCAAAAATGCTATTGGGTAATATTTGTGTATACTGTACTATATTCTAACTCATTTTTGGACAATTTGCAATAGGTTTTTGAAAAAAATTCAAAAAAATCAACAAAAAAATGTCATTTTCTTTGTAACATATCACAACAAATGCAAAAAAAGAAAAGACAATCCGCAAAGCAGCCCTTGATGTAGTCGGGATACACGGATCGTCTTTATGCAGTTATTTAATTAAAGCTCGTATTCGTAGGAAATTGCCGAAAGCACGAATGAAGGAGCTGTCTCACAGCGAAGAATTCTGTTGCCAAGCGAAACAGACTTGCAACCCTTTGCGATAGCCTCTTCTGCCTCCTCGGCAGAGAATCCGCCCTCTGAACCGACGATTATAGCAATGGATTCTGGTCTGTCCTTGCCTGCGAGCATATCCTTTACGGTAAGTCCCTCCTCGTTCTCATAGCAGAACAGGGCAAGCGTAGACTTTGTTGCCTCATCAAGCATACGTGCAAAGGACATTGGCTGTGTTACGGTAGGAATTCTTGCTCTGCCGCACTGCTTTGCCGCCTCTTCGGCGATCCTTTCAAGACGCGCGGTCTGCTTTTCCGCCTTTTCAGCCTTGGGACGCTTGATGCATCTTGAGGACTCGAAGGGGATGATTCTGCTGACACCAAGCTCCACCGCCTTCTGTATTACCACCTCAAGCTTGTCGCCCTTGGGATATGCCATACAGAGAGTGATGTTCACCTGCGGCTCGGTCTTTGAGTCAAGTCGCTCGATGATCTCGCATTGACACTCGTCGTCACGAATTCGAGTCAGCCTTGTAAGATACTCTGCGCCCTCGCCGTCACAAACCACCGCCTCGTCACCCTCTGCCATTCGGAGCGACCTTGCGATGTGATGGGCGTCAGCCCCGTCGATGATTATTTGGTTTTCCGTGATTTTTTCTTTATCTACAAAAAATCTTGCCATATTTTGTTTCCTTAAACTCTGACCAGCATTCCTACCCAGTCGTTTTCCTTGATTTCCTTCTCAACGGTAAAGCCGGTCTTGATAACCGCCTCTCTTACCTCGTCGGCGCGCTCACCGATAATACCCGAGAGAATGAGGGGAGAGCCGCTCTCAACGTAGCTTCTTACGTCGGGAAGCATCCTTATAATAATATCAGCAACGATGTTTGCAACGCAGAAGTCGTACTTGCCACCTGCAAGATCAACTCCGCGCAGCAGGTCGGATACACCGACGGTAATGTTATCGCAACCGTCTGCGATTGCATTTTCTCTTGCAACCTTAACTGCAACGGGGTCGATGTCGTATGCATTGCAGCTCTTTGCACCAAGCTTTGATGCGCAGATAGAGAGGATTCCCGAGCCTGTACCAACGTCAAGCACTCTCTTGCCCTCAATAGGAAGATCCTGCATAAGTCTGATAACAAGTCTTGTGGTCTCATGTGTGCCTGTACCGAATGCCATACCGGGATCCATCTTGATGATGACTTCGCCCTCCTTGGCATCATACTTCTCCCATGCGGGCACGATAGTAACCTTTCCAAGGGGAACAGGCTTGTAATACTGCTTCCAGCTTTCAGCCCAGTCATCCTCGTTTATACCCTCAAAGCTTATGGTAGCAGAAATTCCAAGGGCAGGAAGTCTTGTTTCAAGAAATTCTCTGTATTCAAGGGGATTTCTCTCCTCGGGTACGAAGAGCGAAACGCGAACGGTTTCGCGGTCTGCATTAAGTATAGACTCGTCAACAAGCTCGCCGTACATACCGTTAAGCGAAAAGTCGCTGTAATCCTCGATCATAAGACCGTTGTCAAGCATACTCATTACTGCAACGATCCCGTCAAGATCCTGAGTGTTGCCTGTTACTGTTATTTTAGTCCAAGTTCCTGCCATTTTATATCTCCGTTTTCTCTGATTGTGGTATTTTTGTCAATATTTATTTGCATTTTCAACTCTTCAAGCGAGTTAAAACGTCTTTCGTCTCTTATAAATCCAAGTAAATATACGCGCAGCTCCTTGTCATACAGATCGCCCGAATAGTCAATAATGTGGGTCTCAAGCCTTGCCTCATCACCCATAAACGTGGGGCACACACCGATATTTGTCACACCGCTGTACACTCTGCCGTCAATAACAACTGCCGTTCTGTACACTCCGAGCCTCGGAAGTGTTCGTCCCTCGCCCAAAATAATGTTTGCGGTGGGGAATCCGAGCTTGCGTCCGTCCTTGCGTCCGTGAGCAACTCTTCCTTTTATATAATAAGGCGCACCGAGAAGTCTGTTCGCCTCCTCAATCTCTCCCGAGCTTATCAGTCCGCGTATCAGGGTTGCCGACAGGGTAGTGCCGTCTGCGGTGATTTCATCGCAAATGACAGCTTCACCGCCGTTTTCTGCCATCAACTCGCAAAGCATTGTGGAGTTGCCTGCAGCTCCCTTGCCGAAACGAAAGTTGAAGCCTGCCACACAGGCTCTGCAATTAAGGTCGCGCGAGAGTATTTTGCTAACGAAATCCTCAGCCGAACAGCCTGAGATAGCATCAAAATCGGCATAAACGGTAAAATCTGCTCCAAGGTCAGCGAACATCTCTGCCTTTTCGCCGTCGTCGTAGAGTCTTGACGATCCCACCTTGATCTTGCCGTCGGACGCAAAGGTGAAAATACCGAGCTTAAGTCCACGCGCCTTTGCTTCCTCTGCCGCGCGGCTTATCAGGTCTCTGTGGGCAATATGAACACCGTCGAAGAAGCCGAGAGCCATAACGCATTCGGGAATATTCAGTTTTTCATCGGTCGGATAATGATAAATAACCATTTTTTCTCTCTTTTACATTACTAATTCGTAAAGCTCAAGCAGCTCTTCCTCAATCGCTGCCTTTCTTTCCTCAATTTCGGCAGCTCTTACGTAGTCGCTTGCCGCCTCGCCAAACAGTTCGGAGTCAAGCTTTTCAAGCTCGCCTTCAAGCTCGCCTATCCTTTTTTCGGTACGTTCCTTACGCTTCTCCTCGCTGCGCGCCTTTGCCTTCTCGCGCTTTTTCTCCTCGTACTCAGCCTTGGAGTCGGTGACCTCGGTCGCCTTTTTCGTGCTTTGAAGCATCAGGTTGCGGCTCTCACGTATGCGCATATACTCGGTAAAGGCATCGTCGTAGCTCTCAAGAGGATAATCTATCATACCGTTGTCCCTCTCGGGGGCAAGCTCGATGATCCTCGTAGCAATTCTGTTGATAAAATATCTGTCGTGCGACACAGCCACAATTGTACCCTCAAAGGCAAGCAGGGCATTCTCAAGCGCCTCGCATGAGCCGATGTCAAGGTGGTTCGTGGGCTCGTCCATTATAAGTAAATTAACCTTTTTAAGAATCAGCTTCGCAAGTGTAAGTCTTGCGCGCTCTCCACCCGAAAGGGTAGAAACACCTCGCTGTATATCGTCTGCATCAAACAGGAATAAGGCAAGGGTAGAGCGCAGTTCAAGGTCGGTCTTGTCGGGATATTCCGCGCGTAATTCACCGAACACGGTATTCGTATCGTGCAGACCGCGGTTCTCCTGATCGTAGTATCCGATCTTGATGTTGTATCCAAGGGTAATTCTTCCTCTTGTGGGAACAAGCATAGAGTTTATCAGCCTCATAAGAGTCGATTTTCCCGTTCCGTTTGCACCGAGGAACATTACTCTCTCGCCTCTTCTTATTAAAAAGGAAAGATTTTGAATAAGTGTCTTGTCTCCGTAAGAGAAGTCTACGTCCTTTGCCTCAATAACGTTGCCTGTGGATTCCTCCTCGCTTGCAAATCTCAGACGGATATTCTTCTCGTCCTTTGGCGCAAGCTCTACAAGCTCCATTCGGGCAAGCTGCTTTTCCTTTGCACGAATGGTAACGTAGTTGTGTTCCTGATTACATCTGCGCTGGAATTCAATATTTGCCTTGATTCTTGCAATCTCCTTCTGCTGCTCCTTGTATCTGTGCTCAAGCGATGCCGCCTCAGCCTCGCTCTGCTCCTTACATCTGGAGTAGCTTCCGTTATACAGCCTTGCCTTGCCGTATCTTAACCACAACGTCTTGTTTGTGGTTCGGTCAAGGAAGTAACGGTCGTGGGAGATTATAAGAACGGTCTTCTTGTAGGTGGAAAGAAAGCTCTCAAGCCAGGCAAGTGCATCGATGTCAAGATGGTTGGTAGGCTCGTCGAGCATAAGAATGTCAGGCTCTGTTGCGAGCAGTCTTGCAAGAGCAAGTCTTGTATACTGTCCGCCTGACAGTGTTCTGATTTGTCTTGAAATAAGCTCCTCGTCAAATCCGAGTCGCAAAAGCATTCCACGGCATCTTGATCTGAACTCAAGTCCGCCCTCTGCGGCAAATCTTGTGTTCTGGTCATTCAGCCTTGCAGTAAGCTGCATAATTTCATCGCCCGTAGCTTTCGCAAGAGCTGCCTCGGTTATGGAGATCTCCTTTTCAAGTGACAGCAGGGTAGGGTATGCCGTATACATATATTCTATACAGCTCATATCACCTGGCAGAGAGCTGAGCTTTGCATTCTGCTCAAGCACACCGACGGTGTGGCCCTTCTGAATGTATACCGCGCCCGAGTCGGGAGAGTATTCGCCGGTGATTATCTTAAAGAGTGAGGTCTTGCCCGCACCGTTAACGCCGATAATACCAACTCTGTCGCCGTCATTTACTGCAAAGGAAATATCCTTTAATATTATATCTGTCCCGAAGGAAAGATTTATGTCGGATGCTGATAATGCTATCATTTTATATTATAATCCCGTCGGGAACCCTTTCTATAAATATTGCATTTTGCATTAAATTGTAATTGGCGCAAAATTTCACAATACTATTCTACCACAAGATCGACAAAAAATCAATATTTTGCATAAATGAATAAATATGCAGTATAAAACTTGAATATTCATAAAAATACGAGAAAAAGTTGAAAATAATCGAATAAAAATTCGAAAAAAGTGAATTTTTTTGCAAAAACCTATTGACAAACGCAAATAGAAGGTGTATAATAGCCACGTTGAAACAAGTTAGACATCAAAAAACAAGGTGCCCACAACAGAAAGAAGGAAAACAAAATGAAAAAGATTATTATACTCGTTCTTGCACTTACTATGATTCTCACAATGACTCTCAGCCTTGCGTCCTGTAACAATGGCGGCGGCGAATCCGACGTTGATCTCGTTAAGGTTGTTGACGTTAAGCTTACCGATGAAGAGTATGCCTTCGTAGCTAAAAAGGGTAACACTCAGTTTGTAAACGATTTTAACGCATTCCTTGCTGAGATCAAGTCTAACGGCACTTTCGACTCTCTTGTTTCGAAGTACTTTGAGGGTACAGGCACAAAGGTTGGTTATGACGTAACCACCACCGACGTTGCTAACACCGACTCTAACCTTGTAGTTGTTACTAACTGCCCCTTCGAGCCCTTTGAGTATATCGGAGATGACGGCAAGATCTACGGTCTTGATATTGAGATTGCAGCAGCTTACGCACAGTCTAAGGGTCTTACTCTTGTAATCAAGAACATCGGCTTTGACGATATCTTCACTCAGGTTGACGCAGGTTATGCTGACATCGGTATGGCAGGTATCACCGTAAGCGAGGACCGTGCTGCTATTTATGACTTCACAGACACATACTTCAACGCATCTCAGAAGCTTATCGTTGCTGCTGATTGCACTGATTTTGACAACTGCAAGACAGTAGAGGACGTTGAGAACGTTCTTGCTTCTCTCAGCGGTAAGAAGATCGGCTTCCAGAACGGTACTACAGGCGGTATGTACGTTGTAGGTGATGAGGATTGGGGCTATGCAGGCTTTGCTAACATCGAGGGCAAGGGCTATGCCTCTGCTCAGGAAGCGGTTGCTGACCTCGTTAACGGCAACATTTACGCTGTAGTTGTAGACGAGGCTCCTGCAAAGGCGATCGTTTCCGCAGTAAATAATTAATAGTTTTTAGTAAAAGCCCCGCAACTTAGGTTGCGGGAGCTTTTGTGCGATTAGATAGGAGATATTATGAACTGGAGTGTCAAAATAGAAAAGTTTCTTTCCACGATGGAAAGTGAATATTTTCAGGACCTGCTTATTACCGGATTTATTAATACAATAAAGGTTGCCGTTCTTGGCTTGATAATCGGAATAATTATCGGTACGGTTATTGCCGTTGTCAAGGTAGCACCTAAGTATAAGCTTTTTATTAGAATACTCGATAAGATATGTAACGTTTACGTCGCCATATTCAGAGGCACACCTATGGTCGTACAGCTTTTGCTTGCGTACTACGTGCTTCTTCCTACAATTGGCATAAAGAACGTTGATTCCATTGTCGTTGGTATAATCGTTTTCGGCATGAACAGCGGAGCTTACGTTGCCGAGATTATGAGGGGCGGACTTAATTCTATCGATAAGGGACAGATGGAGGCAGGTCGTGCCTTGGGACTCTCTTATCCCACTACTATGATAAAGATCATCATTCCTCAGGCGATCAAGAATATTCTTCCCACCCTTGGCAACGAGTTCATTACTCTTATCAAGGAAACCTCGGTGCTTAGCTTTATTACCGTATATGACCTTTATACAGCTCTCAGCACCATCGGAAGCAAAAACTATGAGAAAATGGTTCCTTATATCGTAATGGCGTTTATCTATATAATCCTTGTTCTTATTATTACTCTTCTCGTTAAGCTGCTGGAAAACGCCTTTGCAAAGAGCGACAAGAACAAGATGAACAACAAAAAGGTAAAGGTGGCGTAATTTATGGCAGTAAATTATGATAACAAAATAATTCGAGTTGAAGGGTTGGAAAAGACCTTTGAGGATGGAGTTCAGGTTCTTAAGGGCGTTGACCTTACCGTTCATCAGGGCGAAAAGGTCGTTATTCTCGGTGCCTCAGGCTCGGGTAAATCAACCCTTCTCCGTTGCCTTAACTGTATGGAGGATCCCACGGGTGGCTCTATATTCTTCGACGGAGTAGATATTGCAGATATGAGTGTTGATATCAATATTCACCGTGAGCATATCGGAATGGTTTTCCAGCAGTTCAATCTCTTCAATAATAAAAGTGTAATTGACAATATAACTCTTGCGCCCGTTCACATTGCGCTGAAAAAAATGCGCAAAGAAAAAATCAAGCGCTTCCTTGGCGGTAAAAAAGAGAATTTAGAGCCTCTTAAAACAAAGTCGGAAATTATAGGGGAGAAAAAAGCGCAGGCTATGGATCTTCTCAAGAGAATCGGCCTTGAGGATAAGGCGGATGCCTATCCTTCAACTCTTTCGGGTGGTCAGAAGCAGAGAATTGCCATCGTTCGTGCGCTTGCTATGGATCCCAAGGTTATACTCTTCGACGAGCCTACATCCGCACTTGACCCCGAGATGGTTGGCGAGGTTCTTGACCTTATGAAGCAGCTTGCCGCAGAGGGTATGACCATGGTAATCGTTACTCACGAGATGGGCTTTGCCCGTGAGGTTGCCGACAAGATCGTCTTCATCGACGAGGGAATTATTAAAGAGCAAGGGTCTCCCGATGAGGTCTTTGGTAATCCCAAGGATGCAAGACTTAAGGAGTTTCTTTCCAAAGTGTTGTAATAAATGCAGAATGCAGAATGCAAAATGCAGAATTTATATAAAAAAGACCGTCGCAAGACGGTCTTTTTCATACTTTTATTTACATTTAGCTTAAATTTGCTCTTTTCTAAGCAACTCAAGAGCCTTTTCGAACTCGCAGGGGAGATCGCATTCAAATGTCATTCGCTCGCCGCTTTTGGGGTGGGTGAGTGTGAGCTTTTTTGCATGGAGTGCCTGACCTGAGAAGAGCTGGGGATGTTTTTTCTCAAACTGGGTTTTGTTCTTCGAGTATACCTCGTCGCCAAGCAGAGCATGACCCGTATAGGACATATGAACTCTTATCTGGTGGGTTCTGCCTGTTTCAAGCTCGAGGGCAAGATAGGAAATACCTCCAAATCTCTCAAGCACTGTGTAGTGGGTTATAGCCTCACGTGCCGTATGATTTCCGTCAAGGATAACCGCCATTTTCTTGCGGTCGACAGGATGACGTCCGATAGGATAGTTTACAGTTCCTGTATCATCCTTAAATCCGCCTGTAACAAGAGCGCGATACTCTCTTACAATTCCATGATGCTTCATTTCCTCAGAAAGAGCATTGTGTGCCTCGTCGCATTTTGCAACAACCAAAAGACCTGAGGTGTCCTTGTCAATTCTGTGTACTATTCCGGGGCGTGTAACACCGCCAATACCCGACAGCGAGTCGCGACAGTGGTAGAGCAGTGCGTTTACCAGCGTACCTGTATAATTTCCCGGGGCAGGGTGAACAACCATACCCTTCGGTTTGTTAATAACGATTATGTACTCGTCCTCGTATACTACGTCAAGCGGAATATTCTCGGGTAACGCCTCCGCCTCACGACATTCGGGCAGGGTGATCTCGATCTCATCACCCGACTTGACGGTGTATTTTTTAGGCTCGCATCGTCCGCATACCTTGATCTGACCTTCCTCGATCAGTCTTGCGGCGGCAGACCTAGTTATATCGGCAGCCTCGGAGCATAACGCATCAAGGCGCTTGCCTTTGTCTGAATCAAGTGCAGTGTAGATCATTCTGCCTTATCGTCCTCGCTTACGGACTCGGTCACCTCTGCTGCAGCCGCCTTCTTTGCCTTTTCAAGCTCATATTCCTTCTTAAGGTCTATAACAAGGGCGAGAATAAGCAGGCCAGCGCCCACGCAAACGAAGGAATCAGCGCCGTTGAAGATCGCGTCCCAGATGCCACAGAAATCAATAAAGTCAACAACCTCGCCAAGGCCTGTGTTGGGGTTAACGTAGAAGCCGAAGCCAAGTCGGTCGATCATATTACCGATACCGCCCGAGATGACCATTGACAGCGAGATCGCGTAAAGCATATTATCCGCATGACCAAGATAGAGATATGCTATAAACGCGACAATAGCAAGGGTGGATACAACGATAAACACCCATCTCTGTCCATCCATCATGCCGAACGCGGCTCCGTCGTTGGTGGTGTAGGTGAGGTGGAGAAATCCCTTGATGAGAGGAATTGACTGATACAGCGTCATATACTTTGTGACAAGGAATTTTGTCAGCTGATCAAGGATTATTCCCACAAGGATTATTGCCGAATAAAGAATATAATCCTTCGGTTTTTTCTTAATAAATAAAGTCATTTTTAGCTCCAAAATTTGATTTTAGGTCTGACACGGTAATCCTGATCAAATGATCGGCAAGATACCTGCGATAAGACCAAGCAGGATGGACGTTATAAAAAATGCCCAGTCGATAGGTGAATCCTGTCCGATGTTGAAATGAACCATAATAGCGCGCACAGGCATTATGAACGGCTCTGTGATATAACAGCTTATCATATACAGCCGATTTTCGGTCGGATCGCCAAAGCTGAACAAGGACAGTATCATTCGTACGAACATGGAGATCGACACCACGTCAATAACCAAGGATACGGTTTTCGCAAATATATAAACTATTTCTTGCATATTTTTCCTTTTAAAAAACATTAGGGCTGTCGCAAAATTTGTGACAGCCCATTATTGGGATCAGGCAATTCTCGCCTTAAAATACCCGTGCGCCACGCTCCCGCGCGTTTATTTTGCTCGGGATCGCAGGGCAGCCTTTTCAAATAATTATTTATCGAAAAGAACGATTAGTTATCCTCGGAGATATCCACGTTGTGGGGAGTGATAATGTAGGTGTTCTTTGCGATGTTCTTGATCTCACCGTCGGTGGAGTAGGTAACTCCGTTAAGGAAGTCGAGCATACGTACGGTCTGGATCTGGTCAAGCATCTCAAGGTTGAGAACTACTGTGCAGCCCTCGATAAGGTAGTCTGCGATCTCACCAACCTCGTCAAAGGATGAGGGATGAACAACCTTAAGCTCGATATTGCTATCGGAATCGCCGGTGTTTGCTACGATGGGAGTAGCGGTCTTCTTTTCTTCGTTTCTTTCAACAGTCATGGGTGTAACCTCCTCGTATGTGGGGAAGGAAGGAATGTCAGTACCTTCATCCGCGCCAATACCTTTTCTTAATTTTTTCATGAAATCCTCAAACATTTTAGGGTTCCTTTCTATTTTGTGTTTTCTTTATTAAAAAGCTTCCGTCCGACTCTCACCAGCGTGGATCCCTCTTCAATGGCGACCTTATAGCTGTCGCTCATTCCCATAGAAAGTATTCCACCACCGATAAAGCCGTGGTCTCTGTTTAATCTGTCGTAAAGCGCCTTTGTTTCTCTGAAATAAGGACGCATTTCTTCGGGATCGTCGCACACAGGACCCATAGTCATAAGTCCCGATACCTCAAGATGCGGAAAATCACCGAGGGCGAGCAGAAACTCCTCTGCATCCTCCGGCATAACGCCACCCTTCTGCGGCTCGCGACCCGAGTTGATCTCGATCAGCACCTTGATTTTTCTGCCGACCCTTTGTGCACATTTCTCAATTTCCATAGCCAATGGCAGACTGTCAAGCGAGTGAATAACAGCAACGTTTTCGATTATAAGCTTAACCTTATTTCTCTGAAGATTGCCTATTTCATGTAGTCTTGGTATGTATCCTGCCGCCTTAAGCAGCTCGCCTCGTCTGTGAAGCTCACCGGGACGGTTTTCGCCAATATCGGTAGCACCTGCCGAGGCAAGTGCAACAAGCTCCTCGTCACTGCCGCTTTTTGTAACACATACGAGAGTAACCTCTCGGCCTGCTGTTCTGCCAAGCTCTGCTATCTCTTCTGTAAGGCTCGTATAGTTGCTTCGAATGTAATCAAAGTTATCCATAACAGCCCTCCGTAAAAAGATGAAAAAAACGCTTTTTTTGATACTTGCACAGTAATTTATTCTATTATAACACACGAAAAAAAGTTTTGCAATAGTAAAAATAAATTTTTAAAGAAAATATTATGCGCGCAAAGTATTGATTTTATAGGAGTTTTGTGCTACAATGTATTTGTGAAAAAATGACTCTTTGCGCCTGTATGCGACATGCGTATCGTTGGCGTGGGAAAGGATGATTATAATGCACGAAGGTCTTATCGGAGCGTCGCTGCCAACAACCTCTGCCCTTGCATACCTGGGTGATGCACGTCACTCGCTTTACGTTCGCCGTATGCTGGTGGAGAGGGGAATATGTAAATCGGGTGAGCTTAACGAGGCATCGCTTAAATACGTTACTGCCGAGGCACAGGCTAATATGATGCGCAGGATCGAGCCTCTGCTGCTTGAGGATGAGCGCGATGTGTACAGACGTGCTGCAAATTCGGGTCATCTTAATAAGCCAAAACGTGCGTCGGCTGCCGACTATCGCGCCGCAACAGGCTTTGAGGCGGTTATCGGAATGCTTGAGTGGATAGGTGATTTTGAAAGACTTAATCTTCTCTTAAGCGAAGCGCACAGAGAAGATTAAGTCAACCTTGGCGAAGCCGAAACTTCACTTGAAGTCTTGCTTCAAACTTCACTTACGAAGTAAACTTCACTTGCGCAAAGCACAAACTTCACCTTTTTAAGGAGAAAAAATATGAGAGAATCCGAGCTCAGAATAAGAGCAAAAGCATTTGCTATCCATGTCGTTTCGGCTTGCGATAATGTAGATAGCAGAAAAGGACGTGGAGTATTAATAAACCAAATAACAAAAAGCGCTACTTCCATTGGCGCGAATATACATGAAGCGAATTACGGTTCAAGTAAGCAGGATTTTATTAACAAACTGCATATTGCACTAAAGGAGTGCATCGAGACCGAATATTGGATTGATATGATGCTTGGGTGCGGTTGCATCAGCGAAGATATTGCACGTGATTTAAATAATGAGTGCGGTGTGATACACAGGATGTTGGTTAAATCTATCAATACCGCAAAGGGTAACGAAATTTGATTATTGGCAGTGAAGTTTGCGCTTTGCGCAAGTGAAGTTGAAAATCAGAGAAGTTTCGGCTCTGCCGAAGTGAAGTAGTTTGCTTCGCACACAGTGATTATTAATAACAGGAGATAAATAAAATGATTCAGAAGATTAAAGGTACAATGGACATACTCCCCGAGGAGACTCCTCTCTGGAGACACATTGAAAAGGTTATGCGCGAGGAGGCGGAGAACTACGGCTACGGCGAGATCAGAACTCCCACCTTTGAAAACACCGAGCTTTTTGTACGCGGTGTAGGTGATACCACCGACGTTGTACAGAAGGAGATGTATACCTTTGCAGATCGCGACGAGGGCAGAAGCATTTCTTTGCGCCCCGAGGGTACTGCATCGGTTGTTAGAGCATTGATTGAGAATGGCAAATGCTCCGATCCTATGCCCCTCAAGTACTATTACATCATGTCCTGTTTCCGTCACGAGAAGCCTCAGGCAGGCAGAAGCCGCGAGTTCTTCCAGTTCGGTACCGAGATGTTCGGCTCTCACAGCCCTGCATCCGATGCAACTGCCATCGCACTTGCTAACTCGGTTCTTAAGAGACTTGGACTTACTAACGTAAAGCTTCACCTGAACTCTATCGGTTGCAAGGAGTGCCGCCCTAAGTACAGAGCAGCACTTGTTGAATACTACAACTCTCACATCAATACTATCTGCGATACCTGTAAGACAAGACTTGATAAGAATCCTCTTCGTCTTCTCGACTGCAAGAATCCAGACTGTCACGCACTTGCTGCAGGCGCTCCCAAGACTGTTGACCACCTTTGCGAGTCCTGTGAGGCTAACTTTGCTATGCTTAAGAGCGCTCTCACCGCTATGAATATTGACTACGTTGTTGATTCCTCTATCGTAAGAGGTCTTGACTACTACACAGGTACTGTATTTGAGTTTATTGCAGAGGGCATTGGCGCACAGTCTACCGTATGCGGTGGCGGTCGTTACGACGGTCTCGTTTCCTCTCTCGGCGGCCCCGAGCTTCCCGGTATCGGCTTTGGTATGGGTATTACCAGACTTATTCTTGCTATGCGTGAGCTTGGCCTTGACAGCATTGAGTCCAAGAAGCCTCTTATCTACATTGCAGCTCTTGGTGAAAAAGCAATGATCAAGGGACTTGAGATTACCGAGCGTCTTCGCCGCGAGGGCAAGTATGCCGAGTGCGACGTTGTTGGCAGAAGCCTTAAGGCGCAGATGAAGTATGCCAACAAGAAGGGCGCAAAGTACACTCTTATCATCGGTGACAGCGAGGTTGATGCAGGTACAGCACAGCTTCGTGATATGGAAAGTGGAGAGCAGTCTGAGGTAAATCTCGACAGCTTTACTATATGATATGAAAAACAGAATGGATTTTCTTCCGGTAACCCCGGAGGACGTCAAAGCCAGAAATTGGTCTGAGGTCGATTTCGTATACGTGACGGGTGACGCTTACGTGGACCACCCGTCCTTTGGCGTTGCCATAATCTCCCGTGTGCTTGAGGCAGAGGGCTTCAGAGTAGCAATACTCTCTCAACCCGATTATAAGAGCACCGAGGATTTTAAGCGCTTTGGCAGACCAAGACTTGGCTTTCTTGTAACAGGCGGAAATATCGACTCTATGGTGGCTCATTACACCGTGTCGAAAAAACGCCGTTCCTATGATTATTACTCTCCCGGTGGCAAGATGGGTCTTCGCCCCGACAGAGCTACTATTGTTTACTGTAACCGTATCCGCGAGGCATACGGTGATATTCCTATCGTTATCGGCGGTCTTGAGGCATCGCTTCGTAGATTTGCCCATTACGATTATTGGGAGGACAGAGTTCGTCGCAGTATCCTCGTTGACTCGCGCGCCGACATTTTGACCTACGGCATGGGCGAGAATATTCTTCGCCGTATTGCCAAGCTTCTTGATAAGGGTGTTCCCATTAAGAAGATCCGTGACGTGCGCGGCTGCGTTTACCTTGCCAAGGCAGGTGACCCCGTTCACTTTGAAGCAGTCGAGGTCGGTGATTACGATACACTTAAGACCGATAAGGAAGCCTATGCCAAGGCATTTTCGGTGCAGTACAAAAACACCGATTCTGTAAACGGCAAGGCTGTAATCGAGTATTACGGCGACAAAATGCTTGTGCAGAATCCTCCTATGCCACCCCTTGAGAGGGAGGAGCTCGACGCGGTTTACGCACTTCCATATGCAAGAGATTTTCATCCCGATTACGATGCGCTTGGCGGCGTTCCCGCTATAACCGAGGTTAAGTTCTCGCTTACTCACAACCGCGGTTGCTTTGGTGCCTGTAACTTCTGCGCCCTTGCATTCCATCAGGGCAGAGAGGTTCGCTCGAGAAGCGAGGAGAGTGTTATCTCCGAGGCAAAGATCATTACAAAAATGCCCGATTTCAAGGGCTATATTCATGACGTAGGCGGTCCTACCGCCAACTTCCGTTATCCCTCTTGCGACAGACAGCTTGAAAACGGTGTTTGTAAGAATCGCAAGTGCCTTGCTCCAACTCCCTGTAAGCACCTTAAGGTTGATCACAGCGAGTATGCTCATCTTCTTCGTGAGATAGAGGCACTTCCGGGTATCAAAAAGGTGTTTGTAAGATCGGGTATTCGCTTTGATTACCTTATCTACGATAACGACGATTCCTTCTTCCGTCAGCTTGTTTCTCATCACGTTTCGGGTCAGCTTAAGGTTGCGCCCGAGCATTGCGCAAATAATACTCTTATGATGATGGGCAAGCCTCCCATAGAGGTTTATGAGAAGTTCAAGAAGAAGTATTTCGCCCTCTGCGGTGAGGCAGGACTTGAGCAATATCTCGTTCCTTATCTTATGTCAAGCCACCCGGGTACAACTCTTGCCGATGCGGTGGAAATGGCGACATGGCTGAAAAAGTGGGGTTATATGCCCGAGCAGGTGCAGGATTTCTATCCCACGCCCGGCACGATTTCTACGGTAATGTATTACACCGGCATCAACCCTATGAACGGCAAGAAGATATACGTTACTACCGATTATCACGAAAAGCAGCTTCAGCGCGCTCTTCTTCAGTACTCCAAGCCTGAAAATGCTAATCTTGTAAGAGAGGCTCTTCGTCAGGCGGGCAGAGAGGATCTTATCGGCAACGGACCCGAGTGTCTCGTTCGTCCTTCCTTCTCAGGAGGCAGATTTGTTCCCGATAAAAAGACCTCGAAGCCCTCGAAATCAAACGGCAATCGCTCGAAAGGCGGAAAACCTACTCCCACGACACACGGTTCACGCGGTGTAGCAGGCTACGCTGCCGCAAAGAAGAAAAAGACCAAGTTCGATCGCGTGTTCGGTGAGGATGCTGACAGAATCCGCCGTGAGGCCGATAGACTGTCTAATACAAAGTCTAAATCTAAAGCCGTGGACGGTGCTAAAAAGGACACCAAAACTAAGGCTAAAGCTAAAAAGCGCTAAACTCTTTCGTAATTTTTACTACCGCCAAACAGTATAAAAACAAGGGCAGAAATTCAATCTTAATTAATTCAAAAACAGTCATCTTTTGCAGTGAAATATTGCAAAAGACGGAAAAGTATAATTTTTTCTTTGGTGGAATGAAAATCCTGCCCCAAAATTCAAAAATGTGGAAAAGTAGGCGTTTTTTCGGAAAAATAGGGCAAAATAAGGCTCTTTAGACTATTTTTCAACAAAAAGTTATCCACAATACTAACACTGTAGGTTGTGGATAACTCTTCTTTTAGAGTGTCACATTTTTTGACTAAGTCGACTTTTTATACTTAAACGGCTTTCCATTTAATCATGTGAGCATCTTCGATTTTAAAATGCTATTTTGCTCTTGTAAATTATTGCGGAGTAAATATTACGAACAAATTCGATCCATTCATTTATTTTACGAAAGTACGGTTATAAAATGAATCAAACAGTACAAAAATATCTTAGTGCCAAGCGCGCCCTTTTCGATAAGGTCTATGGCGCAAGGCTTAATCCGGAGCAGTGCCGCGCCGTCTTTACGGTTAACGGTCCAGTCCTCGTTCTTGCCGGTGCAGGAAGTGGAAAAACCACTGTTCTGGTTAACAGAATCGCATATCTTATTAAGTACGGCAACGCCTATTTTTCGGACTACGTGCCCGAGGGATTGGTTCCCGAGGCGGCAGAGATACTTGAGGATGCTATAAGTATGTCCGCCGAGGAGATCGAAGAGATCCTGCCTCAGTTTGTGGACAATCCTCCTGCGCCTTGGTCTGTTCTTGCTATTACGTTCACTAACAAGGCGGCAGGCGAGATCAAGGAGCGACTTAATCGCACCTTTGGTGACGAGGCGGTTGCAGGCTCTATCTGGTCGGGCACATTCCATTCGGTTTGTCTTCGTATCCTTCGCCGCCATGCCGACAGACTCGGTTATCGCGAGGGATTTTCTATCTACGATCCCGATGATAAGAAGCGTATGCTCACCCTTTGTATGAAGGAGCTTGCCATTGACGAGAAGCGCCTTGCGGTAAAGGCTGTTGCCAACGCTATCAGTATGGCAAAGGATGAGCTTAAGACTCCCGATGATATAGAGGTCAGCCGAGATCCGAGAAGCAGGGATATTATCGCTATCTATAAGCTTTATCAGAAGAAGCTTATGGAATACAATGCCCTTGACTTTGACGATATTATTATGAAGACGGTAGAGCTTCTCGAGAATGACAGCGAGGTCAGAGCATTCTATCAGAATAAGTTTAAGTACGTTCTCGTGGATGAGTATCAGGATACAAATTACGCGCAGTTCGTGCTTACAACGATCCTTTCGGATAAATACAGAAATATAATGGTCGTTGGTGACGACGACCAGTCTATATACAAGTTCCGTGGCGCAACCATTGAGAATATTCTTAACTTTGATACCACCTATCCCGATGCTACTGTTATTAAGCTTGAGCAGAATTACCGTTCTACCGGTAATATTCTTGAGGCGGCAAACGCGGTTATCAAGAATAATTCTGCAAGACGTGATAAAAAGCTTTGGTGTGCAGGCGGAGCAGGTGAAAAGATAATTCTTCACGAATCCCAAAATCAGAATGACGAGGGCAGATATATTATCGATCGCATTACCAACGGAATTAAGCGCGACGGCAGAAAATACTCGGATTTTGCGGTGCTTTATCGTATAAATGCACTTGGCAGATCCTTGCAGACAAGCTTTGCGAAAAGCGGTGTGCCCTATCGCGTAGTAGGTGATATGGGCTTCTATGACAGAAAAGAAGTTAAGGATATGATGGCATATCTTTCTGTTCTTGTGTCCCCATATGATAATTTAAGACTCAAGCGTATTATCAACGAGCCTAAGCGTAAGATCGGTCAGGCTACCGTTGATGCTATTGAGGAGATTGCATCGGTAAATTCTATTCCTATGTATGATGTAGTAAAAAATGCCGAGCAGTATACCGCCCTTGCCAAGAGTGTTGACAAGCTTACGTCATTTTCTAAAATCATTGAGAAGGTAAGGGAAGAGAAGACTATTCCATCCGAGATGATCACCGCGCTGTTTGAGGAGTCGGGATATAAGGATATGCTTATATCCGAGGGCTTTGAGGGGGAAGGCAAGATCGAAAACGTACAGGAATTTATAAGCGCTGCCGTTGAATACGAAACACGCTGCGCTGACTCGGGAATAGAGGCTACCGCCACAGGCTTCCTTGAGGAGATCTCTCTCGTTGCCGACGTAGATAAATATGACGAAACTGCTGATGCGGTCGTGCTTATGACCGTTCATGCGGCAAAGGGACTTGAGTTCCCCGTAGTATTTATTGCAGGTATGGAGGACGGCATCTTCCCCTCACAGCAGAATATCGGCGAAGAGGATGAGATGAGCGAGGAGAGACGTCTCGCTTACGTTGCCATCACCCGCGCAAAGCAGATGCTTTACATCACCCACGCATCCGAGCGTATGATGTACGGCAAGACCACGTATAATCAGTTGTCTCGTTTTGTTAAAGACGAGATGCCTAAATCACTTATATTTGAGGATTCTCCCAGACGCCGTGAAAAGCCTGCCTTTGCTGGCTATCATTACGGTGAGGGACAGCAATCCTTCTATCGCGGCGGTGGAAATAATTCTACCGCACAGCGCACAAGAAACGACGAGTTTGCCGAATTCCGCCGTCCCGTTGAGATCTCAACGCCCAAGCGCGAGAAGGCAGGTGCCGCTGAGTACGGTATTACAAAATTTGAGTCGGGCACACGCGTGCGCCACGATATGTTCGGAGAGGGAACGGTTTTGTCCTCTCGTGATATGGGTGGCGACGTGCTTTATGAGGTTAAGTTCGACAACGGACAGATTAAGAAACTAATGGCAACCTTCGCTAAGTTGAAAAAGGTGTAATTTTTTGCCCTTTTCGCCTTTTTCTCGCTCGATGTAGGTAACTACACCGTCGCTCATAAAAGACAAAAATCATCAAAAAAATTCTACCTTTTTCTCGCGGAATTCGGCATCACATTGATTGGTGTAATTTTTTGTGCTTTTCGTGTTTTTCTCGCTCGGAGTAGGCAACTAAACCGGTGAATTTTTTACAAAAGTGAAGTTATCCTACGGATAGTGAAGTTTATTAGAATAAGTGAAGTTTCGGCACAGCCGAAGTTGAAATTTGACTTTGTCAAATTTCAGAAAGGAGCGACAATGTTTAAAGAAGAAAAATTAACTACCCAAAACGGCGTAGAGATATACCATTACAAAAATCCAAATATCAACAGCTTTTACATCTCGCTCTTTCTTCGTGCAGGTAGCATATTCGAGGAGCATTCGGGTATTACCCATTTCCTTGAGCATATAGCAATTCGTAACGTCGGTGCGGTGATGAACGGCGAGCTTTATTCGACTCTCGATAGATGCGGCATCGAGTTCAATGCCACAACCTATTACGAGATGGTGCAGTTCTACGTTTCGGGCGCTACCTGTAATTTTGGTACTGCCGCCGAGATAATTGCAAGGGTTCTCTCTCCTATAATCCTCTCGTCAAGCGAGATTTCCACCGAGCGCGATCGCATTAAGGCGGAGATCAGAGAGGGAGATGATCGCACGTCGCTTTCTACCTTTAGTAACAACATCGTTCACGAGGGTACAAAGCTGTCTAACCTCATAACAGGAACACTCGGCAGTGTGGAGAAGATCAACGGCAAGCGGCTTGAGGAGTACAGAAGGTCGGTAATGACCTCGGATAACATCTTTTTCTACGTGACGGGTAATTATGATGACGCAGGTCTTGAAAGACTCACGCATGAGATAGAAAAATACACTATTGAGGGTGGCAACAAGAACGAAAATATCGCGCCCGTATGCGAAAGATTTGGCAAACGCGAGCCGAAGGTGTATATTAAAAATGCCGATTTCACCATGCTTCGCTTCTGCTTTGACGTTGATATGACAAAGATTTCTCTGCCCGAGAACGACATTCTTTACGATATGCTCTTCAGTGGCTACAACTCGCTTTTCTTTATTGAAATGAGCGAGAAGCGAGGCCTGTTTTACGATATATCGGGTTATAGCGAGAAATATAAGAACATCGGTGAGCTCTCCTTCTCCTTTGAGGTTCGTTCGGGTATGGTCTATGAGGCAGTTGAGACTGCAATAGCACTGCTTTCAAGGTTCAAAAATACCACCCCCGATGAGAATACAATGATGAAGGCAAGCTATGTTACAAACTCGCCTCTGCTTTATGACAACGCGTCCGAGCTTAACTTCGCCTTTGCATACGATAATCATATCATGGATGCCGGCTATACCGACATACAGGACAGGGCGAGAAGCTATGCCAAGGTTACTCCCGAGCGTATAAGAGAGGTTGCTTCGCTTATCTTCCGACCCGAAAATCTCACCCTTACTCTTAAGGGCAATAAAAAGAAAATTGATACCTCAATACTTGAGGAAATAATCAAAAAGCTGTAATATGACAACTAAACTTAACAAAGATACAATAAAATGTGCTGTCTTTGACTTGGACGGCACACTTCTTAACACTATCAAAACTATAAATTACTATCTTAACCTTACACTCTCGACATATGGACTCGGTTCCGTATCCGAGGAGGATACTATGCGCTTTGTCGGTGACGGTGCTACAAAGCTTATTGAACGTGCGCTTGATCGCGTCGGGGCAGATAGTAGCCTCATTGACAGTGTGTATAAAACCTACAACGAGGCATACAATTCCTCGCCTTATTACCTTACAGAGGTCTACGAGGGTATTCCCGAACTGCTTTCGGCTCTCAAGGGAAAGGGGATCAGACTTGCGGTGCTTTCAAACAAGCCTGATTTTGCCGTTAAGGCGACGATTGGCAAATTTTTGCCTGATACCTTTGACATAGTTCGCGGTGGAGTTGACGGTGTCCCACTGAAGCCCTCGCCCGACGCACTTTTTGAGATTCTAAGGGAGTTTGGCTTCACCCCCGACGAGACTGCCTATATCGGCGACTCCGAGCCCGACGTTCTTACTGCCCAAAATGCAGGAATCAAAAACGGTATATTTGTTACCTACGGCTTCCGTACAGCAGATCAGCTTCGTTCCGTCGGAGCTGAAATTCTTGTTCACAAAGCTTTTGATATTATTGATTATATATGAAAAACGGTGCGACAAAAATCGCACCGTTTTGCTTTTACTTATTTTCTCCATTAGCAGAGATGTGTTTAAGGTATGCGTTGATAAATCCGTCGATATTACCGTCCAT
>JBGVRO010000046.1:0-10941 GCA_045128515.1 Eubacteriales bacterium | reverse complement strand
CGTCTGCTATAATTCTGCAGTAATCCGTTTTATTCTTCTTTTCCGCCGCTTTTATATCTCTGGTAGATACGAAGATTCGCCATACAGTGTTGCTGTCTGCAAGAATATTCATATTGCTGTCGTAAATGCGTCCTCTTTCGGCTTTCAGTACCGACGACGTTGTAACCTGATCGTAGGTTTTGTCCTTGTAGTATTCATAATTAGTATAACCTAAACGAAAAATTGCGAATATCAGATAGGATGCGCAAAATACAAATATCAAAAGCACCGCCGTCAATCTTTTTTGTGTAACTTTTTTTATTTCACCCTTCATTTTTTTCCTCAAAATAAAAAAATATAGCGACAGACATCGTCCATCGCTATATCTTATTTATTATTCGGTTAGATTATGAAGGAAAATTTTAATTAGTTGAAATCAATTTCCGAAGCACTAAGCTCCATCTGTGTGGAAAGAGACTCGGCTGCAGGTGCAGGGGTGGAGAGCGCCTTAAAACCGATAAGTGCAAAGGAGAGCATAAATGCACATGCAACTGCTGCAGTGAAGAATGCCGATGCAGATGCACGAAGAGGGAAGGACTTGATAGTCTTATCCTTAACAGGAGCCTGCTTAATGGTAAGCTTGTCGTCAACAAAGGTAACGATATTGGAAACAGCCATTTCGCTCTTGGTAACTGCAGTTTTTACTGCAACGGGAAGAGAAGATGTGCTTTCTGCCTTCTGGCATCCTGCCTTCATAAGCATATATTCACCAAGAGTGTACTGATTATCCTCGGTAGCAACGGTGAATCTCTGCTTCATATTCTCATAAAGTCTATCGTAATTATTAGTAGTCTGTGTCATTGTCTTATCTCCTCTTACAATTTTTCTGCCACGCGAAGCTTTGCACTTCTCGAACGTGGGTTATATTCTAATTCTTCTGCCGAGGGCAGAATGGGCTTTCTCGAAATTTCTTTAATTACAGGTTTTCTTCCGCATACGCAAATGGGGAAGTCCTTAGGGCAGGTGCATCCACCTAAATAGGATTTAAAGGACTGCTTAACGATTCTGTCCTCTAAAGAGTGGAACGAAATTACAGCGAGTCTGCCACCTGATACAAGGTTCGCCGTGGCCGAGTCGATCAGGGGTCTTATTGCATCAAGCTCGCCGTTAACCTCGATTCTGATCGCCTGGAAGGTTCTTTTAGCGGGGTGGGGGCCGTCCGCTCTGGCTGCGCTTGGAATTGCACTCTTGATGATCTCTGAAAGCTGATGTGTTGTGGTTATTGGTTGTTCCTTACGGTGCTTGCATATTGCAGAGGCGATTCTGGGGGCGAATCTCTCCTCACCGTAATCATATATAACTTCTTTAAGTCGTTGTTCGGTATATTCATTGACGATCTCGTAGGCTGACAGGGGAGAGTCGGTATCCATTCTCATATCAAGCTTGGCGTCGTGCATATAGCTGAAGCCTCTCTCGGGAGTATCAAACTGATAGCTGCTACATCCGAGGTCGGCAAGCACACCGCCGAGATTATCAATATTGTATTCCTTAATTATTTTATCAAGGTTTGAAAAGTTTTCGTTAACGAAGGTGATCTTGTCAAGGTAGTCCTTAAGTCTTTCCTTCGCTGCGGCTATCGCATCCTTATCTCTGTCAAAGCAGATGAGTCGGGAATTAGGACCGAGACGCTTGGCAATTTCAAGCGAGTGACCGCCACCGCCGGTTGTACAGTCTACGTAAGTGTATCCGTCTCGTATATTCAATGCCTCGATACATTCGAAAAGGAGAACCGATACGTGAGAAAAAGTATTCATAATCAATAATCCCTTTCGTTATTTTCTTACATCTTATTAAGAGAAAGAAGACGGCGAATAGCTTCGCGGTCGCGTCCCTCTTCACGCTCGGTCCAAAGCTCTTCGGACCAGAGATTGATAGTCTTGGATGCGCCTACAAAAACAGCATTTTTGCTGATCTTTGCATGTTTCATATGCTTGTCCTCGAGAAGGATTCTGCCGCTGCTGTCGGGAGTGCACTTCAATGCATAAGCCATAAAGTATTCTCTCGCAATAGCACTGTCGGTATCGGGAAGGTTATTGATTCTTTCGATGAATTCCTCCCACACCTTTTCGGGATAAATGGTGAGGCAATCATCAAGGCTTCTGGTTATGTAAAAATTATCGCCGAGCTCGTCGCGAAATTTGCTGGGAATAAGTATTCTCTTTTTCGCATCAAGGGAATAGGTGTATGAGCTGATAAAAGCCATTGATCTCGCCTCCTTTGTCTTTCTGTTGGGTTTTGGGATGCAGTTGCACCGATCTACACAGAAGCATCACAATCTCCCACTTTCACCCACATCAATATTATATATCATTATATTTGAAAAATCAAGAGGTTTTATTAAAAAATTTCACAGAAAATTTGATTTTTTTTGATTTTTTTCGAGAAAAAGTAAAAAAACTTAGGCAAAAAGTAAAAAAAGGCTTTCATTTTGCATTGAATTGTGGTAAAATGAGTTTGTTAAAAACGGGTGGGAATATTAAAACAAACTAAAAATGGCAACAAAAAGCCTTTTTATAAAATAGTTTTTTCCCACTTTGATATTTTTGACGGCAATAAAAAGGAGGTGCAATGATTGAAATCAAGTAATAGTGGTGTTCTTACGGCTGTGATTCTTGCTGCAGGGTGTGGCAATCGTATGAATAGTTGTATCACCAAGCAACAGATGACTATTCTCGGTGAAAGTGTTCTTTTTCGCTCGGTAAAAGCATTTAACGAATCCGATCTTGTAGATTCGATCGTTGTAGTCACAAGAGCCGATGAGATAGAATGGGCAAGGGAAGAATTAAAGGGATTCTCCAAGGTTTGCGCCATCGTCATCGGGGGCAAAACAAGAGCCGAGTCTGCTAAGCTGGGCTTTGCTTATATTCCGGAATCAGCCACCTTTGTTGCCATTCACGATGCTGCAAGATGCCTTATCACAGCCGATATGATCAATGCTGTGGCAGAGGCTGCTTTTGTTCACGGTGCCGCTACTGCCGCTACTGCTGTAACCGATACTGTTAAGCAGGTGGGAGAGGACGGATTTGTTAACAAAACCCTGCCGAGGGGTGAGTTGATGCTTGCTCAAACACCGCAGATCTTCGCGAGAGGACTATACGAAACCGCACTCTCTGCAATAAAACCCGATAACAGCATAACCGACGACAATATGATGGTCGAGCTTACAGGCGCAAAGGTGTATCCCGTTGAAACGGGCAAGCAAAATATAAAGATCACAACGATCGATGACATTGCATACGCAGAGTTCGTTCTGGAGAGGAGGAGTAGTATGAACGAGATACGAATAGGACATGGATACGACGTTCATAGACTCGTGCCCGATCGCAAGCTTATTCTTGGCGGAGTGGATATTCCTCACGAAAAGGGACTTCTCGGACACTCTGACGCCGATGTGCTTGTACATGCTATAATGGATGCTATGCTTGGAGCTTGCGCCCTTGGTGACATCGGTCGCCATTTCCCTGATAGCGATGAAAAATATCGTGGAATTTCAAGCCTCGTATTGCTTGAAAAAGTCAATGATTTAATTCTGAAAAATGGATATTCGCTTGTAAATATCGACGCTACAATAGTTATTCAGCAGCCTAAAATTGCTCCTCATATCGACAAAATGGTTAACAATATTTCTAAAATACTGAAGATAGAGCAGAGCAGAATTAATATCAAAGCCACAACCGAAGAAAAACTTGGATTTACCGGCAGCATGGATGGGGTCAGCGCCCATGCCGCTGTATCTGTAAAAAAATAAGGGGTGAATTTTCACCCCAATCAAAAAGACAATCCTGTGCGACACAATGCTTGAAACGTCTTTTGCTTTATTGTCGCTATCGCACAGAATTGCCGTTAACTGCCACTTATTAGTGGATCTATATTATTTTATGAAAATCGTTTAATTTAGTGATTAGAGAGGATGAGAATATGATTAAAATATCGCCTTCTGTTCTTGCCGCAGATCTTTCCGATCTTGCAAAAGGCGTTTTGGAAATAGAGGCTGCAGGAGCAGATATGGTGCACCTTGACGTTATGGACGGTGTTTTTGTTCCCAATATAACCTTCGGTATGCCTGTTATAAAGGCACTTCGAGATAAGAGTAACCTTATTTTTGACGTGCATCTGATGATAGACAAGCCGGAAAGATACGCAATGCGATTTATTGATGCAGGAGCAGATATCCTCACGTTCCATATCGAGGCATGCGAGAAGCCTGCAGAATTGCTTGAGGAGATAAGAGAACAGGGCGTAATGGCAGGAATTTCTATAAAGCCGGCAACACCGGTTGAGGAAATTTTTCCTCTGCTTGATCAGTGTGATATGGTGCTTGTGATGACGGTAGAGCCCGGATATGGCGGTCAGAAGCTCATTCCCGAAACCATAGAAAAGGTAAGAAAAATCAAGGCAGAAGCCTTAAAACGCGAAATTGATCTTGAAATTGCCGTTGACGGTGGTATCAACGAGTCAAATGCTCACGAGCTTGTTTGTGCAGGTGCTGGTATTCTGGTCGCAGGTAGCTCGGTATTTGGTGCATCCGACAGACGTGCAGCCATAGATGCTCTCAGAGGGTAATTGTTTAATCAGAATATTTCTCGTGTTAGAAAATGATATATTGCTTGGCGATGTAATTTTATTTGCATCGCCATTTATTTTAAAATATCAAATTATATAAGTTTTATTTAAAAAAGAGGAAATCAATATCAAAAAAATTAAGGCGGTAACCGCTATATTTTTATATAATTAATGTGCAGAATAAAAATAAAAAATAAAAGGAGAAGCTTTTATTATGATTATCGAAAAGAAGCATAGAACCGAAAGAGTGATCCAGTTTGGCGAAGGTGGATTCCTCCGCGGATTTGTGGATTGGATGCTGCAGAAGGTTAATGAAAATTCTGATTTTGACGGCAGCGTTGTTGTTGTTCAGCCTATAGAGCAGGGCATGTGTGATATGCTTTCTGCGCAGGATTGTGTATATACCCAGGTTATTCGAGGTGTTGAGGGTGTTGACACTACTATAATAGATGTTATTTCCAGATGTGTAAAGCCCTATGAGGATTTTGAGGCATACCTTGCGCTTGCAGAGCAGCCCGAAATGCGTTTTATTGTTTCAAATACTACAGAGAGCGGTATCGTATTCTCTGCAGATGATAAGATTACCGACGCACCGCCCAAGAGCTTTCCTGCAAAGGTTACACTTCTTTTGAAGAAGCGCTTCGAGCTTGGTTTACCCGGTTTTATTTTCCTTCCTTGTGAGCTTATCGATCGCAACGGCGATAATCTTAAAAAATGCATTCTTCAATATGCCGATCTTTGGGAGCTCGGTGATGACTTCAAGAAGTGGGTAAACGAGGATAACGTATTTACTAATACTCTTGTTGACCGTATTAATACAGGTTATCCCAAGGGCGAGGATCTTGGTCTTGGCTATGATGATAATATGGTTAACACATCCGAGTTCTTCCACCTCTGGGTAATCGAGACCGACTACGATCTTGACCGCGAGATACCCTTCAGCAAGACCGATCTCAACGTAATCATTACTCCCGACAAGCTTGAGATGTACCGTACCAGAAAGGTAAGAATTCTTAATGGTGCTCACACATCTCTTGTTCCATACGCTCTTCTTTCCGGTCTTGATACGGTAAAGAGCTGCCTTGATGATCCTACTATGAGCGAGCATCTTAAGAAGTGCGTATTCGATGAGATCATTCCTACTCTCGATCTTCCGAGAGACGAGCTTCTTTCTTATGCTAACAGTGTTGTTGAGCGCTTCAGCAACCCCTACATAAAGCATTATCTCTCGGCAATTGCACTTAACTCGGTTTCCAAGTTTAAGGTCAGAGTTCTTCCTTCCATTCTTGAGTATATCAAGAGATATAATAAGATGCCCGAGACACTCCTCTTTGCGTTTGCTAAGCTTATTGAGTTTTACAAGACCGATATGACAAACGATGATGCAGCCGTTGTGGAGTTTATGAGAACTCATAATACTGCCGAGATCCTTGCAAACGAGGCTCTTTGGGGGCAGGATCTCTCTCATCTGACAGCAGAGGTAGACAAGTATGTTAATAAATAAGCTTGATAACGTAGACATCAATCTTGAGGACGGTCATAAATATGCTCTTCGCGACATTAAGTGCGGAGAGGACATAATCAAGTACGGCAATCCCATAGGTCATGCTACTTGTGATATAAAGAAGGGTGAGCACGTTCATACTCATAACGTAAAGACCAATCTTTCCGGCAATCTTGAGTATAGTTACGAGCCTAAGTTCTATGATACGCCTGCGGTTCCTACCGACCGCACCTTTATGGGTTATGTTCGCGAGAACGGTGACGTGGGTATCAGAAATGAGATTTGGATCGTTAATACCGTTGGTTGCGTAAATAAGATCGCGCAGAAGCTTGCCGAGCTTACGGGCGCAAGATATTTTCCTCATCCATTCGGCTGCTCTCAGCTTGGCGATGATCAGAATATAACCCAGCTTATTCTTCGCGGTATGGTTAATCATCCTAATGCCGCGGGTGTTCTTGTGCTTGGTCTTGGCTGCGAGAATAACAACATTGACGTGTTTAAAAAGGTGCTTGGCGACTATAATCACGATAGGGTAAAGTTCCTTAACACCCAGGATCATGACGATGATATTGCCGCTGGCGTGGCTCTTATTAACGAGCTTAAGGAATATGCGGCAAAATTTGAACGCACTCCTGTTCACGTTTCCAAGCTTCGTATTGGTCTTAAGTGTGGTGGCAGCGACGGATATAGCGGTATCACCGCCAACCCTCTTGTTGGCAGACTTTCCGACAAGGTGATCTCCCACGGTGGCAGCTGTGTTCTTACAGAGGTTCCCGAGATGTTCGGTGCAGAGCATCTTCTGATGCAGAGATGTGAGAGTCGCGAGGTCTTTGATAAGACTGTTAAGCTGATCAACGACTTTAAGGATTACTATACAAGACATAATCAGGTTATTTACGAGAACCCCTCGCCCGGAAATAAGAAGGGCGGAATTACGACCCTTGAAGAAAAGTCTCTTGGATGCGTGCAGAAGGGGGGTCTTTCCAAGGTGGTTGACGTGCTTGATTACGGTGACGTTCTTACAAAGAACGGTTTGTCACTGCTTAACGGACCCGGTAACGATATTGTTGCGATTACTAATCTTATGGCTGCCGGTGTTCATATTATTTTATTTACCACAGGACGTGGCACACCCGTCGGTTCTCCCGTTCCTACCGTTAAGATCGCCACCAATCATTCTCTTGCCGAGCGCAAGGCGAATTGGATCGATTTTGACGCCTCTCCCACACTTACGGGCGAGCCTCTCACCGACGAGCTCTTTGAATACGTTATCAGCGTAGCAGAGGGTAGGGAAACTAAAAACGAAATCAATGATTACAGAGAAATCTCAATATTTAAGGATGGTGTTACACTATGAGTTTTATTAACGATAGCTTTATGCTCAAAAATGAACCTGCAAAGAAGCTTTATGCAATGGTAAAGGATCTTCCTATCATCGACTATCATTGCCACCTTTCTCCCAAGCAGATTGCAGAGAATTATCAGTTTAAGAATGCTTTTGATCTTTTCCTCGGCGGTGATCACTACAAGTGGCGTCAGATCAGAACCAATGGTGTTCCCGAGGAGCTTATCACAGGTGATGCTGATGAGTATGAGAAGTTTAAGATGTTTGCAAAAACACTTCCTCGCCTTATCGGTAACCCTCTTTACCACTGGACCCACCTTGAGCTTAAGAGATATTTTGACATTGACGAGCCTCTTAACGAGGAATCCTGCGAGCGTATTTGGAACAAGGTAAATGAGTGCCTTGCAAAGCCTGAATATCGCGCCCAGGAGCTTATTAAGCGCTCTAACGTTGAGACTCTTTGTACCACCGACGATCCTATTGATACTCTCGAATATCACGCGGCTCTTAAGGACTTTTCTACCAAGGTTCTTCCTACATTCCGTCCTGACAAGGCTGTTGAGATCGGCAAGGAAACCTTCGTTCCTTATATCGAGTCTACCGGCGTTAAGTCTTACGAGGAGCTTGTAGCTTGGATCAAGGCGCGTATCGCTTACTTTAACGAATATGGCTGCCGTCTTTCCGACCACGCTCTTGAGTACGTTCCCTTTGCAACCGGTGATGCCAAGGCTGCTTTTGATAAGCGTATGGCAGGCGGTGAGCTTACAAAGGAGGAGATCGATTCCTTCAAGACCGCTATGCTTCTCGCATGCGCAGAGGAGTACGTTAAGTACGACTGGGCAATGCAGCTTCATATCGGCGCTCTTCGTAACAACAATAAGAAGATGTATGCTAAGCTTGGTCCCGATACCGGATTTGATTCTATCAATGACCTCTGCATAGCAGAGGATCTTGGCGCATTTATGAGCCACCTTGAGTGTGCTGATTGCCTTCCCAAGACCATTCTCTACACCCTTAATCCCAAGGATAACTATGTTCTTGGTACTATGCTTGGTTGCTTCCAGGGCGCAGGCGTAGCAGGCAAGATTCAGTTTGGCTCCGGCTGGTGGTTCAACGATCAGCGCGACGGTATGGAGGCACAGATGCAGGCACTTGCTAACCTCGGAACTCTTTCTGCATTCGTTGGTATGCTTACAGACAGCCGTTCCTTCGTTTCTTACCCTCGTCATGAGTACTTCAGACGTATTATGTGTAACCTTATCGGTAAGTGGGTTGATGAGGGCGAGTATCCCGAGGATTACAAGGCTCTTGAATCTATCGTAACCGGTATCGCGTATTACAACGCAAAGAATTACTTCAAGTTCTAAAAATATTTAATCCCCGAGAAAAAATCTCGGGGATTTTTTTGAAAAAACTATTGACAAATTAAAAAGAGTGTGATATAATATCAAATGTTCGCGGGAGTGGCGGAATCGGCAGACGCGCACGTTTGAGGGGCGTGTATCTTTGATGTACGGGTTCAAGTCCCGTTTCCCGCACCAGAAAAAGACTCAGGATTGGATACAATTCTGAGTCTTTTTCAGTTAAATCCGCCGATGACGGAAGAAATCCCACTTGCGTGGGATGAAATCACTCCGTGATGAAATCTGCCTGACGGCAGGTTAAAGGAGGCGGATTTGATTTCATCTGAGGTGGCACACCGAAGATTTCATCCAAGCTCGTCTTGGATTTCATCCTGCAAAGCAGGATTTCATTAAAATTACAAAGCTTGCCGGGATGGTTTTCGTCCTTGCAAGCTTTTTTGTTTTTAGCCGTAAAACATAAATCGTTCATTTTATACCACTTTCGTTCATTTTATGATTTGCTGAATAAACGACTTGATTTTAGTTGGTTTTTATGGTATAATATACTCACTGATAAATAAGAATTTGACGAGGTGACAGATAATGAAAGAAATTATTATTGCAAGCATTCTTTTTGCAGTGTCTGTTTTTTTGTTTTTGATGAGTGTCCGATCCTTTATGGAAAAGGGGTTTCTTTTTAACAATGCTTACATCTATGCATCGAAGCAAGAACGTGAAAAAATGAATAAAAAGCCACATTATCGCCAATCGGCTATTGTTTTTTTACTGCTTGGAATCGTCTTTTTATTGCTCGCTCTCGCTGTGTTGCTTGAAGCATATTGGATTTCCTTCGTTGGTGTAGCGGTTGTTATCATTACTCTCATATATGCTATTGTATCAAGTATTACGATTGAAAGGAATAACAAACAATAATAGCGTAATTACAAATTCCAATTTATCGAATTAATATAGGTGCAAACCTTATAGAAAAATGCACCCATAACTCTAAATTTCGCACCCATAAATAAATGGTATCAAAATTTAAAATTACTCACAGAAAAAAGCACACATTTGTCTACCAAGACAATGTGTGCTGTTTTCAACTAAATCCGCCGATGGCGGAAGAAATCCCACTTGCGTGGGATGAAATTTGCTATTCGTCGGGCGTAGACGACGAATGACGCAAGATACCGCAAGCGGTATGCGCACGCGATGAAATCCGACTTCGTCGGGATAGGAGAGGCGGATTTAATTTCATCTGAGGTGGCACACCGAAGATTTCATCCAAGCTCGTCTTGGATTTCATCCTGCAAAGCAGGATTTCATTAAAATTACAAAGCTTGCCGGGATAGTTTTCGTCCTTGCAAGCTTTTTTGTTTTTAGCCGTAAAACATAAATCGTTCATTTTATACCACTTTCGTTCAATTTATGATGCATCGTTCATTTTATGATTTGCTGAATAAACAACTTGATTTTAGTTGGTTTTTATGGTATAATATACTCACTGATAAATAAGAATTTACAAAGCAAATTGCGATTTCAAATATAATGTCTAATCATTCGCTATTTATGGTAAAGACATGAAGGTAAATGCTTACTATAATATTCTTGGAGGTGAATCAAATGGATTTAGTTCAGATAGGAAAGTTTATAGCGCAACTTAGAAAAGAACACGAGTTTTCTCAAGAAAAGTTGGGTGAAATATTAGGCGTAACGAACAAAACAATATCACGTTGGGAAACAGGAACATATTTACCACCGGCAGAAATGCTGGTATTTATGAGCAACCTATTTCATGTTACTATTAACGAACTTTTGAGTGGAAAAAGACTAACTCAAGACGAGTACAAAATCGCAGCAGAAGAAAATCTTAGGCAAGTCGTTAAAGCGAGCAGCTTTACTCTTAAGGAAAAGATAGCATTTTATAAGAAAAAGTGGTTGAAAGAACATATTGCAGCCATGTGTTGCTGGGGCATAGGAATTATCACAGTTCTCGTAGTGGGTATTATTTTAAGCTTACCTATTCTCGTTTCAGCTGATATGTTGTTGCTTTTGGTAGGACACGCTTGGAGAAATAATACAATGATGGCTTATGTTGAGAGAAACGCATTTGACGGCACAGGAAGAAACGATTGACAAATTCCAAT
>JBGVRO010000045.1:0-4635 GCA_045128515.1 Eubacteriales bacterium | reverse complement strand
TTTCAATGTTTTTTGTTGTGATTCAGCTCGGAGCAATAATGGCTGTTCCGGTTCTTTTCTGGGATAGGATAAATCCATTTTCAGTGAAAAAATCAAGCTCTGAGAAAAAACAGATACTCGATACTTGGGGTAAGGTGTTAGTCGGTTCTATACCTGCCGCTGTGCTGGGATTCTTGCTTGATGACCTTCTTGATAGATATTTATACAACTTTGTTGTAGTTGCTGCTGCTCTTGTGGTTTATGGAATTTCATTCATATTCGTAGAAAAAAGCAGAGCAGAAAGCAAAAACAATATTTTAAGTATCGAAACGATGTCATACGTTGACGCCTTAAAGATAGGTGCGTTTCAGTCGCTGTCCTTGGTACCCGGTACCTCGCGCTCGGGTTCGACAATCCTCGGTGGTATGCTTATCGGTGTGTCGAGAGAGGCAAGTGCCGAGTTTTCCTTCTTTATGGCAATTCCTGTTATGCTCGGTGCATCGGCTCTTAAGATTGTAAAATTTATGCTTGCGGGATTCGTTGCAACAAAGGACGAGATTCTTTTACTTTTTGTTGGTATGATAGTTTCCTTTGCCGTATCATTCTTCGTGATTCGTTTTTTGATGGATTACGTTAAGCGACATGATTTTAGTCTTTTCGGTTATTACAGGATCCTTCTCGGAATTGCTGTATTGATCTATTTTCTTGTAAAATGCTCACGAGGTGGAATATGAAAAAAATATACTTTCAAAACTCAAAAAAATGGAAGTCGATAAATGCCGATATTTATGCCGCTGATGGAAAACTTTGTAAGTCTGTCAGCCTTGGCGAGGCGGGTGACTCTTTGGAGCTTTCGCTTGACCTTGATCAGAGTGATGATCATATCAGCTTTTATAACGGTGACGAGAGAACCTCGAAGGTTTATCCCGGAGCGCTCTCTATTGGTGTTGATTACAGATACAACGAGAAAATGGGTAGGGATTTAACATATCTATGCTCATCCGCTTCCATAAAAAGCGGCAGGGTAGATAATTACACGATTATTGATGAGAAAAACCTCTCCTATCGCGAGGATAAGTCAAAGAAAATAAGCGTATTTGTTCCTGAAAGCTACGACGGAATAACACCTCACGATATTCTTTATTTCTTTGACGGGCAAAATTTGTTTGGCAATGCAGGAGAATATACCGAAAACGGTGATCCCTACGGCTCCTGGCAGCTTGATATTGTTTTAAGCGAGCTTCACCGTCAATACGGCAAGAATATAATTGTGGTTGGTATAGACAACGCAGATATGTACAGAAGCAACGAGTTGTTTATGGATCCTAAATGGTTTGGTAAGCTCTCGCCGCTTGCCTTTGCAATTCCCGAGGATGATTTCTCCTTTGGATATCTTCGCCGGTTGTCTTCCTTTATGGTATCGACCCTACATAACTTCATAAAGCAAAAGTATTGCGTCAACACAAATAATGTTGGTATCGGCGGATCTTCTATGGGCGGCATTGCCTCCTTCTTCTGCAGCATTTTTGAGCTTGGATTTTATAAATACGTGCTTTCCTATTCGCCTGCCTTTGGTTTATATGAGATGGAAGCCTTTGATGAGTGGTTTAAAAAGATCGATTTCAGAAAATATCTCGACCTTCTTCCTAAAATACATATATACTGCGGTGGCGGAGATATGCTCGAGGAGCAGCTTTTGCCCTCCTCAAAGGAGATGAAGGCACTGCTTATCAAGCGTGGGTATGAGGGGACAAAAATATTTGAAACCTATGATATGGAGAAGCCTCACAACGAGGAATCCTGGCGACTTGTTTTGCCCGAAAGCTTCAGTTGCCTTTTCGGTTTAAAGGTATAATACAATGAAAATTAAAAACAAAGAAATTAATATCAAATCGCTTTTATTTGACGTTACTGTCATAACAGCCGGTGCTGCTATTGCTGCTGCCGCAATTTACTTCTTTATGTTACCGAGTAAGGTGGTTATCGGAAGCGGCTCGGCGCTTGCTATGGTGCTCAGTAATTTTATTCCGCTGCCCGTTTCGGTAATTACACTTATCATAAACGTTATTTTGCTTGCTCTCGGTTTTGTTCTTATAGGTGGCGAGTTTGGTATAAAAACCGTATATAGCTCAATTATTGTGCCCATCTTTATGGGAGTGTATGAAATACTGCTTCCGAACCTTCAATCCTTAACGGATGACCCGTTGTTGGATACCATAGGATATATCTTGGTCGTTGGCGTAGGTAGTGCAATTTTATTTTCCCGTAATGCATCATCCGGTGGACTTGATATTGTAGCAAAAATTATGAACAAGTATCTCAAAATGGATTTGGGAAGGGCAATATCGGTTTCCGGAATTGCGATAGCTCTTACATCCGCTTTGATCCCCGGTAACAGCTCGAAGATGGTGGTTCTCAGCGTCATCGGTACATATTTCTGTGGAATGATGCTTGATTATTTCATCTTTGGTCTTGGACTGAAAAGGCGTGTATGCATTATTTCGGATAAGTTTGAGGAATTTCGTCAGTTTATTTTGTACGATCTTCACAGCGGCGCAACGATCTATGAGGGGTTTGGTGCATATGATAACAAGCCCAAGAGGGAGATCGTTACTATCGTTGATAAAAATGAGTACAGAAAGCTTACCGAATTTATTAAAAAAACAGACCCGAAGGCATTTGTAACGGTTATCGCCGTAAACGATATGCAGTATCAGGTTAAGAAAAGAAAATAAAAAAAGCGAGGCGATCTTATGGTCTGCCTCGTTTTTTTGTGTGAAATTATATGTTGTTGATTTTATCCCACTGAATAGGATTTTCACCCTTTGATTCAAGAAAAGTATTTGCCTTGACAAAATGTCCACACCCAAAGAACCCGTTGTATGCAGAAAGTGGACTTGGGTGAGCGCATTCCAAAACAAGATGATTTTTGTTAGTGATCAAGGCCTTTTTTGCTCTTGCGTTTCCGCCCCAAAGCATAAATACAACCGGTGAATCCTTTTTGTTGATTATTTCGATTATTTTGTCGGTCAATATTTCCCAGCCTTGTCCCTTATGGCTTTGCGGAGATGCCTCGCGAACGGTAAGAGTGGTGTTAAGAAGCAGCACGCCTTGTTTCGCCCAGCCAACAAGCTCGCCGCAGGGGGGCTCGGCTATTCCAAGCTCTTGTGTAAGCTCCTTGAAGATGTTTTTCAGTGAGGGAGGTGGCGGCGTTCCTTCCTTTACAGAAAAGCACAGACCGTGAGCCTGACCGTATCCGTGGTATGGATCCTGACCGAGAATAACAACGCGCGTATCTTTAAATGAAGTGTATTTCAATGCGTTAAAGATCTCATCCATCGGTGGATATATATTTGTTTTTGAAAGATAATATTCATTCTTCAGGAACTCTCTTAACTTAAGATAATATTCTTTTTCAAACTCTTCTTTCAAGAGCAGGTCCCAGTCGTTTCCAATATTAACCATAGCGCTCCTCCTTTTTGGAGTATTGTACCACAAACGAGCACTTTAGTCAATAGAAAAGCCCGGAAAAACCGGGCGTGTGTATTAAAATATTGTTTCAATAATCTTGGTTGAGGATTTTGGGGAATATCTCCAACGATCCATGTGCTCGATGCTTTTTGTGTCAATAAAGTAGTTTATCGGAGTTGCTCCCGTAGCAGCCTCGTCGGTATCGATTATTATCAATTTTATCTTCATTTTATCAGGCAGAATGCTTTTTATGTATACGGCAGCCGTCTGACCTATATCGACGTCGTCGCGGTATTCTGCAAGACCTGCGAGATTTGGTGTCAGTTCAACGAATATTCCATAGCTTTCCACACTTCTTATAATGCCTCTCACCGTCTGTCCTTCTTTGAAAAGCGCGGCGTTTTCTTCCCACGTACCAAGCAGCTCCCGTTCTGTTACGGATATTCTGCCTCTGTTATCTATACCGCGTACCACAGAATAGATCATATCTCCGATAGAAAGCCTTGCTGAGGGGTGAGAAATGCGTGAGACAGATATACAGTCGATGGACAAGAGTGAGATCCTGCCGCATCCAATATCGAGAAATGCACCGAAGCTTTCGAGATGCGTAACCTTGGCTGGAATAATGTCTCCCGGCATTAGACCTTTTAAATAATTTTCGACACATTCTCGCTGAGCTGCGCGACGGGAAAGTATAGCAACGGGATCGCCGTTTGCGTTTCTTCTGAATCCTGAAACCTTAAAACAAACGGTTTTTCCAACTCGAGTTAATATGGCAATATCCTTAACAGGATCGCCATCGGCAGAGTATTCTACCTCCGAACGTGGAATTATTCCTCGGACACCGCCGCCAAGCTCAACGTGAAGATCAAAGTTGTGATCGCATAAAACAACAGGAGCTTCGAGAATGATCTGTTTTTCAAGAGCCTTCTCAAGTCCTGCGAGTGACGAGATATACTCGTAATTTTTGGATGTTTTGATTAGAAATCCTTCGGGCTTATATTCGTTCATAGCCACTACCTTTCCTTGCATCTGTTATATCCTGAATAAGATCCGGATAGTAAATGCTATGCTTGTGGTAGCGCAAATATTCCTGTGCGAGTCAGCCCTCGTCGGTATTTCCTCCCGCGAGACCAAAGCTTACTTCAATGGCATTGTTAACGCTGGACATGGTTGCATCGTCGA
>JBGVRO010000044.1:0-10495 GCA_045128515.1 Eubacteriales bacterium | reverse complement strand
GGCTCGGTCATGGGATTGTAATAACCGATCTCTTCGATGGGTGCTCCGTCACGACGAGATCTCTCGTCTGCAACTACAACACGGTAGAAGGGGTTCTTCTTTTTACCCATTCTTGTAAGTCTGATTTTTACTGCCATTTTGTTTTTCCTCCAAAATTTTGAATAATTTATTTTTTGTTTTTGAAACTCTGATTAATTAGAAGCCCATGCGTCTGCCGAACATTTTCTTCGCATTTTTGCCCGACAACTGCTTCATCATTTTCTTCATCTGCTCAAATTGCTTAAGCAGTCTGTTTACGTCCTCAACTCCAAGACCGCATCCCTTGGCAATTCTCTTACGCCTAGAGCCGTTGATAATATCAGGCTTAAGTCTTTCCTCGGGAGTCATGGAGAGGATAATTGCCTCGATTCTTGCCATCTGTTTTTCGTCAACCTGTGCATTCTTAAGCGCACCTGCGTTAACGCCGGGCATCATACCGAGAATCTGGTCAAGGTTACCCATCTTCTTAAGCTGACGCATCTGGTCAAGGAAGTCCTCAAGAGAGAAGGTCTGCTCGCGCATCTTCTTCTCAAGCTCCTTGGCATTCTTTTCATCGAAAGCAGCCTCAGCCTTTTCGATAAGAGAGAGGATATCTCCCATACCGAGTATTCTCGACGCCATTCTGTCGGGGTGGAAGAGCTCGATAGCATCCATCTTTTCGCCCATACCGATAAACTTAATAGGCTTGCCGGTAATGTATTTAACAGAAAGAGCAGCACCGCCTCGTGTGTCACCGTCCATTTTGGTAAGCACTACACCGGTGATGTCAAGAAGATCGTTAAATGTTTTCGCTACGTTTACTGCATCCTGACCGGTCATAGCGTCAACGGTCAGCAGGATCTCGGTGGGATTAACACTGGCCTTGATCTTAACCAGCTCCTCCATAAGAGCCTCGTCAATGTGAAGTCGGCCCGCGGTATCGATGATAACCATATCGTGGCCGTTCTTTTTAGCATGCTCAACGCCTGCCTTTGCAATTTCAACAGGGGAGATCTTCGCACCCAGTGAGAACACGGGTACCTTAACAGATTCACCGACGATCTTAAGCTGATCGATAGCAGCAGGTCTGTATACGTCGCAGGCAACGAGCAGGGGATTCTTGCTCTTCTGCTTATACATGTTGGCGATCTTGGCAGCGTGTGTGGTTTTACCTGCACCCTGAAGACCAACCATCATAATGACCGTGGGGGGCTTGGGACTGATGTTGATCTTGGGCGTTTCGCCACCCATAAGACGGATCAGCTCCTCGTTTACTATCTTAACAATCTGCTGAGCAGGAAGAAGGCTCTCAAGCACCTCTGTTCCTACCGCACGTTCGGTTACCGACTGTGTGAATGCTTTTACTACCTTAAAGTTAACGTCAGCCTCGAGTAACGCGAGCTTGACCTCACGCATACCTTCCTTGACGTCAGCCTCGGTAAGCTTTCCCTTGTTCCTAAATTTTTTGAAAGCGTTTGCAAGCTTATCAGTTAGACTTTGGAACATCCTGATTTCCTTTCATAATTACTTGGGTGATTTGGCGTATCTCAGCCGCCTCGTCCGATAGCCCCTTATCCTCGAGAACTGCGCATATCTTGTGCAGTCTATCACAGCAGGAAAGAAGCTCCTCATGCCTTTTTGCCAGAGCAAGATTGCTCTCGAAGAATTCGATCGACTCCTCCCCCTTCTTAATAAGGTGACGTACGCCCTGACGTGAGATTCCCTCACTGGATGCGATCTCGGCAAGCGAGAGGTCATCGTCGTAGTAGGAACGCATAACGCTCGCCACGTGTGGGTCGAGAATATCCTCGTAGAAGTCGATCAGATATGCAATTTTCATATTCTTCTCAAACATATCTACTACCTCAAAAAGTGCTGTAAAGCAAATCGCTTTACAAGTATAACATAACAAGTGTGGTTTGTCAATACCTTTTTCAAAAATAATTATAAAAAATGCCCGTAAATTTACGGGCACTTTATGTGGTTAATTTTCTTCATCATTAAGCTTGATTCCGCGCTTTTTCACACATTCGGTAAGAAGATACTCGATCTGTCCGTTTATAGAGCGAAAATCATCCTCAGCCCATTTTGCCAGGGCATCGTAGAGCTTTGGAGAAACGCGCAGGGGAATCTGCTTTTTTGAGTTATCCTTTGTTTCCTTCATATTAATATAAGGAGCCGGAGTTTACAACGGGCTGTGCATCCTTGTTGCCGCAGAGCACAACGAGAAGGTTGGAAACCATCGCAGCCTTTCTCTCCTCATCGAGATGAACGGTATCCTTTTCGGAAAGACGCTCGAGAGCCATTTCAACCATACCAACGGCACCGTCAACGATCATTCTTCTTGCATCAATGATAGCAGAAGCCTGCTGACGCTGAAGCATTACAGCGGCGATCTCGGGAGCATATGCAAGGTATGTAATTCTTGCCTCAATAATTTCAATACCTGCTTCGTTAACACGGGACTGAATTTCGTCGCGGATTCTTGCAGCAACGACCTCGCTTGAACCGCGAAGGCTGCCCTCGTCGGCAATACCGTCGCCTGTGGTATCAACACCGGGAGCTACGTCGTAGGGATAAATTCTTACAACGTTACGAAGGGCACTGTCGCACTGGAGAGAGAGGAATTCCTTGTAATTGTCTACGTTAAATACAGCCTTTGCGGTATCAACCACGCGCCAAATAACCGCGATTCCGATTTCAATGGGATTACCGAGGCAGTCGTTGATCTTTTGACGGCTGTTGTTAAGGGTCATAATCTTGAGAGAGATCTTGTTGCTTTCGATAGTAACAGACGCGTTAGCGGTAGTTCCGTTTTCGTTTATAGAAAGCATATGTGTTGTGCTGACGTCGCCACTCTGATTAAGCTTGGTCTTTGCGGCGGGGTTGAATGCGGTGCAGAAGGGATTTACCCAGAAGAAGCCGTCGCCCTTAAGAGTACCTATGTATTTACCGAAGAGGGTGAGAACAAGCGCTTCCTGAGGCTTAAGAACCTTAAGGCCGGGAAGGGGAATCCAACCTACTAATAAAATAATAAGTCCGACCCAGAATATAGGCGCCGGTGCGTCATCTGTACCCTGACTTGCGCCGATTACCATAAGCACAACAGAGAAGAGCATAAGGAGGATTGTAAGAACAAGCACAAGCATACCGTTCTTTTTGTTAGATAGAATTTTTTCGTTCATTTGTTTGTTCCTTTCGGGTTTTATTTGTGATATCATAATGATATCATATTCATTCACCTTTGTCAATGGTTTTTCCAAAAAAATCCCGAAAAAATAAAAAAAGAACCTTAACGCCCCCACGTCAAGGTTCAATAAGCTACAATATGTACCAATAACCACCACTTCAGAGAAATCATCATAAGATTGATGCACCTTCGGCCGATGTTTTTGTAGCCTAATCATTATACATCATTTTTATCTGTTTGTAAAGATGGAAATTTACACAATTTTTACACGAAAAGTTTGTCAAAAAAGTGGAAAATGCAAAAATTTAAAAAAAGTTTCAAAAACACTTGACAAATGATACTCATAGTGGTATAATACTACAGAACTTGAAATAAAGTTATTAAACAAAGTAGAATTTCCGTTCTCACCATACCACACAGGTGCGTTATGGTTAATACATTTTTCCCTTGAGGGATATTGTGTGCGTACGGAGATTCTCTGTATGCATTTTTTTGTTACCGGAGGTACAGAGCTATTAAACCTAACAATTCTAAGGATATGCCTATTAATGAGGAGATTACCGCCGCAGAGGTTAGAGTAATCGGTCCTAACAACGAGCAGGTTGGAGTTATGAAGATTGAGGATGCGCGTAACTACGCGTACAACAACAACGTTGACCTCGTTCTTATCGTTCCCAATGCTACACCCCCTGTTTGTCGCGCTATCGACTACGGCAAGTTCTGCTTTGAGCGTGATAAGAGAGAGAAGGAAGCTAAGAAAAAGCAGGTCGTTGTTAAGGTTAAGGAAATTCAGCTTTCCTGCCGTATTGAGCAGCATGACTTTGATACTCGAGTTAACCAGGCTAAGAAGTTCCTTGGCGAGGGCAACAAGGTAAAGGCGGTTGTACGCTTCAGAGGTAGAGAAATGTCACACACTGAGCTCGGACGAGACGTTATTCTTAAGTTCGAGGAGGCGTGCCGCGAGTTCGGCGCAGCCGAGAAAAAACCTGTTCTTGACGGCAGATATATGTCTATCATTCTTTCTCCCGTTAAGCAGGACAAGAAATAAGTTTTTAAAATATGGGTTAATCCCAGACAGAAAAGGAGAAATACCATGGGAAAGATTAAAACACACAAGGCTTCTGCTAAGAGATTCTCTCTTACCGGTAGCGGCAAGGTAAAGATGTCCCACAACAACCATCGTCATAAGCTCGGTCTTAAGACCGCAAAGCGTAAGAGAGGTCTTCGCAAGAGCGCTATCCTTAGCGAGTGCTTCGCACCTACTTACAGAAGCCTTATCAACAAGTAATAGGGCACAGAAGAAAATTAGGAGGATAATGTAAAATGGCAAGAGTTAAGGGCGCTATGATGACGCGCAAGAGAAGAAATAGCATACTCAAGGCTGCAAAGGGCTATTGGGGTTCTAAGTCCAAGCACTTCAAGATGGCTAAGCAGGCTGTAATGAAGTCTGGTAACAAGGCATTCGTTGGTCGTAAGGAAAAGAAGAGAAACTTCCGTGCTCTCTGGATCACCAGAATTTCCGCACAGGCTAAGGTTTGTGGTATGAACTACTCCACCCTTATGCACGGTCTTAAGCTTGCAGGTATCGATCTTAACAGAAAGATGCTTGCTGAGATCGCAGTTTCCGATAAGGAAGCTTTCGCTGCAATTTGCGAGAAGGCTAAGGCTGCTCTCTAATATAGATTTACCCGGTTTTCCGTTGTTAAATGGCAAACCGGGGTCTTTTTTTAATCTAAGTAAGGAAAGATAAAAATGATAGTTTTTAAGGATATAATTTCGAGCAGAAACAATCCTACGGTTAAATGGGCGGCTTCTCTCGCTGATAAAAAGGGTAGATGCGAGGCAGAGAGCTTTATTGCCGAGGGCGAGAAGCTTACTCTCGAGGCGTTGCGTAGGGGACTTCCTGTTACTCATATATTTATCGTCGAAGAAAGACAGGAAAGACTTTTAGAGCTGCTTGAACCCTTCCGGTCTGATAAGAGATACGAAAAATGTCAGGTTATTTGCCTTTCCGAAGGTGCTTTTTCAAAAATTTCTACAGAAAAAGCTCCTCAAGGTATAATTAGCGTAATAAAATATCTTGACTTTTTCCGTAATATGGATATAATATATAAGGAAGACTTTTTCATTTATCGGGGTGAAAGAGCCCTTTCACTATACTCTTTACGCGATCCCGGCAACCTTGGTGCGGTTATCAGAAGCGCCGTTGCCTTTGGAGTTCAGCATATAGTTTTGTCTGCCGATTCGGCTGATATTTATAACCCCAAGACGGTCAGAGCCGCTATGGGAACTATGTTCGGTGTAAAGATCACAGTGGTAAAGGACTTCGAATCCTTCGTACGTGCTGCAAAGGAATGTGGCAGGGCTGTCTATGCAGCAGAACTGTCCGACGGTGCAAGAAGTGTTAAGGAGATAGACCTTACTGCCGAGGATATTTTTATTATCGGCAACGAGGGACACGGAATCCCGAAAGAAATCTCATCTGCCTGTACGGGCAGTGTTTATATTCCCATTTCGGAGGGGGTAGAGTCGCTTAACGCGTCGGTTGCCGCATCCGTCTTTATGTGGGAGCAGAATAATCTTTAAAAAATGGAGGTAGACTGATGGATAAAATGATTTATTGGATATGGCTTTCTTTGGCATGTAGTCCATCAGGCTCTACCTTTGGCAAGCTTATCAGGGAGTTTAATGATGCAAAGGACATCTATGAGGCTGATGCAAGGAGAGTTTCTTCTGTAATCGGCTTCCGCAACTCCGATAGATCAAGACTTGCTGATAAGAATCTTGATAAGGCAGAGGAGATCTACACCTTCTGTAAAAAGCATAAGGTTGGCTTGCTTCCGTATTGTGACGAAAGATATCCTGAGCTGTTAAGACAGATTGACAATCCTCCCGTTTTGCTTTATTACAGAGGAATTTTGCCCGATTTCGGCAAATGCTTTAACGTTAGCGCGGTAGGAACAAGATCACTGTCGGATTATGGCAGAAGAAATGCATTCCGTATCGGCTACGATCTTGCATCAGCAGGTGCTACTGTGGTTTCGGGCATGGCGATCGGCATTGACGGTGTTGCGATGGCAGGCGCGCTTGCCGCAGGCGGAGTAACTGTTGCGGTTATCGGCAGCGGAATCGACGTTTGTTATCCTGCGCAGCATCTTAAACTTGCGAGGGAGATCGTTAAGCGCGGCTGTGTAATAACCGAGTTTGCTCCTGGCACACAACCGAACAAGCTGAATTTCCCGAAGCGTAATCGAATTATCAGTGGTCTGTCAAGAGCGACTATCGTCTTTGAGGGTGCAGAGCGCTCGGGCGCTTTGATCACCGCACGATATGCGAAGGAGCAGGGACGCGCGGTATATGCTTTGCCCGGTAACGTGGGCTCAAAGAACAGTCAGCTAAGCAATCTGCTTATAAAGAACGGTGCAAAGATCTGCACCTCGGCAGAGGACGTGCTGAATGATTATAAGGACGCATATCGCGGTGTTATCAATACCTTCAATTTGAAGGACGGTATGACCGTTGATATGATGGCGACTTTGACCGAGTACGGTGTTGTTGCTGTCTGTCCCGGTGATGATATTTTCGTTGCACCGAAACCGAAAAAGCAGAGTGCGAAAGCATCTGCATCTGAATCTGTACCAAGCGAAGGGGCAAAGGCCGAGCCTGTTACACCACCGATGAGCTTTGATAAAAAGGCTCTTGCGGTCTATAAGCGGATTCCTACCGTGGGTGATTGCTCGCTGGAGTCGCTTGTTGATGAAAATATCAATCTCCGAGAGGTTATGAAATGCCTTCTTAAGCTTGAGATGGGCGGTTTCGTAGTAATGCTCCCGGGTGAGAAGGTATCCAGAAAATTTAAGTAAGAAAGGTCGCAGTTGAAACTGCTTAAATATAAATGGCAAATTTAGTAATTGTTGAGTCGCCTGCAAAGGCTAATACTATAAAAAGCTATCTTGGTTCTAACTACAAGGTAATTGCTTCCAAGGGTCATATCCGTGACCTGCCCAAGAGCACGCTCGGTATTGATATTGAAAACGGCTTTGAGCCTCACTACATCAATATCCGCGGCAAGGGTGACGTTATCAAGGAGCTTAAGCGCGAGGCAAAAAGCGCAAACAAAATTTTCCTCGCAACCGACCCTGACCGTGAGGGAGAGGCTATTTCCTGGCATATTGCAAACGAGCTTGGTATTCCTGCTGACAGAGCCTGCCGTGTAACCTTTAACGAGATTACACAGTCGGCGGTTAAAGAGGCAATCAAGAATCCGAGAAGAATAAACGAGGATCTTGTTAACTCTCAGCAGGCGAGAAGAATCCTTGACCGTCTTGTTGGCTTTAAGCTGTCCGAGGTGCTTTGGAAGAACCTTAAGAGCGGTCTTTCGGGCGGTAGAGTACAGTCTGTTGCCGCAAGAATCGTTACCGAGCGCGAGGAGGAGATCCGTGCATTCGTTCCCCAGGAATACTGGACTATCGAGGCAGGTCTTACTAACGCTGACGGAGAGAAGATCTCCGCTAAATTCTACGGTGACGGCAAGGGCAAGATCAAGCTTTCATCCGAGGAGGAGGCTACCTGGATCAACAATTCAATCAAGGCAGGCGAGTTTAAGGTTAAGGACGTGAGACACGCGGTTAAGTATAAGCAGCCTGCGCCCCCCTTCACAACCTCCACGCTTCAGCAGGAGGCATCAAGACAGCTTGGCTATCAGTCACAGCGAATCATGAAGGTTGCACAGGAGCTTTACGACGGTCTTAATCTTGGAGCGCAGTACGGTGGTGTACAGGGTCTTATTACCTATATGCGTACCGACTCTACGAGAGTTTCTGCCGTTGCACAGGAGAGCTGTGCGGCATTCATTAAGGAGAAGTACGGCGAGCAGTTCCTTCCTAAGGCTCAGAGAAGCTTTAAGACTAACGCCTCTGCTCAGGATGCTCACGAGGCAATTCGTCCCTCAAATGTGTACATCACTCCTAAATCTATCAGAAAAATGCTCTCAAGCGAGCAGTACAGACTTTATAAGCTTATCTGGGAGCGCTTTATTGCCAGCCAGATGGAGTCTGCGGTTCTTGATACTGTTTCGGTTGAGATTGAAAATAACGGTTATATCTTCAAGACCGGTGGCTACGTTATCAAGTCCAAGGGTTATCTTACCATTTACGACTACGTAAGTGATGATGCGCAGGACAACGAGAACGAGGAGCGTAATCTTGCAAGTCTTCCCAACATCAAGAAGGGCGAGATACTCAGAGCCACCGACGTTGAAACAACTCAGCACTTTACCGAGCCGCCTGCGAGATATACAGAGGCATCTCTTATTAAATTCCTTGAGGAAAACGGCATTGGCCGTCCCTCAACCTACGCGCCTATTATTTCTATCATCATTTCCCGTGAGTACGTAAAGCGCGACGGTAAATCTCTCGTTGCTACACCTCTCGGTGAGATCACAACCAACTTCATGCGTCAGCATTTCCCGGATATTATCGACTATGAGTTCACCGCCTCTATGGAGGATAAGCTTGACTCTATCGAAAATAAGGAAAACACTATCTACGGTGTAATTTCCGAATTTTACACAGGATTTGCCGCATGCCTTGAGGCTGTGTCGGGGGGCGAGGGTAAGGTTGAGATCAATCTTCCTCAGGAGGAGAGCGACGTTCTCTGCGACAGATGCGGCTCGAGAATGGTGTATAAGAACGGTAGATTCGGTAAGTTCCTCGCTTGTCCCAAGTATCCCGAGTGCAAGTGCACAAAGGCGATCGACAAGAACGGCAACGTTGCCGAGCCCGAGGATAAGACGCCTAACCTTGCAGGCTTTAAGTGCGAGGTTTGCGGTGGCGATATGGTTATCCGTAACGGAAGATACGGTTCATTCTATGCTTGTATAAACTATCCTACCTGTACATTCACGAAGCAGAAGGTTACCGAGATGGGTGTTAACTGTCCCAAGTGTAACTCCAAGATCCTTGCAAGACATGGCAAGGGTAAGATGCTCTTCTACAGCTGTGAGAAGTATCCCGAGTGTGATTTCTCAACGTGGGATATGCCTCTTAACGAGAAGTGTCCCGACTGTGGCGAGCTTCTTTACTATCGCAAGAGCCGTAAGAGCGTTATCTGTAAGGGTAAGAATTGCTCATACAAGCGCGATGAGGAAATGACGGTAATCGAGTGATGAGTGAAAACGTAACGATTAAGGTTATTGGCGCAGGACTTGCAGGATGTGAGGCAGCTTATGCGGCTGCACGGCTGGGAGTAAAGGTTGAGCTTTACGAGATGAAGCCTCACAAGCATTCTCCTGCCCATCACACCGACGGCTTTGCAGAGCTTGTATGCTCAAACTCGCTTCGTTCCAACGATACGAGTAATGCCGTTGGTCTTTTAAAGGCAGAGCTTTCTGATCTCGGTTCTATCGTAATGGAGGCGGCATATGCCACCGAGGTTCCCGCAGGATCTGCTCTTGCGGTAAACCGCGAGCTATTTAGCGATTATATTACAGAGAAAATTAAAAATCACCCGAATATTACTGTAATCAATGGTGAGGTCACCGAGATTCCCGAGGGAATCGTGGTTATTGCCAGCGGTCCTCTTACGTCCGAGGTGCTTGCAGACAGTATTTCAAAATTCACCGGTGGCGGCGAGCTTCATTTCTTTGATGCTGCAGCTCCTATCGTTGATTTTTCTACAGTTGATACGTCGGTTGCCTTCTTTGCATCAAGATGGGGCAATGGTAATCCCGAGGATTATCTTAACTGTCCTATGACAAGAGAGCAGTACGATATCTTTTATAACGAGCTTATCAATGCCAAGGCTGCGCCTCTTAAGGCGTTTGACAAGGAGCTTCAGGAGGACCTTACAGTATTCGAGGGATGTATGCCTGTTGAGGTTATGGCATCACGCGGATATGACACGCTGAGATTCGGTCCTATGAAGCCTGTCGGTCTGCCTGATCCCAGAACGGGCGAGGATGCCTTTGCTACGGTTCAGTTAAGACGTGAGAACAAAGAGGGAACTATGTACAACATAGTCGGCTTCCAGACTCACCTCACCTTTGGTGAACAGAAGAGGGTTTTCGGTCTTATTCCCGGTCTTGAGAATGCTGAATTCTTCAGATACGGTGTTATGCACAGAAATACCTATCTTAATTCTCCCGGTTTCCTTACAAGCACATACTCGGTGCAAAAGGAAGGAAGGATTTTCTTCGCAGGACAGATGACCGGTGTTGAGGGCTACGTCGAATCGGCATCGTCGGGCTTTGTTGCGGGTATAAATGCCGCAATGATGGCGCTGGGCAAA
>JBGVRO010000043.1:0-30376 GCA_045128515.1 Eubacteriales bacterium | reverse complement strand
TTGAAAAGAAGGTCAAGGGCGGCAAGAAGGCGAGAAACGAGGCTTATGCTCAAAGAAGCCTTGAGATGATAAAGCAATATAATTTTTTTGACAACTAACTAAGAAAGGAGTGTGGAATATGGCGCTTGGAAAAGACGCATTAGAGCTTGCAGATAAGCTGTCGTACAGCTTTAGTGATACATTATATCTTGACGTTGCCCTGACGCACTCCTCATATACAAATGAGCTGAGGTCAAAGGGAATGAAGGCAGATTCCAACGAACGTCTTGAGTTCCTTGGTGATGCAGTTCTGCAGCTTGTAATAAGCGAGCATTTGTATTCAAGCTTTTCCAAATATCGCGAGGGCGCATTGACAAAAATGCGTCAGCAGCTTGTGTGCGAAAAGACACTTTCAAGAATTGCGCGTAAAATCGATCTCGGTCAGTACATAAATCTCGGTAACGGCGAGGAGGTAAGTGATTGCAGAAGCAGACCGAAGATACTTGCCGATGCACTTGAGGCCCTGATCGCCGCTGTATATCTTGATTCTACCGCACAGGGAAAAGAGAGCTATAAGGTGGTTGTACTGTCACTGTTTGAAGAGGAGATCAAGAAATCCTCAAGAGAGCGCACAGATTTTAAGACAAGGCTGCAGCAGCTTGCAGAGCAGGATGGAGCAGCAGTCCTTGAATACCGCGTAATCAGCGAGGACGGCCCCGAGCATAACAAGAGCTTTACCGTTGCGGCCTATATCAACAATAACGAGGTTGGCAGAGGCTCTGGCAAAACTAAAAAGCTTGCCGAGATGCACGCAGCCAAAATGGCGCTTAAGCTTTTCGGAGTTGTGGTATGAGGCATGTAAACATACCTGTTTTTATTCCTCATCTCGGTTGTCCCAATCAATGCGTTTTCTGTAATCAAAGGGAGATCTCGGGTGTCAGGGAATTTCGGGCAGAGGACGTGATTCCTATCATCGACTCTGCGCTTCGTACTATTGAAGACGATGCCGATGTGGAGATCGCTTTCTTTGGCGGCTCTTTTACGGGAATTGACCGCGAGCTTATGATCTCACTTCTTGAGATAGCTTACGGTTATATCACCCGCGGACTTGTCAGGTCGATCAGATGCTCCACAAGACCCGATTATATAGACGAGGAAATCCTCGGCATCCTTAAGAAATACGGTGTTAAAACCATAGAGCTTGGTTTACAGAGCTCCTCTGACGACGTTTTGAAAATGTCGAAAAGAGGGCATAATTTCGAGGCAGAAATTAAAAGTTGCCGATTGATAGTGGAAAACGGCTTTGATCTTATCGGTCAGATGATGATCGGTCTGCCCGGATCGGATATTGAAAGCGAGAAAAGAACCGCAGAGTTTATTTGCTCTGTGGGTGCGGTTGGCGCAAGGATTTATCCCACGGTTGTTTTCCGTGACACCGAGCTTTGCTCAATGATGTATGAGGGGATCTATTCACCTCTGTCGCTTGATGATGCGATTGCGCGTTCCACCGCTGTGCTTGATATTTTTGTAAATGCCGGTGTTGACGTGATACGCATTGGACTTCAAGCGAGCGAAAATTTAAGCGATCCCGACAGCAGTATCGCAGGGGCGAATCATCCCGCCCTTGGCGAGCTTGTAATAGGCGAGGTCTATTACAAACGAATTTGTAAATTACTTTCCGATAGCAAAATATCGGAGAATGAGAATATTACTGTTCTCGTTTCACGCGGTGCCTTGTCAAAGGCGGTGGGACAGAACAGAAAAAACAAGCTTCGACTAATGGAGAGATACAAAAATCTTCGATTTGCCGAGGCTGATGGAATTCCGACGTACGGAGTTCAACTTCACTTTAACAATGGAGAAATGAAATGTATTTAAAATCATTAGAGCTTCACGGCTTTAAATCCTTCCCCAACAGAACGGTGCTTAACTTTGAGCGCGGTGCAACTGTAATCGTTGGTCCTAACGGAAGTGGAAAATCGAATATTTCCGACGCGATGCGTTGGGTACTCGGTGAGCTTTCCAGCCGTAATATCCGTGGTACCAGAATGGAGGACGTTATCTTTGGCGGTACTGACGATCGCCGTCCCATGGGCTTTGCCGAGGTTTCTGTAACCTTTGATAACTCCGATCCCGATCACAGACTTGACTCCGAGTTTGACGAGGTTGTTGTTACCAGACGTTATTACCGTACTGGTGAGAGTGAGTACCTTATCAACCGTCAGCCCAAGCGTCTGCGTGACATCTATGAGCTGTTTATGAATACAGGTGTTGGTCGAGAAGGCTATTCCATTATCGGACAGGGTAAGATCGCAGAGATCATCTCGAAGAAGAGCGACGAAAGACGTAACATCTTCGAGGAGGCGGCTGGTATTTCCAAATACCGTCACAGAAAAGAGGAGTCCGAGAGAAAGCTTAAGCAGGCACAGGACAACCTTGACCGTGTAAGAGATATTCTTACCGAGCTTGAGATGCGTGTCGGTCCTCTTGAAAAGGAGGCTGAGAAGGCGCGCAAGGGTCTTGCTCTTTATGAAGAAAAGAAGCGCGCTGACGTATCGCTTTGGCTCTTTGATACAAAGAAAATTCGTGAGGATATTGCAGATGCTGACAGAGATCTTAAGCTCTCTGAAAAGGAGCTTGAAATCATCGATCAGGTTATCTCCGACCTTGAAAGACAGAACGAGAACCTTTATGAGAAGGCGCAGCAGAGCAAGGCGGCTTCGCAGCAGCTCTTTGACAAGATCCGTGAGACCGATAACAAGCTTCATGAGCTTGCAAGTGCGCTTCAGGTTGCAGAAACCAACTATGGTCACTCTGCAGAGCTGATTGCAAACTGCCGTACAAGAATTGCCGAGATCGAGGCAGGTAAGGCTGCTATCGAGATCAGCAAGCAGGAGTATCTTGACCGTAAGGCAAAGATCGAGGCAGAGCATACCGAGATCATGGATGCAAGACTTGAGCTTCTTGCCGAGGAGCAGCAGCTTGTACGCGAGATCAACGAGGCTCGCCGTCAGCTTGAGGAGGCTCTTGATGAGCTTACTGTTGAGGAGGGAGCGGCTTCTAATCTTAACATCAGAATAAACGTGCTTGAAAGCTCCCGTGAGAGCGGTGGCTCAAAGTCACATGACATAGAAACAGAAATTAAAAAATACGAGGCAGAGGCTCTCGTTCTTAAGGCAGAGGCTGACAGATGTGAGAAGGCTGCCGCAGGCTTTAAGTCAAGCATTGCGGACAAGGACAGCATTATTGCTGAGGCGAATGAGAAGCTTGAGGCCCTTGGTATCGAGCGCGATAAAATAACCGCTTCGCTTAACGATGCAAAGCTTCGCCGCGCGTCACTTATACAGCGCGCAGACGTTCTTCAGCGCATGAACGATCACTTTGAGGGTTATGCGGAGAGCGTTAAGTTCGTAATGAAGGAGTATCAGGGCGGCAGACTTTCCGCACAGGGTAAGATCCACGGTCCTCTCTCCTCGCTTATAAATATTGAGAAGCAGTATATCACCGCTATTGAAACGGCGCTTGGTGCAAGCCTGCAGAACATTGTTGTTGACAACGAGGAAACTGCAAAGGCGGCTATCGGCGCGCTTAAGGCGGCAAATGCAGGTCGCGCAACCTTCTATCCAATCAGCGCAATCAAGTCCTCAAGCGAGACCAATGAGATCCGTCAGGCAGCAAAGCTCCCTGGATACGTTGGCAGAGCAGACAGACTTGTTGTTTCGAAGGACGAGTATCGCCAGGTTATTGAGTGGCTGCTTCTTCGTACGCTTGTATTTGATAATATTGACAATGCTGCAAAGGCGGCAAAGCAGCTTCACTACAAGGTGAAGATCGTTACTCTTGACGGTCAGGTTATCAATGCCGGCGGTGCATTTACCGGTGGTAGTGCAAAGCGCGACAGCGGTATTCTCTCAAGACTTAATACCATCTCCGAGCTTAAGGCTGAGGCGGCAGGTCTTGATACCGACATTGCCAAGGCAGAGAAGAAGCTTGCAGATCTTACTGCAAGGATTACCGATGAAAAGGACAGAATGCGTGATGCAGAGCAGGAGAAGGAGCTTCTTCTTACTCTCTCCCGTTCACAGTTCTCGGCGCTTGATAACGCAACCGCAAAGTACGATGCAAACAACGATATTATCGAGAAGCTTAAGAGCGATTACAACGGTATTATCGGTCAGCAGTCCAGAGATGGCGAGGAGCTTGTTGCACTTCGTTCGGAATATGAGGCAAATCTTGAGAGAATTGCGGCGCTGAAGGAATTCAGAACCCGTCGCAGTGCAGAGATGGGCGTCCTTGATGAAAAGCGCGATGAGTGTAACCAGAAGGCTAACGAGCTTAGTATTAAGGCGGCAGAGGTTATGGGAGCGATTCGCAGCTCCGACGAGATGATCGCATCTCTTGACGGACGTATTGCCGAGCTTATGACAGATAAGCAGACTCAGCTTGACAGAATCGATGATCTTACGTCTCAGCGCGAGGGTATCAAGCAGCTTCGCAGCACCAATGCTATCGAGTGTGAAAAGCTTGAAAGCGAGCTTGAAGAGCTTAAGAAACAGCGCATTGAGGTTGAGAGCGGAAACGACGAGTATGAGCGCGAGATCAACAATATCCGTATCAGACTTAAGGAGAAGAACTCCAGCCGTCAGGTTGCTTATGAAGCATTCCTCAAGAATGAGACAAGATACAACAACCTGCTTGAAAAGCAGGATAAGCTTGGCTCACAGCTTTGGGATGATTATGAGATCACTTACGAGGATGCGGTTGGCTTCGGCTATCCTGCGGTAACCGCAGAAAATCGCGAGGAAGTTGCTGCGGTTCAGATTTCCTGCAGAAACAAGCTTCGTGCTCTCGGTGGATACAACCCCGGTGCGATCGAGGAGTATGCAGAGGTTAAGGCGAGATACGATTCGCTCAGCACTCAGTATACCGATATTACAAAGTCGGCAGACGAGCTTATCGATATTATCAAGCGACTTGAGGTTGAGATGCGTACAAGCTTTATTGACGCATTCGAGGCTATAAACAAGAACTTTGGCATTACCTTCAGAGAGCTGTTTGGCGGCGGTAATGCAGAGCTTTCGCTTACCGATCCCGAGGACGTTCTTACGTCAGGCATTGAGATTAAGGCGGCGCCTCCCGGAAAGATCATTAAGAATCTTTCGCTTCTTTCGGGTGGTGAGCAGTCCTTCGTTGCGATAGCACTCTTGTTTGCAATACTTAAGGTTAATCCCACACCCTTCTGTATTCTTGACGAGATCGAGGCTGCTCTCGATGAGGTCAACGTATTCAGATTCGGTGAATATATTAAATCATTCGGCGACGGTACACAGTTCATTCTTATTACTCACCGTCGTGGTACAATGGAAATCGGTGACAGACTCTACGGTATTACCATGCCTCAGAGAGGTATTTCTCAGGCAATAGAGCTTAACGTCAGCGAAATTGAAGGAAGAGAAAAGGAGCTTTTAGATGGGGTTCTTTGACAGATTAAAGCAGGGTCTCTTTAAGACCAAAAATGCAATCGTCGGCAAGGTCGACGCATTATTTAAGAAATTCGTAAAGGTAGATGAGGATCTTTTCGACGAGCTTGAGGAGCTTCTCATCTCCGCCGACATCGGCGTAAATACAACCGAGGAGATCCTTGACGAGCTTCGTGACACGGTTAAGGATAAGAGAATTAAGGATCCTGATGAGGTTAAGCGCGAGCTGTTCGATATTCTTCGCAGAATGATCGGAGAGCATGAGCCTCTCAACCTTTCCACCAAGCCCTCTGTAATTCTCGTTATCGGTGTTAACGGAGTTGGAAAGACAACTTCCATAGGAAAAATCTCGGCAGAATTAAAAAGACAGGGCAAAAAGGTTGTTGTTGCTGCGGCAGATACCTTTAGAGCCGCGGCTGCCGAACAGCTTAACGTATGGACCGACAGAGCCGGTGTTGATATAATCAAGCAGGCTGCAGGCGCAGATCCTGCGTCGGTTGTATTCGATGCTATCAGCGCGGTTAAGAGCCGTGGCGCAGACGTTCTTATCGTAGATACCGCAGGCAGACTTCACAATAAAAAGAATCTTATGGACGAGCTTGCGAAGATCGATAGAGTTATCGCGCGTGAGCTTCCTAATGCGGCAAAGGAAACGCTGCTTGTTCTTGATGCCACCACAGGTCAGAACGCGGTTTACCAGGCAAAGGAGTTTAAGGAGGCGTCTAAGATCACCGGTCTTGTACTTACAAAGCTTGACGGTACTGCAAAGGGCGGCATCATTATTTCGATAAAGAAGGAGCTTGGCATTCCGGTTAAGTTTATCGGTGTAGGCGAGCAGATCGACGACATGAAGCCTTTTGATTCCAAGGAATTTGCAGGCGCATTGTTTGAGGAAAATTGAGTTTAAGGAAAATAATATGTTAACAAGTAAACAGAGAGCGCAGCTTCGCGCTATGGCACAAAGCCTTGATACCATTTTCCAGATCGGAAAGGGCGGTATCACCGAGGAAATTTGTAATCAGATCTACAACGCACTTGAGGCACGTGAGCTTATTAAGGCGAGAGTGCTTGAGAACAGTGGCTACACCGCAAAGGAAGCGGCAAACATTATTGCAGAGGTTATCGAGTGTGACGTTGTTTCCTGTGTAGGTTCAAGATTCGTTCTTTACAAGGAATCTACCAAGAAAAAGCGTATTGAGATCTAATTCGGAATATGAAATATACCGATATACAGATTGATCTGCTTCGACGTGAGGTTTGTCAAAGACTGTCTGAAAAACGCTATAATCACACCTTGGGTGTTGAGAAGATGGCGGTTTTGATAGGCGGTTATTGTATGCCCGAGTCTATTGACAGACTTCGTGTCGCGGCACTATTACATGATATTTCCAAGGAATATTCCGAGGCAGAATACTTTGAGATTATAAAACAGCATAATGTTACTATGTCAGAGGACGATCTTGCGGCATCTCCAATTTGGCACTCTATTACGGCACCCTGTGTTGTTAAGAGTGACTTTCCCGAGTTTGCCGACGGTGACGTTTTATCTGCTGTATACAACCATACGGTCGGTTCGCCCGATATGTCGGTGTTTGATGAGATAATTCTTCTCTCCGATTATATTGAGGAGGGCAGAACCTATAAAAACTGTGTCATTCTTCGTGAGAAATTTCTCGCAGCGCTTGATAAAACCACAGGCACAGACGAGGCTATTATGGCGCTGCATATGGCGGTTTTAGAATCTCTTGAAAATAATATAAACGAATTCGTTTCTCGCGGCAAGGGTTATCATCACAGAACGGCACAGACCCGTGATGCAATCAAAGCGAAAACAGAAAGGTTAAGTTAATGGAAATTACTAAGGATTTAATTAACGCTGATTCGGGCACTATCGCTCGTGAGGCGGTTAAGATTTTAATTGAAAAGAAGGCTCTTAACGTTACGCTTTTTGACGTGAGAGAGAAGAGCAGCATTACCGATTATTACGTTAATGCGACAGGTCGCTCTGCAAGCAACGTGGCGGCTCTTGCCGACGAGGTTGACGAAAAGCTTTCCGAGAGAGGTGTAACTCCCCTTCGTATGGAGGGCAAGAGAGGTAACGGCTGGATTCTCGTTGACTTCGGTGACGTAATTATCAACGTGTTTGACAGAGAGTCCCGCGAGTTCTATAACCTTGACAGACATTTCCCAGAGGAAGCAAAGCTTGATATCTCCGAGCTTATTGCCGAGGTTGACAAAAAGTTTGAAATCAAAAACGCAGAGGAATAAATTATGCAGTATATTCATAGCGAAGTAGAAGCAAAATGGCAAAAGTATTGGGAAGAAAACGGCACGTTCCATACAGACGTGTGGGATTTCTCAAAGCCCAAGTACTATGTACTTGATATGTTCCCATATCCTTCGGGCGTAGGTCTGCACGCAGGACATCCCGAGGGCTATACAGCAACCGATATTATGTCCCGTATGAAGCGCATGCAGGGATATAACGTTCTTCACCCTATGGGATACGATTCCTTCGGTCTTCCTGCAGAGCAGTATGCCGTAAGCACAGGTAATCATCCCAACGGCTTTACACAGGAGAATATTAAGACCTTCTCGGCACAGCTTCGCGAGCTGGGCTTTGACTACGACTGGACCAAGATGACCGCAACTTCCGATCCCTCCTTCTACAAGTGGACTCAGTGGATCTTCAAGAAGCTCTATGAGGCAGGCTATGCAAAGCGTATTGAGATGCCTGTTAACTGGTGCGAAGCGCTTGGTACGGTTCTTTCTAACGACGAGGTTATCGACGGTAAGTCCGAGCGCGGTGGCTATCCCGTAGAGAAGAGAATGATGATGCAGTGGGTTATTGACCAGCCTGCATTTGCAGAGAAGCTTCTCGAGGGTCTTGAGGAAATCGATTGGCCCGAGTCTACCAAGGAAATTCAGCGCAACTGGATCGGCAAGTCCACCGGTGTTGAGGTTGATTTCAAGATCGTTGGCGGTGGCGATTTCTCCATTTATACTACGTGTATCGAAACTATATACGGCATTACCTTTATGGTTCTTGCTCCCGACGGTAAAATTACCGCGTCGCTTATGGACAGAGTAGAGAACAAGGAAGAGGTACAGAATTATATTAACGAAACTCTTAAGAAGAGTGATATGGACAGAACCGAGCTTAACAAGACTAAGACCGGTTGTCCTCTTAAGGGTGTTTATGCCATCAACCCTGTAAACGGCAAGGAAGTTCCCGTGTTCATCGGTGATTTCGTGCTTGCTAACTACGGCACAGGTGCGGTTATGGCTGTTCCCAGCCACGATCAGCGTGACTTTGAATATGCCGTTGCACATAACATTCCTATGATCCAGGTTATTGACGGACGTGACGTGTCCGAGTGTGCTTTTGAGAAGCAGGATTACCTTGGCAAGGGCTGTAAGCTCATCAATTCTGAGGAGTTCACAGGTCTTACCGTTGAGGAGGCGAAGGAAGGCATTACTCAGAAGCTTGAGGCACAGGGAATTGCCAGAAGAAAGGTAAACTATCACTTCCGTGAGTGGATCTTTGCGCGTCAGCGTTATTGGGGTGAGCCCGTTCCTTGTGTTTACACCGAGGACGGTCAGACCGTATTCCTTCCCGACGAGGAGCTTCCTCTTATTCTCCCCGAGCTTGAGGATTATAAGGGCAGAAACGGCAAGGCACCTCTTGAGAATGCTACCGAGTGGAAGCAGTATGACAAAAATGGCATCAAGGGTGTTCGTGAGACCTCTACAATGCCCGGTTCTGCAGGCTCTTCTTGGTACTATATGCGTTATATTGATCCTAACAACGACAAGGCGCTTTGCGATCCCAAGCTTCTTGAGCATTGGCTTCCCGTTGACCTTTACGTTGGCGGTCCCGAGCATGCAGTAGGTCACCTTATGTATGCAAGAATTTGGAACAGATTCCTCTATGACGAGGGTATTTCTCCTGTTAAGGAGCCCTTCAAGAAGCTTGTGCATCAGGGTATGATCCTTGGTGAGAACGGCATCAAGATGGGTAAGAGATTCCCCGAGTTTGTTGTAAATCCCAGCGACATCGTTCGTGAGTACGGTGCAGATACTCTTCGTCTTTACGAGATGTTTATGGGTCCGCTTGAGGTTTCCAAGCCTTGGAGCTCTTCTGCCGTTGCAGGTGCGAGAAAGTTCATCAACCGTGTTTGGAACTTCTTCACCGAGCCTCAGAATCTCACCGATACAGATGACGGTAAGCTTACAAAGCTTTATCATCAGACTGTAAAGAAGGTTACAGGCGACTTTGAGACTCTCGGCTTCAATACCGCTATCGCACAGATGATGGTATTCGTTAACGAGGTTTATAAGAACGGCACATGTCCTAAGGAATTTGCAGAGGGCTTTATCAAGATGCTCTCCTGTATCGCTCCCCACGTTGGTGAGGAGATATGGCAGATCCTCGGTCACGACAACACTATTGCATACGAGCCTTGGCCCGTATATGACGAGGCAAAGTGCGTAGACGACGTTATCGAAATGCCCATTCAGGTAAACGGCAAGGTTCGTAACGTAATTGCTATTGCAAAGGATGCATCAAAGGACGAGATTCTCGAGGTAGTTAAAGCTGACGAGAAGATCTCCGCGGCACTTGACGGTAAGACAATCGTTAAGGAAATCGTTGTGCCCGGAAAGATTATTAATATTGTAGTTAAGTAAGTTGAAATATAAAAAGAGGGCACCTTCGGGTGTCCTCTTTAAGTTTAGTTTGAAAACATTTATTCGTATAACATCTCCTCAATTGAGGATGGCGGAGAAATTGATCAAATTGCCTCACTGTATAAAAGGCGCGCCCTGGAGGATATTCGCCTTTGGCGAAGATATTTACGCTTGCCGCTTACAAGCGAGCTTGACGCGCTCTTCGCGTAATATGCGAACCTTCATTCTTGCAAAGCAAGAAAAAGGTTCTTCCTCCGGGCACGTCATAAAGAAAGAAAAGAGACATCCGCAAGGGATGTCTCTCTTCTTTATGGCGCGCCCTGGAGGATTCGAACCTTCGACCTACCGGTTCGTAGCCGGGCACTCTATCCACTGAGCTAAGGGCGCGTCTATTGGAGCGAGTGATGGGAATCGAACCCACGCGACCAGCTTGGAAGGCTGGAATTCTACCATTGAACTACACTCGCATTTGATTTCGTGCTTATATATATTACCACAACTGTTTTGATTTGTCAATACCTTTTATAAAAGTTTTTACCATTTTTTTAAAATTATATTTTATTGACTTATGTACTGTTTTATGATATAATATAAGTTGAAAATATTGATTAGGAGAACGCGGTGAAATTTACTTTAGTACCCGAATACAGATTTAATTCCTTTCGTGACGTGACGGCAGAATTCCTTCTGTCTATCGGCGCTCGGGCGATTTTGCTTGACGTTGATAACACTCTCGAGCCATACGAGCACCCCACGCCAACGAAGGATGTGACAGAATGGCTTGACACACTTAATCGCGCAGGAATAAAGACGGCTATTTTATCAAATAACAATCAGGCGAGGGTAGATCTCTTTAACAAGGAGATAGGTATGCCTGCCGTCTCCCGTGCGGCAAAGCCGTTTGCCTTTAATTTGAAAAGAATGATGAAGCAGCTTTGTACAGACACGACCAACACCGTCTTTATGGGCGACCAGATACTCACCGACGTGTGGGCGGCTCATAATTCAGGCATCAGGGCAATTCTCGTTTCACCTATCAATGATAAAAAAGATCACTTTACAAGATTCAAACGAATTCTTGAAGGTCCAATACAAAGAAAATACGACAAAATTCATAAGGAGAAATAAATTATGTCAGCATACTTCGGCCCCGGAGGCAACAGCGACGCCTTCAGGCTTGCGGGCTATAAATCAACCGTTGACGCGCCGAAATTCGTTAAATCCATAGGACTTGACGCCTATGAATACGAAGCAGGCAACGGTCTTTCGGCATCGCCAAAGATTCTTGCAGAAATAGGCAAGAAGGCGGCGGAGCATAATATAAAAATGTCCTTCCATACACCCTATTTCATTTCGCTTTCGGGTGTGGTAGAGGAGAAAAGACTTAATAGCATAAATTACATTAGACAGAGCCTTGATGCGGCTAAATTGCTTGGAGCAGGAACTATCGTTGTTCACTCGGGTTCTGCGGCAAAGATCACACGTGACGAGGCGATGCGCCTTGCAGGTGATACCCTTGTAAAGACGCTTTCAGCGGTTGATACATACGGTATCAAAATCGGTCTTGAGACTATGGGCAAGATAAATCAGCTTGGCACTCTTGACGAGGTTCTCGAGCTTTGCAGAATTGACTCTGCATTTGTCCCCGTAGTTGACTTTGGACATCTCAACGCCAGAGATTTAGGCGGTGTTTTCGTTACTGCCGATGATTATCTCCGCGTTTTTGATAAAATTGATCGTGCGCTGGGTGCTGACGTTGCTTGTAATCTCCACTGTCATTTCTCGAAAATTGAGTGGACAGGCAGCGGTGAGAAGCGCCATTTGACCTTTGAGGACAATCTTTACGGCCCGAATTTTGAGCCGCTTGTAGAGGTGATCTACAAGAACAATCTTTCGCCTACAATTATCTGCGAGTCGGCAGGAACACAGTCTGACGATGCTCTCGCAATGAAAAAATACTACATGGAGCTTGCAAAATGAGACTTACAAAATTAAGAAACAAGATGGCAGAGCTTGGCGTTGACGCGGTTATCGTTCTCGACGAGCTTAATCAGCATTATTTGTCGGAATTTGCTTTTACCGACGGTCTGCTTTTCATTACAAAGACAAAGGCATATCTTATCACAGATTTCAGATACTATGAAATGGCGCTTAACTCGGCAAACAAGTCCTTTGAGGTTCTTACTCCCGACAATCGCAAGGAATTCCTTAATAAGGTAATTTCGGAGGAGGGAATTAAGACCATCGGCTTTGAGGGTGGCAGTGTTTCCTACGACACCTACCGTAACTACTGTGATAACTACCCCTGTGAGTTTGTAAACATCGGCGACACGATCGAGGTTATCCGTCAGATCAAGTCTGTTGATGAGATCGAGAAGATGCAGAAGGCGCAGGATATTACAGATGCCGCACTTGCACATCTTCTTAAGTTTATCACCCCCAATATGACCGAGCTTGAGGTTGCTGTTGAGCTTGAATATGCGATGCGTAAGGGTGGGGCATACTCCTTTGCATTTGAGACAATTGCAGTTTCGGGTGATGCTTCGGCACTTCCTCACGGTACACCGAGAAATGTGAAGCTTCGTCCCGGCTTCCTTACAATGGACTTTGGCGCAAAGTATCAGGGCTATTGCTCGGATATGACCAGAACAATCGTTATCGGCAAGGCTGATGAGGACATCAAGAAGCTTTACAACACCGTTCTTCGCGCACAGACCGAGGCTCTCGCTTATTTGAGAGAAGGTGCTGACTGCGGTGAGGCTGACAAGGTTGCGAGAGATATTATTGACTCTATCCCTGAGTACAAGGGTGCGTTCGGTCATTCTCTCGGTCACTCTGTAGGTCTGTTTATTCACGAGAGTCCCAGACTTTATTCCCGCGGATTTGGCAGAAAACTGAAGGTTGGCGAAATCGTTACAGTTGAGCCCGGCATCTATCTTTTCGGCAAATACGGCTGCAGAATTGAGGATATGGTGGCAATCACCAAGGACGGAATACACAATTTCACTCATTCTCCTAAGGATTTGATAGAAATTTTGTAAAAAAATGAAAAAAATTATAAATAACTATTGCAAAATAGATTATTTTATGATAAAATCATTACGTTAAGTGTGGGCATTTGTGCTTTGGTTGCATCATTCGGTTGTGGCGGACCTTAAATGCCCCTGGAAAAAATAAAAAATTCGCCAAGAAAAGGAAACATAATATGTTAACAGCAGGTGATTTTAAGAATGGCGTTACCTTCGAGATGGAGGGTAAGGTTTATCAGGTAATCGAATTCCAGCACGTTAAGCCCGGCAAGGGCGCTGCTTTCGTTAGAACCAAGTACCGTGACGTTATGACCGGTGCTATCCGTGAGCAGTCCTTCAACCCCACTGCAAAGTTTGAGAACGCAGTTATTGAGAGAAGAGACCTTCAGTACTCTTACGACGACGGCGATCTTTACCACTTCCTCGATACCGAGACTTGGGAAGAGACCCTTATCTCCCGCGACATGGTTGGTGACAACTTCAAGTTCGTTAAGGAAGAGATGATGTGTAAGATCTCCTCCTTCAAGGGTAAGGTATTCTCCGTTGAGCCTCCTACATTCGTTGAGCTTGCAGTAGTTGCTACCGAGCCCGGTGTTCGTGGCGATACAGCTACTAACGTTACTAAGCCCGCAACCCTTGAGACCGGAGCAGTTGTTAAGGTTCCGATCTTCATCAACGAGGGTGAGGTTCTTAGAATTGACACCAGAACCGGTGACTACGTAGAAAGAGTTTAATTACAATTTCTCAGAAATGCTCCTCGGATAACACACGGGGAGCATTTTAACCATTATTATATTTATAAAGGAGAATTACAATGGGTATCAGCGAGCATGCAGCTTACATTAAGGGAGCTTTTGACTTCTCTGAAATCGATAAGAACTCTACCGAGGGCAAGATCATCGGCGAGCTTCTTACACTCGTTGCCGACATGGCCGACAAGATCAACGCTCTTGAGGCAGACAACAAGGAGCTTCACGAATACGTAGAGGAGCTTGACCACGATCTCGGTGAGGTTGAGGAGGAACTTTACTTCTACGATGACGATGAGGACTTTGATGATTACGATGACCTCAACGATGACGAGGACTACGAGGGCGAGGACGAGGAGTTCTACGAGATCGAATGCCCCTCCTGCGGCGAGCTTGTTTACTTCGACGAGTCTATCGACCTCTCCGACCTTATCTGTCCCGCTTGTGGCGAGAAGATTGACGAGGCTGACCTTTGCGACGGTAATTGCGCAGAGTGCGACCAGGACTGCGAGTAATACAAATTCCTGTGATAAAATAGGGCAGAAGGCAATTTGTGTGACTACGGATTTGCTTTGAGCCAACAGAAAGCGTGGCAGGTTCTGTCGCGCTTTCTTATTTATATATAATGTACAAAATATTTATAATAATTTTGTGAAAAACTATTGACAAAATATGTCGGTGGTGTTATAATATATCGACGCTTATTGATAGGCTGAGAAGTTTGGCTTCACGCCAACGCCTATGATAGCGATTATACACGAAAGTGAGGTGCTTTTTCATGTTCGCTATTTTCGTAACAGGTGGAAAGCAGTACAAGGTTGCTGAGGGTGACGTTATCTTCGTAGAGAAGCTTGGTCTTGCAGAAGGCGAGAAGGTTACTTTTGATAAGGTTCTCTGTGTTAACGGCGAAACTCTTTCTGTTGGTACTCCCTACGTTCAGGGCGCTACCGTAGTTGCTAACGTACTTAAGAACGGCAAGTCTAAGAAGATCGACGTTATCAAGTATAAGGCAAAGAAGAACGAAAAGAAGAAGATCGGTCATCGTCAGGATTACACTAAGATCCAGATCGAGAAGATCGAGGCTTAAGTCTTATGACTACAATCACATTCTATAAGTCCGAGGGTCATTATTACGGCTTCGAGGAGCAGGGACATACCGGTTACGGTGAGTCGGGCGAGGATATTCTTTGTTCGGCGCTGTCTGCTATGACAATGCTTATTATCAATGCTATTGAGGTTACTTACCAGTCAAGTGTTGATTATGAGATCGATGAGGAGACTACCGATATCCGTCTTATTGCAAAATCCGCTCTACCTAAGTATGAGAAGGATGAAAAGAAGCAGTTTGCAGTTTCCGGGCTTATACAGGCTTATTTCTATCAGCTTATGGATCTCGTTGAGGAGTATTACGACTACCTTGACGTAAAGGAGATCGAGCGCAAGATCTAAGCGCAACTTGTACGGCTATATGAGCCATAAATAATTATGGAGGAATACGAAATGTTAAAGCTTAGTTTACAGTTCTTCGCCCACAAGAAGGGCGTTGGTTCTACCAAGAACGGTCGTGATTCTGAGTCCAAGCGTCTTGGCGTTAAGAAGGCAGACGGTCAGTCTGTTATCGCCGGCAACATCATTGTTAGACAGCGTGGCACTAAGATTCATCCCGGTAAGAACGTTGGCATCGGCTCTGACGATACTCTCTTCGCACTCGTTGACGGTGTTGTTAAGTTCGAGCACATTACCGGTGGTAGAAAGCAGGTTAGCGTTTACGCTGACTAATATACGTTATGGGCGACCTATGTTCAGAGTGGGTCGCCTATATCTTTAATTTTGAATTTAGAAGGTAGATTGGATCATGGCTATTTTAGTTACGGGGGGAACCGGTTATATTGGTTCGCATACTGTTGTAGAGCTTCTTTCTGTAGGAGCTGAGGTTATTATCATTGATAATCTTTCTAACAGCAAGGAGCTTGTTGTTGATAGAATCGAAAAGATCACGGGCAAAAGACCGAAGTTTATCAAGTGCGATCTTCTTGACAAGGATATGCTTGACAAGGTATTTGATACACATCCCGAAATCGACTCGGTTATTCACTTCGCAGGTCTTAAGGCTGTTGGTGAATCCTGCAAGCTGCCTCTCCTTTACTACCATAATAATATAACAGGAACGGTAAATCTTCTTGAAAGTATGATCGCCCACAAGGTTAACCGTATCGTCTTCAGCTCGTCTGCTACCGTTTACGGCAGTCCCAAGACCGTTCCGATCCGCGAGGATTTTCCCACCTCGACCACAAACCCCTATGGCGAAACCAAGCTGATGATCGAGAGAATTCTGAAGGATACCTGCGCTGCATATCCCGAATTTTCTGCATGCGTGCTTCGTTACTTCAATCCTATCGGCGCACACGAGTCTGCCTTGATCGGCGAGGATCCCAAGGGTATTCCCAACAATTTGCTTCCTTATATTACTAAGGTTGCTATTGGCAAGCTTGAGTGTCTCAGCATATTCGGTGACGATTACGATACTCACGACGGTACGGGTGTACGCGACTATATTCACGTTGTCGACCTTGCATTGGCTCACCTTAAGGCGGTTGATTATACTGAGAAGCTCAGAGGAATTGATTACATCAACGTTGGTACAGGCAACGGTTACTCTGTGCTTGATATTGTAAAGGCGTTTGGAGAAGCATGGGGCGAGCCTATTAAGTATAAAATTACCGATCGCCGTCCCGGTGATATTGCCGTATGCTATGCCGATCCCACCAAGGCGTATGAGGTGCTTGGCTGGAGAGCGGAGCGCGATCTTCGTACCATGTGCGAGGATAGTGCAAGATGGCAGAGAAGTAATCCCGACGGATATCCTGAACAGTAGAACAATAAAGGCGGGCTTCGTGCCCGCTTTTTAACGGAGAAATAAAATGACATTAAAAGACAAAAAACTGTTCCTTCTTGATATGGACGGAACTATATATCTTGATAACGACCTTTTTGACGGTACTCTTGAATTTTTATCGCTTGTAAAGGAACGCGGAGGCCGTTATTTGTTCGTTACAAACAACTCATCAAAGTCCACCGATGCATACGTTAAGAAGCTTAAGTCTATCGGAATTGATGCACGCGAGGATGATTTTCTCACTTCTACAAATGCCACAATTCTTTATATTAAGGAGAAATATCAAGGCAGAAGGTTTTATTCCTTTGGAACAGAGTCCTTCACCCAGCAGCTTCGTGATGCGGGTATCGACGTTGTAACCGATCTGTGTGACGGTATTGACGGAATCGTAATGGGCAACGATAACGAGCTGAATTTTAAGAAGCTTGAGGATGCCTGCAAGCTCCTTCTTAACGATATTATTTATATCGCCACCAATCCCGACTGGGTTTGTCCCACCGCTTTCGGTTACGTTCCCGACTGTGGCTCTGTTGCAGAAATGCTTTGGAGAGCGACGGGCAAACGTCCTCATTTCATCGGCAAGCCCCGTCCCGAAATGTTGCTTCTCGCTATGGAGAAGTTCGGATATAAAAAGGATGAGTGCGTTATGATGGGCGACCGAGTTTATACCGACATAGCATCGGGTTACAATGCAGGTATTGACACTATTTTCGTCCTCTCGGGCGAGGGTACAATGGCTGACGCAGAGTGCGACACTCCGCCCACATACATCTATGAAAATATCCGACAGGTTTTAAACGCAATAAAATAATAAGGAATATATAATGATCACAGTAAACAATTTATCTTTTCACTTTGGCGGTCAGCTTCTTTTCAAGGACGTTGATCTGAAATTTACCCCCGGAAATTGCTACGGTATCATCGGCGCAAACGGAGCAGGTAAGTCTACCTTTCTTCGTATCCTCTGCGGCGAGCTTGAGCCAAGCCGTGGCGAGGTCTTTATTCCCTCTACCGTTCGTATGTCTGTACTGAAGCAGGATCACTTTGCTTACGAGGAATACTCGGTGCTTGACACCGTAATTATGGGTAACAAGCATCTTTATGATATAATGAAGGAAAAGGATGCTCTTTACGCAAAGGAGGACTTTACCGACGAGGATGGTCTTCGTGCATCCGAGCTTGAGGGCGAGTTTGCCGAGCTTAACGGCTGGGAGGCAGAATCCGATGCGTCAAAGCTTATTCAGGGACTTGGTCTTACCGACGATTATCTCTATATGCAGATGTCCAGCCTTAAGGAGAGCGAAAAGGTTAAGGTTCTTCTCGCACAGGCGCTCTTCGGCAACCCTGATATCATCCTTCTTGACGAGCCTACCAACGGTCTTGACATAAATGCCGTTATGTGGCTTGAGGACTTCCTCTCCGATTACTTTGGCACTGTTCTTGTCGTTTCCCACGACCGTCATTTCCTCAATGACGTATGTACTAACATTGTTGACATCGATTACTCGGGCATCAAGATGTACGTTGGTAACTATGAGTTCTGGTATGAGTCCAGCCAGCTTATTCAGCGTATGATCAAGATGCAGAACAAGCGCAACGAGGAGAAGATTGCCGAGCTGCAGTCCTTTATTCAGCGTTTCTCTGCAAACAAGTCTAAGTCCCGTCAGGCAACCTCAAGAAGAAAGCTGCTTGACAAGCTTACCATTGAGGAGCTTCCTGCGTCCTCTCGTCGTTATCCCTTCATCGGATTTGATATGGACAGAGAGCCTGGTAAGGAGATCCTGCACGTTGAGGGACTTACCAAGAGTCTTGACGGCAAGGTTCTTTTCAAGGATCTCTCCTTCCACGTTCTTAAGGGCGAGAAGATCGCCTTTATCGGCAACGAGCTTGCTACGACCACTCTTTACCGTATTCTGAATGAGGAAATTCCTGCCGACTCGGGCGAGTTTAAGTTCGGCTCGACTATTTCGGTATCATATTTTCCCCACGATAATACCTCATATTTCGAGGGCAGAACCGAGTCTATCATGGATTGGATGCGTCAGTATTCCACCGACCAGCACGAGACCTATCTTCGTGGCTTCCTCGGCAAGATGCTCTTCTCGGGTGACGCTGTATTCAAGCCTGTAAACGTGCTTTCGGGTGGTGAGAAGGTCAGATGTATGTTCTCACGAATGATGATGTTCGGCTCAAATATGCTTATCGTTGACCAGCCTACCGACCATCTTGATCTTGAGTCTATCACTGCGGTAAACAACGGTATGAGCGCATTTAAGGGCAATATTCTGTTCTCCTCTCACGACTATGAGATACTTAACACCGTTGCTAACCGTATCATTGAGATTCTCCCCGACGGAAGCTTTATCGATAGACAGGGCACGTACGAGGATTATCTTGAGTATAAAAAGAGCCTTGAAGCATAATTTTGTCGAAAAAAACTAATATTTTACCCACCGTTTGGCGTGATGTCCTTGGTGGACAATCACGCAGTCAAATCCGTCTTCGACGTGTGAAATCCACCTCTGGTGGATGAAATCGCTTTAGCGATGAAATCCTGCTTCGCAGGCAGCGAAGTGGCACGAGCGTGTTAAAAAAACAAATAAGTGTTGTTTTTTCGCGAGTGTGACCGAGCCGCAGCGATAAGTATATAGACGGATTTGATTTCATCCAAGGCTTGATCTCGGATTTCATCTGAGTGAAGCGAAGATTTCATTGTGGCTTGCCACGATTTCATTAAGCGGACAGAAAAAAGAGATAACATTTTGGTAAGGATGATATGATCCCCTTAGAGTAGGCACTTGAAACTACTTTGAGGGGGTATTTTTTTGTGCAAATGTAACAAGATTTGAGGGGGTCATACCCCGGAAACTTTGGAAGGGTACTATACTTACAAAGGCATTTTTCTGTGATAGAATAAAAACAAAAAATGCTTTGGCGGACAAAATCCGACCAAAAAGAAAGAAGGAAAAATGGCAAAAAGAAGAATGTTATCTATTGATTTCTGTGAGAGCGACAGGTTTTATGAGCTTAGCAGTCTAAGTCAGGCACTGTATTTTCATCTTAACCTTAATGCAGATGACGATGGCTTGGTTGACAACGTTAAAAGTGTTATGAGAGACCTTAAGGCTACTAAAAGAAACTATCAGACACTTGTTGATGAGGGGTATATCATTGAGTTGAGTCATAAGGTTGTTGCTATTACTAACTGGCATCAACACAATCGAATTAAGGGCGACAGATATATACCAACAGATTACGTTGACCTTATGAAGCTGTTAGAACGAGATGAGAAAGGTAGATATTTCAAGGCTTCTCGGGGTGTTTTTGGAGACATTTGTGCTCCACAGGATAGTATAGGTAAGGATAGTATAGATAAGGATAGTATAGTCAAGGTCAGTACAGATAAGGAAAGTATAGCAGAGGTCAGAGAAGAGAAGGATAAAAATAATACTCTCTCTCTTTCTTACATTCAATCATCCACTCACACAGAATCTGCTTCGCAGAATACTCAACAAGAAGACGTTTATTCGGTTAATTCCGATTTGATGCATAAAACGGATAGTAATCTTGTTTCTATTGCTTTAAGAAACGCGATAGCCTTATACTGTATGAAAAAATATCAGACGATCGACATAGCCGACTTTTTACAATATTGTAACTCGCGAAATTGGGTCAGCGATGACGGAGAATCTATGATGGACAATTATATTAAATACGTTGATCTTTGGATGTCGAAAAAATAAAGGCACTCCCGAAGGAATGCCTTTAAAAGCAATTAAGCTGATTATTTAATTAGATAGAACCTACGATGTAGGGAGCCATGTCAGCTCTCTCCTGAGCAAGTCTCTCTGCCTCAGCAGCTTCCTCAGCCTCTCTCTCAGCTCTCTCGGCCTCTCTTGCAGCCTTTTCAGCAGCGCGAGCTTCAGCTGCAGCAGCCTTCTGCTCAGCCTCGATAAGAGCACGGATAGAAAGTGCGAGTCTTCTGTTCTCGTTGTCGATCTCGATGATCTTAACGTCAACAACGTCACCAACCTTAAGAACGTCTGCGGGAGAGTTGATTCTCTCGGTAGAGATTCTGGAGATGTGGATGAGACCGTCAACGTCATCATAAACCTCAGCGAATGCGCCGAAGGGCATGATAGAAACGATCTTTGCAGAAACAACGTCACCTACGTTGTATTCCTGAGTGAACTTGTACCAGGAGTCCATATCCTGGGTCTTGTAGCCGAGAGAAATTCTCTTCTTCTCAACGTCAAGCTCCTTGATGTAAACCTTGATCTGCTGACCAACGGATACAACCTGAGAAGGATGCTTGATCTTCTTCCAGGAGAGCTCGGAGTTGTGAACCATACCGTCAACGCCGCCGATGTCTACGAATGCGCCGTAGTTAGTAAGATTCTTAACAACGCCTACAAATTCAGCGCCAACCTCAAGGCCTGCCCAAGCAGCTTCCTCACGAGCCTTCTTTTCCTCGTTAAGGATAACCTTGATAGAGCCGATAGCCTTCTTCTTAGCTACGTCGAACTCAATGATGCGAACCTTCTGAACGGTACCAACAAGTACGGAGAGATCGCCGCCTCTTGCGATGCCGGTCTGGGACGCGGGGATAAATACGGTGTTGCCAAGGTAGGAGAGAAGTACGCCACCGCGGGTCATAGATACGATCTTGCCCTCGATAACCTCACCGCTCTCTTGAGCGTCCTTGAGAACTACCCAGCTGTTGTCAGCATCAACTCTCTTCTTAGATACAGTAGCGATGCCCTTGCCGTCCTCAACTCTGATAACGAAAACGTCAACCTGATCGCCGATCTTGAACATTTCGTTAAGCTTTACGTCAGGATCATCAGTGATCTGCTCTCTGGTGAGCACGCCGGTGAACTTAGCACCAAGATCAAGCTTGATCTCGTTCTGGCCGATGGTGAATACGGTACCGGTAACTGTTTCTCCTGTATGTAAAGTTTTGAGTGAGCCTTCCAACATTTGACTAAAGTTTTCCATTGCTTTAAAAACCTCCATTATTATACCGTCGGGCGTGGAAGCACCCGCGGTTATTCCTGCGCAATGTGCGCTGTCAGGAAAATCAGTTAATAGCTCTGCCGCCGTTTCGATCCATAAAACCTTAGGGCAGACCTGACCGCACAAGCTGTAAAGCTTCTCGGTATTAGAGCTGTCCCTTCCGCCTATGACAATCATAACGTCGGACTTTTTGGCAATGTCAATTGCCTCATACTGACGATTTTCAGTGACACTACATATTGTATCAAAAAAAAACGCGTTTGTATATAGTTTTTTTAAAGTTTTTTTAATTTGTATAAATTGCAATAAATTTGCGGTAGTTTGGGCGCATAAAATAGGCAATTTGCCTTGTAAATCAAGCTTTTCAAGCTCCCCTGGGGAGGAAATTATTGCCTTTTCACCCTTAGCATAGCTAAGAGAAGCCACGGACTCGGGATGAGTGGGTGAGCCGAACAGGATAAAGAAGCTGTTTTCGTCTGTGTTTTTAACTGCAATATCATGTATGCGCTTAACCGACGGACAGGTCATATCGACTATTTTCACGTTCGGATTTTCTGCCTCAAGCCGACGAAGATACATATGATCATCGACAGACACTCCGTGTGTGCGGATAACAAAGGTGAGCTTCTTTTCGGGGTTGTTTTCGATGATCGAAGAAAGCTCGGATATCTTAAGTGCGCGAACACCTTCTTCCTCAAGCGAGGCAACGTAAACACCGTTGTGAATCAGTGGACCGAGGGTGAAAATGATCTCGTCGCTTTTGCGATTTTTTATCAGCTCTCGCACAGCATTGTCCGCGCGCCTGACACCGGGGCAAAATCCTGCATTTTCCGAAAGTAGTATCTGCAAGCTTATTTCCTCTTTTTCTTCTTTATGCGATCATTCTTGGGATCGTAGTCGGGCAGAGATTTGAACTGTGTGCCAAGCTCAATAACACTTGAGAATATCTTTTCGGTAGCGGCGGCATACTCATCACGTCCGCCGCCTGTAAAGCCAAACTCGGAGTACTTAATAGGCTTGCCGTAGATGATCTCGGTTCTGCGGAAGAGAGAATACTTTCCGCCCTTGATATTGATGCAAACAGGCACAACGTCGCACTTTGCATAATATGCAATAAGTCCTGCGCCGTGTCTTATCTGTGTGGAAGCAAGGTTAACGCCGGGGCATCTGTGTCCCTGGGGGAAAATAACAACCGTCTTGCCTTTTTCAATAGAGGCTACAGCTGCCTTTATTGCGCCAACGTCTGCGCCACCACGGTCAATTTTAACCGCGCCAAGCGCCTTTATAAGTCCACCAAGGACGGGAATAGAGAAGAGCTCCTTCTTCGCAATACAGGTGATCTGTCTTTGGCATACGGCACCGATAGATATAACGTCAACGGCAGCCAAATGATTGGGACAGAGAAGCACTCCACCTTCGGTGGGTAGGTTTTCCTTGCCTATAACACGAACGTTGAAGAGAAGGCGGTAAATCGGGCCTACGATAGCCTTCAGCACCTGATACAAGGGTGTTGTGTCCTTGGTCTTTTTCTTTACAATTTTGAGAATTGCGTCAACCGTTTCTTCCTGATTCAGCTTGGAGTTGTCAAGGTATACGGCATCCTCTGCAGGAACGCAGGGAGCAACACTTCTTGTCGAGTCGTTTCTGTCGCGCTCGACCATCTCGTTGTAGACCTGCTCGTAGCTGACGTCAGAGCCCTTTGCCTGAAGCTCTTTAAAGCGTCTCTCTGCGCGAGCCTTGGCAGAAGCGGTAAGGAATATCTTAACCTCTGCATCGGGCAGAATGACTGTACCAATGTCGCGGCCGTCCATTACAACACTGTTTTTCTTTGCTATGCTTCTCTGTAAATCGAGAAGGAAATCGCGAACTGCAGGTATTGCGCTTACGTTAGATGCAGCCATAGAAGCCGCAGGGGTACGGATCTCGTCACCTCTGTCAACACCGTTAAGAAGTATTACCTGTCTGCCATCCTCAAATTTAAGCTCAATAGAAATGTCTTTAAGAGCAGGGACAACCGTCTCGGCATCCTTGGTGTCGATCTTATTGTCAAGCATATACAGACCGATATTGCGGTAAAGCGCTCCGGTGTCAACGTATATGATACCAAGAGCACGTGACACAGCCTTAGCAACGCTTGATTTACCTGCGCCGCCCGGGCCGTCGATTGCTATTCTTATCATAAAAAAACTCCTGTTTGGATTTTCTTAATTGTTAGTTGAAATAGGTGTTAATAACCTTCTGCCGCGCTTTTTCCTGCCAAATATCCGGTTGAAAAGGCAATCTGGAGGTTGTAACCACCTGTGTATGCGTCGACGTCAATGACCTCGCCACAGAAGTAAAGTCCCTCTACAAGCTTGGATTCCATGGTCTTGGGAGTGATCTCCTTGACCTCAACACCTCCCGACGTTACGATAGCCTCCTCAATGGGACGAAGCCCGTCAATGGAAATCTCAAAGCACTTGAGAGTGTTAAGAAGAACTCTGCGCTCCTCTTTAGTTATAGAATTGACCTTTTTGCGACCGTCGATACCCGACAGAGCAATAAATGGCTCGATCATCTTCGAGGGAAGAAGCTCTCCCAAGGCGTTGATAAGATCCTTGTTGGACTTTTTCGAGAAATCCGACAAAAGTCGCTTGTCAAGAGTAACCTCATCAAGGGCAGGCTTCAGGTCAATGCAGAGCCCGAGAGTCGAAATATCTCTGTCACGAATGTGTGCCGATGCGGATAGGATCACAGGGCCTGTCACACCAAAGTGAGCAAACATCATTTCTCCGAAATCGGTATATAAAACCTTGTCTGCCTCGTCTTTTATACTGATTTTAACGTTTTTAAGCGAAAGTCCTTGCATATCGCGGCAGAGCGGAGAGTGACTCGTAAGAGGAATAAGAGACGGAATAAGCTCTGTTACACTGTGTCCAAGCTTCATTGCAAGCTTGTATCCCGAGCCGTCAGATCCTGTCAGAGGATAGGACTTGCCACCTGTTGCGATAATGACCTTGTCAAAGGTGTATTGTTTTTTACCTGCTGTGACGGTAAAACCGCTTTCTGTTTTTTCGATCAAGGTGACCTTTTTGTAAGTAATACTTGCGGCGGCGGAATAATTTCGAAGGGCGTTTACAATGTCAATAGCCTTCTCGCTGACAGGGAAAACGCGTCTGCCTCGCTCGGTCTTAAGCGGTACACCAAGTGACTCGAAAAGGTTCATTGTATCCTCGGTTGAAAATGCCGACAGAGCAGCATAGAGGAATCTTGGATTCTTTGTCACCGCCTCGAGAAATTCCTCACGTGTGCAGTTGTTGGTTACGTTACAGCGCCCCTTGCCCGTAATGGCAAGCTTTTTACCGAGACGGTCTGTGGACTCGAAAATCGTAACCTCTGCGCCGTACATTGCGGCAGTTCCCGCAGCCATCATTCCTGCTGCGCCACCGCCTATAACGGCTATTTTTATAGAGTTAAAATAATTATCGTTTTGCATAAACCTCATATTCATCCCAAAGCTTTTCGAGGGCATCGAATCTTGCGGTGATCTCTGCCTCGCGACGGGAAGTTATCTCAATAATAATTGCATTGATAATACTAAGCGGAGCAACCAGTGAGTCCATATAAGACGCCATGTCCGATTGCGCAATAAGCAGACAGTGTGCAAATTCGGCAATAGGAGAAACCTCGGAGTCTGTAAAGGCAATAACCCTTGCATCCTTCTGTCTTGCAAACCTGATACCGTTGATCATCTTTGAAGAGTATCTGGGGAAGGAGAAGGCAATTACAACGTCATCTCCGCCAACCGAGTACATCTGCTCAAACACCTCTGCAGAGGAGGTGGGAACGATAAGTCTAACGTTGTCGAATACCATAGAAAGGTTGTGGGAAAGCAGACGTGCAATAGGCTCGGAGCTTCTTGCACCCATAATATAGATATTCTTCGCTTCAAGAATGGCATCAACGGCTCTCTTGAACGCATCTCTGTCAAGATGCTCGAGGGTATATTTGATCTTGTTAATGTCGGACTCCATTACGTTGTCGATAATATCGCCCTGACCGATACGCTGTTTTGTAATCTCAATACGCTGATTGGGAGTAAGCTTGATACGTACAAGCTCCTGAACGGCAAGCTGGAACTGTGAATAACCCTCAAAGCCGAGCTCATCGGCAAATCTTACAACGGTGGATTCGGAAACTCCTACAAGCTCACCAAGCTTTGCGGCGGTGAGATAGGCAACCTTGTCGTAATCGTATAAAACCGCGTTTGCGATCTTCTTCTGTCCCTTTGACAGTGTATGGAATATGGCTTTAATTCTTTCGGAAATGTCAGCAGCCATGGTAAGCACCTCTCATAAAATAAAATTTGACAAATATCATTATATCACAACAAAAAAGAGTTTTCAAGTATATTTAAAATAAAAAAGCCGTCTTTAAAGAATAAAAACGGCTAAGTAGAGTTTTACAGAAGAATTTCCTCGGCGTTTATAAGCGAAACGTCCTCCTGCCTGTGAGTAACGAGGATAACAAGTCTGCGCTTTGATTCCTCAATAATAAGGCTGCGAACTATGTCGGAGTTGCCTGGGTCAAGCTCCTTTGTGGGCTCGTCAAGAAGGAGAATAGGCCTATCGAACAGCATAGCTCTTGCTATGGAAACGCGTTGCTTCATGCCTCCCGAAAGCTCGTTTGGAGTAAGATTCATATCGCTTTCACTAAAGCCGAGAGTCAAGAGCATATCATAGGCTTTTTTGCATACTGCCTCGTCTTTTCTGTCGGAAATTGCAAAAATCACATTATCGATGGCTGATAACCAAGGGAAAAGTCGGTATTCCTGAAAGGCAAAGGACACTCTTTCAATACCACCGCCGACGATCTTACCCGTGTATTCATTGTCAAGCCCGGCAATCATTCGAAGCAGAGTTGTTTTACCGATTCCGCTTTCGCCAACGATTGCATAAACGCCCTTGTCCTTAAAGGAGAGGTTAAAATTGCCAAATAGTGTCTTACCGTCAAAGCTCTTTGAGAGATTCTTTATTTCAAGCATTTATTTAATCCTCCCGAGAAGGTGTTTGCAAAGACGTTCAAGTCCAATACTTAATGAAACGATAACAGCAGCCCATGCGAATACAAGATCGGTACGTAGTCCGAAATTGGCGTCGTATATGAATTGACCGATAGAATTTGCCGTATATGCGATAATTTCTGCCGCGATCTGCGACTTGAAGGCAAGACCGACAGAGGTGATCATGGCAGGGAAAAGATAGCTTCTTAACGAGGGGAATATTAACAGCTTCAGTTTTTTTACAAAGCTAAAGCCGAAGATCTCGGTAATTTCGGTAAGATTTTTGTCTATAGAGTCAAGTCCCGACAGCAGATTTTGGTAAATTATAGGCGTAACCATAATAAATCCGATGAAAATAGTCTGCGCATCGCCGCGAATTGTATAGTAGATCAAAAGTATAAAGGTTGCGACCGGCATAGCCTTAACAATCGAAATTATAGGTGAAACAAGGCTACGTATTAGGGCGAATTTGTGACAGACAAATGCAAGTAACGTTCCCGCAACCGTTCCGCTGAATAAACCTGCGAGCACGCGTAAAAGCGAGCAGAGAACTACCTTGTAAAAGCTTTTCTGCCCGAAAAGATAGATCAAAGCAAGGAATGTGTCCTTTGGAGAAGGGAGATGATAGCCGTCCGACACTATAAGTGCGGCAATCCACCATACTCCGATCCAAAAGGCGAAAACAAGGAGCAGCGAAAGCGGCTTGACAAGTTTTGACTTACTTCTTAAAGTTGACATGGTAGAAATTGTCGTCGGGAAGCTTACCGCCAATGGCGTCGAGTCCGTAAACGTTGTAGATGTTAATAAGTGTGTCCTTCATTAGGTCACCGCCGATGAGTTTGATGCCGGGGGCAAGCATAATAAGAGCCTGCTTTGCGGGTTCCTTATCGGGTAAAACCGTAGAATTTACAACATAATCTGCAGCAGAGTCTAAATTGTCGGTGTTTGACATAAAGTTGACCGACTCACCGTACTCTTTAAGGAAATTATCAAGAGCAACAGGATGCTCCTCGATAAAATCGCGTCTTGCAACAAGGCAACCCATTGCGATGGGGGTGTCAAACTTCTCGTTCCAAAGTGCGTCGATGTCCAGTGTGATCTTGTGCTTTGCGGTAGGCTTTGCCATCGCGTTGTAAGCAAGATGAACGGGAGCAAGGATTATATCAACCTGATTTTTTACGATAAGAGGAGCGATCTGGTCGGGGGAATTGATCGTAGCAGCGTTACTGCCCTCGCCGATCTGGTGAGAAATGGTGGCATTTACTCCGTATGCATCAAGCAATGCCTTTAAAATAAGCTTCGGTGTACCCTGAAGGGATGTGTAGATCGTCTGACCCTCAAGATCGTGTATGGAATTAATATTAACGTTGTCGTTTGTCAAAAGACAAATGGAATTAAGACAGTTGATATTCAATACCTCAATTTCAGCGCCGCCATTATAGAACTTTGCGGCAATTTCGGTTGAAACGCAGGCAACGTCAATAAGTCCTGCTTTAAGATCGCCCATAGCCTTGTCGGGGGCGGTGTATTTTGTGAAGCTGTATGGGCCGTCTTCGCCATCAAGGAAGTGGTCGCCTATCATTTTTGCCATACCAATTCCGGTAGGACCTGACAAGAATCCAACTCTTACGGTGGTGTCATCCTTCGGTTTGCAGGAATAAAGTGCGCCAAGTGTCATGGCTACAAGTAGGAGAAGTGCGATTGTTTTTTTCATTTTACGATCCTTTCAAGACCATCTCGGTCTTTTATATAAATTATTTTTTCACTCATTGTAATAAGCTCCGCTTCCTCAAGAGAGGCTATGGCGCGATAAACAGAGGCTCTGCCTGCGTTGATCTCCTCGGCAGTCTTGTTGCAGTTGAAGGGAAATTCCAATGCTGCACGTTTTTCGACCTCGTTAAGTAGGTAAGCAGCTAACCTGTCCTCAACTCTGCTTCCTGAAAAGGTTGCAATTTTTTTGTTAAGGAAGGATATGCGGTTTGCAAGAAATTTGATAATATTTGATGAAATTTGCGAATAATTATTTACAAAATGCTTGATTTGATCGGCTGTGAAGAACAAAATCTCGCTATTCTTTGTGGCATAGATATGAGTGGGGAACTCCTCGTCCGAAAAGACTGAAAGCACTCCGAAGGAATCGCCCTCAGAAAGTATATTCAGCACGGTTTTTCCTTTTTCACTGCGGTCAAGACGTATCTCGCATCTGCCCGACATAATGAATCCTACAGCCCCCGAGCCGTTTGCAGATGAGTATATCAGCTCACCCCTCTTAAAGCTTCTGATATCAGGGGGATTTTCATTCAGAATTTTGACAATTTCCTCATCCTCAAGACCGGAGAAGAGAAAGCTGCCTTTCAGTATCTTACAATTTTCCACGTTGCACCTCGAAAGTGTATCATATGATACAGATTATATACCATTTTCTGACAAATGTCAATATGAAAGTGCAAAAAAATATTGTGGTCTGTATAAATATTCGTCTCAAAGCACTTGATTTTTATTAATACGTGTGATATAATAAAATGAAAATTATTTTATTTATATAGACAGGAGTTTTGCTCATGTACGGATTATTTTCTACATCCTTAAATACTGCTTTGACGTCGTTTCCCGAGAGCATAAAGAGCATAATAACCGATTTTCATTGGACGGATGCGGTGGATATAATTATTCTTGCCGCCTTGTTCTATTTCATTTTCAGATTTTTCCGCAGCCGAAAGGCAGGGGCACTGCTTGTCGGCATCATTATCTGCGTTATCTTATACATCATCTCGGCTCCTAATCTTTTGAATCTTGTGGGTCTAAGGTTTATTCTGTCGGGCTTTTTTACTACGGGTAACGGTGTTCTTGCGGTCATAATCATATTCCACCAGGAGATCCGCGATTTCCTTGAGAGCATTGGCTCCGGCTCGCTTAAGGGTATTCGTACCTTCGGCGATCAGGCTCGTAAGAAGCAGAATCAGTATAAGGCTATCGACAATATCTGCAAGGCGGTTCACGTTATGTCTGCTGAAAAGACAGGTGCGCTTATCGTAATCGGCAGAACGACTCAGCTTGACGAGGTGATCAACAGCGGTATTGTTATTAATGCAGATATTTCCGACTATCTCATCAGAAACCTGTTCTTTAACAAAGCTCCTCTTCACGACGGTGCTGTTGTTATTGAGAACAACCGTATCAAGGCTGCTTCCTGTATTCTTCCTCTGCCAAAGCATACGCACGTTGAGAGCGAGCTTGGTACAAGACACCGCGCGGCTATCGGTCTCAGCGAGGTTAGCGATGCAATTATTATCGTTGTTTCGGAGGAAACGGGTATTATCTCGGTTGCCAAGGACAATGAGCTTAAGCGTAACTTTACCGAGGACTCGCTTCGTAAGTATTTAGTAAAAGAGCTTGTCGGTAACAAAAACAATCAGGAGAACAATTGATTTTTTGAGGTTGACATGAAAAAAATAAAATTAAGTAAAAGCGCAGGTAAGCTTATATTCTTCATTTGC
>JBGVRO010000042.1:0-38914 GCA_045128515.1 Eubacteriales bacterium | reverse complement strand
CCTTATCAACACCTATCACATCAAGGATTTTAAGATCGAAGATATTTCCATAGAAGACATTACTAAAAAACTATATGAAAAGCATTAAAAAAACTTTAGGTATGTATCTGCCCTTCTCAAAGGCGGGTATAAAGATCGAGCTGGCATACAAGGCGCAGCTTGTGATGTGGATAGCAATATCCTTTGTCGAGGTGTTCTTCGTGGTATTCTTATACCAGGCGGTGTATAGAAACTCTGCCGACGGAATGAACTCGATAATCAACGGCTTCAGCTTCTACGATATGATTCTGTATATGCTGACCTCATTCTTCTACTCCTTTGTAATGGGCGCGGGAGATACCAGCTATGATATTTACACCGATATAAGAGAGGGCACTATTGCAAACACACTTACAAAGCCTGTTTCATACCGTATGCGCCACTTGTTTACCTATTTTGGCGTTCTGGTGTTTGATTGGCTGGTAGTGGTTCTTCCATTCCTTACCATAATCTACGGTGTATTCATCGGCCTCGGTATACTCAAGGTAACCGCAATCGGATTTATTATTAACATACTGCTGTTCATTGTGTTCAGCATTCTTTCCGGCTTTATCAATAATGCGGTAAGCTATTTTGTAGGTCTTATGGTGTTCTATACCGACCATCTGTTCGGACTTAATATGGCGAGGAACGCAATACAGGGCTTCCTTGGCGGTCAGATGCTTCCCCTTGCCTATATGGGCAAGCTTGGAGTGGTATTTTCCTTCACACCTTTTGCATTTATGAATTCCATTCCCGTTCTTGTAATTATGGGGAAAATGGAAATTATGCAATCTTTACTTTACATTTTAATAGCATTGTTGTGGATTTTGCTGATTGAAGTGGCTAATCATTTCATCTTCAAACGCGCACTGCAAAAGCTTGCTGTACAGGGAGGATAGGATATGAGATACTTAAAGCTATACTCCACCTACGCCAAGCTTTCGCTTATGAGCAAGCTGGTATACAAGGTGAATGCGATCATCGGAATATTAGCCTTTCTGTTTATGGAGGCAACGTCGCTGTTCACTCTCTACATTCTCGTCAGCTCGGTGCCGAGCATCGACGGATACTCTATTTATCACATCGGTATGCTCTTCGGTCTTACCAATATGGCAGTAGGTATCGATCACCTGCTTACCGACAGACTGTGGATGGTAGCATATTTCGAGGTTAAGCTCGGAAAGCTTGACCATATGTTCCTCCGTCCCTTGCCTGTACTGTTCCAGGTTATCGCCTCCGAGGTTCAGCTTGAAGCTCTCGGTGAGCTGATCGTCGCAGTTGCAATGATCGTTTTCTGCGGCAGCCGTGTTGAAATTATCGGCGGTGTAGGAGCAATACTTCTCGTTATCCTTGGCATTATATGTGCCGCCATCATAATTTCTTCCTTTAAGATATTAGTAGCGTCACTTGCATTCAAGTTCAAACGAAGCGGTCCTCTGCTTCAGTTCATCTACAACTTCTCGGGATTTACAAAATACCCGATGAAGATATATCCGAAGGCGATTCAGGTAATTCTGACCTTTGTGATCCCACTTGGACTTTGCCTTTTCTATCCCTTCGAAAACCTATTTACACCCGTAGACAACCCTGGGGTTATCGCGGTTATGATGATAGGATTTACCGTATTTTTCAGTTCAATATGCATTTTCGTGTGGTCGAAATTGGTTAAGACCTATGAAAGTACAGGAACATAATTTATTTAATGAGGTATATAAATGAAGAGAATTTTAATAGCGCTCCTACTTGCTATTACACTGTTGGTTTCGTCAAGCCTGCTTGTATCCTGCGAGCTGCTTCCTGGTTTTGACGGTTATTTTGGTGACAATGTAACCGATGATCAGAATGGTGGAAACGTTGATGACTCGAAAAAGCCCGACGACTCGGAGAAGCCCGGTGACACAGAAAAGCCCGATGACTCGGAAAAGCCCGATGACTCGGAAAAGCCTGATGACTCCGATACGCAGCAGCATACTCACAGCTACGTTACCGACAAGCTTGATCCAACCTGTACGGAAGGCGGTTATATTTACACAAGCTGTGAATGCGGTGACAGCTACACCAAGGTTGTTGATGCACTCGGTCACAGCTGGGTAAACGCGACCTGCACCGTCGCAAAGTATTGCTCTGTTTGTAATACGGTCTCTGGCAACGCTCTCGGTCACACCTACTTAAACGGTAGCTGTACCGTATGCGGAAATTCCGACCCAAATTACAATCCTCCCTCTCAGGAACATATTCATACCGACAAAAACAACGATAACAAGTGCGACGGCTGCTCCCAGTCGGTAGTAATCGTGTTCGACTTTTACGCAATAAACGACCTGCACGGCAAATTCTGTGACACCGATACTCAGCCCGGTGTTGACAACCTTGCGACATACCTTAAGGAAAGAGAAAATATAGATGACAACGTAATAATCCTCTCCTCGGGTGATATGTGGCAGGGCGCAGCAGAATCCAACCTTACAAACGGTAAGATCCTTACCGAATGGATGAACGCACTCAACTTTGCTTCTATGACCCTCGGCAATCACGAATACGATTGGGGCGAGGAGGCTATCAGAGAGAATCTTGCTATCGCAGAATTCCCCTTCCTTGCAATCAACGTTTATGACAAGACCACAGGCAAGCGCGTTGATTACTGTGCTCCCTCTGTTGTTGTAGAATGTGACGGTATTCAGATCGGCATTATCGGTGCTATCGGCGATTGCTATTCCTCAATTGCCTCTGACAAAGTAGAAAACGTTGAGTTCAAGGTAGGCAGCGAGCTTACAGCCCTCGTTAAGGCAGAGTCCGCCAGACTTCGCGACGAGGGTGTTGACCTTGTGGTTTTATCTCTCCACGATGGCACATCGGGTTACGATTCTTCTCTTTCAAACGGATACATCGACCTCGTGTTTGAGGGTCATACTCATAAGAGTTACGTTACAACCGACAGCTATAACGTATATCATCTCCAGAACGGCGGTGAGAACAAGGGCATCACCCACGTAGAGATCTCTTATAACTTTGCTAACGGCAACAAAACCGTAAACGAGGCAAATATCATCAGCAGCTCTGTATACGGCAGCTATGCCGAGGATCCCGATACCGAGGCGATCGAGGATAAGTATGCCGACGTTATTGATATGGCATACACCGTTATCGGCAAGGTTTCTGTAACTCAATCAAGTTCCAAGGTCGAAGACATTGTTGCAGAGCTTTATCTTAATGCAGGTATTGAGAGATGGGGTGACAAATACAACATCGTTCTCGGTGGCGGATATATCAACACCCGCTCTCCTTACGATCTTGCGGCAGGTAACGTTACTTACTCCGATGTGCTCTCACTCCTTCCCTTCGACAACCAGATCGTGCTCTGCTCTATTCAGGGAACCTATCTTAAGAGCAAATTTATCAATACAACGAACTCCAACTATCACAACGCATACAGCACCTACGGAAACAGCATTAAGAACAGTGTTTCAAACAACTCTACCTACTACGTTATAGTTGATACGTATACAGCCTTTTACGCTTCTAACAATCTTACTATCGTAGATTATTACGACGACGGTGTATATGCACGCGATCTGTTGGCAGATGCGATCAAGAGCGGCAGATTTGATAACGGAAGCAGCTCCGGCTCAGGAAGCGGTTCAGGCTCGGGCAGTGGTTCAGGCAGCGGTAGTGGTAGCGGTAACACCGATAACTACGCACTCACCTCTATTCCTGAAATTCTTGCTATCGGCAAAAAACTTAGCTCAGGTGGTCAAACAAGCGAAAAATACTATGTTAAAGGCACTATCATCTCAATTGACAACACCACCTACGGCAATATGTATATTAAAGATGAGAATGGAAACGAGCTATTGATATACGGCTTGTACGACCAATCAGGCAATAGATATGATGCAATGTCATCAAAGCCCAAGGTTGGCGATACTATTATCGTCTGCGGTCCAATTCTCTACTACAAAGGCACAACCGTAGAAATCAAAAACGGAACGCTTATCAGTGTTGAATAAAAATAGCAACAATAAGGGCGGAGAAATTCTCCGCCCTTATTAATTAAACAAATCGACAAAATTCTATTGCAAAAAGCGAAATAATGTGCTACAATATAGCGTGTATAATAAATAATATACGCACTACCTGTTTCAATAAAACGCCTGCATAGTTAAATGGATATAATAAACCCCTCCTAAGGTGTGAGTATATCCATCGAAAATGCACGAAAATTTATATATTTCGCCAGATTTTGTTGATTATTTGGTGATTTTCGTGTCAAAAATTAAATTTGGTATAGTTTTGGGTATTATTTTTGTAAATTACATATCGTTAAATAAATTTCATTTCTCCCTGTAGTTAAATGGATATAACGGGAACCTCCTAAGTTTCTGTTGTGAGTTCGATTCTCGCCGGGGAGGCCAATTTTTTAGCGAGGGCGGTCTAATTTGACCGCCTTTTGCACTATAAAGGAGTTATATGACGGATAAAGAAATACGTGCAAATGAGCTTGCAACTTTTTATATTAAGAAAACAAATCATCAAGATGTTCCTATTCAAATTCACTTTGTCGACAACATTAACGATTCTTGGATTTTATTTGCGTCTGATGATAATGTAATTAGACAATATCTAAATCAAGATTTTTCAGGATACAATGGGTTAACTATGCCCTACGACGGACAGACATACCACTTGCTCATACGAAACGATTACGATGACTATGAGTGTACTGTTATCCACGAATGCACGCATGCGTTTGATTATGAATATTTTAGGATATCATTTAACAACGGTGATTTACACATAGAAAATAACAACAGTTACTGGGGCATGGCATTGTACAGCGAATTCCATGCCAGATCCATTGCACATGGGTACTATATAAGCCAAAACATTGAAAGCCAAGCAGATTTTGTCAAAAAAGAATTTCCGGCGATAATTGAAGGGGTTTTTGCATTGAAGAGTTCTCTTTTGAATAATGAAATCGTATACCAAATTTTTTCGTACGAATTAATGCAGTATTTAGGCAGACTTGGTAGCTATGGTATAGATTACAATGTTATCGATGGATTCCCCAAAGAACTCCTTGCTTTATATAATTCTTTGATTTTACTCGATTCTGAATGGTCTACTGAAAATTTCTCGTTGCTGTTAAAAGCAATTAACGACTTTGCTTTATCTGAATGATAATTGTATTTTCTGCAAGGTGGGTTTCCCACTTGTGAAACTCTCGGAGAGGAGTTAAATTGTCAAAGTGATGGCAATTTAATCTCTCTCCTTATCCTGTTCCCTAAAATCATATTTTCATATGGTTCTGTGTTTTATATTTTAGGGAATTTATTGACATTTCTCCCTAAATATGCTATACTGTATTCGCTACACGAATCGCATAACTTTCATGAAGAGTGCGCATTTTTACTTATGGTAAAAATGCATACTCCCTTTTCTGCGTTCTCTTATGAAAGTAGCGAAGATTTGTGTAGCAACAATTGGAGGTGCGTTTTTCGTGCGCTCCAATTGGGGCGCGCTTTTTATTTGCGAGGTGATTACATGAACAATAACAACGGAATGAGAGAAGTATATCAATTAGTAGAAACTTTCTTATGCTTCCACTATACTTGGTTTTAGGACTGCTTGCATTCCTATCTTTTATATTTGGCAAAAAGAGATAGTTCTTATCATTTTTAACTTTTAACGTGAAAGGATTATAATATGGCAAGCATTCCAACAAAAAGAGCTCAAGCTTCAAGTGGAACATCATTTGAAGAACAGGCAATTTACTACTACATAAAGCAATTATTCCAAGATGCTGTAAATCGTGGAAAATACTCTTTTAATAAAAACGAAAGCATTGAATTAGATATCTATATTCCTTGTTTGCATTTTGCCATTGAATATGATGGTGCATATTGGCATAAAGATAAAGCTGACATTGACAATCGCAAAAACGACATTCTTTCTGATGCCGGTGTTTACTTAGTTCGCGTTCGTGAGTGCGGATTAGCAGACCTAGACAGCAAATACGGTGACATAATCTACCGAAAAACTTCTCCAAGAGATAATGGACTTCACTTACAAGAAGTCATTAACGAAATTGTAAACATCATCAATAATTATGTTAAGGCAAACGATTTCCCAACAACGAAAGAAATCAAGGATTCGCTTGTTTCTTTCCATTTGAGCAAAGAAGAATTAATTGATAATCGCCCTAATATTTATGCCCAGTATCATACTGTTTTTCAAGAGGATAACATAACAACCACTTGTCTAATAAATCATTGGGACTATCAAAAAAACGGAAATCTTCTTCCTCAAAATGTAAGCATCAAATCTGGGATTTTTGTTGTTTTAACTTGCCCTCAAGGGCATAGTTTTCACATACAACCATCGCGGTATAAGTTGATCACCAATCAACAATCTCAATGCAAGCAATGTATGCTTAAGTATTGTCCTGCTGTTTTAGGTTATGCAAATTGCGATACGCGAAATTGTGATACTTACAATTCACTGCTTGAAACCTCGACCTACGTACCGATTGATGAAAGCAACAGACACAGTTTTTTTGTTCAAAGACAAGAGATACAAATTGAAAATTCTCCGTGCACAAAAATACTAATTAAGAGTCCACACTTGCTCTACAAAAAAATGCAAAAGAGCATTGCTGAAAAAATGGAAAAATCCCCCGAAACAATCTCTAGCAAGACTATTTTAAAATGGCTTATATCCCTAGATGTTTCTGACAGATTTGATTTTTTGAAATCTATTGATACCATTGGTCAAACCTCAGTTCCTTCCTTAATTGACAAAGTGAAAGAAGTTTTAAATGGGAAAATCTCCATCGACAACCACTTCTTTTTTATTGAAATTGATGTTCCTGATACCATTCCTCCAGAGGTTGCATTAAAACTTTTTAAAATTTACAGATCCAAGAACTTTTCTTTTTCTTCATTGAAATATTTTGATCAACCTCAAATAATGGATGATTTCTGCAATCTGCTTTTGTCAGAATGCAAGCAAAATAATTTTGTTTCGTTGGAAATAAATCATTTTAGTTTAGCTGAAAAAATAAAAAGAGAATATGAGTGTTTATCTAAAGATTTTTTAGTTCGACTTTATAAACTTTTAGCGCGCTTAAATGAAATCCAACCAGTTTCCGAATTTGATAAATGCAAAGAATTACTTTATTCTAGAGTTAGTACAAATTTATCAGCTTTGGAAGATGAGACGACAAAAAATATTATCTCCAAAATTCAAAATTGTAGCAGCGCAACAAAAGATCAAATCCGTTCTTGGATTGATGCGACACTTTCTCCACAGCGAGAGCAAATTATTTATCACCTTTATCAAAAAGGATTTCTTAAACTCATTGGCGGCGAAGCATCTGATAGTACAGGTCATAAATTTTCGTCAAAGGAATTAAATATTGATTTTATTAGTGATGTTGGCACCCAATTAAGTATTATGGAGATTTTGGGTATTCATAGATTTAAATATAATTTAAAATCATTTGATAATCCTAAATTTTATAATCGCTTTATAAGTTTAATTAAAAAGAGTGCCGATACAAGCGATGAGTTTTTGATTTCTGGTTATGATTCTGATCAATTAAAGACAGAAATTCTTGCGAACATTGATACATTGTCTTATGAATTCGCTAAGCAACTATATATCATGCTCATGTACTTGTCAACTACTGTCGACCGTCCGTATCCTTGTTGGTATGACGACGACCCAGAGGAAGTTATGAGTGCTTTGAAAAGAAAATTAACGGGAAAGGAGCAAAACTTAATAACAAAAAGAGAAGTTCCTTCGTCACCCCTATCACTTGGTATCACAATTACCTTCCCCGATGATGTTCGTGCCAAGCATGAAGCTGAAATCAAGGAACTGGAAGAATCTGAAAAGCAACGCAAACAACACGATTATAGAATTGACGAAGAAACTGCCAAGGACAAGCTTAGACGCCGTTCACAAGGCTTGTGTCAGCATTGTGGTAACAAATTCAAAAAGAAATTCTTACTGTTTGGAGAACAAATTTGCACAAAGTGTGGAAGAAAAAAAGATTATTAAAGCACTGTGCTAAAAGTTTAATAAAGTTATCGCAACCCCATTACGGGCTAAATTGATACCGAATCAATTTAGCCCGTTTTATTTTTTTAAGTATGCATTGTATTATTTGACCAAATATGTTATAATTTGAGTAATATAAGAGATGGAGTTTTTTTATGGAATTAAGACAAGAGACTATTGACGATTTTGATTTACCTTTGAGCGATTACTATATCTGTTACTTTGACGTGTTAGGATATAAGGCCTTTTTTTAAAGCAACGATAAAGAGCACAAAAAGTTTTTAATAGAATTGTTATTATCCGATTCAAAAATAAGCTCAATTATTAAAAATGCGAAAGCACCTGTTGACATTAAATACCGAGTTTACTCTGACAATTACATATTGTACTTTAAAGCAGATACTTTGGATAAATATAGCGCATTAAAAACACTTTGCGCCATTGTTCAAAAAATACAAATATTTTTACTTTCCGAATTCAAAATCCTTGTACGCGGAGGCATCACTTCTGGAGAATTTTATGCTGATGAAAGGATAGTCTTTGGAGAAGGTCTAATTAAGGCTGTTACACTAGAAGCAAAATATGCCCAAAATCCTCGAATAATTGTTGATACAGACATTTTTAAAGAAGAACTAATAACACTCTTCAAAGAAGGTTATTTAGCACAAGACGTTGACGATTTTTATTATGTTAATTTCTTCAAAAGTACAAACGCTTTAAAGCTAATCAAAGGTGCTTGTGAACGATTAATTGCCAAACATTGCAAATATCATCACGCTGTAAAAGACGAAAAGAAAATACTACAAACAGAGCGGACTATAAGCAAATACATTTGGTTGTTGATGAAATTTAATGAATATTGTGATTTGCTTAACTCGCCATCGTTAAAGATTAGTTACACCTTGAAAATCAATGAGAAATTATTAAAAACAGAAATATATATTGATTCAAAAAAATAATTTGTGACCACCTATTGTCCACCCCTTGTACACCCACACAATACAAAACACCACCAAAACCATTCACAAACACACAACCTACATTTGAAGATGTTCAATAAAAAGCTCCAATGCCGTTGACTCAATTGAGCTTATCGAAGCATTTAAATGTAATGTCACGTGTTTTGTAAGATTATAAAATTGGTATAAAATCGGTATAAATTTAGTTTAAAAGTTACTTAACAATACGAAAGTTATGTAACTTATTTAATGTTTTTAACGCAAAAACGTGCATGTTTTTAACAAAACTCACGTTATTTAACACTTTTTATAGAAAGTTTATAAGAATGTAGCACTCCTAAGGGTTAGTTACAGGTTCGATTCCTGTTGCGGGTGCCATAAAGAGAGCCTACCACGATGGGTAGACTCTTTCCTTTTGTTTTTATCTTAAAAAGGGCGGAATTTCTCCGCCCTTTTTGTATTATGTTTTGCTGTTTATCCTATTTTTTCGACATAGAGTGTCACGGTCTTTGCATTAAATGTCAAAAGATAGGTTCCGGGGGCAAGATAGATATTCTTATTACCGTTGTTTCCGTCGTCGTTCACAAAGTAAAGCATATCCTTGCAATTAGCATCAACATTTTCATAGCTATACCAAGCATTATTATTAGAATCAAACAGCTTGAACTTAATATAACTCTTGCCATTCTTATTGCTCAAAACTGCATCGGTAATGGTAAAGCTGAAGGTTCCGTCACCGTTGGACTTCATAGCGTACTGTGAATTTACCGACCAGCCGTTCATATCACCCATAATGTATGGCTGAGAATAAATACCGGAATCACTTCCGCTGTTTCCACCCGAATCACCACCGGTATTGCCGCCACTGTTATCTGTATTACCCTGATCGCCTATCGCCTTATATAGTGTAGCGCGTTTTGCTGTGAGGTAGTTCTGGAATGAATAGTTGCCGCCGTCACCAAGACCGCAACTGCGGTTAATATCAAAGCGGAACTTGTGTCCACCTGCGTTGTTATAGGTCTTTGACGTTTTAGCCTCGCTTGAATAGAGAGCTGACGCAATATTAAACGCCTCGGTGAACTTTGCAATAGTGAACAATTCGCTTGCGTCAACCGCCTTAAGCGCCTCGGTATACTCGCTGACAAAGAAACCGCCCTGACACACACTCTTAAGGAAGAGTGGGCTGCGCTGATTGCTGTTGTTATTACCAATAGCCTTTGTGCTGAAGGGGCTATCCTGTGTCATATGGTTTCCACTGGGATTCCAGTCCTTGTTTACACCAAGACCGCGGTCCATATCGTAAGGAATTACGATCATCTTGCCGGTATCGGGTCTGAAATAAATGTAGCTGTTGTTGTAATTGTTTCTCAGATCATCGGGGTTACCAATCATATAAGAAACCGCGCAATAATACATAAAGTTCTCAATGTCAACCACGGATGCGAACTTATCCTTTGTCACACTGCTCGACTTTATGGTGTTTATAAGATTCTTAAGGCTCTCGTGGGTCGAGGTCTTTTTATTGGTCTTAAGGTCGTAAACGTAGAACTTGCCTGCATCCTCATCCTCTACACCGTAGTTAGAGAATGATGTAAATGTTGCGCCCTCATTTGTCCAACCAAGCTTGTAAAGGTCACCGCCAAGAGCCGACTCGGGCAGATTTTTCTCAAGGAAGATCTTATCAATAGGCTCGTACATTACCCACACGCCTGCATGATCCTTGCCAATATCAACAGAGGTCAGGTTGGTATGAGGCGCTAGAACACCGAACTCACGGTAGAGATCGTAAGCATAGCTCTCTCTGATGTAAGTAGTATCGTCGTTCTTGTTCCAACGGAGATCGATCTTTTCAAGGGTCGCGAAGGTACGGTTTTTTCTCTCCTTACGGGCAGCAGAGTCTGTCCATGTCAGAGCGTCACTGCCGTAATAGGCAGCATCGTCAAAGGTCTCCTGGAAGCTGATCTTGAAATGGATAAGATTATACATTCCTTTGTCGTCGCTGTAGAAAGAGGTACGCGAGGTATTGCCCTTCATACGAACGCCAACCTGTTCGATCGTGTACTCGTTCTTCGTACCGTCGGGCTTGGTAATGGTAACGATAAGATCAGCCATACGGTATATGGGAGATTTTGAGCCCATGGAAGAATATTTTTCGTAATCCTTCTGAATCTTCTTAAGCTCGGAGTTTGAAATATCAAGCTTTAAGGAAATGTGATTATTGTAATCAAAGAGATCATTGAACAATGCCATTTCATCGCTGATCTCGGGCTGTGGAGGAGTATCGGGAGTATAGTTGGGATCGATCTCACCGCACTCGCACTTGCCATTTACAAAGCTATGCTCGTGGGGAGTGTCGGGAACGTAGTTCGGGTCGGTTTCACCGCACTCACACTTGCCGTTTACGAAGAAATGCTCGTGGGGAGTATCGGGAATATAGTCGGAGTTGGTCTCACCGCACTCGCACTTACCGTTTACGAAGAAATGCTCGTGAGTATCGCCGCCGCTGTTACCGCCCAACATATCTACCGCCTCGCTGTACGTGATCCAACAGTTATCAACGTTGTCATACACAATCTTGTCACCATTAGGCACGTAAAGGTCGGCAGTCTGCTGTCCGTGGTTGTTATCATTAAAGATAAGCTGATTGAATTTTGAGTCAAATACAGCTCTGTAAAGTCCGTCATATCCCTCGTAGACTCTTTCGCCGGGCCAACCACCGTAGATCTCCTGACCTATGCGCTGATTCCAATAGTAAACAGCTACCTCATCCCACTCTGCCCTGTTAATAAGATATACGGTTACAGTGTTGGGAGTAGGATCGATGTCGGGGGTAGGATCGGGAGTAGGATTAGGTTTATTGGGATCCTCATCCTGTCCGGGATCGGTCGTACCGCTGTTTCCCTGATCGTCAGAATTATTTTCATCCTCATCATCGCCTATGATGATGTCAAAGCCCTCGTCATCGGGATCTGTTCCACCGTCGGGCTTGATATTGCCGACAATATCGCAGGCAACAAGCGATGAAAGCATAATTAAAATAAGAAATAAGCTAATTATTTTTTTCATATTAGTATTCCCTTCGCATAAATTTCCGTAATAATTATATAATATATTCTCCCTATTGTCAAGCAGGATTTTTTAGGCTTAGCTTTTGTATATTATTCCCAAAACCAACCTACAATAAAAATAAAAGGCAAAAGTAAAATGGACACAATTAAGCTGATTCTTACGTCACTTCTCTCGGTTGGGGCTCTATTTATTATCACTAAAATTATGGGACACAAGCAGGTGGCTCAGCTTGACTTTTTCGACTACGTTTCGGGTATAACCATTGGCTCTATCGGTGCAGAGCTGGCAACCGAGCTTGAGTCACCCGAAAAGCCTCTTATCGCCCTAATAATATACGGAATAGCCTCGGCGCTATTGAATTATTTAACAACAAAACTGCCTCGCACACGAAAATACATCAACGGCTCCCCCACCATACTGATGAACGGCGGAAAGATGTATCGGGATAACCTGAAAAAAGCCAAGCTTGATCTATCCGAGTTTATGCTGCTCTGTCGGGAGAGAGGATATTTTAACCTTGAGGAAATACAGACGGCGGTCTTTGAGCACAACGGACAGCTGTCAATTCTACCAAGATCGGCAAACCGCCCTCTCTCCCCCGATGACCTGAACCTTAAGCCAAATCAAGCAAGCATGGGAGTTGAGGTGATTATGGACGGACGTGTGCTTGGCGAAAATCTCTCGCGCATGGGTCGTGACGAAAATTGGCTTACAAAGCAGTTAAAATCGCAAAAATACTCGAATGCAAAGGAAATTTTACTCGGAATCTACCACCCCGACGAGGACAAGCTGACCTTATATCCAATAGAGTGAGGGTCGCATACACTGATAAAAAACGAGGTGGATATGATATGAACTCGCTTGAATTAACGGGCGCTATAACAATAATTGCCAACACCATTGCGTCAAGACTTACAATAGACGAAATGGCATTTGTGGCAGGTATATTCGTTCAGCTTGGCGATACCCTCGCAACGATTGCCGCCGCAGAAAACCTATGCGGCGAAAAAACTACCTACCTGTGCAAAAAAGACGAAACGGATGTCTGCTCTGACCAATGTTAAACCAAAAGGACGGCTCAAGTGAACCGTCCTTTTATATTAGCCTTCCCCCATCTTGGGGAAGGCTTTATTTTGGGCTCGCCCTTCGGGAGAGCTCCCGACTTTGTCGGGTGAGAGGGTGTTATTTCTTGTCACGCAAGATATTCATTGCTTCTTGGGTACAGGCAACATGAAGTAATTTATTCCTCATCTATGCAATATGAATTTATCCATCCATTCTTATTTTTATATTCCAAGATATCTTCTGCATTATATACAAAATCAACATTGGTATCATTAGCTTTAGAAAACATAACCATTACACCGTTTTCCTTATCGTAATTGCCGTCTTTATCGGTAATTACCCAAAGGATAATATCGTAGTACGTAAATTCTTCGGAGGCATTAGGTAACCACCATTTGTATTCAAGTTTTTCATAGTTGCAGTGATCGCCATGAATCTCGTGCAAGATTTTGCCTTCCGCATCAACTTGCAGGATGCTGTTAGTTCTGTGCGGCGACTCGTCAGGATTAACAAAATTCAAGGTTTCAGTATAATCATTTAATATTTCATTGCACTGATCTTCATTTAACTCGTATGTATTTTCTTCTATAACCTTATGATCCGTAATTTGATACGAAACACATTTTGTTTTATCTAAAGGCTTGTTCCAATCGTTCGCTTCCTTTAAATTTTCCTTATTTTCTAAATAAAAATCTTCAGTCCTATTCTTTAGGTGATCTTCATCCGCACCCTCATACGAATATTCTGAATCTATAATAGTTAATTTATAATTAATATCGGGATAAAAGTACACATTTGTGTCATCATAGCCTTGAGAAACAACCAATCCGAAAATTCTATTACTATAATCTTCACAATAGGAAAACAAAGTTCTACCGTAGTCGTCTTGTTCCCAAACGTAAATATCAGAACTATATGCACCTTCTCCGTGATACATATATCCTACGGCGTTTGGAATGCTATACACTGCAACAGTATATAATTCTTTGTGTTGGCCACGATATATAGGATTGAAATAGCAACCAAACATTACAACAGTACATGCAACTAAAATCACACAACACAATAGCAATGATATTATTTTCTTCATATGCGTTCCTCCTGCGTTTTTTATTTCATTATACCACACCACACACAAAAAATCAAGGACGGCTTGAATTTCTCAAACCGCCCTGTTTATTTCATCCTCATCCACCGCTAAAGCGGTTCTCGCTTCGGCTCGGTCACAGAACGGCTCTTGCGTTATTAACGCAATTCACTACCGCCCTGTCGCTCCGCTACCCTTCCCCTATCTTGGGGAAGGCTGATTTAGAATTTCTTATCTCGCAGGATGTTCATGGCTTCGGCAATACAGGCAATATGAAGTATTATTTATTGTTTTCCACCAACTTTTTTATGTAATCGCTTCTACTTCCGTCCCAATGACACAATTCGCATTTGCCGTCCTTGAATTGATGATTGCAATTTTCATAACCAAAGAGAATATGTGCACACTCGGGACAAAGCGACATCATTTTCGATTTAGCTTTAATAAACTTGCTTCCACATTCGTCACATTGTAAAATAACAGTTGGTTTTCCATCTTTATCATACGCGAATGTTGCATCAAAGCCACCGTGCCAAAATCTAACCTTAACTGTATCAACACGATCCAACAGTTTAGTAAGACCAAAATCTCCTGACCATTTTTCCAGTGTTTCATATGAGAAATCTGCAAAATTATCCAATCTAATTTCTCCGCCGAAAACAGCCTGCTCACCTTTAAAACATTCAATCGCATAAATACTACAATTAATGATTTCGTTTATATATTCAATAACATCATCTTCTTCCATCAAATGACGATGTTGATACGACCACTGAACTATATACGGTGTAAAATCATCTTCGGGAATGTAGTCAACTATAATCTTACATTCATTATTTGGTTTAACTATCTCAACACAATCTCTGCTTTCCACATAAGTTTTTTCATAGAGGTCAAAATGGTTAAATAAAAAATCATATTTATCTCTGCTCATAGTACAATCCTCTTGATAAAAAATGTTTGTTTATTTCATTATACCACACCCACGCAAAAAAGTAAATAGGACGGCTTGAATTTCTCAAACCGCCCTTGGTGAGCCTTCCCCAAGACAGGGGAAGGGGGACCGCTTGCGGTGGATGAGGATGACCACGCAAACCGCCCTGTTTTATTGGTGAAGTTTTTGCCTTTGGCAAAAGTGAAGTTTACTTTCGTAAGTGAAGTTTGGGGCACAGCCCCCAGTGAAGTTTGATTTGCCATAGGCAAATCAAGTAAATGAATATTTTACTTATTCAGTAAAATATTCATTGCTTCTCCGAAGCGCTGGTAGTGGACGACCTCGGGCTGACGAAGGAACTTGATTGCATCATTGACGTCGGGATCGTCGGAGAGGCGGAGAATGTTGTCGTACATTGCTCTTGCCTTCTGCTCGGCTGCAAGGTCCTCGTGAATGTTAGCGAGTGCATCCTCCTTTGAGGCGATGCTTGCCGCATTAAAGGGTACGCCCGAGGCAGACGCGGGGAAAATTCCTGCGCCATTGTCGGCATAATACTTATCAAAGCCACCTGCTATAATTTCGTCAGGTGTAAGGTTACGTGTGAGCTGATAAACTATGCTTGATACCATCTCCTGGTGGCCCATTTCCTCGGTTCCGACATCGGTTAAAATTCCCACTACCCTGCCGTCAGGCATCGTATAACGCTGGTTAAGATAGCGCATTGCTGCGCCTGTCTCGCCATCGGGACCGCCAAGTGCGGTAATAATGATACCCGCAAGGCGAGGATTAGGTCTTTCTATCTTTACGGGATGCTGAAGCTGCTTCTGATATATCCACATACTATCTGTCCCCCTCTCTCATAAAGTCGCCTGCCTGCTGCCAGGGCCAGGGACCGTCTACCCAATGCCACTGATCGGCACTGACGTTACCCATTGCGGTAAGAGGTCCGACGGTGTTCTCGTATTCATCGGTGAGTCGACGAAGCTCCTGCACCGTCTTATAGTAATAATCAAGCGCGGTCTTGCAGTTCGGGTGAGTGTCAAGATAAAGCTCAAGCTCTACTTTTACAAAGCAAAGAGCGCGTATCTGCTCGGCAAGAGTGCCGTTTAATCTGCCTCCGTTAGGGTTAAGACCGTAGGTAGTACCACCGTTGTTGGTAGTAGATCCGTTAAGGTTTCTGCCGTTATTCATTCCACCGTTACCGTTCATATCGGTTCTGCCGTTCATACCGTTGCCGTTATTTGTTACACCGCCGACAGTACAGTTATTCATTCCACCCATAGTATTGTTGTTTCTTGCTCTATTCACGACCGTACACCTCCATAGGCTTATAAAGCTCCTCAAAGAGAGTGCCGTGCTTCAGCGCATCGTTTGCCGTATAGAGCATACGAAACATCTGATCAGGCGCGTATACGTAGGCGAGAGGCATATTGTCAAGACAACTGCCGTTACCGCCGCAGCTATGGTTACCTGTTACGCCACCAACGCCTCCGTTGTTTCCGTTACCGGGACGGTTGGGACAGCCGTTGCCGCAACCGTTGCCACAGCCGTTGTTCATTCCGCCCTGATCGGTTACACCGCCAACGCTACCGCCGGGATATCCGTTTTCATTTTTATCCATCGTTTATATTTCCTTGTGCTTTTTGCGGTGGAGCATACAAAAGCATAACATCCAACCGCTATTGACAGTATACGTTTTTCGTCATTTTTTGCTACCCCTCCGACCATATATTTGCTTTTTTTATAAGCCTCAGAGATAAAAAAAGAATAACCGAAAATATGGCTACTCCACCGACCAAAATCGCCCTACCTGTCAATGACGAGTCTGCCCCGAGAAGCGAAAAGACAGAATACTGCAGATTGAATACAGACATCAGCGACGTGGATAAAGAGATGTTTTTGGCGGCAAAATGTAAATGGTTGTTGTCATTTTTATACTTTTTAAAGGATCTTACCGAAATAACAAGCGAGTACACCGCATAAATGAGAAAAGCAAAAAGCACAAATCCCGAATATTTTATAAAGCTGTCCTGACTAACGGCATAGATCATCATGGCTGCCGACACAAGATCGATAAGCAGCAAAAGCACACCTACGCGAATCAACATTCGGTCAACACCTACGCCCCCCTCCGCGATCCGCCTTGCAGACAGAAGATATATTCTCGTCACAATCAAGACCAGGTGATAAATACTGACGGTTGCCGCCCAGATACTGCCGTATGCTACCGCAGAAAAGACGTTCGTCATAACGTAAACCGAATTTATCAGTACACCACAAATAAGAGTAAAATTCAGTCTGGCGGCTTGGTTATATATCAAGTACCGGGCGATCTGTTTGATTTTGGAAACATATTTCATAGGATTATTTTACCCGAAAGTAAGCTATTTATCAAAAAACTCCTTGACTAAAGAAGGTTTTTATATTATAATGACTTGGTGAGGTGTATTTTATGGGCGCAATATATGAATTTGAAAAGGAAAAGCTGATTATCGGCGTAATATATCACGAAAAGGAAATACTCGACAAAGCGCTTGAGATACTGACGCGCGAGTTCGGTGAGATTGAGTCTGCGAGCGAGGAATTTTCTTTTTCCAAGGAATTCTCCACCTACTACGATGAGGAAATGGGTGGCGAGGGACTGAGACGTATATACAGCTTTAGGGAGACTGTTGATCCCGCAAGGCAGGCGGCAATAAAGATCCGTACAAACGAGATCGAGGCAGAGCTTTCCGCAGAGGGCATGAGACAGATCAACCTTGATCCCGGCTTTATAAATCACGGCAGGCTTCTGCTTGCTACTACAAAGGCGACAGGCTTCCGTATTCCCTTAAGCGATGGAATATACACCGAGCTTACACTCTTCTGGGCGAGGGGAGGATGGCAGAAGCTGCCCTGGACCTACCGAGACTATCAGTCCGAGAGAGTGCAGAAATTCATCACCGAGGTAAGACGTACTTATCTCAGTCAAAGAAAGCAAAAAGTATAACAAAGCAACGAAAAAAGGAGAAAAAATGAAGGACTACAATCTTATAAAAGAAAATGACCCTGCTCTTTACGAAGCCATTTCAATGGAACGTGAAAGACAGAGAAACAAAATAGAGCTTATCGCATCCGAGAACTTTGTATCGGAGACGGTTATGGAGGCAAACAGCACCGTACTTACCAACAAATATGCCGAGGGCTATCCCGGCAAGAGATATTACGGCGGATGTGAGCACGTTGATACGGTTGAAAGCATCGCCATCGAACGTGCAAAGGAGCTGTTCGGCGCAGGATATGCAAACGTTCAGCCTCACTCGGGCGCACAGGCAAATATGGCGGTATTCTTTGCACTGCTTGAAACGGGCGACACGGTTCTTTCTATGAATCTTGCCCACGGCGGTCATCTCAGCCACGGCTCGCCCGTAAACATTTCAGGCAAGTATTGGAGCATCGTTCCCTACGGCGTTAACCGCGAAGGAAGAATTGATTACGACGAGGTAAGACGTCTTGCCCTTGAATGTAGACCCAAGCTTATTCTCGCTGGCGCGTCGGCATATCCGAGAGTAATCGATTTCAAAAAATTCCGTGAGATCGCTGACGAGGTTGGCGCATATCTTATGGTAGATATGGCTCATATTGCAGGACTTGTTGCCGCAGGGGCACATCCCTCTCCCGTTCCCTACGCTCACGTTACCACAACCACCACTCACAAGACTCTGCGCGGTCCGAGAGGCGGTCTTATCCTTTCAAACGACGAGGAGATCGCAAAGAAGATCAACAAGGCTATCTTCCCCGGCACTCAAGGCGGCCCTCTTATGCACACCATTGCGGCAAAGGCAGTCTGCTTCGGCGAGGCGCTGAAGCCCGAATTCAAGGAGTATGCCAATAGAATTGTGAAGAACTGCGCCGTTCTGGCTGATGCGCTTATGAGCGAAGGATTTAAGCTTGTTTCAAGCGGTACGGACAACCACCTTATGCTGGTCGACCTTACAGGAATGAAGGTTGATACCGGTAAAGAGGCAGAGCATCTGCTTGACGAGATCGGAATAACCTGCAACAAGAACGCTATTCCCTACGACGAAAAGAGTCCCTTTATCACCAGCGGAATACGTCTTGGCACTGCGGCCGTGACCACACGCGGCTTTGGTGAAGATGATATGCGCGAGATCGCCGCTATCATTTCTATGACCCTTAAGGACTTTGAAAACAATGCCGACGAGGCAAGAGAAAGAGTTAAGGCTCTTTGCAAAAAATATCCCCTCTACGAATAAATTCCTAAAAAACAGCATAAAAATACCATTTTCTGAAGGCGGACGTCAAAAAACGTCCGCTTTTTTTGTTGATTTTGTCAACAAAATATCAAATTATCATTATTTTTGTATTAGTAGATATTTACATTGGTAAATATACTGTGCTAAAATATTCGTATGCAAAATAAATTATTTATGCATTGACACGTCTCACTGTGATATATTGCGCAAGGAGATATGTCAAAAAAATGATAAGGAGAAATTTATCATGGAAGAAAACATGGAAAGAAAAGAGAACGAGCTTCAGGCCGAAGTTGAAAACGAAGCCAAGACAGAAGCCGCTTCCAAGAAGACGGAAGGCTCCGAGACTCCCTCTTCACCCCAAAAGCCTCCTATGGACAAGAAGACTCTGATTGCAATTATCGGCGGCGCAGCAGTTGCCCTGGTTGCAGTTATCATTGCTCTTGTTCTTATACTTGGTGGCAAGGATGGACACACCTGCTCCTTCGGTGAATGGACCGTTGTAGCCGATGCCACCTGTACCGAGGCAGGCTCAAAGGAGCGTGTTTGCTCCTGCGGTGAAAAGCAGACCGAGTCTATCGCGGCTAAGGGCCACGATTGGAATGAGGCAAACTGCCAGAGCCCCAAGACCTGTAAGGTTTGTAATGCTACCGAAGGTAGCGCAGCGGCTCATGCATATACCGAAAAGGTGACCTCTGCCGATGCGCTCAAATCCGCGGCAAGCTGCACAAGTCCTGCTGTATACTACAAGTCCTGTGCATGCGGTCAGGTAAGCACCGATGCAAACGACACCTTCACTAACGGAAGCACTGCAGCTCACAGCTACACTCTTGAGTCCTCTACCGAGGCAGACTGTGAAAATGCTGCTACCGAAACATATGCATGTGCATGTGGCGATAGATACACCGATACTATCGGTGAGGCGCTTGGTCACAATATCAGCAACTCCGAATACGTAGAGACACCCGTAGACGGCTCTCCCTGTAAGCGCGTTTGGGTATACACCTGTGAGGAGTGTGGCAAGGACGTTGAGGGCGAGCATGTTTACTACCATAGCTATATTGCAGCAATCACTACCGCTCCCACCTGTAAGGATGACGGTGTAAAGACTCTTACATGTACCTGCGGTGACGTTCAGACCGAAAAGATCGAGAAGAACAGCACAGGTCACAAGTGGATCAAGGGCGAGGCTGTTGACGGTGTAAGAACCGACAGCTGTGAATACTGCTCTGAAACCAAGAAGGTTACCGTATTCGAGGGTACAACCACCGACGCCATTAAGCCCGACGACCTTAAGGATACCGAGATCGAGCTTAACGATGCTAACATCAGCCTTGACGAGGGTGTTGTTGATTCTATAGGTGACAACGACGTAACCATCTCGGCTGAAAAGCTTACTAACGACGACCTTAACGGACTTCTTGATCCCGATCAGCTTGATCAGGTTGGAAACAGTCCTATTTATAACTTCACCATTAACGACGGCTCGAGCAACATCTCAAGCTTCGGTGAAAACAACTACGTAACCATTACTCTTCCCTACACTCTTCAGGAGGGTGATGACGTTGACAGTATTGCAATCTGGTTCATCGCAGATGACGGTCAGCTTGAGTCCATCAAGGCTACGTACAACAACGGTTACGTAACCTTTAAGACTAACCACTTCTCCTACTACACCGTTACCAGACTTACTCCTGCGGAAAGATGTGAGCTTTACGGTCACAACTTTGCAGAGCAGACCTTCAAGGGTAGCTGTACTCAGGACGGATATATTCTTAAGGTATGTGTACGTTGTCACAAGTCCGAAAAGACTATCACCTCCGTTGCACAGGGTCACGTTATGGATACCAAGGTAACCGAGCCTACCTGTACAACAAACGGTATTACTGTACATAGCTGTAAGAACTGTAGCCTTTCCTACACCACAACTCAGGTTGCGACAGGACATAGCTATGAGTCTGTAAAGAAGGAAGAATCCACCTGTTCAAAGAACGGTTACGAAACCTTCAAGTGTACAAAATGTAACGACGAGTATACCGAAACTCTTCCTAAGCTTGACCACCAGATGGTTAATGAGCAGATCGTTAAGGAAGCGACCTGTGTTGAAAGCGGCTTAAAGCTTATTACCTGCGTATGCGGTGAATCTGTACAGGTTGAAATTCCCGCTACTAATAACCACACCTATTCAAACGGTGTATGTACACAGTGCGGTCAGTCCAGCGGCACAGCTGTTAAAATCGACGGCATCGTTATCCGAGTTAACAACTTCAGCTTCTCTATGAGCGAGAAGAAAGACGAGGACAGCGATTGGGAGCTTGTAGGAAAAGTCGAGAAGGTTGATCTTACCGAGCTTATGGTCTACGTTGAGGACGGCGAGCTTCACGGCGCGGCGATCGGATCTGTTAATTACTTCGATCAGTGGGAAGGCGCGTCCAGAACCTATGCCCTTACCGCAATTATTGACGGCGGATTCATATACTACAATATTGAATCCGGCAAACACGATATAAACGGCAAGTATGCTATTGCCGAGGTCATTGACGATGCTACAAATCTCGAAGAAGAAACAACCGATGCGATCGTATCCTTTGTAAAGGATAATCTTATCCCTGCGGTTGAGACTCTTGCAGATAAGAACGCTGAGGCTATTGATGAGATCGTTAACGATGCTCTCAACATTCTCTTTACCACCGAGACAAAGGCTGACGGCACTCGCGTTATCAGTCTTGACCATGACAAGATCGAGGCACTTAACGAAAACCTTGCAACCCTCAGCGTTGCAGAGGTAATTGACCATTACTTCGGTGAGGGTACTGTTGATAAGCTTTACGATACTGTTATTGATACTCTTAATACAAAGATTACCGAGATCCCCGATATCATCAGCGAGAACGGTATTGATCTTGACAAGCTGCTTGATGAGTGCGAAAGCCTTTGCGATATGCTTGGCCTTCCCATCAGCATTGAGGATATTAAGGATGTTCTTTACGGCGAGGATTATGCCGAGATTACTATCGGTATGCTTATCTTCGGATCAGAGGATAATTCCTACGTTGAGGACGTGGATGCGGTTGTAGATATGCTTAGCGAAAAGACCCTCTACGAACTTATCGCTCCTGAGCATGCTGACGACGTTAAGGAAATGGTAGATCAGGCTCTTGAGCTTATAAGCGGCAAGATCGATCTTGAATTTACCGTAAACCCTGCAGGTCAGCTTATTGACATTGGCGTTGACGTGCTTGATCTCACCCTTGAAATTGGCGATCGATCCGCCCACATCGACGCAAGCGTTGACATCTCCTTCACAGGCAGAATTGACGTTACTTGGGCAGACATCGTAAACGAGATCAACTCCGGCATGGTTGCTCCCAAGGAGGATATGCTTGAAACCGAGGCTTATAACGAGCAGTATAATACGTCCGGACAAATGCAGTATAATGGCTCGACTTATTATTACAGAGGACAATATATCTGCAGCTTCATCCCTGATTACGACAATATGCTTGGATATACATCCGAGTCTAATTGCGGTGACTTCAGAGCATACGAATACACCTATTCCACCATCGGATATGAGATGTCAATGAGACAGCTTATAGATGACCACAATTCGAACGAGGTTCTCTATACTCTTCTGGTTAACGAGGCAACCGATGAGATCGTAGAGCTTGATATGAGAGAAGACGGAGCTACAGCGACCTATCCCGACGGAACGACCAAGGAGCTTACAGCGGCTGATTTCGCATCTCCTCAGAGCATCTACAAGGCTATATTCGGTAGCGAGAACGAAAAACTCTCGCGTACCGATTACCTCTACTTCCATTACAACTCAAAGACCGGCGAATATGCTAAGAACTCCCAGCACGAATATGAGGAAAAGCACGAGCTTATGGGTGATAGCTGCGAGGACGGTGTTGTTACCACTTATACCTGTAAAAACTGTGGTGATTCTTATACCAGAACATATCGCTACCATGACTGCAACTATGAAGAAATCGACCTTACCGATTTTGGCGCTTGCTACGGAACAGCCAGCTTTGGAAGCTGTGCCTGCGGCAAGGAGTTCGGACATCATTTCGATTGCTGCGGAAATTACAATTACAACGATAACGAGTACTATGACGAGGAAGGCAGATACGTTAGAACTATCGCTTATGTCTGCCTTGAATGCGGACTCAGAGCTCAGATTACAACCACACGTACCGACATTGCCGGTAGCTGTGAAAAGCCTGAGACCCATAAGGTAGTTGTCAGCGTTGGTAACACCCTTGTTCTTGACAAAGAGTACACCAGCACCGAGACAATACACGATTACGACGTAGTTGCTGTTCTTCATCCCGGAGCAACCTCCTGCGAGGACGGTGTAGACATTTACTATACATGTAAGTACTGCGATTATTCTTATAGCAATATTGACACACGTTGGCACTCGACCTATACTATCGAGAAGATAGAGCTTTCTCAGTACGGCAGCCTTTGCGGCGGATACGTTGCTATTCAGGGATGCGCTTGCGGATATTATACGAATCTTGAGTACCACACTCTTTGCGACCTTAACAGTAAGTATTGCGAGCTTTGGATCGACGGCGTTATCAATGGAAATCAGTACAACTCAGACGGATACAACTACTATTATAGCGAAGCTTGGATTTATGTATGCGCAGTAACCGATCCCGAGAAGTGTCCCTTCAAGATCAGATATGCAAACTACTGGCTTGACAACGGTGACTGCACTGCAACACTCTACAAAACATGGCAGTTCGGCTACAATGAGGAGACCGGCAGATACGCATATGCAAAGACTATTGCAGTCAAAACCCTTCAGTATCACAATTACAATGTTACAGAGCTTGATCACGGAACAAGATACGACTGTCCCGGTTGCGGAAGCTATTATTCCGATATGGACTTCTATGATAACAGCGGCAATCACATAAAGTCCGAGATCATTGCTGTTAACAATACTAACATTGGAAATCAGTACTATCAATCTACAAGCGAATATGAGTATGACTATAACGGACGTCAAACAGCTTCATCAGATTATAACAAATATATATACCGCAATGGCACAGTAAGTGAAAGCCGCTATGAATATATGTATATAAACGGTTATAATTATGAAATGCTTAGCTACCATAATAACGGATCTTATTGGCATCAGTACGAATATACCTACGATTTCTCTAACGGCTGTTACAGAACCTGCGTATATACCGACAGCTACGGAGCAAACGAGGTTTCAACCGGAAATTGCTGTAAGCATAATTGGTCCACCATCGAATCACCTACTTGCTCTCAGGAGGGTCTTGAAGGAAGCTACTGCCCCGTATGTCAGACGAGATACGAGACATATCCCATAGAGCCCACAGACCATGATTGGGTTAAGATTAACGAAGATCACTACTACTGCTTCGGATGTGGTCTTGAAAACTCCAACGGTATCAGCGGAAACGTTATTCTTGAGGACCTCACAAATCAGTACGGTAACGGTACACACTACGTTGTTGGTTACTACGTATACGATTACCTTCAGTTCACCTATTACGTAAGCATTATCCTTGATAGCGGAGAGGAAGTTATCCTTGACGGCATCAGCTTCACCGAAGGTGATAAGCCGCGTGCAATCAGCTTCAGCATGGCTGAGGTAGAAAATGCGTTGGCAAGCAAGGGTTATTCCTACGACGACGGTGACGTTCGCTTTGCATTCGTTCCATACGGTGGTGACGGTAGCTTTGATTACGCAATCACCTTTACTCCTACCGTTAACGTTGACGTTATCGTAAATGACGTAAGCTTCGTTGAATACATTCAGAGAGGCGAAACCTTAAGCTTCACTATCTGTCCCACCGAAAGCGGTTATTGGAGCTTCACCTCTATGGCGAACATGGATAGCTATGCCGATCTTTACGATCAGTATGGCGACTGCTTAGCGTCCAACGATGATGGCGGTTATGAAGCTAACTTTAAGATCGAGTATTATCTTGAAGCCGGTGAAACCTATACGATTTGCGTAAGATGGTTGTCCCCAGACAACGAGGGTAGAATACCCCTTCTCTTCACCTTTATCGGTTAAAACTACAATAAAAAGAGCGCCTTCGGGCGCTCTTTGTTTATTTAATCATATTTTTCCCAAAAATCTGTCATTTCCTTTTCATAGCCTATTGGGTCTATATAATAGCCCATACAGTGATTTGCGCCGGGAATAACAAACAATCTTTTTGGAGAGGAACAGGCATAATAATTTTGGTAGGTCATTTCAAGGGGAACGAAGCTGTCATCCTCTCCGTGAATGAACAGCACCGGCACAGGACAATCTCTGAGAGCTGTCAGAGTTGAGCATTCACTTGGGTTTTGTCCCGTTCGTTTCATACACTCGCGGCTGACCGCCCTACCGTATATAGAATATGGCAAATGCAGGTTATTACGGATCACATATTTCCATATTTCCACGGGTGAGGTAAAGCCGGAGTCTGCAATAATGCCGTGAACACTATCGGATAGGCCGAGAGATGCAGACATCAGAATACTTGTAGCACCCATAGAAACACCGCAAAGATATATGGGCAGATCGGGAAAACGGTTGGTTGCCCACCTGACCCACTCAAGAATATCGTATCGCTCACAGATGCCAAAGGTGATGGAATCACCGCCACTGCCCTGCTGTCCCCTCTGCTCTACAAATATCGCCGTAGTGTCCGAGGTATGAAAGAACTCACTGACAATGCCGAAATCACGGCACCACGACCCACGCCAACCGTGAACTGCTATAACGATACGGCGAGGCTCAGCAGCAGAAAGAATATGTCCGCAAAGTCTTACGCCCCCATACCCCTCTATTTCCACCGTCTCGGTTTCTCTTTCCTTCAATGCCATACTCTTCTGCGATAATTCATTTACAAATGCCTCTGACTTGGTTATTTTCGTCAGGCTGCTTTTTTTCTTAAGAATATTCGGTACACTTCTGCTAAATACCGCCAAAAAGAGAATCCGCGCCGAAAAGTATATAATCACCCCCGACAAAAGCAAAAGTGAAAGCAAAATAACAAGCACCAATAGTGTAAACGAAAGCTTCATTATTACCTCAAACCTGATTTAATACATCTATTATGTATTAAAACGAGAGAAAAAATGCAAAAGAAAACAAAAAAAGACTGCAACTAACATATTGCAGTACGAACAGTATAATGCTTTAACAAAAAACAATTTCGCAGAAATTTCGCTTGAAAGCGAGGAATGTGAAGGCGTCGCATTTTCACAGAAATTTTGAGTAGAAATTCGTGATTCTTCAGCACGCCAGCCGTAGTAATCTACGGCAAGTGGGACGAGCGCGAACCCAATATTTTCGCAGAAATTTTGTTTTAGAGCAAAAATTGCGAAGGCGTCGCATTTTCACAGAAATTTTGAGTAGAAAATCGTGATTCGTCAGCACACCAGCCGTAGAGATCTACGGCAAGTGGGACGAGCGCGAATTTATACCAAAATTTCAAAGAAAAAAAGAAAAAAGTGTGAATCAGCAGGTGACTCACACTTTTAAAATATTTGGTGGTGAAATTACTTAATCTCAACCTCTGCGCCTGCAGCCTTAAGCTGTTCAGCGATCTTCTCAGCATCTTCCTTGGAGATGCCTTCCTTAAGGGTCTTGGGAGCGCCCTCAACAAGGTCCTTAGCGTCCTTAAGGCCAAGACCGGTGAGCTCACGAACAACCTTGATAACGTTGAGCTTGGAAGCGCCTGCTGCCTTAAGTACAACGTCAAACTCGGTCTTCTCCTCAACGGGAGCTGCTGCTGCACCAGGAGCTGCTGCTACTGCAACGGGAGCTGCGGATACACCGAACTCCTCCTCAAGTGCCTTTACGAGATCTGCAAGTTCAAGAATGGTAAGACCCTTTACGATTTCAAGGATCTGAGTAGACTTTTCGTTCATTTTAAAATCCTCCGTTATTTAAGAAATTTTATACAATTTAATTAGTTCGCAGGAATTAAGCCTCTGCGGGAGCTTCTTCGGTAGCTGCTTCCTCTGCAGGAGCTGCTTCTCCATCTTTGTCGATAATAGCCTGAAGCACGTATGCAAAGCTGTAAAGGGACGACTGAAGGCTGCCCATCATGCGACCGATAAGAACTTCCTTTGAAGGAGTCTCTGCAAGGTCGATAACGCCTGCCTGATCAAGCATACCACCGTCAACAAAACCAGCCTTGATCTCGAAGCCCTTAACCTTATCAGCGTACTGCTTCATGATCTTTGCTGCTGCGATGGGATCGTCCTGGCTGATTGCGATAGCGGTCATACCGGAAAGGTACTGCTTCATATCACCGTAACCTGCGATGTCGCAAGCACGACCGGTAAGTGTGTTCTTCATAACGGTGTATTCTACACCAGCCTTACGAAGAGCCGCACGAAGCTCGGTATCTTCAGCCACTGTAATGCCTTCATACTTAACGAGAACGCCTGCTGCTGCGGACTGGATCTTCGCTGCGAGTTCCTCAACAACCGCCTTCTTCTGTTCAAGAATCTTATTACTTGGCATTGTTTCACCTCCATAAAAAATCAATAAAAAAATATCCTTTTCCGATAAGGCGCAGACCACCCCGAGAAAAGGACAACAAAAATACAAAAATATTTAAGTTTACTTACCTCGGCAGGAAAGCTGACGCTTTTACCGGAACCTGCTGTCTTCGGACTTAAGTATTATACAATATAATATTGAATTTGTCAATAGTTTTTTGAAATTTTTTCGAAATATTTTTAGGACTATTTTTCGTCCTTAATATAAACCATAACGTCCTCAACCTTGCAATCAAGAATTGTGCAAAGATCGTTAAGTGTAACGGTGGTTATAGGTCTGTTATGCTTTAACCTGTCGATAAGGCTTCTGCTGATGCCATATTCGTTGATAAGCTTGTATGTTGTAAAGCCCTTTTCCTTCATAGTCTTATAAAGCGGCTCGTAAGAAATCATAAAAATCACCCTGTTTCAGTATATATTATACCCATTCTCTTGACAATTGTCGTTAAACCGAGTACAATATAATCATATTATCTATATTTAGATATTGTGGGGTGATTTTATGATAAAAAGAGTTACAATTTTAGAGAGTGATGATTTCGGTGATGAATTATTTAGCGATGTTCAAGAACTGATTATAGACATGATAGAAAACCGCAATGCAAGGGTATTTACGGCAGGCGGTGACACTCAAAATATGATTTACAGATTATTTGGCAGCCTATCTCACCGATACCCCGATGTTATATTTACCGTTAAGTTATCGCATGACATTCCTGCCTACGGTGATTCATTAAACCTGTTCAGCCTTGATTGCGAGCTATGCAACAGCAATAATGCAAAAAATGAACGTGACAGACAGCTACTCAAAAATGCAGATATTCTTATTTGTCGTTCCGACTCAAAATATGCCTACATGGCAAAGGACATAAATTCAAGCATTGAGGTTATTACAGTATAAGCAACAAAAAATCCAAGTCGTGTGACTTGGATTTTTTAATTAGTTTTGGTCAAAAAGCGGGGTTGAGAAATATCTCTCGGCAGTGTCGGGCAGGACGGTAACAACAGTTTTGCCCTTGCCGAGCATTTTGGCAAGCTTGATTGCGGCGCAAACATTTGTTCCGCTTGAAATTCCACACAAAATGCCCTCTTTTGCCGCCAGATCTCTCGAGGTCTGCAGAGCCTCATCATCATCGACTATGCATATGCCGTTATAGATCTCTCTGTTCAGTATGGTCGGAATTATTCCATCTCCAATTCCCATCTGAATATGTGTACCGATCGAGCCACCCGAAAGAATTGCGGCATGTCTTGGCTCTACTGCCCATATTGTAATGTCGGGATTTGCTTCCTTCAGCACCTCACCGATTCCCGTGATAGTTCCGCCCGTTCCTATTCCCGAGCAAAAGCCGTGGATCGGACCGTCAACCTGTCTTAAGATCTCAACTGCAGTCTGCTCTCTCTGAGCCTGTACGTTTGCAGGATTTTCAAACTGCTGAGGTACGAAAACGTTCTTATCCTCGGACTGCATTTTGAGTGCCAAATTCATACACTCCTCGATACATTTACCGATATTTCCGTCATCGTGAACAAGGATAACCTCTGCGCCATAATGACGAACAAGCTTTCTGCGCTCCTCACTAACCGAATCGGGCATAATAATTTTAGTCTTATATCCGCGAACGGCTGCCACAAGAGAAAGTCCTATTCCCTGATTGCCGCTGGTAGGCTCTACGATCACCGTATCCTTGGTGATAATACCCTTCCTTTCAGCATCTAAAATCATATTATAAGCCGTTCTGGTTTTTATTGAGCCGCCAATATTAAGACCCTCAAATTTCACAAGGATCTCTGCCATATCCTCGTTAACCATATTGTTAAGACGAATAATGGGAGTGTTTCCCATTGCGTCAAGAATTGTATTGCAAATCAATGATGTGTCCTCGCTAAGAATTGGTTGTTGTGTTATTTAATGCATTACGCTAATATATGCATTTTTACTTATAATTGTTCTTTTCCTTAAGTACCTTGTAGATTGAACGATATGACTCAAGTCTGGTAGGGGCAATTTCGCCCTCGACAACGGCGCGGGCAACAGCGCACTCATCTGCACCCTCGCCGACGTGAGCACAGTCGGCATAGCGACATTTGCCTACGTAGGGTAAAAGCTCCGGGAAGGTGGGCAAAAGCTCCTCAAGGCTGAAGAAATCGAATCGTGCAAAATCTATCAGCGAAAATCCTGGAGTATCTGCAAGAAATCCTGTATCGTCACTGCCGTTAATATCGAAGATCTCAACGTGACGGGTGGTGTGTCTACCGCGCTCGATCTTGTGAGAGATCTCTGCCGTCGCAAGAGTGAGATTCGGGAATAAAGCATTCATCAGGGTAGATTTACCAACACCCGACGCACCTGCAAAAGCGGCGGTTTTACCCGATACTACGTTATTTTTAATATATGTAGAGATTTCCTCAATTCCCTCGCCTGCCTGCGATGAGGTTACGAAGGTTTCTATACCTGCAAGTCGGTAGATAGCTGCATATTCCTCGGCTGCATCCGACTGAAGATCGGATTTTGTCACTACAACGATAGGAGTTATTGAGTTATGTACGGCAATGGCAATAAGCTTGTCCACCGTTTCTATAACAGGCGAAGGCTTTGCCGCCGCGAACACGATAAATATATAATCAAGGTTGGCAAGAGGGGGACGGATAAGCGAGTTCTTGCGCTCCAAGATCTCCGAGATCACAATTCCGTCGGGTGTAGAATCGTCTATTGTGACCTTAACGTTGTCACCGATAAGCACCTTTGCCTCATCACGCTTAAGAACACCCTTTGCGCGACAAGCAAGACGGCTTATCTCACCGCCCTCGTCTATTCTGACCTCATAAAGTCCGCCAAGGCCCTTTACAACCTTGCCATATTTTTCTGTAATCAAGCTAATTTTCTTCCTTTTTATTTAAATTAGAACGTCTGAGCTGACCGCATGCCGCATTAACGTCACTGCCAAGCTTACGTCTGACGGTGGCGGTGATGCCTCGCTTTTCAAGTGCTTTTGCAAAGGCATTTACCGACTCGTTTGAGCCCTTCTTAAATCCTGTTTCCTTAACCTCGTTTACTCTGATAAGGTTAACGTGAATGGGCGCACCGATAGGACGAAAATAGGAGTTTAGAAGTGCCGCAAGCTCGGTTGCATCTGCCTCGGAGTCGTTTTTGCCCGAAATAAGGGTATATTCAAAGGAAATACGTCTGCCCGTTGTCTTATAGTAGGACACACACGCCTGAAGCAACGAAGCAATATTCCACTTATTGTTGATAGGCATGATCTCCGAACGTCTTTCGTCATTTGCCGCGTGCAGAGAGATGGAAAGTGTGATTGGAATATCCACGGTAGCAAGCTTATTTATGCCGTCAACAACACCGCAGGTGGAAAGAGAGATATGACGGTAACCAATATTAAGTCCGTCGGGATGATTAACGAGTCGAAGGAACTTAATAACGTTGTCATAGTTGTCAAGCGGCTCGCCAATACCCATCATAACAATATTGGAAATGCGCTCGCCCGAGTCCTTTTCGGCGGCAATCACCTGACCGAGAAGCTCGGAGGGCTGAAGATCGCGAACCCTACCGCCAATAGTAGAGGCACAGAACTTGCATCCCATACGGCAACCGACCTGGCTCGAAATACACAGGGTATTGCCGTGCTTATATTTCATAAAAACGCTCTCAATACACGCGCCATCGTGCAGACGGAACAGATATTTGACCGTGCCGTCAATTTTCGACACAAGCTTTTCCTCTACAACAGGAAGCGTATCAAGAGTTTCGCTTGCAAGGCGTTCTCTCAGCGCCTTTGATAAATTTGTAATCTCGCTTACCCTCTCGCCACGGTGAAGCCTTTGAAAGACCTGCTTTGCGCGGAACTTAGGTTCTCCTATAGAGAGAAAAAACTCCTCAAGCTCTGTGGGTAAAAGCGATAATAAGTCAACTTTAGTTGTCATTTTCAATTATTTCCTTCTGATTTTCGCCATAAAGAAGCCGTCGCTAAGATGCTCAAACGGAAGCATATAAAGCATACCGTTCTCCGATGCCATATTCGACGTGCGTATAGGCGCAATCTCAAAATCGGTGTTTTCTGCAAGGAATCTTTCAACTACCTGCTCGTTTTCCGCAGGGTTGATGGTACAGGTGGAATAGATCATATATCCACCCGACTTAAGGTATGTAGACGATGCTGTAAGGATCTTAAGCTGAAGATCGGTCAGCTCATCAAGATTTGTAATATCCTTATAACGCAGGTCGGGCTTTTTACCAAGCACACCAAGACCCGAGCAAGGCGCATCGCAGATTACTCTGTCGGCTCTGCCTACGAGTGTGGGATCAGGCTCGGTAGCATCTCTTTGCTCCACTGTTATAGTGGACAATCCAAGGCGCTCTGCACCCGATTTTATAAGCGAAAGCTTGCTTTCGTGAAGGTCAAAGGAATGTATCTCGGACTTACCGCCCGAAAGAACTGCCGCAGCAAAGCTTTTGCCACCCGGAGCGGCGCACACGTCAACGATAAGCTCGCCCTCACGGGGGTCAAGCGCGCTTGCCGAAACTGCAGAAGCAATATCCTGCACAAAGAAAAGTCCGTCACTAAATCCGGGTAAAAGCTCGGGATTCACAGAATCAAGAATTCTGATAGAAACAGGTGATGCGTGGTTGATGCGAGTGTGATATCCTGCAAGAGAAAGCATCTCTCGGTATTTTTCAACCGAAATTTTGATGGTATTTACAGTAATATCGGTGTACTTTACGTTGTTAAAGAAATCAAGCATACGCTCGGTTCTATCGTCGCCGAAAAGCGAGTGAAAATGCTTTACCGTTGCAAGTGGGAAAGAATATTTCACCGAAAGATAACGGCGAAAATTCTTCTGTTTTGGGGGCATAGGCATATCATCCTTCTGCCTTACGGCGGCGCGGAGCACACCGTTGACAAAGGACTTCTCACCAGGTGTCTTCGCAAGCTTTACAGTCTCGTTTACCGCTGCGAAATCCGGAATTGAATGCATATCAAATATCTGGCAAAGACCAAGACGGAGTATATTTTTTGTATGAGGATCAATATCATCCTCCGAGCGCTTTGAAAGTGCACAGATATAGTAATCGTAGGTGATCTTATGCTCCACAGAGGTATATATCAACGCAGTTAAAGCCGCCTTCTCCTCCCTGGACAATCCGTCTGTCAGGTGAGTGGAAAGCGCAAGATTTATAAATTTTCCTCCTGCCTCGTATTCATCCAAGATACGAAGAGCGATCTGCCTTATATTCATAGCCTATCCTTTTTGTCGCTTTTATTCAAGTATATCGTGAAGATTAATTTTTCTGCCTCGAGCAAAATCGCCTGCGGTCATTTTTCCCTTGCCCTCAGGAATAAGATGTGTAACGCGAAGCGCACCCTCGCCACATGCGATGGTAACGTATCCCTCACCCTTGTCGCTAAGGTCAATAACCTCACCCGGCTTGCCCTTTCCCTCTACGGGACGAGCCTTGTTTATCTTAAGCATTTTACCGCCATGATAAGCGAATGCACCTGGAATGGGTGTAACACCTCTGATAATACAGTCAAGCTGACGTGCAGGAAGAGTAAAGTCGATCTTACAATCCTCCTTCTCCACCTTCTTTGCATAGCAAGCAAGAGAATCGTCCTGCTTTATTCTTTCAGCGGTGCCGTTATATATGCTCTCTATTGTTTTGGAAAGAAGCTTACCGCCAACCTCGGCAGATCTATCGTGAATTGCCTCAAAATCATCCTCGGGAAGTATGGGGAATTTCTCAACCGAGATAATATCACCCGTATCAAGCCCCTCTGCCATATACATTACGGTAACACCTGTCTCGCTCTCGCCCTCCATAATAGCTCTCTGCATAGGAGCTGCGCCACGGTACTTGGGCAGAAGGGACACGTGAAGGTTAACACAACCGTACTTGGGGTATTCAATTACGTTAAGCGGAAGGATCTTGCCATATGCCACGACCACGATGATATCAGGCTTGTATCGGTCGAGCAGCTGGGCAAAAGCCTCGTCGCGCAGGGTCGCAGGGGTATGAACATCGATTCCGTGCTCAAGGGCAAGTGCCTTTACGGGAGTGGGAGTCATAACGTTTCCTCTGCCGCGCGGCTTATCCTCGCGAGTGATGACCGCAGAAATGCCGTGACCATCTGCAATAAGCTGCTTTAAGCAGGTAGCCGAAATCTCGGGCGTACCCATAAACATTATATTATTCATGAAAATACATCCTTTCCTAAGGATCAGTCGTCAAGAGAACGGATCTGCACGTCAATATAAAGCTTGCCGTCAAGGTGGTCGCACTCATGACAGATCGCACGCGCAAGAAGGTCGCTACCCGAAACCTCAAACTCCTCACCGTAACGATTCATTGCTCTTACGGTAACAGCCTTGGGGCGCTTGGTAATGCCGTACTCACCGGGATTGGAAAGGCATCCCTCCTGCTCGGTCTGCTCACCTGCGAAGGCAATGATCTTTGGGTTGATAAGCTCGATAACGTTCCCCTCCTCAATCTCGATAACCGCAATACGGCGAAGAACACCAACCTGAGGAGCCGCAAGTCCGCAGCCATCTGCCGCACGCATAGTTTCAATCATATCATCAAGAAGAGTGATGATTCTGGGAGTGATCTCGGTAACAGGTCTTGACACCTTGCGAAGAGTGGGATCTCCGAATTTAACTATTTTTAATTTTGCCATTGTTTTTTCTCCTTTAGCTACACGGTCATTGGGTTCATATCCACCGACAGCGTCACACGACGGGCGGTAGAAAATTCACACAGCAGCTGATGGAACAGGAGCCTTGACTCCTTATTCAGCTTGCATTTTATGACCATTCTCATTCTATATTTTTCATTTACCTTGTATACCTGCGCCTCAAAAGGACCGAATACTATAAACGGAAGCTTCGAAAATTCTCCCCGAAGCTTCTCAACTACCAGATCCGAAAGTCGCTTTGATTCGCGCGCAAGCTCACTCTCATCGTCGGAGGTAAGCGTAAGATATACTATATCACAGAAGGGCGGATATGAAAGCTCGCGCCTCAGTGCGATCTCGCCCTCATAAAATTTCTCATAATCCTGCAGACACGCAAGCCTCAGGCACTCGTTCTTCGGCGAGTAGGTCTGTATAATCGCAACACCGCCGTCGGTTGCTCTTCCCGCCCTGCCGATAACCTGTGTCAGGAGCGAGAATGTCTTCTCTGCCGCGCGAAAATCACTGACGTGCAGAGAGGTGTCTGCCAAGGCAACACCGACCAGTGTTACCCTCGGGAAATCATGTCCCTTGGCAACCATCTGTGTGCCAAGCAGAATATCTGCTCTGCCCTCTCGAAAATCCTCAAGCATACGGTCGTAGGACATTTTTGTTCCCGTGGTATCGGCATCCATACGTAGCACCGACATATCGGGCAGATATTTATTTAACTCCGCCTCAAGCTTTTGCGTTCCATAGCCAAGGAATGAAAGTCTGTCTGCCGAGCAGGACGGACAATGCTTTGGAACAGGCTGACTGTATCCACACATATGACAAAGCAGCTTGCCACCGTCCGGTCCGTTATGGTATGTGAGAGAAACCGAGCATCTTTGACAGGAAAGTACCTCGCCGCACTCCTTACAGTTTATCTGTGTAGAATAGCCGCGACGGTTAAGGAACAGGATCGCCTGCTTGTCATTTTCATACACCTCGCTTAGCGACTTGTGAAGTCGATCGCTTATAGGCGACATATTGCCGAGACGAAGCTCCTCGCGCATATCAACGACGATAGCATCGGGCAGCCTTACGCCACCGTATCTCTCACGCAACGGTGCAAGCGTGTACGTGCCCGTCTGCGCCTTATAAAAGCTCTCAAGAGATGGGGTCGCAGACGCAAGAAGCATCAGCGCATTGTTTTGTCCGCAGCGGAATGCGGCAATATCACGGGCGTGATATTTGGGATCCGACTCCGACTTATAGGTATGCTCATGCTCCTCGTCAATAACGATCATACCGATATTTTCAAGGGGAGCAAATATTGCCGAGCGAGTTCCGATAACAAGATCCACCTCACCGCGTTTAATTCTGCGCCAAGCATCAAAGCGTTCGCCCTGTGACAGCGCCGAATGAATAACCGCAACTCTCTCACCGTATCTTGTGCAGAAAATTCCCACAGTCTGCGGTGTAAGCGCGATTTCGGGTACAAGCATAATAACGCCCTTCCCCTCTGAAAGCGTTTTGTCAATCGCCTTCATAATAACCTTGGTCTTGCCGCTGCCCGTAACACCAAAAAGAAGAACGGCGCGAGCCGAATCGCTCATCAGCTCGGACTCGATCGTGGCGTAAGCCGTCTGCTGTGCAAGGCTAAGCTCAATAGGTGCGGTGTTTCTTATTCTGGCATATTCGGCATAGGGGTTGCGAATGCTTTCCGACTCAATGATTTTAATAATCCCCTTTTCATTAAGGGCTGAAATGTTGGCATATGACGTGCCGGGAAGATCGCGAAGCAACTCAATATCTGCGCTGCCAATATCACGAAGATACTCAATAATTATTCTCTGTCCCTCGCTGCGAATACCTGCCCTGCCCTTTGCCGATAAAAGCTCATCAACCTCTGATGCCGACTTGATCAAAACGCAGGTTTTCTTAACCTTCACGTTTGGTGTTTCATGAAGCGCGCCGGCAGGAATAAGGCATCTTACCGCCTCGCCAAAGGTGCAGAGGGTATGTCCCTTCATAAAGAGGCAAAGCCTCAGCATCTCCTCACTCAGCGAAAATCTGCTATCATACACAGAATGTACACTTTTAAGCTTCTCACCGTCGGAAGAATCCTTGACCTTGGTCACCGCCGCAAGGCGAAGATTGTTCGATCTGCCAAAGGGAACCTTGACGATGCTACCAACGGCAACGTCATCACCGCATAAATAGTCAAAGGGGCGGTCTATATGATATGGAGCATCAAAAAGATATACTTCACAATACACACAGTCCACCTCTTTTCTAAAATTATTATCACTTTGCCGAAGGCAAAATATCACTCTCGCATAGCGAGAATATCACTTCGCCTATGGCGAAATATCACTCTTGCGCAGCAAGAATATCACTTAGATATTATTTTTAGCAAGTTGCCGTCAAACAGCATTTTTTGCCAAATATATCATCCGTAAACTAAGGGATAGATAGATTTGAGGAAGAAGCGTCGTTTTCCGCCCCGAAGGTCTCACCCCTGCTCGGTCACACTCGAGGGAAAACTGTTATTAACAGTTTTCTTGCACTCTCGTGCCGCTTCGCTACGTATTTATATACGTCGAGAGGAAGGAAACGGCGTTTTCATCATCCATCTTCTAATGGATAGTTATTTTTGAGATAAAATCCGCGTTTGATGCCGAAGCTGTATTCACATACAGCGAGAGTTAATCAAGCGTGAATTTTAGCCAAAAAGAACCTTCATTAGTCGGGGTGCTTCATCTTGAAGCGACCACTCTGAAGCTTTGCAATTGCGATCTTAACCGCCTTCTGATCCTTGTACTCGGGATCGATGAGAGCTGCAAGGGGCTTCTCGGTCTCGTGGTTGTCGATCATCTTCTGTGCCTTTGCTCTCATCTCAATGTACTCGTCGGTAACGATGCGAGCGCACTTTGCAACACCGATTACAAGCTCGTAACGGTTAAACTGATCGTTTGTAAGCTGCTTTATAGTAGGATAAATCATTTTTATACTCCATTCTGCCTTTCGGCTTCAAAAATTAATCTTAGTAAAATTATTCCTCATCCTCATCCGAATCATCAGAGCTGTCGTCGATAAGTCGGTTGGTGATGGTTTCTGTCTGTATTGCAGACAGGATAACGTGCTCGGAGTCGGTAATAATAACCGCTCTGGTACGTCTGCCGCAGGAAACGTCAATAACTCTTCCGTCCTCCTTGGCATCTCGCACAAGTCTTTTAATAGGCTCGGAATCGGGAGAAGCGATGGCAACGATTCGTCCTGCTGATACCATATTGCCAAAGCCAATGTTTATGAATTTCATAGTTTTACCTCTCTTATTGATCGGTTATTTCTTCATTGCTCTTAAGAAATAATGAAATAAATTTTGATGAAATGCGAGGATTTGCTGTGCCGGGCGTAGTTACCTACGTCAAGTAGAAAACCTCCAAAGCAGTTTGCAAAATTTATTCAATATTTTGAACTTGCTCACGGATTTTCTCAAGCTCGCCCTTCATATTTACGACGATTCTTGCAATACGAGCATTGTTCGCCTTCGAACCAATGGTATTGGTTTCACGATTAAGCTCCTGCATAAGGAAATCAAGCTTTCTGCCCGAGGGCTCTTTTGAAGCGCATATATCGTAAAATGCACCAAAGTGAGAACGAAGTCTTACAAGCTCCTCGTCAATGGCGATCTTATCAGCCCATATAGCACACTCGGTAAGCAGGCGGTTCTCGTCGGGATTGATATTTGCATCATCAAGGATCGCTCTTATCTTTGCCTCAAGCTTATCGCGGTAACCTACGGTATCCTCCTTGGAGATCGCCTCAACCTCATCGGCATATCCACGCACAAGCTCGATCTTTGCCTTAATATCAGCCTCTGCCTTTGCGCCCTCACGCTCACGCATCTCGGTGTATCCCACGATTGCCTCGTCAAGCACGGAACGGAAAAGCTCCCACTCTGCCTCAAGGTCTTCCTCGGGCTTATCGTATGTGAAGATGTCCTGATTGCGAGCTACGGTCATAACGCTGACGTCATCGCGCAGACCAAACTCATCTGACAATCGGCGCAGCGCTGCAAGATAGCTCTCAAGATAGGCGGTATCAAGTCCAACGTTGCCCATACCCGAGGTGTGGTTATCAACGGTTACGAATACGTCAACCTTTGCTCTGCCAACGGCATTCTGCTTTATGTGCTCCTTAATACGTTCCTCGAGGAATACGTA